>NZ_JPLA01000098.1 GCF_001010355.1 Dyella japonica DSM 16301 | reverse complement strand
CAACTATAAGTTTCACTTTAAGGTTGCACCGAAACATGGATGCGGAAAAGTAGTAACACGAGGAAAGCTGGTTGAGGACGGACTGGACAACGTTGGGCGCGTGATCGACTTTAGTGTGGTTAAAACTACGCTGTGTCAGTGGTTGGAAGATAATTGGGATCATAAGTTCCTGCATTGGGAACATGACAGCGTAATTAATTCGCTTATTGTTGTTGCATCAACTGAGTTCGCACGTGAAAATAATCTAGTAAAGGATGAAGATTATGATCCTTTCGTTAATTCATTGGTAGCTCTACCGTTCAACCCAACTGCGGAAAACTTAGCTGCATATATGGTTGACGTG
>NZ_JPLA01000097.1 GCF_001010355.1 Dyella japonica DSM 16301 | reverse complement strand
CCTTTCAAGGTCTGACAGTACGGAATAACCTAAAGACTGGGGAAGCGGACCTGATTCCATCTAAGTCCTTCAGTATCAAAAAGAATAAGGTCATTTTTATTGATGAAGCATCAATGATTGACCGTAAACTGAAGAAGTTTATTAACGAAGGTACTCACCAAAGTAAGATTGTTTACTTAGGTGATAAATGCCAATTGTTACCTGTAAAGGAAACTTCTTCCCCTGTCTACAATGACAGTAGCATTAAAGAGTTTATGCTGACCCAGCAGATGCGTACTGATGTCCCTGAACTCCATGCACTGCATGAACAGCTTCGTGGAACCATTGAAGGTAAGCACGGATTCCTGCCTATTAAAGCAGTTCCAGGTATTATCGACTGGATTGAAGATGGTGATGAAATGAGAAAAGAAGTCGAAGGTCATTTCATGACTAAGACTGACACTCGTATTG
>NZ_JPLA01000096.1 GCF_001010355.1 Dyella japonica DSM 16301 | reverse complement strand
GCTGCTGGACGCCAAGATCGCCTCCACCCTGCGCGTGTACTCGCAGAGCCACCAGCGCGAGCAGGCGTTCAAGCTGCTGCAGCAACAGACCGAACTGATGCCGACCCTGGTCGATCGCCTGCAGGCGATGATGACGACCATCGAGCAGCACAGCGTCGCCGCGAACGAGCGCCAGCTGGCCAGCCAGGAAGCCTTCCACGCGCGCACCGAAGCGAGCTACACCCGCCTCGCCGCCTCCGTCGAAACGTCGCTGAAGGACAGCGTGAGCGAGAGCGCCCGCGCCGCCTCGTCCGCCTTGCAGCCCATCATGGCCGCCACCATGGACGGCATCGCGCGCGAAACCGCGGCGCTGCACGATCAGGTGAACCAGGCCGTGCAGCAGCAGCTGCAGGCGGTCACGCGTGGCATGGAGACGACCACCGCGACGGTCGCCGAGCTATGGCGTTCCGCCCTCGCCGAACATCGCGGCACGAACGAAGCGCTGACCCACGACCTGCGCGGCACGCTGCAGCAATTCACCGACACCTTCGAGCAGCGCTCGACCGGCCTGCTGGACCATGTCTCCGCCCGCCTGGACGCCACCACCGGCAATGTCACCGATGCCTGGAAGCAGGCGCTGTCGCAGCAGCAGGACGCCAACGGCGAACTG
>NZ_JPLA01000095.1 GCF_001010355.1 Dyella japonica DSM 16301 | reverse complement strand
GGGGTGAGGGGGCAACCTTGCCTCGTTGGTCGGAAGCGCCTCAGGCTTCTTTCGCTCGTCATCCCGGCGCAGGCCGGAGGCGCTTTTCAACAGCCGCATGGCTGGTCATCCAGTGACTGTGCGCTTGGTTGTCGCGCTACCGCGACCTGGCTCGCCTGCGCGGCGGGCGTTTCGTCTGCCTGAGGGCAGCCGAGTTACTTTTCTTTGCTTGCCCACGCATGCGCAGGAGCGCATGCGAACGGCGAAGCCGGCCCGAAGGGCGGAGGGCAGGATGCCCGGAGTAAAGAAAAGTAACCAAAAGA
>NZ_JPLA01000094.1 GCF_001010355.1 Dyella japonica DSM 16301 | reverse complement strand
CAGTTAAATAAACGTTAAGACCATTGCAACGGACGCGATATTTGCGCGCGTTATTACCGAAAGTTTCCAGCTCTGCGGTGATAGTCGCAAGATTAGCTATACGTTTGCCGATAATGCGACGGGTGATCATTGACTGGTTTAATATTGTAGACATAATAATTTCCTCAGTTAACTATGCGAAGTGCATATTATTGCCCACTGTAACTATGGGCAATGTATATGTCACTCAGCGGACACATATTCTAACGCTTCTGATAGTGTAGCGAAGTGACCATCACTCACCAGATTAAT
>NZ_JPLA01000092.1 GCF_001010355.1 Dyella japonica DSM 16301 | reverse complement strand
CGTCTCGTTTCTAAATCTTTATGTGTGCGCTGCCATTTTTACGTCGACGATGGTGGAGCCAGTCAGGATCGAACTGACGACCCCCTGCTTGCAAAGCAGGTGCTCTCCCAGCTGAGCTATGGCCCCAGATTTTCGTGAGAAGTCCGACCAGGGATGGTCGGGCTCTTGCCGATGGATCGGCAAAAATCCGGTGATGGTGGGTCTGGGAGGACTCGAACCACCGGCCTCACCCTTATCAGGGGTGCGCTCTAACCACCTGAGCTACAGACCCGGGAAATCATTTCCGTGTGGCGAAAAGCGAAGCACATCCCGTAGCCGCAAAGCTACGAAGCGCGATGGTCGCTGTCCGCGGCACGAATGTCGCGTAAAAATGCAGGTGTCTTGTGTGGACG
>NZ_JPLA01000091.1 GCF_001010355.1 Dyella japonica DSM 16301 | reverse complement strand
CGTCTCGTTTCTAAATCTTTTGTGTGCGCTGCCTTTATTTCACGTCGTGTCATGGTGGAGCCAGTCAGGATCGAACTGACGACCCCCTGCTTGCAAAGCAGGTGCTCTCCCAGCTGAGCTATGGCCCCGATGACGGTGGTGGGTCTGGGAGGACTCGAACCACCGGCCTCACCCTTATCAGGGGTGCGCTCTAACCACCTGAGCTACAGACCCGGGAACCTTTGCACTCAACAAAAAAACCTCGCCGACGACGTTGCCGTCGAAGCGGGGTTTCAGTGAAGAGTCCGACCAGGGATGGTCGGTTTTGCTTGTCGCGGCATGGAGCCGCGTGAAGCAAACTTCGCGTGAAATAAAGCAGGTGTCTTGTGTGGACG
>NZ_JPLA01000090.1 GCF_001010355.1 Dyella japonica DSM 16301 | reverse complement strand
TTATGCCTATTGCTGTTGCAATGAGCAAAGCAGAACAAGTTGATGTAGTACGTGCCGATGGAACGACTATTACTCATGTATTTCCTCATGAGATTGACTGGTCTGATAAGATTGCCCCCTTTGCTCGAATCACTGCATGGCGTTTCAGTAACCCATCTAAGGTCGCTTCTAAATGAAAATCACGAACAATCATGACGTGTCCTTGCCATTAGCTGTCTGGCTTTTGCATGACGAGTATGATTACGTGAAGGATAAAAAGTATCTTTCTGTGACTACCCTGCTTAAGCCAATTAAGCACATTGTCATGAAGCATCGTGTAGACCTTTCTGTAGAAAGTATGGACATCATGGATTTGGTGTCCACTTCTATGGGTACAGGCTTACATGATTCTATTGAGAAGGCATGGCATAACGGACACCACAATGCATTACGCAAGTTAGGGTATCCTGAGCGTGTCGTTCAGAATGTTGTCATCAACCCTACCCCTGAGCAGATTGCATCAAATCCAAACTTAATTCCTGTATGGATAG
>NZ_JPLA01000089.1 GCF_001010355.1 Dyella japonica DSM 16301 | reverse complement strand
GCCGACTGCGCGGACAACGGCGCCTGTATCGCCTGGTAATACGGATCGCTGCTGATGCTGATCGTGCCACCGCCCGGCGTCGCGCCCTGCGCCGCCGTACCCGCCCTCAGGTTGATCGTGCCATTCCAGATGTTGTTCGCATCCAGGTACTGCTGGGTTGCCTGGTAGGCGGACAAGGCTTGGCCATACAGTGGGTCAACCGGATCAGCCGCCGGTGCAAACGGTGCATAGAACAGCTGCACGCCAGTTGCCGATGTGCCTACGCGCTGAAAGATATAGGTGTAGTAAGCCTTGTGACCGGTGATGTAAGAAGCGTAGTCGGTGGTGTAGTCGGCATAAT
>NZ_JPLA01000009.1 GCF_001010355.1 Dyella japonica DSM 16301 | reverse complement strand
AGAGCCAGCCCCTATACTGTCCAACCACCCAACGCGCCCCCCCATGAACTACCGCCACGCCTACCACGCCGGCAACTTCGCCGATGTCCTCAAGCACAGCGTCCTCTTCGCGCTGATCGAAGCCATGCAGGCGAAGCCGACCCCGTTTGCCTTCATCGATACGCACGCCGGCAGCGGCTGCTATGCGCTGGACGGCACCGAGGCGGGCAAGACGGGCGAATACAAGGACGGTATCTCGCGCCTGCTGTTTCCGGACCTGTACCCAAACAACGCCAGCAACGGCAAGGCCCAGGCACTGCCGCCCCTGCTGCGCCGCTGGCTCGATGCCATCCTGCGACTGCCGGGCAACGATCACGGACTGAAGCTCTACCCTGGCTCACCGCTGCAGGTGGCCAACGCGATGCGCGAAATCGACAGCGCGCAGCTGTGCGAACTGCATCCGGAGGAGGCCTCGCGCCTGCGCGACCTGTTCCATCACGACCACCGCGTGCACGTGCACCAGCGCAACGGCTACGAGGCGCTCAAGGCGCTGCTGCCGCCCAAGGAAAAACGTGGCCTGGTGCTGATCGATCCGCCTTATGAGGCGCAGGACAGCGAGTACCGCGTGATCGAGAAGTCGCTCAAGGCGGCGCTGGAACGCTGGCCCACCGGCGTCTATGCGGTGTGGTATCCGATCAAGCTGCGCAGCCAGGTGCAGCCGTTCCATCGCTGGCTGCAGCACTGCGGCGCACGGCGGGTGCTGCGTGCGGAGCTGCTGGTGCATCCGGACGATTCGCCGCTGCGGCTCAACGGTTCGGGCATGGTGATCCTCAACGCCCCGTGGAAACTGGACGACGCCCTGCGCGACTCGCTGCGCGCCATGGCGCCCATGTTGTCGCAGGAACGCCCCGCCCAGTGGCGGCTCGACTGGCTGGTGCAGGACAGCGCCAGCTGAATGCCAGCGCTGGATTCGACTTGTCTTATACCTTCCGCGCGGCGAGCCCGTTAAGCTCGAACCAACCCACGCGGAATACGGCCATGACCCACGCTTCCAGCACCCTCCTGCGCAGTGCCGTCGCCCTCGCCATGCTGGCGCTCGCAGCCTGCGCGCCGGCTCCCATCTACAAGCCCTCGGCCAATACCGTGGCCACCACGCCGAACAGCGTGGCGCAGTCGCCGGACCACTACGCCAACGCCGATGTGATCTGGGGCGGCACGGTGGTCGAAGTGCGCAACTTCCCCGACCGCAGCGAAGTGGAAGTGGTGGGCTATCCGCTGGACAGCTCGCAGCGTCCCAAGCTGGACAACAATGGCGGCTGGGGTCGTTTCGTCGCGGTGATGCCCGGCTTCGTGGAGCCGTTCAACTATCCGACCGGCTCACTGATCACCCTGGCCGGCCGCATCACCGGCACCCGTCCCGGCAACGTGGGCGAGGCCAGCTACGTCTTCCCGACCGTCAGCGTGGCGCAGTCGCATGTATGGACCGCCTCCGAGATGGAAGCCGGCAAGTCGAACGTGAGTTTCGGTATCGGAGTGGGCGGCGTCATACACTGAGACGACGCCTAGCCGGCTAAACTGCGCGCCTTCGTCCAAAGGAAGGCACGATGTCAGGTCAGGCAAACTCACTCAGGGCGATCCTGCTCGCCCTCGGCGCCAATTTCGCCATCTTCATCAGCAAGCTCGTGGCCGCGTTCATCACCGGCTCGGGCGCCATGCTGGCCGAGGCCGTGCATTCGCTGGCCGACTGCGGCAACCAGGGCCTGTTGCTGCTGGGCATGCGCCAGGCCGACCGGCCGCCCTCGGATGAATACCCGCTGGGCTGGGGCCGTGCGCTGTATTTCTGGTCATTCCTGGTCGCCATCCTGCTGTTCAGCGTGGGCGGCATGTTTTCCATCTACGAAGGCATCCACAAGTTCAATCACCCGGAGCCGCTGAAATGGGCATGGCTGGCGATCGGCGTGCTGACCTTCGGCGTGGTCGCCGAATCGTTTTCGATGCACGGCTGCCTGGTCGAAGTGAACAAGGCGCGCGAGGGACGCAGCCTGTGGCGCTGGTTTCGCGAAACGCGCTCGAGCGAGCTGCTGGTGATCTTCGGCGAGGACCTCGCCGCCCTGCTCGGCCTGACCATCGCGCTGCTCGCCGTGCTGGCCACCATGATCACCGGCAACCTGCTCTATGACGCGGCAGGCACCATCGCCATCGGCGCCTTGCTGATGCTGGTGGCCGTGGTGATCGCCAACAAGGTGAAGGATCTGCTGATCGGCCAGGGCGTGGAGCCCAGACGCCGCGAGCAGCTGGTGGCCTTCATCAATGCGCGCCCGGAAGTGGATGTGGTGCTCAACCTGCTCACCCTGCAGATGGGCCCGGACGTGATGGTGGCCGTCAAGGCGCGCATGTCGCCGGCGCCGGATCAGACGGCGTTGATTGAAGCGATCAACAGCGTGGAGCGCGCCATGAAGGTGCAGTTTCCGGATATCCGCTGGAGCTTTTTCGAGCCGGATATCGCCGACTAACCTGTGGGAGCGCACCCTGTGCGCGACGCCACGCCTGGGTGTATCGCTCCGTCGGCTTGTCGCGCACAGGGTGCGCTCCCACAAGGATCCATACAGGGTTACGCGGACTTCAGCTGCAACAAATCCCACTTGTTGCCATACAAATCCTGAAACACCACCACCGTGCCATAAGCTTCTTCCCGCGGCGTTTCGCAGAACGTAGCCCCAGCCGCCTCCATCCGCCGATAGTCGCGCCAGAAGTCGTCCGTGTGCAGCAACAGGAACACGCGGCCGCCGGTCTGGTCACCCACGCGTGCCAGCTGCTCCGGCGACGTCGCCTTCGCCAGCAGCACACGCGTTTCCGTGGCGCCCGGCGGCGCCACCACGACCCAGCGCTTGCCGCCACCCATGTCGGTGTCGTCGATCAGCGTGAAGCCGAGCACGCGCGTGTACCAGTCGATGGCTTCGTCGTAGTCAGCCACGACGAGGGCGATGCTGCCGATGTATTGCTTCACTTCTTCCGTTCCTTTGATGGCGGCCATGGGCCCAGCTCCGCCTGCAGTTTCTTGGTCAATTTCGCGCGGATCAGCCCGTAGGCGGTGCCGATGAGCTCGGACAGTTCGCTGGTGCTGAAACGCTTGGGCTCCACCACCGAAATCCAGCGGGCCCGGGCGAGATAAGGGGCCGCGATCATACCCGGCTGGTCGCTGAGCTCCAGAAAGCGCTCGTCCTCCACCTTGAAGGAGATCCGTCCGCCATCGGTGGGCATGACGGCGAACATCTTGCCGCCCACGCTGAACACCAGGTCCGCGCCCCACTTGATGTCCTTGGTCACGCCGGGCCAGCCCGCGCAGAGCTGCTCCAGCTGTGCCGGGGTGATGCCTTTGGACGCAGTCGCCATGGATTTCACTCTCCCTCAACGCCGGCACACATGTGCTGGCGCATTCTGCCCGGGTCTGACCGCTTCGAGCGCACCACCGTGCGAACGCTTGGCAATGCGGTGCGACATAGCGTCACCAAAAAGCGCCGCACAGAAGGCTCTTTGTTCATGTTGCACTGCACACAATACGGTAAAGTATGGGCATGACTCCCGCCATCGACTACTACTCCAACAGCCGCGCCTTGGTGCCCCTGCGCAGCCCCGAGCGCTTTGCACGCCCGCGCCTGGTGGAGCCGCCCAAGTCCAAGGGCGAGCGGGTGCAGACCCATGATGGCCGCGAGCTCTACCTGCGCGGCATCGAGCCCGGCGACATGGCTGCGCTCAAGCGCCAGTTCTCGCGCCTCTCGCCCGAAGACATCCGCCGCCGCTTCCTGCATTCCATGGGCGAGCTGCCCGATTCGATGGCGCTGCGCCTGACGCATATCGACCCCGCGCTGGAAACGGCCTTCGTGCTGATGGACGAAACGGTGCAGCCGGCCGAGTTGCGCGGCGTCGGTCGCATCTTCGTGGACGAGTCCGCCAACAGCGCCGAGTTCTCCGTGCTGGTCGAGCCCCACTGGGCCCGCCAGGGCCTGGGCGCCCTGCTCATGCAGCGCCTGGTCGACGATTGCCGCAAGCGTGGCCTGAGCGAGATCTGGGGCTACGTGCTGCTGGAGAACCGCCCCATGCTGCAGCTCTGCAAGGAACTTGGCTTCGTCCGCCGCCTGATGCCGGACGAACCGGGCACGGCGCAGATCTCGCTGCAGCTCTGAGTCGCCAGCCGTCCGGGCTTGTCGCGCAGCGCGCGCGTTCCCATATAGAGAAGTCCATCCGCCCCGGCTCGCCCGGGGCGGCCGCGTTACACTTGCCCGCTTTCCAGCGCGGCCTGCTGCCACGCCTCTGATTGCCGGGTTCGCATGACCAAGTCGATTCCCCATCCTTCCCTGCCCACCAGCCCCAAGCAGCGCCGTTTCTGGACGTCGCCGCACGGCTCCTCGCGCGCCTTGCTGGTCGCCGAAGCCGCGCGCACGCACCAGGGCCTGCTGGTTGCCGTCACGCGCGACACCCAGCGGGCGAGCGCGCTGGAGGACGAGCTGCGCGTGTTCGCGGGCAACCTGCCGGTGCTGCATTTTCCGGATTGGGAAACGCTGCCCTACGACGTGTTCAGTCCGCACCCGGACATCGTCTCCCAACGCATCGCCACGCTTTACCAGCTGCCCACCGTGCAGCGCGGCGTGCTGGTGGTGCCGATCGCCACGCTGATGCAGCGCATCGCCCCGCGCAGCCACATCACCGGCGCCGGCCTGGTGGTGAAGAAGAACCAGAAGCTGGACCTGGCCGCCGAACAGCGCCGGCTGGAAGCGGCCGGCTACCGCAACGTGCCGCAGGTGGCCGAGCCCGGCGACTTCGCCGTGCGCGGCGCGCTGATCGATATCTTCCCGATGGGTGCGGCTGAGCCGTACCGCATCGAGCTGTTCGACGACGAAGTGGAATCGATCCGCAGCTTCGACCCGGAGACGCAGCGCTCGCAGCAACAGGTGGACCACATCGAGCTGCTGCCCGCACGCGAATTCCCGCTCACCGAAAACGCCGCCAAGGATTTCCGCACCCGCCTGCGCGAACGCTTCCCGATCGACGTGCGCCGCTGTCCGCTCTATCAGGACATGAAGGAAGGCGTCACGCCGGGCGGCATCGAGTACTACCTGCCGATGTTCTTCGAGCAGACCGCCACGTTGTTCGACTATCTCGCCGACAACGCGGTGTTCCTGCTTGGCGAAGGCGCACTGGAATCGGCCGAACAATTCTGGACGCAGACCGGCGAGCGCTATGACCAGCGCGCGCACGACATCGAACGTCCCGTGCTGCCGCCGGCCGAGCTGTATCTGCCGACCGAACTGCTGCGCGAACAGCTCAACAAGCGCCTGCGCATCGAAGTGGTGGAGAGCGGCCACGAGCACGCCCTGCCCACCGGCACGCAGCCCGCGCCGGACCTCCCGCTCAACCGCAAGGGCGAGGAACCGGGCACCTCGCTGCGCCATTTCCTGTCGAACTATCCGGGACGCGTGTTGATTGCCGCCGATTCGGCGGGTCGTCGCGAAGCCTTGATCGAACAGCTGGCGGGCGCGGGCCTCAAGCCCGAGACGCTTGACGGCTGGTCGGCCTTCCTCGGCAACGACAAGCTGCGTCTGGCCATCACCATTGCCGGACTGGAACAAGGCTTCGCACTCAACGATCCGGCGCTCACCGTACTCACCGAACGCGAGCTGTTCGGCGAGCGCGTGCGCACCGAGCGCAAGCGACGCCGTGGCGCAGCGCGCGATCCGGAAAGCATCATCCGCGATCTCACCGAGCTGACCATCGGCGCGCCCATCGTCCACGTCGATCACGGCGTGGGTCGCTACCAGGGCCTGGTATCGATGGAGCTGGGCGGCATGGATGGCGAGTTCCTCATCATCGAATACGCCAAGGGCGACAAGCTCTACGTGCCGGTGGCGCAGCTGGGCCTGGTCAGCCGCTATACCGGCACCGCGCCGGAACTGGCGCCATTGCATTCGCTGGGCGGCGATGCCTGGGAACGCGCCCGCAGGAAGGCGGCGGAAAAAGTCCGCGACGTGGCCGCCGAACTGCTCGGCATCTACGCCCAACGCGAAGCGCGCGGCGGCGAATCGATGCCGATCGATCGCCAGATGGTGGAGGAGTTCGGCGCCACCTTCCCGTTCGAGGAAACACCCGACCAGCAGCAGGCGATCGACTCGGTGCTGCACGATCTGGCCGCGCCGCGCGCGATGGATCGCGTGATCTGCGGCGACGTCGGCTTTGGCAAAACCGAAGTGGCACTGCGCGCTGCCTTCGCCGCCGCCACCGCCGGCCGCCAGGTCGCCGTGCTGGTGCCCACCACCCTGCTCGCGCAGCAGCACTACCGCAACTTCGCCGACCGTTTCGCCGACTGGCCGGTCAAGGTCGACGTGCTGTCGCGCTTCAAGTCGAGCAAGGAAGTGAACGAGGCGCTCAAGCGCCTCGCCGACGGACAGATCGACGTGATCGTGGGCACGCACAAGCTGCTCGCGCCGGAGATCAAGTTCAAGAACCTTGGCCTGGTGATCGTCGACGAAGAACAGCGCTTTGGCGTGCGCCAGAAGGAACAGCTGAAGAAGCTGCGAGCCGAAGTCGACCTGCTCACCATGACCGCCACGCCGATCCCGCGCACGCTCAACATGGCGATGAGCGGTCTGCGCGATCTGTCGCTGATTGCCACGCCGCCGGCACATCGCACGGCGGTGCGCACCTTCGTGGCGCAATGGGAACCAGCCCTCGCCCGCGAAGCGTTCCAGCGCGAACTGCAGCGCGGCGGCCAGGTGTACTTCCTGCACAACGAGGTCGACACCATCGAGCGCGCAGCGCGCGAAGTACAGGAACTGATCCCCGAAGCGCGCATCGGCGTGGCCCACGGACAGCTGCCCGAACGCGAACTCGAACGGGTGATGGCGGATTTCCACCGCCAGCGCTTCAACGTGCTGGTGTGCACCACCATCATCGAAACCGGCATCGACATTCCCACCGCCAACACCATCATCATCAACCGCGCCGACCGCTTCGGTCTTGCGCAGCTGCATCAGCTGCGCGGACGCGTGGGCCGCTCGCATCATCGCGCGTACGCCTATCTGGTGGTGCCTGATCGCAAGGCGATGACCGCCGATGCCGAGAAGCGCCTCGAAGCGATCGCCTCGCTGGAAGAACTCGGCGCGGGCTTCACGCTCGCCACGCACGACCTGGAAATCCGCGGTGCCGGCGAGCTGCTGGGCGACGAACAGTCGGGCCAGATCCAAGAGATCGGTTTCGGCCTTTATACCGAGCTGCTGGAACGCGCCGTGCGCGCACTGAAGTCCGGCAAGGTGCCCGACTTCGATCTCAGCAGCGAACACGAAACCGAAGTCGAGCTGCACCTGCCCGCGCTGATTCCCGACGACTACCTGCCCGATGTGCATACGCGCCTGACGCTCTACAAGCGCATCGCCAGCGCCCGCAGCGACGAACACCTGCGCGACCTGCAAGTGGAAATGATCGACCGCTTCGGCCTGCTCCCCGATCCCGCCAAGCAGCTGTTCGCCATCGCCCAGCTCAAGCTGATGGCAACGCCGCTAGGCATCCGCAAACTCGACTTCGGTGCCAACGGCGGCCGCATCACCTTCCGCGACAAACCCGAAGTCGATCCCATGGCCATCATCCGCCTGATCCAGGGCCTGCCGCGCGTCTACAAGCTCGATGGGCAGGACAAGTTGAAGGTGAATATGGAGTTGCCGGGGGCGACCGAGCGCATTCGCTCGGCCCATGAAGTGCTGGTGCAGCTGGGCGCGCGCAGGCCTGGGTGAAAGCCCGCGCGCTTTTCTCGCGCCCTTCAATCAGCGCAGCGCGAGCGACTCGCGCTTGTCTGTGGGAGCGCACCCTGTGCGCGACAGCCACGCTGCGGTGTACCGCTCCGTAGGTTTGTCGCGCACAGGGTGCGCTCCCACAAAGAGCCAACCGGCAGCGTTGATCCCATATCCAAACGCCGCGCGCCCTCTCCTTGTAGGAGCGCACCTTGTGCGCGACCGCAGAGTTGCGGCGTACCGCGCCGTGGGGCTGTCGCGCACAGGGTGCGCTCCTACAAAGGAACAGTTGCGCGGCAACGCCGTGCTGCTCGGCTCTTGATCCGGCTCTACCCCCGGGGTCCCCATATGACGCGGCGGACGGGTGGAGGAAAGCCCGCAGGGTGNNGGAAGGCGCGTCATCCGGGGGGCCCTTCTCTTTGGTTACTTTCTCTTGGGCAAGCAAGAGAAAGTAACCCGGCCTCCGGCAGGAGGACGGAAGCCCGCGGCAGGCGAGCAAACCAGCGTCAACGCGACAACTAAACACCGAGGCTCTGGATCCCGGCCTTCGCCGGGATGACGAGTAGAAGCGTTCCCGCGAGCACCCGCCCCTCACCCCAACCCTCTCCCCGGCGGGGAGAGGGAGAAAGTCGCCGCTCGACCTACCCGAGCCGAAAGAAAGCAGCCAAACCAAACCCACCCCCTTGTCGTACCATCCCTCCCCACACTCGTTCGAAAGGCCCGAACATGTTGTCCGAAGACGAACTGGCCCTGCTGGAAGCCATTCGCGAAAGCGGCAGCCTGTCCCGTGCCGCCGCGCGCCTGGGCAAAGCCCCCTCCACCATTTCGCACGCCGCCCGCCAGCTGGAGACGCGCTTCGACGCGCTACTGTTCGACCGCCGCCGCTACCGCCTGCAACTGACCCCTGCCGGCCAGCTGCTCGCGCTGGAGGCGGCGCGACTGATGCAGGATGTCTCGCGGCTCAGCCGCCGCGTCAAACAGATCGCCAGCGGCTGGGAAGACCGGCTGTGGATCGTCACCGACGAAATCCTCGAGTTCGAACTCTTCTCGCCCGTGATCCGCAGCTTCGACACGCTGCAGTCCGGTGTAGCCCTGCGCATGACGCATGAAGTGCTCGGCGGCACCTGGGAGGCGCTGCGCGATGGCCGGGCCGACCTTATCGTGGGTGCCACCAACGAACCGCCGGTCATTCCGACCTTGCGCTGGTTCGAGTTGGGCGTGATGGATTGGGTGTTCGCCATTTCACCGAGGCATCCGCTGGCCAAGGCCGCCGAACCGCTGGAACGCGAGGTCGTCACGCGCCACCGCAGCGTGGTAGTGGCCGATTCGTCGCGCACTTCCGCCGGCCGCGCTTACGGCCTGATCGGTGGCCAGGCCACGCTGGCGGTACCCAGCATGGCCGCGAAAATCCATGCGCAGAAGGAAGGCCTCGGCGTGGGCTGGCTACCCCGCCAGCGCGTCGCCGGCCTGCTCAAGCGCGGCGAGCTGGTGGAAAAACGCATGGCCGATCCACGCGAACCCAACGTGCTCTACGTCGCCTGGCGTGGCGACCAGGAGGGGCGCGCCCTGTCCTGGTGGCTGGAACAACTGCGCCAGCCGCGCCTGGCCAAACGACTGGTGCGTGGGGTCGAAATCACCGGCTGAGCACGCCGGGTGACGCATCGTGGCAAGCTTGTTCGTGCATAGCGACCAGGAAGGTTTCCATGATCACCAACCGCTCCATGCCGCCGGGCGTCATCATTCCCGAGCTGGCCTATCCGGATGTCCTCGCAGCCGCCGCCTGGTTATGCAGCGCGCTCGGCTTTCGCGAACGCCTGCGCATCGGCGATCACCGCGTGCAGCTGATCTACGGGGGCACCTGCATCGTGGTCACCGAACGCGCCGATGGCGGGCACGTCGTCGATCACTCGCACGGTGTGATGGTTCACGTGGCCAATGTCGACGCGCATCATGCGCAAGCCACGGCCAACGGTGCGCGTGTGCTGCGGCCGCCCACCGACTACCCTTATGGCGAACGCCAATATTCGCTCGAAGACATCGGCGGGCATCGCTGGACGTTTTCGCAATCCATCGCCGATGTCGATCCTGCCAGCTATGGCGGCATACTGAGCGATGCACACTGAGCCGGAGCCATCATGACACTCGACTCGACCCTGTCCGAAAGTCAACCGCTGTTGCAACCGAAGATGTTCCTGCGCCCCGCCATCGCCTGGGCCACCGTGGCGATGTTCCTGATCTTTGGTTCGGACTGGATGCAGCACCTGAGCAACCATGCCATCGGCCTCTCGCTGTTCGCGTGGCTGTTCGTGGTGATCGTATGGGGCTCGTTCGGCGTGGTGCACGAGGCGGAGGAACTGGCCGGCCTGCTGGGCGAACCGGTGGGCACGCTGGTGCTCACGCTGTCCATCGTCTTGATTGAGGTGGTGCTGATCTCGGCGGTGATGCTCGGTGCCGGCGATACCGCCACGCTCGCGCGCGACACCATGTATGCCGTGCTGATGATCGTGTTGAACGGCGTGGTCGGGATAGGTCTGCTCTTCGGCGGCATGCGTCATCACGAGCAGGCGTACAACCTGCATGGCGCCTCGGCCTTCCTGGCGGTGATCATTCCGCTGGCGATGATCGCCCTGGTACTGCCCAGCTTCACCGCCTCGACCCCGGATGGCTCGCTGACGCCGGTGCAGGCGGTGAGCTTCTCCATCCTCACCATCGGCCTCTACGGTCTGTTCCTGTGGCTGCAGACGGGACGTCACCAGGGCTACTTCGTGGCGCCTCGCTCGGACACCGATGCGAACGTGCCGGAAGAACCTCCCGCGCCGCCGCGCCGCGCGCGCAAGGGCGAGATGGCGCTGCATCTGGTGATGCTGCTGGTCAACATCCTGCCCATCGTGATTCTCTCCAAGAGCCTCGCCAAGGTGCTCGATTTCGGCATTGAGGCAACGGGTGCGCCGCATGCGCTGGGCGGCGTCATCATCGCCATGCTGGTGTTCACCCCGGAAGGCATCTCCGCGCTCATCGCCATTCGCCGTGATCAGCTCACGCG
The DNA here is from genome assembly GCF_001010355.1 of Dyella japonica DSM 16301. Taxonomy (GTDB): domain Bacteria; phylum Pseudomonadota; class Gammaproteobacteria; order Xanthomonadales; family Rhodanobacteraceae; genus Dyella; species Dyella japonica. The sequence goes on along the minus strand of NZ_JPLA01000009.1, from coordinate 109,458 downwards.
CGCGATCAACCTGTGTCTTGGCGGCGCAGCGTCGACAGTCGGCCTTACGGTGCCGGCCGTGCTCGCCATCGGGCTGTTCACGGGCAAGCCGGTGGTGCTCGGCCTGCCGCCGGCGAGCATCGTGCTGCTCGCCTCCACCCTGGTGCTGAGCACGCTGACCTTCTCGGGCTGGCGTACCACCATGCTCGAGGGTGCGGTGCACCTGTCGATGTTCGTGGTGTTCCTGGTGCTGGTGTTCAGCCCCTAGGGATCCAAGCGAGCGCGCTAGTGCGCAAGCGCGCTCATTCGCTCAGGCCACGCGGGCGCCGGAGCGTACGAGGTAGTAGACGGCGAACATGCCCTGCGGGTCGGTCCACTCATGGGCAATGGCGAGCCCCGCCTTGCCGGCCAGCGCGGCGAAATCCTCGGGCGAGTACTTGCAGCTGTATTCCACCTGCATCGCCTCTTCCGCGGTGAAAGCCACCTGCTGCTTGCCCACGCGCACCTTCTGGTCCTTGCTGCTGACGATGAAGGTTTCGATGCGTCCGGCCATCGCGTTGTAATGCGCGCGATGACGAAACGCGGACAGATCGAAATCGCTGCCCAGCTCGCGGTTCAAGCGCATCAGCAGGTTGAGGGTGAACTCCGCGGTGACGCCGGCCTTGTCGTTGTACGCCGCCTCGATGGTGGCGGTGTCCTTCTTCAGGTCGGCGCCGATCAGGATGCCGCCGTTGTCGCCCATCTCGCCGCGCATCTTGCGCAGCAACTCGGCGGCGTCGCGGGCTTCGAAATTGCCGATGGTGGAACCGGGGAAGTAGATCACCGTGCGGCGCGGCGCGCGCGGCGGGATCGGCAAACGCAGTGGACGCGTAAAGTCCGCATGCAAGGCCTGCACCGGCACGCCCGGGAAGCGCTCGTTCAAGGCCTGGGTGCTGTTGCGCAGCGGCTCGGCGGAAATCTCCACCGGCACATAGGACACGGGCGCGTGCAGATGCTCGAGCAGCATGCGCGTCTTGATCGCGTTGCCGCTGCCGTATTCGACCAGGCGCACGTCCTCGCCCAGCACGTCGGCGATATCGCCCGCGTGCGCATCCATCAGCGCGATCTCGGCGCGCGTCAGGTAATACTCGGGTTGCTCGCAGATCTCTTCAAACAGCTGCGAGCCACGTTCGTCGTAGAACAACCACGACGGCAAACGCTTGGGCCGCGCGCGCAGACCACGCTGCACGATGCCGAGCAGGTCGTCGACCGGCGGGCGGCGGTCATCGTCGCGAATTTCACAGGCTTGCACACTCATCGGTCTTGTCCCAAGCGTATCCCCATGAACTGCCAGCGGGCATGGGGAGGAAAGAAATTCCGGTACGTCGCACGCAGATGTTCGCGGGGCGTCGCGCAGGAGCCGCCGCGCAGCACCCACTGTCCGTTCATGAATTTGCCGTTGTACTCGCCCAGCGCGCCAGCCAGGGGCCGGAAGCCGGGATAGCTGACGTAAGGTGACGCCGTCCATTCCCAGACGTCGCCAAACATCTGCAGCAGTCCGTCGCCAGCCTTCGCTGCTTGGGGATGGAAGGTCTTGGTATCAAGTAGGTTGCCCTGCACCGGCAGCGTCGCAGCCGCGCTCTCCCACTCCGCTTCCGTGGGCAGGCGCATGCCGGCCCAGCGCGCAAAGGCGTCGGCCTCGAAGTAGCTGATATGGCTCACCGGTGCATTCGGATCGATCGGCTGCACGCCGGCCAGGGTGAATTCGCTGGCGAGGTCTTCCTGCCAGTAGAACGGCCGCTGCCATGTTTCGCGGCGGATGGTGTCCCATCCTTCGGACAACCACAGCGAGGGCTCCTCATAACCGCCGTCATGCACGAACGCCGCGTACTCGGCATTGCTCACCGGCCGGTTCGCCAGCGCGTGCGGCTGCAGCAGGCTGCGGTGCCGTGGTGATTCGTTGTCGAACGCGAAGCCGCCGCCCTGGTGACCGATCTCCACGATGCCCTCGCGCCCCGTCACGAAGCTCATGGGCACGGAGGTCGACGCCGATGACGAGCTCAGCGGCGCGGTATAGGCCGGCAGCAGCGGGTTGATGAAGAACGCATGCTTGATGTCGGTGAGCAACAGCTCCTGGTGCTGCTGTTCGTGCTCCAGCCCCAATTCGATGATGCCCATGGTGGTGGCGTCCACCTCGCGCGACAGCCAGTCGCCGATCGCCTCGTCCACCCGTTCGCGATAGTCGCGAATCTGCGCCACGCCCGGCCGCGAAAGCAGACCGCGATGCGGCCGCGCGTGCATCGGGCCGACGCTCTGGTAGTAGGAGTTGAACAGGTAGTTCCACTCCGGATGCGGCGAGCGGTAGTTCGGATCGCGCTCGAGCACGAAGCGTTCGAAGAACCAGGTGGTATGCGCAAGATGCCACTTTGCCGGGCTGGCGTCCGGCATCGACTGCACCATCATGTCTTCGGGAGTGAGCGTCGCGCACAAGGCCATGCTGCGGGAGCGGATTCTCCGGAATCGCAGCGTCAGCGCCTCGGCTTGCGCGGCCGAATGCGCCAAGGTCATCGGGGCCTCCGGGAGGCGGTCGCGGGGCCGTCGGACATGCCAGAGATTGGATGAAGACTCATACCGCGATCAGTGCGCCGTGACATACGCAAACGATGCCGGACCGAACGTTCAAACGGTGTGATGTGAAGATGGCGAAACGTTGAAAAGTGCGCACCTGCGATGGTCCTTTGGTATCGCCGTTGCAACAAAAAAGAAACCCGGCACCAGGCCGGGTTTCTTCCGTATCAACGAACGCCTGCGCGATCAGTGACCGTAGTAACGGTAGCCGCCGCGATTGTAGTAGCCGCGGTTGTAGTAACCGCCATGATGGTAGTAGCCGCCATGGCCACCCACCACCACCCCTACGGCCGGGTAAACCACCGGGCCACCGTAGACGGGACCGCCATAGACGACCGGCGCCGGGGCCGGCGCGTAATAAACCGGCGGAGGCGGCGCGTAGACCACCGGGGCCGGAGCGTAGTAACCCACGCCCACGGCCGGCAGACCGATGCCCACGTTCAAGCTGACGTGGCCCGCGAACGCCGGGGCAACGGCGGCACAGCCAACGATCATGGCCGCGGCCACTGCAACGCGCTTGATGGTGGAAATCTTCGTCTTATTCATGAGTTTGTCTCCCAAGGGAGGCTTGATTCCGACAGAAGGATTGGACGTTGCCTTCTATCGCTCTTTGCCGGGATCAATGCTGTGACTTTTGCGCTGAATCCGGACTGAGTAGAAACCGTGAAATTGCTTAACGCCTGGCCTTGTTGCGGACGTGGTTCACACTCTCGCCCCAGGGCGATTCCTGCGGATGCAGGCGCAGCAGCCAGCAGCCGTGGATATCCGAGCGGCGGGTGAAATCGAACGGGATGCTGGGCGCACTCCAGTCCTCGATGATGAACCGTTCAGCCAGCGCCTCCTGGTTCAGCTTGAAGCGGCGGAAGTTGTTCGAAAACACGATCACGCCGTCGCTGGACAGACGCTCCGCGCACGCCAGCAACAGCTCGGCATGATCGCGCTGGACGTCGAAGTCTTCCGCCCGCTTGGAGTTGGAGAAGGTCGGCGGGTCGACATAGATCAGCCCGTAACGTTCCTTGTCCTGCTTCAGGAAGGTCATCGCATCCGCCTGCATCAGGCGATGCTTGCCGCCGGTGAATCCGTTGAGCGCAAGATTGCGCGACGCCCAGTCCAGGTAGGTGGCCGACAGATCCACGCTGGTGGTGTCGCGAGCCTCGCCCGCCGCGGCGTAGACGCTGGCCGTGGCGGTATAGGCAAACAGGTTGAGGAAGCGCCGGCCCGAGGCCAGCTCGCGGATCTTCCCGCGCACCAGGCGGTGATCGATGAACAGGCCGGTGTCCAGGTAGTCGGTGAGGTTGGCCAGGAAGCGCAGGCCGCCTTCGGCCACCTCGATGAACTCGCCACGCTGGTCGAACTGGCCGTACTTGGAACCGCCCTTGCCGCGCTCGCGCGTCTTCAGCGCGATACGGTCGCGCGGGACGCCCAGCACTTCACCGGCCACGCGCACGATCTCACGCAGGCGATGGCGCGCCGTTTCGACGGGGATCTCGGCGGGCGCGCGGTATTCCTGGACATGCAGCCATGGCTCGGCGCCTTCGCGGCTGTAGACGTCGATGGCCGCCGCGTACTCGGGCAGGTCCTGGTCATAGGCGCGCCAGCAATGGATGCCCTCGCGTTCCAGCCGCTTGCGCAGATGGCGCAGGTTCTTCTCCAGGCGATTGCGCAGCATCTGCGCGCCTTCGGAGAGCGGCTTGGCTTCACGCTGGACTTCGCTGCGTGCATGCAGTTCGAACACCAGCAGCTGCGTTTCCAGGGCGCCGTTGTAGAGCGCGTATTTCTTCTCGGCGCGCAACGGGATCGCCTGGCCCAGTTCCGCATCGCCCGCCAGCACCGCAGCGCGCCAGCCGGCAAAGCGTTCGCGCAGGGTTTCGCCCAGCGCACGGTAAAGGCGCGGCATTTCCACGCGGTCGCCCAGGCGCTCGCCGTACGGCGGGTTGGTGATCACCAGTCCGCGCGTATAACCCGGCGGCGGCGACACATGGGTGGCGTCGTGCTTGTCCAGGGTGAGGAAGCCGGCGACGCCGGCCTCCTGCGCATTGCGCTTGGCCGTCTGCACCATGCGCGAATCCGCATCGCTGCCGAAGAAGCAGGGGCGCAGTGCGCGCAGGCCGGTCTCGGCACGCTGGCGCGCTTCCTCGAGCAGGCTGCGCCATACGGCGATGTCGTGCTGGGCCCAGCCGAGGAAGCCGTAGTACTCGCGGTGCAGGCCTGGCGCCACGTCGGCAGCCATCCAGGCGCCTTCCACCAGCAACGTGCCCGATCCACACATGGGGTCGAGCAGCGCGCCGCCTTCGGCATAGATCTCTGGCCAACGCGCGCGCAACAGCATCGCGGCGGCGAGGTTTTCCTTCAGCGGCGCCTCGCCCTGCACTTCGCGCCAGCCGCGGCGATGCAGCGGCGAGCCGGCCAGGTCGAGCGACAGCGTGGCGCGATCGCGGCGCAGGCGCAGGTTGATGCGCACGTCCGGTTCGTCGGTGTCCACGCCGGGACGCGAACCATCGCGCTGGCGGAACTGATCGACCACCGCGTCTTTCACGCGCTGGGCGATGAACTGGCTATGGGTCAGCTTGCTCTGCGCGGAATTCGCATCGACCGCCAGGGTGGCGTGCGAGGCGAGATGCTGCGACCAGTCGATCGCCTGCACGCCTGCGTAAAGCGCATCGTCGGTGGCGGCATCGAAGTCGGCCAAAGGCATCAGCACACGGCTGGCCAGGCGCGACCACAGGCAGGCGCGGTAAGCCGTTTCCAGGTTGCCGGCAAAATGCACGCCGGCCAGCGCCTCGCGCACGTCCTCGGCACCCAGCGCCACCAGTTCGTCGCGCAGCAGGTATTCGAGGCCCTTGGGGCAGGTGGCAAAGAAAGCGCTCATGCGGCCGCCAAAGAAGTAAGGAACAGGCCGAACTGGTCGACGATGCGATCGATGCTGTCGCTCAGGCGGTGGTCGTCATCGACCACGATCAGCGGCAGTCGGCGGCGGGCGGAGAAGCTGATCACCCCTTCCGGCGGGCAAACGTCATCGCGCCAGCCGTGGTAGAGCAAAGTGGGCACGCCTTCGGCCAGGTCGAAGGCCTGGCGGTAGCCCGGGATCTCGCTGGGCGTGGCCAGCAGGAACAGGCCAGCCACGGGACGCTGCAGCGACGCCAGGCCAGACACGAACGAACCCATGCTGGAACCAACCAGGATCGGCGGCGCATCCAGCGTATCGATGGCCGCCAGCAGGCGCTCCACGCGCGGAGCCACCGAGCCGGCATAGCCCGGCAGATCGTCGCTGCGATAGTCCGGGCGCTGGGTTTTCCAGCCCAGGGACTCGGCGAAGGCGGCCAGCACGCTGACCTTGGTGGCGTCCGGACCGGAATCCGAGCCGTGCGAAAGAATGATCTGGCCGCGCATCGCGGTCTCCACAACTGCAATCTTCAAGCCGCGCATCGTAACAGGCGACGTCCCGGGCCACCGTCGTTAGACTGCCGGCCATGCCTCTGACCATCATTGATCAGCCCCTGCCGTACGTCGCCCTGCTCCCCGAGCGCTCCCCCGATTCGGTAGACATGGTGGTCATCCATTGCACCGAGCTGCCGGACCTGGCCACGGCCCGCGAGTACGGCGAGCGGGTGCTCTATGACAGCGGCGCGGGCGCCAGCGGGCATTACTACATCGACCGGGACGGCAGTATTTACCGCTATGTGCCGGCCACCCGCGTGGCCCACCACGTGCGCGGCTACAACCCCCATACGATCGGCATCGAGCTGGTCAACCTGGGGCGCTACCCGGACTGGTGGGATTCGAGCCGCCAGACCATGACCGAGCCCTACCCGCCGGCCCAGGTCGCCGCTCTGCGCGCCCTGCTGGCCCAGCTGCGGCAGGACTTCCCGCATCTGAGCCTGATCGCCGGCCACGAGCAGCTGGACACGGCGCGGCTGCCGGCCACCGACGACCCGACCCTGGACGTGCCGCGCAAGCTCGATCCGGGTCCGATGTTTCCTTGGGCCGAGGTGCTGGCAGACAGTGGACTGACCCGGTGGACCCCGGCTAACGGCTAGACGCCAGCGGAGCCGAATGACGGGCCAGCGCCACCGCCAGCATCACCGCGACGCGCGCCTGCGGACTGGTGCGCCAACAGGCGGCGCCCAGCAGGGTGCTGATCTGCAGGAGCACATCGTCCACCTCGGCGTCCGCCAGCTGGTCCAGCGTGCAGATGCCGATCTGCTCGAGGCGGGAAACCACCGCCAGACCAATGCCTGGCACGTCCAGCAGGCATCCCCGTTCCCAGTCTGAAAACTGTTCCATAAGCGCCCCCTTGGTCCTGGAGCGATGAATACCGTCGGGGCTATCCGCCCGTCTGCCAGCCCTTCCCGACCGAGAGGGTCGGCGCGTCGCTATAATTCCCGGCCACCTATACCGAGCCTGCTCTCCATGACGGAAAACCACGTCCGCGAACTCGTCGACCTGCTCGAACTCGAGCGTCTGGAGGACAACCTGTTCCGCGGCCAGAGCCGGGACATCGGTACGCATTTCGTCTTCGGCGGCCAGGTGCTGGGCCAGGCGCTGTCCGCCGCCCAGCGCACCGTGGATGCGGATCGCGAAGCCCATTCGCTGCACGCTTACTTCCTGCGTGCTGGCGACATCAAGGCGCCGATCGTCTACAACGTGGAGCGCACGCGCGACGGCGGCACGTTCTCCTCCCGCCGGGTGGTGGCGATCCAGCACGGCCAGCCCATCCTCAACGGCTCGATTTCCTTCCAGGTGCCGGAGAGCGGCTTCGAGCATCAGTCCTCGATGCCCGAGGTGCCCATGCCCGAAGACATCGAGCCGATGCAGGCGGTGCCGCCCGAACAGCTGGCCAAGCTGCCGGAGAAGCTGCAGCGCTGGCTTGGAGTGGATGCGCCGTTCGAATTCCGCCATGTCTGGCCGCAGGACAAGCTGCACCCGACCAAGCGACCGCCGATCCAGCACATCTGGTTCCGCCTGACCGCGCCGGTCAGCGATTCGCCGATGCTGCAGCGCTCGCTGCTGGCCTACGCCTCGGACTTCAACCTGATCGGCACGGCCACTCTGCCGCACGGCATCTCGTACTACACGCACAACGTGCAGATGGCGAGCCTGGACCATGCGCTGTGGTTCCACCGCCCGTTCCGGGTGGACGAGTGGCTTCTGTACTCGTTCGACAGCCCGACCGCCCAGGGTGCCCGCGGTCTCGCCCGTGGCCAGATCTTTACCCGCGACGGCGAACTGGTCGCCTCGACCGCCCAGGAAGGCCTGATCCGCCTGCGCGGCTGAGGGAGCGGGTCACCGTAGTAATATCGGTCTGGCCGATCCCCGCGGCCAGATCAGACCGTCCCTGCCCGTCCGGCGAACCAAGGTTTCCTTATGCGTCAGCTCTATACCTCGCCCCGTCAGGAAAACATCGATCGGGTTGCCAAACTCCTCAAGGAGCAAGGCATCGAGTGCACCATCGAGAACCGCTCGAACTACAACCGCGGCACCTACCAGCGCTTCAGCTACACCCAGCGCCAGGAGAACCGGGACAACTGGGCCCAGGTCTGGGTGACCCGGGCGGACGACTACACCCGCGCCCGCGCCCTGCTGAAAGAGCTGGGCATCGAGCCGGTGGTGCGCCACGGCGAGGAGCTGGCGCTGGCCCGCAACGCCACGCCGGACATGAAGCGCCAGGGCATGGCCAACCGGGTACGCCGCATTGTCATGTTGGCCGTGGCGGGGGCTTTTGTGGTCCTGATGCTGCGTTACATGGGTGTCATCTGACCCCCTTTTGTCTCAGCCGATCGCCATATCAGATTTCCCCTACTGACACAGTGACGTGGACCGGACATAGAATCAGGTCATGCGCTCTGACCGTGTCCGCCTCTTCCAAACCCTGCCGCACGCCTGCGGCTACTTTGCCGAGCGCACGGCACAGAACCTGGTGATCGATCCGGCCGCGCCGCAGCTGGACCAGCTTTATGGTCCGGCGCTGGAGCGTGGCTTCCGTCGCGCGGGCGGACACCTCTACTACCCCTACTGCACCAGTTGCCGCGCCTGCACGCCCTGCCGCATCGACGTGGAACGCTTCACGCCGGACCGCAGCCAGCGCCGTTGCCTCAAGCGCAACGAGGATCTGCAGGTCGTCGAATCGATGGCCGGCTACAACGCCGAACGCCACGCGCTGTACGAGCGCTATCTGCGCCAGCGGCATCCCGGCGGAGGCATGGACGAAGCGGACGCCAGCGATTTCCGTCGCTTCCTCACCGCGCCGTGGAGCCCGACCATGTTCCTGGAATTCCGCCAGGGCTCGCGTCTGCTCGGCGTGGCGGTGACGGACGTGTGCCAGCAAGGGCTGTCAGCCGTCTACACGTTCTACGAACCGGAAGAAACGGCGCGCGGCCTGGGCACCTTCGCGATCCTGCAGCAGGTCGCACTGGCCAAGCGCCGTGGCCTGCCGTGGATCTATCTCGGTTTCTGGATCGCCGGCCATCCGAAGATGGACTACAAGCGCAAATTCCGCCCGATGCAGATACGCACCAGTGAAGGCTGGACGGAGATGCAGGAAGGTTGAGGCTGGTTGTCGCCGCTTTCCTGTGGGAGTGCACCCTGTGCGCGACAACCTGACGGAGCGATGCACCACAGCGTGGCCGTCGCGCACAGGGTGCGCTCCCACAAGTGAAGTCAGTCGCGGTCAGGCCCGCGCCGTTCCATGCGGCACCACCGGATACGGATACAACTTCACCAACGGCACCGAGATACCGTCATCCCCCACCACGCGGCAATGCGTGCGATTGAGCTGCCGCGGCTCGTCGACGCCACAACTGTGCGCGATGATGCCGACCTCGTGCATCAGGTTGGTGGCGTAGTTCGCCACGCGTTCGCTCTTGTCGGCGACGACCAGGCCACGCTGCAACTTCGGATTCTGCGTGGTGACGCCGGTGGGACACGTGTTGCGGTTGCACTGCAGCGACTGGATGCAGCCCAGCGACAGCATGAAACCACGCGCCGAATTGACGAAGTCGGCACCCATCGACAGCGCCCACGCCACGTCGTACGCCGTGATGCACTTGCCCGAGCAGATCACCTTGATGCGTTCGCGCACGCCCCGCACCACCAGCAGGTCGACCAGCGCAGGCAAGGCCTCATGCAATGGCAGGCCCACGCCTTCCATCAGGGTCTGCGGCGCCGCGCCGGTGCCGCCTTCCGAACCGTCGACGATGATGAAGTCCGGCGCGCTTTCGATGCCGCGCTTGCTGATTTCATCGCATAGATCAGCAATCCATTCCACGCCACCAAACACCGCCTTGAAGCCGACCGGTTTGCCGGTGAGTTCGCGGATGTGATGGATCGCGTCCATCAGCTCCTGCACGTTGCCGATGTCCAGATGACGGTTGGGGCTCTGCGAATCCTGCCCCACCGGAATGCCGCGAATCGCGGCGATTTCAGGCGTCACCTTCGCGGCCGGCAGCAACCCGCCCATGCCGGGCTTGGCGCCCTGGCCAAGCTTGATGCTGACCATCTTCACCTGCGGGTGCGCGCAGATCGCCAACAACTTGTTGTCGTCGAGTTTGCCATCGGGCGTGCGCACGCCGTATTTGGCCGTGCCGATCTCGAAGATGATGTCGCAGCCGCCTTCCAGGTGATACGGCGCCAGACCGCCCTCGCCAGTGTCCATCCAGATGCCGGCCTTTTTCGCGCCGCGCGACAGCGCGCGCACCGCCGGCGCCGACAACGCACCGAAACTCATCGCCGAAATATTGAAGAACGGTGCGTGCGAATACGGCTCGCGCGAATACGGGCCCAGCGTCACCGGCAGCGGATCGACGTGTTTTTCGCCCAGCGCGGGAAACGGCGCATTGACGAAAAACGGCACGCCCTCGCCGCGCAGGTCGCGGGTGGAACCGAAGCTGTTGGTGTTGTCCACGTTCTTGGCCGCGCGATACACCCAGGTGCGCTGCGCACGGTTGAACGGCAATTCCTCGCGGTCGCTGGAATACAGGTATTGGCGGAAAAACTCGCCCAGGTGCAGGAACCAGTAACGGAAGTGGCCGATCACCGGGAAGTTGCGCAGCACCGAGTTGCTGGTCTGGTTGCGGTCCACCAGCCAGACCACCGCGATCACCACGACCAGCAGCGCCAGCAGCACCAGAAACAGTGCGGCGAAGGTTTCCACCATCACCACCAGCCAATGGGCGAAGCCTGTCGGTTGCATCAATGTCTCCCTAAGTTCGGCGTCTTGTGGATCATCCAGGGGGGCCGGGGACGATTCCCCTGGCATCCGCCACTCGATCAACGATACAAGCGTATTCCTTTCACGCCATGCCTGAGCGCATCAAAGCGTGACGCGGATGCTCCTGGCCGCGCGGATCGCCTTGGCCTTCGCCGCCTCCACGTCCTCGTCGCGCGCCAGCGTCACCGCCATGCGGCGACGACCCTTCACGGCCGGCTTGCCGAAGATGCGCAGCTGCGTATCGGGCTCCTGCAGGGCATCGGCCAGGCCGTGGTACTGCGGCGCCTCGCCCTCGCCTTCCACCAGCACGGCGCAGGAGGCCGACGGTCCGAGCTGGCCAATGACCGGAATCGGCAGCCCGAGGATGGCGCGCGCATGCAGGGCAAACTCCGAAAGGTCTTGCGATATCAGCGTCACCAGGCCGGTGTCGTGCGGGCGCGGACTCACCTCCGAGAAAATGACGCTGTCGCCCTTCACGAAGAACTCCACGCCGAACACGCCCCAGCCGCCCAGCGCGCCGGTGATCGCCGCCGCCTGTCGCTGCGCTTCTTCCAGCGCGGCCGCGCTCATCGGCTGCGGCTGCCAGGATTCGCGATAGTCGCCGTCTTCCTGGCGATGGCCGATGGGCGCGCAGAAGCTCACGCCGTCGCGGTGGCGCACGGTGAGCAAGGTGATTTCATAGTCGAAATCGACGAAGCCCTCGACGATCACGCGCCCCTTGCCGGCGCGGCCGCCCGATTGCGCGTAATCCCAGGCGTGCTGCAACTCGCCAGGCTGGCGCACCACGCTCTGGCCCTTGCCGGAGGAACTCATCACCGGCTTGATCACGAACGGCAGGCCGATGCTGGCCACCGCATCCTGGTAGTCCGCTTCGGTGTCACAAAACCGGTAGCGCGAGGTCGGCAGCTTCAGTTCCTCGGCGGCGAGGCGGCGGATGCCTTCGCGGTCCATGGTGAGCCAGGCGGCGCGCGCGGTGGGAATGACGTGCAGGCCTTCCTTTTCCAGCTCCATCAGCGTGGCGGTGTGGATGGCTTCGATCTCCGGCACCACGAGATCGGGCTTTTCCTGTTCGATCAGCGCGCGCAGTGCGGCGCCGTCCAGCATGTCGATGACGTGGCTGCGATGCGCCACCTGCATCGCCGGCGCGTGGGCGTAGCGATCCACGGCGATCACCTCGACCGCGTAGCGCTGCAATTCGATCGCCACCTCCTTGCCCAGTTCGCCCGACCCCAGCAGCAACACCCGCAGTGCATGATCGGAATAAGGCGTGCCAAAGGGCTTCATCGGTGTCTCCGCGGAGGTGGCAAAGCGCCATTGTAGACGGCGGGTTGGACGATCGCGCACGACAGCTTCGTCATCACGCAAATTCCATTGACGAAACACGCGGACCGGCATTGACTGTAGTTGCACCGTCCCCACGGAGCGACCTATGCGCTACTGGCTTGCCGCGCTATCGATGGCGCTCGCGCTGAGCTCTCCCCCTGTCGCCGCCGGCGGGGCGATGGAGAGCGCGCCCGCGAGCAACACGACGTGGATGACGGTGATGCTGGCCGGGCGTCGCATCGGCCATCTGCGGATCGATCGCGTCAACGACGGCAAGGTCGTCACCACCACGCAGGATCTGCAGATCCAGATCAATCGCGCCGGGCGCACCGTTCCGATGGCGGTGCTGACCCGCAGCCTGGAGACGCTCGACAGCCAGCCGCTGGGGTTTTATTCGCGCAGCACGCTGTCCAGCTCGGACAGCATCGTCGACGGCCAGCGCCAGGCCGATGGCCGCTATGCCATCACCACCACCGTGGCGGGCCTGGCCAGCCAGTCGACCCTGGCCTGGCCCACGGGCGCCCTGCTCAGCGACGGACAGCGGCAAGCCATGGCAGCGGCGGCCAGTCATCCAGGGCACTACGCGTTGAACCTGTTCGATCCGGCAAGCCAGGACGTGGCCTCGGTGGACATCGAAGTGCTGGGCAACGAACGCGTGGCGCTACCCGACGGCACCGAGCTGCTGAACCACCAGCGCGAAGTGCTGCAGACGCCGCGTGGCGTGCAACGCATGGACCTATGGGTCAATGCACGCGGCGAGACCCGCAAGGGTTCGCTGGAAATGCTCGGCCATCCGCTGGACATGCTTGCCTGCAGCGAGGCCTGCGCGCTCGCGCCGGTGCAGGACATCGACATGCTGCGAGCGTCCATGGTGGATTCACCGCAAGGACTGTCCTCGACCATGCGCGCGGGCTTTCTGCGCTACGTCATCCATGTCTCGGACGGCGATGCCCAGCCCCTGATCAGCACGGATGAACAGCGCGTCACGTCGCTGGGTCACGGCAACTGGCTGGTGGATGTGGGCAATCCCGTGGCCGGCGGCCAACCGGCACCGGTGCCGGCGGACACGGAGCCCAATGCCTGGGTCCAGTCCGACGCGCCGCCGATCCGCCAGCTGGCGGCGCAGGCGGTGATCGGGGCCGAGGACGATCTGCAGAAGATGATCCAGCTGCGCGATTTCGTCAGCGCCTATATCCCGCCCCACAGCCGTGACATCGGCTACGCCTCCGCCATGGAGGTGGTGCAGGAGCGCGCGGGCGACTGCAAGGAACACGCCGTGCTGCTGGCGGCGCTGGCGCGCGCGGAACATATCCCCGCCCGCGTGGTGACCGGCATGGTCTACGCCGACCACTACGCCGACAGCTCGCGCGTATTCGTGCCGCACGCCTGGGTGCAGGCCTGGGTGCATGGACGCTGGCAGAGCTTCGACGCCGCCCTGGGGCACTTCGACAGCACCCATATCGCGCTGGACAGCGGCGACGGCGATCCCTGGCACTTCTTCAACCTTGCCAACCTGTTCGGGCAGATGCGGATCGCCCAGATCGGCACCGTGCCTGAGCAGACCGCGGCCCTTACGAGCGGCACGGTCGCCACTCGGGACTAACCTCCTCCTTGCACCAGATATCATTTTGATATCTACTTTCCGTACCCAGGGAGGAACCCCCATGAACGAACAGCAAGGCTTTTCGACCGCCGGCATCCCCACGGTCTTCTTCGTCCTACTCCTCGGCGCCGTCGGCCTGGCGCTGGAAGGCTACGGACTGGTGCACGAGGCGCCGGTCGTCGTCGCGATCGGCCTGGGCATCGCCATCCACCTGCTGGCCGGTTTCATGGCCAAGGGTTTCTTCCAGGTGGCGCCGAATGAAGGCCAGGTACTGCAGTTGTTCGGCAAGTACCACGGCACCGTGCGCGAGGAAGGCCTGCGCTGGACCAACCCGTTCTGCAGCCGTCGCCGCGTCTCGCTGCGCGTGCGCAACTTCGAGAGCAGCAAGCTCAAGGTCAACGACAGCGACGGCAATCCGATCGAAATTGCCGCCGTGGTGGTGTGGGAAGTGATCGACACGGCCGAAGCGGTGTTCTGCGTGGACGACTATGAGAACTTCGTAACCATCCAGAGCGAGTCGGCCTTGCGCCAGATGGCCCAGAACTACCCTTATGACGCGCACGACGATGGCAAGCCGTCGCTGCGCAGCCATGGCGAGGTCATCAACAACCACCTGCGCGACGAAATCCAGGCGCGGCTGGAAAAGGCCGGTGTGCATGTGATCGAAGCGCGCATCAGCCACCTCGCCTACGCGCAGGAAATCGCTCAGGCCATGCTGCAGCGCCAGCAGGCCAATGCCATCGTGGCAGCGCGCGAACGCATCGTGGAAGGCGCCGTGGGCATGGTGGCGATGGCGCTGGACAAGCTGAAGGTACAAGGCGTGGTGGAGCTGGACGAAGAGCGCAAGGCCGCCATGGTCAGCAACCTGCTGGTGGTGTTGTGCGGCGATCGGTCCACCCAACCGGTGGTGAATGCCGGCACGCTCTATGGCGGGTGAGAAAAAAGCCTATCCGCTACGTATCAGTGCTGCGGTGCTCGAAGCCATGCAGCGCTGGGCCGACGACGATCTGCGCAGCGTCAATGCGCAGATCGAATTCGTACTGCGCGAGGCCTTGCGCAAGCAGGGGCGCCTCAAGCGCGAGGCAGCCGAACCCGTGCAGGACGACGACACCGATTGAGGCGTGAACGCCCGCGACGTTTATCCCGCTTCGACGCGGCCTGCACGGCACCGGCGCTAGCTTCGTTGCTTCAGTGACGTCCGGAGAACCGCCATGGCCGAGAGCCAAACCTATCGCCTGCTGCCTGACGGCCCGGTGCTGTGCGACACCTGCTCCAATACCGGCGAAAGCGTGGCGATGGAACGCTACGATCCCCTGCCCGCCGAAGCGCAGCGATGGTCGCAGGAACAGCGCATCGAACTGCAAAGCTACCGTTGCCCCGAGTGCGAGGGCGTGCAGGTGTTTCGCGTCGACTGAGCCGCTGAGCGCAAGAATCGGATGGCCGGAAAAGCTTGATCGCGCGACGCTGGGAACCGTCGAATCCCAGGAGCCCCGTCATGCATTTCCGTCTTTCCGGCCTGCCCGCCGAACCGTTTGCCGAACTGTTCTCGCTCTCCGACGAAGCGCTGGCGCAGCGTCAGGCCATGCGCGTGGTGGCCGATCAGCCGCATGGTTATCCGTGCCGCATCAGCCTGACCGACGCCGAGCCTGGGCAGCCGCTGATCCTGCTCAACTACGAACACCAGCCCGCCAACTCGCCATTCCGTTCGACCCACGCGATCTACATCCGCGAAGGCGAACAGCAATACGACCGCATCGATGAAGTGCCCGACCAATTGCGTCGCCGGCTGCTCTCCGTGCGCGGCTTCGACGAGCAAGGCATGCTGCGCGATGCCGACGTGGCCCAGGGCACCGCGCTGGAGCCGCTGATCGAGCGCCTGTTTGCCGATCCGACGGTCGCCTATCTGCACATCCACATGGCGCGACCGGGCTGCTACGCGGCGCGGGTGGAACGCGCCTGAGCGTCCTCAGGCATCGTCGCGACGGGTGCGAGCGGCCAGCGCGACGCCAAGCGCGATCCAGCCCACGATAAAGGCCACGCCGCCCAGCGGCGTGATCGCGCCGAACCAGCGAGGCGCGCCCAGCGCCAGCGCGTAAAGGCTGCCGGAGAACACCACGATGCCGATGGCGAACGCGGTGATGGCGACACGGCGTGCGCGCCCCGAAGCCGCCATCACCGCGAAGGCGAGCGCCAGCGCATGCCAGAAGTGGTAGCTCACCGCCGTATGCCAAAGCTCGCTGCCGCGGGCATCGAGCACGTCGCGCAAGGCATGCGCACCGAACGCGCCGAGGATCACGGCGCTGGCGCCGGCCAGGCCGACCAGCACGCCTGTCGCGTAGGCAGTTTGTCGCATGCGCATGGCTCCTCAGATGGCCGCCGTCCAGGCGGGCGGCCAGTGTCGTATGCTGGCTGGATGATGCCTATCGATTCTCGCACGAAGCGTTGTCGCACCCGCCGGTGGCTGATGCTGCTGATGCTGGCCTTCGGCACCTGCCTGCTGGCCGGCTGCCATCGCGACGACAACATCGAATGGCGGCTCACCAATGTCACCGGCCATATGCCGGATCTGGCCTTTCAGCTGGTCGACGACCACGGCAAGAAGGTCGCTGGCCAGGACTATCGCGGCAAGGTGGTGCTGCTGTATTTCGGCTACACGCACTGCCCCGATGTTTGCCCGCTGACGCTGGCCCAGTTGCACGTGGTGATGCAGCGCCTGGGGCCCTTGGCCGATGGTGCGCGCATCCTGTTTGTCAGTGTCGACCCTGCACGCGATACTCCCGAGATCATGCACGCCTACGTCAACGCATTCGATCCGCGTGCGGTCGGCTTGACCGGCACGCCGCGCGAGATCGAAGCGCTGAGCAAACGCTATCGCTCGGCCTTCACGCGCGAGCCTGATCGTTCCGACGGCCAGTACGAAGTGACCCACAGTTCGGCCATCTATCTGTTCGACAGCCAGGGCAAGGCGCGCCTGCTGTCCACGCCCAACAACACGCAGGACGAGATGGTGCACGACCTGCATCTGCTGCTGAGCCCGGGATCATCGTCATGAGTCGTCGTATCGCCCTGCCCCTGCTCGTCGCCGGCCTGCTGATGGCCACCGGCGCGCATGCCACCGAGGCCGAGCACATTCGCATCACCGGCGCCTGGATCCGCGTGCTTCCCGGCGATCTTCCTGCCGGCGCCTACGTCACGCTTGAGAACACCGGTGACCAGGCAGCGAGCCTGCGTGGTGCGCATAGTGCGAGTTACGGAGAAGCCATGCTGCACCAGAGCAGCGGCGCCGGCGGCGTCAACCGCATGGCGATGGTCGATGAGCTTGCCATCCCTGCGCACAGCAAGGCCGAGCTGTCTCCCGGCGGTTATCACCTGATGCTGATGAAGGCCGCGGCACCGGTGAAGGTTGGCGACAATGTCAAGGTGACGCTCAGCTTTGGGGATGGCAGTACGCTGGATGCTGACTTTATTGCGCGGCCTGCCAACGCCACCGGTGGATAAAGCCCACCCCACCACCTGTGGGAGCGCACCCTGTGCGCGACGGGTCCGGTAGCCGATCGGATGGAGGCATCGCAAGCCCGCGTCGCGCACAGGGTGCGCTCCCACGGTGACTGCTACTGTTGGGCTGTTGCAGCCGACCGTCTCGTCGGCCACGGCTTGCGCCGAATACGCCCACTGCGCGATAGCCGCAACCACTGGCGCATGGCCAGCAGGCCGCCGATGGATTCGATCAGCGCCGCCGGCACCCACATGATCACCCCGCCCACCAACTGCGCCGTGAGCACGTTGAAGGTGAAGGCGCGGCCGCAGATTTCGAAGATCGGATAAAGATCGGCCTTGGAGAACGTGACGATGGCGCCGGCCAGGATCTGCGGCGTCATGGTGATGCCCGGCGACAGCACGCGGATGCCGGGCGTCATGCGGCCCGGCGGACGCGGGCGATGGTCGAGCACCAGCCACCAGTAGGTGAAGCCGCTGGCCAGCATCGACCAGTTCATGAAGCGGTAGATGCGCCAATCGAGCATGGCGAGCGTCTGCATCGACGGGATCAGCCAGATCAGGATGAACGCGACGAACAGCACCGTGGCCACCGCCGGGTTGCACCACACCGCGCTCGCCATGCGCCACGGCGCCGAACGCCGGACCGGATGCAGCAGTCGCAGGCGCCATGCGAACGGCATCCCCTTGTGCAGCACGGTGCCGGGATACGAGGCAATGATCAGCAAGGGCGCCAGATGGTGCAGCAGGATCTGCTGGATGCGATGCATGAAGAACTCATGCTCGAAGAAATAATCCAGATAGGTGTGCAGCGACACATAGATCAGCGCCATGCCCGTCCAGAACGACAGGCGGCGGCCGAAGCTCACCTTCAGGCGGCGGCTGCCGCGCACATACAGCACGCAGCAGGCGAGAAAGCCGAGCAGAAACACCCAGGAGAACTCCCAGGGCACGATCCACTTGAGCACGCTAGCGATCATCGAACGTACCGGACCGTATCAGTGGCGACCAGCCATCATACGCGCCGCCTCGATCGCAGCCACGGCAAGCGGCTGCGACACTTCAGCACTGGCGGTCGCCTTCATGCGCGCCGCCTGCTGCGCCGCGAGCGGCGCCAGCCGTAGAGCAGGCCGATCATCGTCACCAGCGCCGGGATCAGCACGATGTTGATGAATTTCAGGCGCAGGCCGAGCGCGTCGATCTCGGCGTTGAACTGGTGCTGCACATCGCGCAATTCCTTGTTGATGGCCAGCTGGCGCTGCAGGAATTGCTCGATCTCCGCACGCTGCTCGGGCGTGGCGGTGTCGCCCCGCCCTGCCGCCTTGGCCGGCTGCAGTTCGCTCAGGCGCGTACGCGTGACGGCCAGCTCGCGCTGCAGCTCCTGCTTCTTGGCCAGGTACTTCTGGTCGGCCGCGCTCTGCAGGGCGAGCACGCGGGTGAAGGGCCGCTGCGAACTGACCCGGCCATGGATGGAAAGCAGCGCCGAGGAGCCACTGAGGTTGTCGGCGATATTGGTGATCAGGTCGCCGTTGTTGGCGATCGCGCTCAACTGCGGCTGGCCGAGCAGGCTTTGCGCGTACGACACCCACAGGCGATCGCTCAACAGGTCGGTGTCGGCCACCAGGATCACTTCCGCATTGCCAACGACCGGCACGTGACCCTTCTCGCCGGCACGCTCTGGAAACGCGCTGGGAAACTGGCCGCGCACGCGCGCGGCGATCACATAGTGCAGGTTGTCAGGTTTGTAGTTGTCGAGCAGTCCGGCGGGATTATTGAGCGACTCGCGCACGCGTTCGCTCGACACCACTTCGGCATCGGTGGTCGACTGCATCAGCGGCTGCAGGCGCGAGGTGGTTCCCGGCGCCAGGTCGAAATAACCCACGCTGGACACATTGATGCGCTGCAGGCTGGCCGTGGTCACGTCATCGTGATTGAGCTCCTGCTGGCCCAGGCCGAGCATCGCCGGATGGCTCATGGACGTGTTGTCGGCCAGCTCGATGCGCAGCGCGCGGGAGCGGTCGAGCACCACTTTTTGCGGGTCGTACTGCACGCCCCAGGCGTCGAACAGGCGCGACAGATTGGAGTTGTGATCGTCGGTGACGCCGCTGCTGTCGATGAAGGGCGTGTTGTCCATCTCGGCCACCGGGTCGACGAACACCACCAGATGACCGCCGTTGAGCACGTACTGGTCGATCGCATACAGCGCATCGGCCGGCAGGTGCTTGGGATGGATCACCAGCAGCGCCTTGATGTCGGCATCGATGTGGGTGAGCTTGCCCGGATCGAACGACTTCACGTCGAACTGCTGGCCCAGCTGGCGCATCACCGCCCACGGCTCCTCGCCGATCACCGGGTTGCCATTCACCGGAAGGCTGCTGATCACGCCGATATGCGGCTTGGATGGCTGGTCCAGCTCGTACAGCAGCTTGGCGATGTCGTATTCGAGGAAGGTTTCGCGCGACGGATCGAACAATGCAATCGACTGCACCTTCTTGGGCAGGTGGTCCTCGCCATCGGCATCGCCATTGGATGGCAACGTGCTGCCCACCAGGCCGAAGAACACGCGCTCGCCGTTGGTGCCGCCGTTGATGGGCGACAGGCCATAGCCTTCCGCGCTGGCCTCGTCATCGGAGTACGGCACGGGATCGACGATCTGCAGACGCAGGCGGCCATGCGCGCGCGCCACCATTTCCTGCAGCATCTCGGCCACGCGCTGCTCATAGCTGCGCAGCTGCGGCAGGTCGCGCGTGGCATGGCTGGAGAAATACAGGGTCAGGCGCAACGGCGCATGCAGCCCATCCACGATATGCACGGTGCCGGGCGTCAGCGTGTAGAGCTTGTCCGAAGTGAGATCGATGCGGCCCATGCGCCAGCGGCTGCTGGCCAGCACGAAGGTCACGAACACGATCGCCAGCAGCACCAGGGCCGCGGCAAGCACGGCGCGACGACTGAAATGGATGCGCCGCATGCTCATGGCGTCCTTTTCAGGTCGAGCGTGAGTACGCCGGCGGTGAGCCAGGCCGCCATGCTGGCCACGAAGTACAACAGGTCACGCAGGTCGAGCACGCCGCGCGAGATCGCTTCGAAGTGGCGCACCATGCTCAGGTGCGCGAGGCCGTTCACCAGCTTGCGCGGCAGCGCGCCCTGGAAAAACTCCATCACCTGCGGCTGCCCCACCAGGATCAGCAGAAAGCACACCACCAGGGTCAGCACGAAGGCCACCACCTGGCTCTGCGTCACCGCAGAAAGACAGGCACCGATGGCGAGAAACGCACCGGCCATCAGCCAGCTGCCGATGTAGCCGGCAAGGATCACGCCGTTGTCAGGTGAGCCGAGATAATTGACGGTGATCCAGATCGGCAGGGTCAAGACCAGCGCCAGGCCAATGAACAGCCACGCGGCGAGGAACTTGCCGAACATCGCCTGTGCCAGCGTCAAGGGCAGGCTCATCAGCAATTCCAGCGTGCCGCCCTTGGCTTCTTCGGCCCACATGCGCATCGACACCGCAGGCACCAGCACCAGATAGAGCCACGGATGCATCACGAAGAACGGCTGCAGGTCGGCCTGGTTGCGCTCGTAGAAATCGCCCGCGTAAAACGTGAGGATGCCCGACAGCACCAGGAAGATCACCAGGAACACGTACGCCACCGGCGTCACGAAATAGCTGCGCAGCTCACGGCGTGTCACCGCTGCGATCGGACTCATTCGCGGTTCTCCGCGCCGGTGGTGATCTGGCGGAACACTTCATCCAGTCGGCCGCGTTCGAGCTGGATCTCCGACACTTCGAGCCCCTGCTGACGCAGCAGCGTTTCCACCGGCTCCAGGATGCGTTCGCCCGGACGCGGAAACACCGTGATGCGCCCGTCCATCGGATCGACCTCGATCGACGACACCTGCGGCAACCGCCCCAGCATCTCCTGCGACACGCCGCTGCCCGGCGCGCTGAAGGACACCGCGCCGTGATAGCGCGAACGCGATTCGAGTTCGGCCGGCGTGGCGTCCACCATCAGGCGGCCGTTGGCGATGATCACCACGCGATTGCACAAGGCGTGCACCTCTTCCAGCAAATGCGTGGAGATGAGGATGGTACGGTCGCGTGCCATCTGGTCGATCAGCTGGCGCACGGTATGCTTCTGATTGGGATCCAGACCATCGGTGGGCTCGTCGAGCATCAGCACCTGCGGGTTGTGCACGATCGCCTGGGCCAGGCCCACGCGGCGCTTGAGGCCCTTGGACAAGGTATCGATGCACTGGTCGAGCACGCTCTCCAGCTGCAGCCCGCCAACCACGCGATCGAAGCGGCGCGAGCCCTCGTCGCGCTGCAGGCCGCGCATGCGGATGATGAAGGAGAGGAATTCGCGCACGGTCAGCTCGCCATAGCTCGGCGCGCCTTCCGGCAGATAGCCCAGCGCGCGCTTGGCCTTCAGCGGCTCCTTGCGCACGTCGTAGCCGCACACGCGGGCCGTGCCCGAGCTGGGCTCGAGGAAGCCCGCGATCATGCGCATGGCGGTGGTCTTGCCGGCGCCGTTGGGGCCTAGCAGCCCGAGCACCTGGCCCGGTTCGGCGCGGAAACTCAGCGAGTCCACCGCCGTAAGGGCGCCATAGCGTCGAGTGAGCAGTTCGGTTTCGATCATGTCCTGTGGAGTCAGTGGCGTGCAGTGCTGCGCGCATGGCTGCGGGATCGACCCGCACTGTAACCGAAAGTTCGCCCGGCCCGACCCACGCAGGGCCCGAAAATGAAAAGGCCCTTCCGAAGAAGGGCCTTTTCTAAGCTTGCCGCCGGGGCGACTTACTTGCCGGCGCTGGCAGCGGCGGCCGGAGCGGCGGTGCTGGACGAGGCCGGAGCCTGGTCGCTGCCGGTGTCGTCGAGCGACGGCGGCTTGATGCCCGCAGCCTGTTCCGGGGTCTGGTCCGGAGCCCAGCTCAGCGGCAGGTACACGTCGAACTCGGCGTACTGCGTGACCTGGTCGCCCTGCTTCACTTCCGGCTTGGCTTCGATGTCGTAGAAGCGATTGGTCACTTCGTCGAACTTGTAGCCGTGGGTCTGGGCATAGGCCTTCATCAGGTCGCGGGTCTGCGGCACGCCGGCGGCGGTACCGTTCCACACGGCCTTGAGGGCCGGGCCACCGAAGGCGAGATAAGCGCGCACATCGTTGTCGACGATCAGGCGGCCGAAGCGGTCATGACCACCCGGAGCCGTGTCACCGGCGGTGCTGCTCGCATCGGCGCTGGAGCTGGCCACGGCGGCATTGAGGTCCGGCGCCTTGGCGGCCACCAGCTCGACGGTCTGGCCGGCAACGTTCAGGCTGGTCGCACTGATCGGCATGGCCACGTCGAACGAGTAGTTCTGGTCGCCGTAGTTGGTGGTGTAGATGATGCGCGGACCGGTGGTGGTCACGCCCAGCTTCTTGGCGGCGGCCTGGATCTGGCCAATCGCCTTGTCGGTCGCGTCATTGAGGGCCTCGAGGCCACCCTTGCGCTCGATCGAGGAGGACACCATCAGCACCGGCGTGGGCTGGGTCTGCTCGATGTACGGGATCAGCTTGGTGTAGTCCACGTTCTGGACCGCCGCCAGCACGTTCTGCAGGTTGTTCAGGCTGAACTGGATGAAGGCATCCGGGTCGCCGTGAATGTACAGATTGGAATAGCGGTTGATCAGGTTAAAGCCGTAGTCGACGTCGTACGACCAGGTCACCTTGGTCAGCTGACCGCGGCTGCCGTTGCGCTCCAGGTCTAGCGTGAAGTGCTTGTCGTTGCCGCGCCAGTCGTTGTCGACGTTCCACACGATGGTGGACTTCTTGGCGGTCGAGTCGACCTTGTCGAAGCTCGGGTCGGCGGAAGCGATGGTGAACTTGCCGTTGCCGACCTTGCCGTCATCGCTGGCCCAGCTGATTTCGGCGCCCGGGCCATAAGCCTTGCCCGAGAAATCAAACTTGATGTTGCGGTCGTACTCGCGCTGCACGGAATACTCCGGGAAGCGGCGGAAATTGTTGAGCACGTCATAGACCTGACGCATGTCCTTGCCAACGACCAACGACCGTTCGACATGGCCGCTGCCAGGCATCACCACGCCCACCACCACCGCCACTACGATGACGATGATTAGGGCAACAATAAACTCAAGAACACGCATCATTCCAGGATTCTCCGCACGTCTCTTCTGGTACACGGCACAAGGGCAGTCGCCGGAGACCGGCCCGCCACGGGAGATTCCCGAAGAATCACTGCCTGAACGGGGGTCGGCCAGCGCCGAAGTTTCCGATACTACTTGCTCCGGCGTCCAGCCGTAAAGACTGCCTGACACGGGGCCTCCAGACGCCTGCGAATGGCGTCCGGCAAGGCTCCGAGGCTTCAGACGATGCCCAGCTCCAGCGCCTTGAGCACGGCCCGGGTGCGGTCGCGCACGCCCAGCTTGGAAAGTATGTTGGAAACGTGGTTTTTGACCGTTCCCTCCGCTACTTTCAGGGAGTTGGCGATTTCCTTGTTGCTGTAGCCACCCGACAGCAGGCGCAGGATTTCCGTCTCGCGTTCGGTCAGCGGGTCGGGCTGTTCCAGGCTGGTGAACTGGTTCTGCATGCGGCCCACGCCGGCCAGCAGGCGCTGGGTGACCATGGGCGCCACTAGCGAACCGCCGGCGGCCACGGTGCGGACGGCCTCCACCAGCTGTTCCAGCGAGACGTCTTTCAGCAGATAACCGCGTGCGCCGGCCTTGAGGCCCTGCAGCACCAGCTGGTCGTCATCGAAGGTGGTGAGGATGATGGTGGGCGGCAATTCATTGCGGGCGGACAGCGCCTGCAGCACTTCCAGGCCGCTCATGTTGGGCATGCGCAGGTCCAGCAGCACCACGTCGGGCCTGATCCGCGGGATGTCTTGCACGGCCTGTGCGCCATCGGCGCATTCGGCCACCACGCGGATGTCCTCCGCCAGGTCCAGCAGTGATCGGACACCCTGGCGTACCAGGTTCTGGTCGTCAACGAGACAGACGGAAATCATCGCGGATCCTCGAAACGTAGGTGGCCGGCGTGCGATGCCCGCGGCCAACGGAGAGAACGATGCGGCTATCCAAGCCACTCATTTTTACACGACAACCCAGCAAGGCTACAGCATGCCCAGCGCGGGCGGCTCGAACCGTGACGGGGTGTGCGCGAGTTCCGGCAGTTCGCCCAGCGGCAGGCGCACGGTGAGCGCAAACCCCTGCAGCAGCGCCGGATCGACCATCACGCTGCCCTCGAACTCGACCAGCCGCTCGCGCATGCCCGACAAGCCGTTGCCCGGGCGGAAGTTGGTCGCGCCGCGGCCGTCGTCGCGCGCGTAGAGCTCCAGCAAGTTGGCGTTGACGTAGTCAAAGCGCAGCCACAGGTTGCGCGCGCCGGCATGGCGCGCGGTGTTGGTGATGATTTCCTGGGCGCAACGCAGCAGCACCTGGGCGCGGCGGGGATCTTCCACGCTGAAGCGCGGCGGCGTTTCCATGTGGACGGTCAGGCCGGGCACGCCCTCGGTCAGGCTGCGCAGGGCGACAGTGAGGTCGATCGCGTCGTCCTGGCGCAGCTCGCTCACCACCTCGCGCACGTCCGACAGCAGGTGCTTGGCGGTGACCTGCGCCTTCTGCACGTGTTCGGCGGCCTGCGCGTTGACCAGGTGGCTGGCCACTTCCAGATTCAGGCTGAGCGCCGTCAGATGGTGGCCCACCAGATCGTGCAGGTCGCGGGCGATGCGCATGCGCTCGGCAATGCGGGTCGACTCGGCCAGCAAGGCGCGGGTGGCGCGCAGTTCGGAATTGAGCCGCCGCTGCACTTCGCGCTCTTCGGCCTGCAGGCTGGCGATCATCGAGGTGAAGAACACCAGGGCCGAGATGCCCAGGTACATGCACACCTGCAGGAAGGCGGTGACGATGGTCCAGCCCATATAACTGGCGATGATCGGAATCAGCATCAGGTTCTGCAGCAGCATCCAGGCCAGTCCCGCACCCACCGGGAGCTGCCAGGGCAGCACCACCGCGATCACCAGCATCAGCATGGCCGACAGGCCGCTCTGGCTGAACCAGCCCATGGCCACCGCCGAACCGGTCAGCACCACCAGCCCCAGCAGCTGGACGACGGAGGGGTAGCCGGTCTGGCGCGTCATGCCCGAGCGTCGGGTCAGCAGCAGATAGGTCACGCCGAAGATCAGGTAGGAAAGAATCCAGCCCGTGATGTTCGGGTTGCTCCACCACGCACTGACCTCCGCCAGCCCGCCAGGACCGGAGAGCAGCGGCAGCGCGACGCACAGGTACGTAAACAGACCAGCGTACCGGAGCAGCCGGATGTGATTAATATTTGACCAGGCCATATGCGCATCATTCGCTACCCGCGGACTTGGTGCAATGCGTGAGAAGTCATTGCTCCACCCCTGCCAGAAGGCACGAGTGTTGGCGCTTTACAAAGGTTTTACATGGTGCGCCGTGTTATGTGCGGCCGCGTGGCGCATGTCATAATGCCGGCGTCACGCGGGGCCGAACCAACGGTCTTACTCTTCGAACCACACACAGCGGAGCAACGAATGGCCCTTGCCATCCGCGACGTGCGAGAGCACGACCTGGATGCCGTACTGGCGCTCAACAACGCCGCCGGCCGCACCATCCTCGCCCTGGACACCGCACAACTGCGCTATTTCTACGACCATGCGGACTATTTCCGGGTGGCCGAAATCGATGGCCATCTTGCCGGTTTCCTGGTCGCCTTCCGCGAAGGTCGGGACTATGACAGCCCCAACTACCGCTGGTTCGCTGAGCATTACCCGCAGTTTGCCTATATCGACCGCATCGTCATCGCCAACGCCTACCGCCGTCACGGCCTGGGTCGCATTTTCTATTGCGACGTTACCAGCTATGCGGAAGTGCGCGTGCCGCTGCTGACCTGCGAAGTGTTCCTGGAGCCCCGCGACGACGTGGTGGTGCTGTTCCACGGCACCTACGGCTTCCAGGAAGTCGGACAGCAACGCATGGGCAGCGACGGCCCCCAGGTGAGCCTGCTCGCCAAGGACCTGCCCAGCTACGCCTTCGTGCGAGAAACCTATCTGGACCACGACGGCCTTCCCGATGTGCCGTGGCTGGCCGAACGCCAGCACCCGTCCTCCTCCCCCGATACCACCCGGCGCCGCCTCGCGGGAGAGCGCCGCCAGTGAATGCAAAGATGGATCAACAAGACGCCTGTGACCTGCGCTTCGGCCAGGTCGGCATCGCCAACGTACGCATCAAGCGCGTGGACGCCGCCGCGCTGTGCGAAGAGCTGGAACGCCGCGTCCGCGCCGCGCCGCAGCTGTTCGCCCGTGCCGCCGTGGTGCTGGACTTAAGTCACCTGATGAACCTGCCCGACGACGGCACGGTCGACGCGCTGCTCGAAGCCGTGCGCAGCGCCGGCATGCTGCCGGTGGGCCTGGCCTACGGCACCAGCGAAGTCGACGCGCTGTCGCAGCGCATGGGCTTGCCGCTGATCGCCAAATTCCGCGCCGCGTATGAGCCCGCCGACGGCGGCAGCATCGCGCCACCGGCGCCACCCGCCGCCGCTGCGGAACCCGTGCGTCGCGCGGAGCCTGTGCGACAGGAAGCCGAGCCCGCTGCGCCGCTCACCAACGCCGGCGCCCAGCACTACGAAGGCACGGTGCGCTCGGGCCAGCAGGTGTATGCGCGCGATCGCGACCTGGTCGTCACCGGCGCCATCGCCAATGCTGCCGAGGTGATTGCCGACGGCAGCATCCATATCTACGGCAGCTTGCGCGGTCGTGCGATGGCCGGCGCACAGGGCGATGAGAAAGCGCGCATATACATTTCAGACTTCCGCGCGGAGCTGGTGGCCATCGCCGGTCACTACCGCGTGTTTGAACAAATTCCAAAAGACCTCGAAGGCCAGTCTGTGCGATGCTGGCTCGAAGGCGAAAAACTGCTGATCGCCAAGCTTTGACGATCAGTCATGACAATTACAAAGAACCATGCGGAGATGAGCCTTGACTGCTGAGATTATCGTTGTCACCTCGGGCAAGGGTGGCGTGGGCAAAACCACGACCAGTGCCTCGCTTGCCACGGGCCTCGCCATGGCCGGCAAGAAAGTCGCGGTGATCGATTTCGACGTCGGCCTGCGCAACCTCGACCTCATCATGGGCTGCGAGCGGCGCGTGGTGTACGACTTCGTCAACGTCGTGCACGGCGAAGCCACGCTCAAGCAGGCGCTGATCAAGGACAAGCGCTACGAGACCCTTTACGTGCTCGCCGCCAGCCAGACGCGCGACAAGGACGCGCTGACCCAGGAAGGCGTCGAGAAGGTGCTCGAAGACCTGGGCAAGGAAGGCTTCGATTACGTCGTCTGCGACTCGCCCGCCGGCATCGAAAAGGGTGCGCACCTGGCGATGTATTTCGCCGATCACGCGGTCGTGGTGGTGAACCCGGAAGTGTCCTCGGTGCGCGATTCGGACCGCATCCTGGGCCTGCTCGCCAGCAAGACGCGCCGTGCCGAACGCGGCGACGGCGCGATCAAGCAGCACCTCCTGCTGACGCGCTACAACCCGGCCCGCGTGGCCGTGGGCGAAATGCTCAGCGTGAAGGACGTCGAGGAAATCCTCGGCATCAACGTGGTGGGCGTGATTCCCGAATCGGAAAACGTACTGGCCGCTTCCAACGCCGGCGTGCCGGTGATCCTGGACGACAACTCCTTCGCCGGCCAGGCTTACAGCGACACGGTTGCCCGCATCCTTGGTGAAGAACGTGCCCTGCGCTTCCTCGAGGTGCCGAAGAAGGGCTTCTTCCAGCGCGTATTCGGAGGCTGATCGGCATGGGTATTCTTGATTTCCTGAAGCGCAAGCCGGAACCCACCGCTGGACTCGCCAAGGAGCGTCTTCGCATCATCGTGGCTCAGGAGCGCTCCACCCGTGGCGCCCCCGACTACCTGCCGTTGCTGCGCAACGAGCTGCTCGAAGTGATCAAGAAATACGTCCACGTCGACCTCGAAGCCATCAACATCAATGTCGAGCGCGACAGCGGACACGAGATCCTCGAGCTCTCCGTGGCGCTGCCCGAGAACACGCCAGCCAAGTCCATCTGAGGTCGTGGCGCGGCACGGCCGCGCCACGCACATCGCGATGTGCGTCGCCGTCGATCCACGGCGACCCTTTCCCCATGTCAGCTCCCCACTCTCCTCCTGACGAAGCCAGCGTGATGCGCCTAGCCGAGATCGGCTTCGAGGCGCCTGCGCGGCTGCTTGCCCGTTACGGACTCGCCTTGCAGCGTGTGGATGCCGGCACGCCCATTCCCGGCAGCTTCTGGGGCGATGAGGAAGCCGGCATCATCGGCACGACGGTTTACGCACGTGACGACACCCCGGTGCATTCGCTGCTGCATGAAGCCGGTCACCTGATCGTGTTGCCGCCCGAACGCCGCAACGAAGTGCACACCGACGCCACCGACTCGGTCGCCGAAGAAGACGCCACCTGCTATCTGCAGATCGTGCTGGCCGACGAACTTCCCGGCGTCGGCCGCGAACGCCTGATGGACGACATGAACGCATGGGGCTACACCTTCCGCCTCGGCTCGGCCCAGGCCTGGTTCGGCGAGGATGCCGCCAATGCGCGCCAGTGGCTGGTGGAACACGGCCTGTTGAACCAGGACGGGCAGCCCGCGTTTAGCTGACCCAGCGGGCCAAGCAAAACCTCCCGCTTACCTCACACCGAGACAACACCCGCTGGCGCAGTGTGATATCGCCAAACGGGAGACCGTGCGTGACACCATGGCTGAAGACAGCGGCCAGTGTGCTATGTGCCGCGATGCTGGCCTCAACCACGCTTGCCGGTGATGCCACCGGTGGCTTGACGCGTTCCGACGGTTTCGTGGCGCGCATCGAGCTCAACGGCCCGATCGGCCCGGCCGCAGCGGAATATGTCGATACCTCGCTTGAGCACGCCACGCGCGATGGCGCGACCGCCGTGCTGATGCAGCTCGACACACCCGGGGGCCTGTCCGATTCGATGAGGCAGATCGTCGCCAGCATTCTTGCCTCCCATCTGCCGGTGATTGGTTACGTTGCACCCGGCGGTGCACGCGCCGCATCGGCGGGCACCTATATCCTCTACGCCTGTCCGATCGCCGCGATGGCGCCTGGCACGCATCTTGGCGCTGCCACGCCGGTGTCGCTGGGCGGCGGCGGCACGCTTCCGCTGCCTGCGCCGGCGGCGTCCGCGCCCGAAACTGCCGCGCCGGCGGGCGCCGATGCGGAATCCAACAAGGTGATCAACGACGCCATCGCCTTCATCCGATCGCTGGCGCAGCTCAATGGCCGTAATGCCGACTGGGCGACCAAGGCCGTGCAAGGCGCGGCAACGCTCACCGCCGACGAAGCCCTACAGAAGCATGTGGTGGATCTGGTGGCGCCCGATGCTTCATCGCTTCTCGCGCGCCTGGAAGGTCGCCGTGTGCGCGTCGACAACCAGGATGTGACCCTGCATCTTGCCGGCCTGCCCTTGCGCGACTACGCGCCGAACTGGCGCACGCATCTGCTGGGCTTGGTCACCCACCCCACCATCGCCTATCTGCTGCTGCTTGCCGGCATCTACGGACTGGTGCTGGAAGCCTTCCATCCGGGCGTGTTGTTGCCGGGCGTGGCCGGAGCCATCTGCCTGCTGGTCGGCTTGTACGCCTTGCAACTGCTGCCGGTGAACTACGCCGGACTTGCGCTGATGCTGCTGGGCGTGTGCCTGGTGCTGGCGGAAGCCTTGATGCCTTCGGTGGGCGCCATCGGTATCGGCGGCGTGCTCGCCTTCGTGATCGGCTCGATCATGCTGTTCGATGCCGGTGTGCCGGGCTATGCGGTGAACATGGGCGTGATCGCCGGCATGGCGCTGGCGGGCGTGGTGGTGCTCTCGCTGCTGCTGCGTCTGGTCGCGCGGGCGCGCCACACGCGAGCCTTCAACGGCGATGAACGGATGTTGCTCAGCATCGGCGAATTGACCCAGCCGCTCGACGCGGCCGGCGATGGCTGGGCCCGCATCGGCGGCGAGCAGTGGCGCGTGCATGGCGACGCGCCGCTGCCGGCCGGCTCACGTATCCGCGTGGTGGGACGCGACGGCTTGCTGTTGCGCATCACCCGTGCCTGACATCAGCAACAAAGGAGAGGCTCATGTTTGGCTTTGTCGGCGTGATCGTGATCTGGGTGGTGGCCCTGCTGTTCCTGTCGATCAAGGTGCTGCCCGAATACCAGCGTGGCGTGGTGCTCACGCTGGGCCGCTACACCGGCACCAAGGGGCCGGGACTGGTGATCCTGGTGCCCATCGTCCAGCGCATGATGCGGGTGGATCTGCGCGTCACCGTGATGGATGTGCCGCCGCAGGACGTGATCTCCCGCGACAACGTCTCGGTGCGCGTCAACGCGGTGGTGTATTTCCGCGTGGTGGAACCGGACAAGGCGATGCTGCAGGTGGCGGATTTCTTCCAGGCCACCAGCCAGCTGGCGCAGACACGGCTGCGCTCGGTGCTTGGCCAGCACGAGCTGGACGACATCCTCTCGCAGCGCGACTCGATCAATCACAGCCTGCAGCAGGTGCTCGACGAAGCCACCGATCCCTGGGGCATCAAGGTCAGCAATGTCGAGATCAAGGATGTGGATCTCAACGAGACCATGGTGCGTGCGATCGCCCGCCAGGCGGAGGCGGAGCGCGAACGCCGCGCCAAGGTGATCCACGCCGAGGGTGAATTGCAGGCGGCCGAAAAACTGCGCGATGCCGCCGCCATGCTTTCGCAGCAACCGCAGGCGCTGCAGCTGCGCTACATGCAGACCATGTCGGACATGTCCAATAGCGGCAAGGCTTCGACCATCGTGTTTCCGTTGCCGTTGGATCTGCTGCGGCCGTTGTTAGGCCCGAACAGCTAAGCGCATGACGTCTTTTGTGGGAGCGCACCCAGTGCGCGACTCAATCTTGCCCTGAGGCGAGGCCAGTCGCGCACAGGGTGCGCTCCCACAGGGGTGGAACTTGTGTGGCTGTACAATGCCCGGCCACCCGCCAACCGCGACGCCATGTCCAGCACGCCTACCCACGTTCGCCTCGCCATCATCGGCGGAGGCCCTGCCGGCCTGATGGCGGCCGAGGCTGCGCATGCAGCGGGCGTGGCGGTGGATGTGTTCGATGCCAAGGGTTCGGTGGGACGCAAGTTCCTCATCGCCGGCAAGGGCGGCATGAACCTCACGCATGGCGAAGCCAAGCCGGATTTCGTGCAGCGTTACGGCCAGCGTGCACAAGAAGTGGGCGCATGGCTGCAGGACTTCGATGCCGACGACTTGCGCGCCTGGGCCCGCCAGCTGGGCGTGGAAACCTTTGTTGGCACGTCCGGCCGTGTGTTCCCCAGCGACCTCAAGGCCGCGCCGCTGTTGCGCGGCTGGGTACGTCGGCTGCGTGAGGATGGCGTGCGCTTTCATGTGCATCATCGATGGCTGGGCTGGACGGATGACGGCTTGCTCCGCTTCGCCACGCCCGACGGCGAACACGCGGTGCGCGCCGATGCAGTGGTGCTCGCCATGGGCGGCGGCAGTTGGCCGGAGCTGGGTTCAGATGGTGCCTGGCAGGCGCCGCTGCTTGAGCGCGGCGTCGACGTATCACCGCTGGTGCCGTCCAACTGCGGCTTCGACATCGGCTGGAGCGAACATATCGCTGGCCGTCATGCCGGCGCGCCGCTGAAGCCGGTGGTGATCCACCTGCGCGACGAGCATGGCCGCGAACACGCGCGCCAGGGCGAATGCGTGATCACCGCCAGCGGCATCGAAGGCAGCCTGATCTACGCCTATTCCACTCTGATCCGCGACGCCATCGCCGCGCACGGCCCGACCACTATCGAACTGGATCTATCGCCCGATCGCACGTTCGAACGCCTGCGCGCCGATCTGGCCAAGCCGCGCGGCAAGCACTCCATGAGCGACCACCTGCGACGCCACACGGGGCTTACCGGCGTCAAGGCCGCCCTGCTGCACGAGGTGCTCGACCGCGAGCAGTTCCACGATATCGACACGCTGGCCCGCACCATCAAGCGCCTGCCGCTGCGACTGCTGCGTGCGCGCCCCATCGAAGAAGCCATCAGCAGCGGTGGTGGCGTGCGGCTGGAAGCGCTGGACCCGCAGCTGATGCTCGCCGCCCTGCCCGGCGTGTTCTGCGCCGGCGAAATGCTCGACTGGGAGGCGCCTACCGGCGGCTACCTGCTCACCGCCTGCTTCGCCAGCGGCCGCCGCGCCGGACTCGGGGCGGCGGCATGGATCAAGCATTTGCCCCCTGCTGCCGATAACTGAGCAGAGCGTCGCAGCGCGGCACAGTCGCACTACATTTTTTCCGCCAGCTGCCGATACACCCAGCGTAGCGGGGGCCACACAGGGGAGCTGGCAGCACGATGATGGGGAACTGGTGGCGGGTATTCGGGCGTGAGCGCGCGGCAGAACCAGCAGCGTCGCGTCCGGCTGCGCCCGAGCCGGAGCTCCTGGTGGAAACCACCCTGCCCCACGGCCTGGTTTCGGGCGACGAACTGGCCGAGCGCTTCTTCCGTTTCATCCTCAACCTGCCGGTCAACGCCGGCGACGGCGCCAACAAGCCGCGCGAACAGGCCATTCTCCAGCGCCTGAAGGACCAGTGCGAGAACGGCCGCTTCGACGTACGCAGCCTGCCGCGCATGCCCACCGTGCTGCCGCAGCTGATGCGTGCGATGAAGAACGACAAGCTCAGCGGCGCCCAGCTCGCCGACCTGATCAAACGCGATCCGGTGCTGGTGGGCGAAGTCATGCGCGTCACCGGCAGCGTCACCTATCGCACCGCCCATCCGGTCGGCAGCCTGCAGCACGCCGTCGTACTGCTGGGCCAGATCGGCTTGCGCCACGTGGTGACGTCCTATGTGATGAAGCCCATCCTGATGGCCAGCGCCGGCGCCAACGGGCAGATCGTGGGCCAGCGTCTGTGGGATCACGCCGAGCGCTGCGCGCACGCGGCGGTGTATCTCAGCAAGGGCCAGTGCGACGCTTTCGAAGCCTATCTGGTGGCCCTGGTCGGCTATAGCGGCCTGGGCGCGGTGGCGCGCATGCTAGACAAGGAACTGCAGAACGCCGAGCTGCCCGCCAGCTCCACCGCCTTCATCGATGGCTGCGTGCAGCTCGCCGCCGAACTCACCGTGCAGGCAGGCCAGCACTGGGATCTGCCGCCGCCCGTGCAGGAAGCGCTGGTGGAGCATCGCGAGCACGGCCACGCGGCGCTGATGCTGCCGATGAGTCGCGTGCTCTACGTATCCCAGCGACTGGCCATGAACCAGCTCCTCGCCGAACAAGGCCTGCTCGACAGCGAGACCGGTTACAGCGAAGACCCGGTGGCCGCCTTTCCGCCGCAGCTGCTGGCGCGTTGCCAGCAGGATCTGCGCAGGAGCTTTGCGCCGGCCTGACCGGCGCCTTCGTCAGCCCAACAGACGCTGCCGTACCTCAGCCACGATCGCGTACGAACGACAGCGCGCCTCGTGATCGAACACGTTGGCGGTGATCATCAGTTCGTCGGGACGATGGCGCTCGACAAACGACTCGATGCCCTGCTTCACCGTCTCGGCGCTGCCGATTACGGCACAGGCAAGCGCATGCTCGACGCCGAACTTTTCGGTAGGCGTCCAGAAGTCTTCGATATTGTCGATCGGCGGCGGTATCAGGCCGGGCCTGCCGCGACGCAGATTGACGAAGCTCTGCTGCTGGGTGGTGAACAAGCGCTTCGCTTGTGCGTCGCTTTCCGCCGCGACGATATTGACGCCGAGCATGGCGTACGGCGCAGCCAGGCGCGCCGAGGGACGGAAATCGCGGCGATACAGGGCCAGTGCTTCGTCCATCGCGTCCGGCGCAAAGTGCGAGGCAAACGCGAACGGCAGACCCATCGCGGCCGACAGGCGGGCACTGAACAGGCTGGAGCCCAGCAGCCACACCGGCACGTCGATGCCGGCGCCGGGCACGGCGCGCACGGGCTGGTTTGGTGTTGCCGGCTCGAAATAGGCCAGCAGTTCGGCCACGTCCTGCGGGAATTGCTCGGCGCTATCGAAGTAGCGGCGCAGCGCCCGTGCCGTGGCGTGGTCGGTACCGGGTGCACGCCCCAGTCCCAGATCGATGCGCCCCGGATACAGCGACGCCAGCGTGCCGAACTGCTCGGCCACCTGCAGCGGTGCATGATTGGGCAACATGATGCCGCCGGCGCCCACCCGTATGCTCGAGGTCCCACCGGCCACGTGCCCGATCAGCACGGCGGTGGCCGCGCTGGCGATGCCAGGCATGTTGTGGTGCTCGGCCAGCCAATAGCGGTGATAGCCAAGCGCCTCGGCGCGGCGGGCCAGATCCAGCGTGTTGGCAAAGGCCTGGGTGGTGTCGCTGCCTTCGGTGACCGGTGCCAGATCGAGGACGGAGAACGGAATCATGGGGCTTCCTCATGCGGGAAGCCCCGATGTGGGGACGTTGGCCCCAATTGCCAGTGATGCAGACCGACTCCCTCAGCCGACCCGCCAGTTGCGCTCCTCGACGCGACCGCAACGCTCACATTCGCGGCGGCCGGGTTCCGGTCTCGCCCATTGATGCTTGAACACACGGCACATCAGCCGCTCGAGCCACTGCTTCCCCTTCATGCCCACTCCCTGAATCGCATGCCAAAATGTGCTCTACGTCACAATTTAGCAGTGGCGTTCAGAAAAGGCGATAACAGCAGGATGACAACAGGGAGCTTGCAGTGTTTCACGCAAGTGCTTGCATGGACCTGACTTTTTTTCAGGCCGGAACGGTCAACAACGACTCGGAATAGTCGCGGAACGTGACATCGACGTCCGTGAGGTCCATCGACTCCAGCTGCCGTTGAACGACGGCAGCTGGATCGGACGTCGATGCCGGTGCGCTCTTGCTCAGCGCACGATGCCCGTGTGGCCCAGCGAGTAGCGACCCGGCTGCGGCCATACGGCCAGACCGTGCGGCTCCTGGCCCACCTTGATCTTGCGCATCTGGCCGGTGGTGGTGTCGATCGCGTAGACCTCGTCATCGAAACGGCCGGACAGCCACAGCGTCTTGCCGTCGGCGCTCACGTTGCCCATATCCGGGCTGCCGCCGCCGGGGACCGGCCAGTTGGCCACCACCTTCTGCGTGGCGAAGTCGATCACCGACACGCTGCCCTTGCCGCCGCGCGGACCGTGCACCTTGTTGGAGCCGCGGTTGGCGACATACAGCTTGGTGCCGTCGCGGCTCGGGTACAGGCCATGCGTGCCCACGCCGGTCTTGATGAAACCGATCTGCTTGAAGCTGGCGCCGTCGATCAGGTACACGCCATCGGCCATCATGTCGGCGACGTAGAAGGTCTTGCCGTCCGGGGACGAGCGGATGTCCTGCGGCATGCCCTTCTTGGACAGATCGAGGTAACCGAGCACCTTGCGGTTGACCATGTCGATCTTCACCAGCTTGCCGGTGAACTCGCAGGTGAAAATGGCATAGCTGCCGTCGATGGCGAAGTCGGCGTGGTTGATGCCCTTGCAGTCCGGCGCGCTGAGGCTGGAGTGTTCCTTCATGCTGTGAGCATCGCGGAAATCCAGGCGCGCAAACGCTTCGGCAACGACGATCGCTTCCTTGCCGTCCGGCGTGAAGTACATGTTGTACGGGTCATCCACCGGCACGGCGATGCCCGGCTTGCCGGTGGCCGCGTCGATCGGCGTGAGGCTGCCGGTCTTCTTGCGCTCGGCATTATTGGTGACCCACAGCGTGCGCATATCCCACGACGGCACCACGTGCTGCGGGCCCTCGCCCACCTTGAACTTGTCCACCACCTTGTAGGTGGTCGGATCGATCACGTAGACGTCGTTCGAACGCAGGTTGGGCACGTAGATGCGCGCCGGGTCGTTCTTCACGGCGGCGCTCAGGTGGTTGAGCCCGGCCTCGCTGTACATGTTGGCGGCGTTCACCACCGGCGGCATGCCGGGCACGGTGGTGACGGACGAGGCCGCCAGGGCGGTGCCGCCCAGGCACGCAGCGGCAAGCGCCAACGGTGCGAGGCGGAACAGACGGGAGTGACGCAGGGATTTAGCGATGGCCATGGCTCACAACTTCGGTCGGGTGATTCGGGGAGGTCAGTGCGCTTGCGTGTCGCGACGCAAGGCATTGACGGTATTTACCACAATAGCATTCACGCCCAGCTGACCGAGGTCAGCCGCGGAGCGGCGCGGGTCGCCGCCGTATACGCCATCGGCGGCGCCCAGCTTGGGGCCGTCCTGCAGCTTGCCCAGACGCACCATCTGCGGGTCCACGGCCAGCTGCAGCGAGGTATCGGCCAGGCCCGCATGCGTGCCGATCTCGTCATCCTTGATGCCGTGCTGGCGAAGGATCTGGTTGAAGCCCTCCGACGAGGTGGCGTAGTACTCCGGCGGCACGATGACGCGCGCCTTGCCGCCCCAGCTCTTGTTCAACTTGGCCGCGACGCGCTCCAGATCCTTCTGGTAGCCGCCGTGGTCGCCCAGCAGGACGATGTTGCGGAAACCATGCACGGCAAAGCTTTGCGCCGCCGCTTCCAGCATCTGCTCGAACACGGCGTCCGGCATGGTGATGGTGCCGGGGAAACGCATATGCGAACTGGGCGGCGCGGTGCCGCCCTCGGGCACGTAGCTCACCACCGGCGCCACCAGCGCGTTGCCCAGATGTTCGGCGATCTTCTGCGAGAGGAAGGCGGCACGTGCGTTGTGCTTGCCCACAGCGATATACGGGCCGCTCTGCTCGGTGCCGCCGATCGGAATGATGATGGTGGTCTTGCCGGCCTGCACCTGGTCGCGGATTTCGGTCCAGGTGAGGTCCTGGAGCTGCACGGTGTGCGGCGTCTGGGCGAAGGCGGCGGGGGCGCTCAACAACAGCAGCCCGCAGGCAAGGGTTCGCAACGACGGGAAAGGCATCGGATGGTCCTGAAAAGCAGACGCCCAGTGTAAAGCCCCACCTGTGGGAGCGCACCCTGTGCGCGACTGTCACGCCTGGGTGTATCGCTCCGTAGGCTTGTCGCGCACAGGGTGCGCTCCCACAGATGTCGCTCCCCGGGGGCGCTACACGGGTTTTTCATGGCATCCATGGTCTTTTGCGCGCAGCCGGTTCCAACCGTCGGGGAGTTACCATGCGCCGCCACCTCATCGCCCTGGCCGTCGCGCTGTGCGCGTCGTTCGCCACGCTTTCGTCTTACGGCTGCACCCGCACGCTCTACGTCGGGCAGGACAACACCGTGATCACCGGTCGCAACATGGACTGGTCCGAAGACATGGGTTCCAACCTGTGGATCTTCCCCGCCGGCATCCAGCGCGACGGCAATGCGGGTCCGAATTCGCCGAAGTGGACTTCGCGGTACGGCAGTGTCATCACGGCCGGCTACGACATCGGCAGCGTCGATGGCATGAATGAGAAAGGCCTGGTGATGAATGCGCTGTACCTGGCCGAGACCGACTTCGGCAAGCCGAGCGCCAAGCGCCCGCACCTCTCGATCAGCTTGTGGGGCCAATACATCCTCGACAATTT
The DNA here is from genome assembly GCF_001010355.1 of Dyella japonica DSM 16301. Classification (GTDB taxonomy): domain Bacteria; phylum Pseudomonadota; class Gammaproteobacteria; order Xanthomonadales; family Rhodanobacteraceae; genus Dyella; species Dyella japonica. The sequence goes on along the minus strand of NZ_JPLA01000009.1, from coordinate 71,714 downwards.
CGCCAGTGTGGACGACGCCGTGAAGGTGCTGGCGAAAGAACCGTTCCAGATCATCGCCCCGCCCCTGCCGAACGGCAAACCGCTCACCATCCACATGTCGATCTCCGATGCCACTGGTGACTCGGCCATCTTCGAGTACATCGAAGGCAAGCTGGTGATCCATCACGGGCGCCAGTACAAAGTAATGACCAATTCGCCGATCTACGACAAGCAGCTGGCCTTGTACGAATACTGGGAAGGCATCGGCGGATTGAAATTCCTGCCGGGCACCAACCGCGCGGCGGACCGGTTTGCGCGCGCATCGTTTCTGCTCGATGCGGTGCCCAAGAAACCCGATCCGAATTACATCAAGGGCGTGCCGAACCAGGACTACCAGTTTCAGGCCGTGGCCGAAGTGTTGAGCGTGCAACGCGCGGTGAGCGTGCCACTTGGCATCTCCACGCCGGACCAGCCCAATTTGTCGTCAACCATCTGGCACACCGTCGCCGACCAGAAGAACCTCACCTATTACTTCGATTCGGCCACCACGCCCAACACGTTCTGGGTGGATCTGCACAAGCTCGATCTGAAACCTGGCGCACCGGTGAAAAAGCTCACCGTGGCGAATGGGCGCGTGTATGCGGGTGAGGTGTCGGCGCAGTTTGTGGAGACGCCGTCGTTCAAGTTCATGCCGGCACCGGCACCGTGAAAAGCCGCCACCTTGTGGGAGCGCACCCTGTGCGCGACAGCAACCTATCGGCATCCTCACTCGCCGATGGTCGCGAGGCGGATGACCAAGACTGAGGCAGTCGCGCACAGGGTGCGCTCCCACAACACAGCCTCACAGCGGCGCGGCAATCAATCGGGCGAATGCAGCGGATGCCGCTCTTTCCACGCCGCCAGCGCCTCGCGGTATTTGCCCATGGCTTCGTCGTAGAAATCGAAGATGCAGGGCACGCAGCCCTGGCCGCAGCAGTCTTCGTCGTCGGGGCGTTGCGGCGGGGTGGGTGGTGGATCGTCGGAGGGTGCGCCTGCACCCTCCGTCACCGTGGTGTTCTGTGCTTCAGTCAAACGATTATCCGGGCTTGCGGAAACGATAGACGAACTGGTCGGTATGACCACGTATCGCCTTGTCGAATACCTTGATGTTGTGTGGGTCTTTGGGATTGCGCAGCACGTCGCTTTCGCCGTCGAACACAAAGCCCACGGACTCGACCTGCTTCTTCACGATGGCCGGGTCGATGCGATGCAGCGTGTCGGTGTCGCGCATGCCCGAACCGCTTTCGGCCACGTGGTCGATCACCACGAACAGGCCGCCGGGCTTGAGCGAATCGAACACCTGCTTGTCGAAGGTCACCGGATCGACGCTGCCCATGAACTTGTCCGGGTAGTCGTGGTAGTTCTGCGACGTGAAGACAAGATCAACCTTGCCGGGCGTCTTGAACTGATTGGCCGGCACCATCAGCACGCCGACGTTGGCGTAGTGCGGATTGGCCACCAGCGCCTTGGAGGCCTGCACGTCCGACTGCGCCTCTTTGCCGTATTCGTTCGGCCACACGGCGAACACCTTGCCCTGGGGGCCCACGATGCCGCTGAACACGCGTGTGAAGTAGCCGCTGCCTGGGATCAGGTCCACCACCGACTGGCCCGGCTTGACCTCGGCAAAGGCCATCAGATCGGCGATCTTGCGGCGCTCATCGTTGACGGTATCGTCCTTGCGCGCGGGATCGTTGACCGCGGCGGTGACGTACGAGGGGACCTCGGCTGGCGCCGGCGGGGTCGCCAGCGCCGCGGTGACAGGGAAAGCAAGAGCTACCAGCACTGCAAGGACGGTCGGACGCATGACGAACTCCGTTTTCAGTTTGGGCATTGGGGGCGCTAGTTTGCGCCCCCTCAGCATAAACCGCAGCAGGAGTTTCGGCACGGTCCCCGGTCGCGTTATTTGCTGTTGGCCGGACCCGCCAGGGTGGTCAGCAGTACATGCCAGTAGGTCACATCGTCATAGAACGACTTCACCGGCACGCGCTCGTTGAGGCCATGCGCGAACGCGTCGCTGTTCTTCATGAACATGCCGTTCACGCCATAGGTCGGGATGCCCGCCGCTCGGAAGTAGATGCCGTCGGTGGCGCCCGACTCCTGCACCGGCGTGATCGCCACGCCCGGACGAATTGCATGCACCGCCTTGGTCACGGCCGCGACCACGTCAGGCCGCAGCGGCGAGGCATCGCTGGAAATCGCCTTGCCGATCAGGTTGACCTCCACCTTCGGACCCACCTGATCGGCCAGCGTCTTGCGCACCGTCTCGATGGATACGCCGGGGAAGATGCGGCAGTTGATATTGGCGGTCGCCGATTGCGGCAGGGCGTTGTCCGCATGACCGCCGCGCAGCATGGTGGCGACGCAGGTGGTGCGCGTCTTGCCCACTTCCGCCGGGTCGGCGGCCAGCACGCTCGCCGCGTTGGCGTCATGCGGATCCTTGGCGAAGTCGCGCATGGCCTGCCCCACTTTGCCTGGCGTGGTCGCACCGAGCGCCTTGAACGAGGCGATGGTGGTGTCGTTCCACATCACCGGGAACTGATAGCCCTGCACTTTCTTCAGCGCGTCCGCCAGCTCATAGATGGCATTGTCGGCGCGCGGCAGCGAACTGTGGCCGCCCGCATTGCGCGTGGTGAGTTCGAAATCCGCATAGGCTTTTTCAGCGGTCTGCAGGCCGAATACCAGCGGCTTGCCGTCTTCGCCCAGCTCGCCGCCACCGGCGTCGGTATTGAGCGCGAATTCCGCGTCAACCAGGTCGCGATGGTTCTTCACCAGGTCGTCCATGGTGTCCTGCGAGGTCTCCTCGTCGCCCGTGTAGACGATGATGAGGTCGCGGGTGGGCACGAAGCCGGCCTTCTTCAACTGGATGAAGTTGGCTGCGAGCACGGTGACGCCGCTCTTGATGTCTTCGGTGCCGCGTCCGTAGAAGTAGCCGTTCTCTTCGATCAGCTTGAACGGGTCGCGCTGCCAGTCTTCCGGCTTGGCGGTGACCACGTCCATGTGCGCCATCAGCGCGATCGGCTTGCCGCCGGTGCCGTTGCCGCGGTAGCGCACCACCATGGCCGCGGTCTCGCCGTGCGGGATGATATGGATGTCCGCATCGGGGAAACCGGCCGCGCGGAACTGGTCGGCGAGGTAGTTCGCCATCACCGGCACCTGCCCCTGCCCGATCTCCGTCTTGAACGCGATGAGGTGACTGAAGATGTCACGCGCCTGCGCCTGGTTGGCGTTCGGCGCGGCGGCCAGGGCGGGAAGCGCGACCGAACAGGTCAGCACGGTAGCGAGCAAGGGTTTGAACATGGGCAACTCACCGGCGTCGGAAGGAGCCGTGAGTATGTCGTGTTACGCCGCCGCACGGCATCCTGCGGCGCGCCATGACCCTGCAGGCTATGGCGCCTGGAAGCGCCAGGCGTCCAGGATCCGATAGTCGCCGCCACCGACGATGCTATGCAGCAGGGAAAAACCTTCCACGCGCCAGCGGATCGGCTCGATCGCCATCGGCTCCGGCAGTCGGCCCCGGCTATTGGCAAAGGTCACATGGGGCGTGAACTGGCGCGACAGGTGTCGCCCCAGGCCAGCCAGCGACAGTGTCTGCTGCAGGTCATTCCACAGTCGCTGCAGGCCGTCGGGTACCTGCGAGCAGCGCAGCACGCAGGGTGGTTCGCGGCCATGGAAAGCCGCTGCCGAATCCAGCACCAGCTCGAAAGGCCGCGCCTGCACCTTGGCAGCAGCCGCCATTGCTGCCTTGGCGATGTCCTCGCGCAACAGCGGGTGATCACCAAGAAAATGCAGGGTGGCGTGATAGCGCGAGGCGCGGATCATGCGCGCATGCAGGTGCTGCGCGGCAGCCACGCGCGAGGCAGCCGCCTCGATGCGTTGAGCCACGGCATCGTCCGGCATCAGGGCGAAGAACAGGCGGTGGACTTGCGGTGGCGTGTGGCCGCCCAGCAGATCAGGCTGGCGATCGGGGGAAGAAGAGCGGTTCATGCAGGTACGGCGTGGGGCAAGCAGCACACGATAGCGCACACGGCCGCCCTACTTGCAAAGCACCGGGCCAGCAGGAGTAATCTGGTCGCGCCGGTCCATCCCCAGGTCCGGCGTCCCACATCGATGCCACTCACGCTGTAAGGAGGAAGTATGGCTTTCTCTGCACGTGTTTCCGATGCACCGCTCGCCCAGATCAACGTGACGCCCTTGGTGGACGTGCTGCTGGTCTTGCTGGTGATCACCATGATCACCTCGCCCGTACTCACCCACAAACTGAAACTCGACCTGCCGCAGCCAGGTCGCACCGACCGCGCCGTGACGTCCGAAGCCGTGCGCTTGTCGATCCACGCGGATGGCTCGACGTACTGGAACGATGTCCCCGTGGATGCCGCCATGCTGTCATCGCAACTGACCATCGCCGCACATCAGGGTGAACCGCCGCGGCTGCAGCTGGATCCAGCCGATGGTGCGCCCTACCAGGCCGTGGCCAGCGTGATCTCCGCGGCCAAGCGCGCAGGCCTGCAGCAGATCGACTTCGTCGCCACCCGCTAGCGTCTACGCCGGCGAGGACGCTGCGGTGTCCTCGCCTCCGCTGTGACAACGCAAATGTCACGCGGCTGCGACAAAAGCAAACCGTTGCCAAAGTCGTATGAAAATGCGGCGCAGTATTGTGCTGGCGTGCACATGGCCAGACCTACGCTTCCTCTCGTGCGACACCACCGCCGCACGGCCGGAGGGAACGTTGATGAAACAGCACTCGTCCATCGCACTACATCACAAGCTCGCCGCTGCCGCGCTTGCCGTGGCCTGGCTGGCGCTGCCGTTGCCGGTGCTGGCGCAGCATCACCATGGCCCGCCACCGCACTATGAGCACCATGACTATCACGGTCATTACGACAACCACTACGACTATCACCACGACCATTACGACCATTACGACAACGGCGGTGCCGTAGTCGCTGGCGCCCTGCTCGGCGTCGCTGCGGGCGTGGCCATTTCCAACGCCAACACGCCGCAGCCGCCGCCGACGGTGGTTTACACCTCGCCGCCCCCTCCGCCGCCGCCGGGCGTCGTCTATTACAACGATGGCTACTAGCGCGCTGCCGCCCCTCACTGCATAGGGAATACCGACGATGAAAACCACTCTTCGCAGTTTGACCTTGCCGGCGCTGGTGTCCCTGGCGTTGGCGACCGCGCCGGCATGGGCGCAACAGTCCACGCCTGCCACCGCGCCTGCCGCGCAGAAATTGCCCACAGCCACGCCGCCGGGTGCGCAGGACCATGGCCAGAAACACGCTGACGCGGTCGAGCAGCGCATTGCCGACCTGCATGCCCAGCTGAAGATCACCGACCAGCAGGCCAAGCCATGGGATGCCTTCGCGCAGACCATGCGCGACAACGCACGCAAGGCCGATGAAGCGTTTCGCGAACGCGCGCAGAAGCTGCCGACCATGAGCGCCGCCGATGCGATGAAGTCCTATGCCGATCTCACCGAGACGCATGCGGACAATATGAAGAAGCTGTCCTCGGCCTTCAGCGATCTGTATAGCGCGCTCTCGCCCGAGCAGAAACAGATCGCCGATGCGATGTATCGCAATCCTCATGGCGGCCCGAAGGGCACTGGTCCGCACAAGGGCGGCAAGGCGAGCAAGAGCGCACCGGCTGGTGCCACTTCGACCGCGCACGGCTGATGCTGCTTTTCCATCCAACAAGCGCGGCACGATCACCGTCGTGTCGCGCTTTTTTAGCTCGCGCTGGGAGCTGGTTCCGCTGCGGCGTCCAGCATGACGCGTCGAACGCTATCCAATCGCCCCAACTGATCGCGGGCATCGTAGGTGACGTACTGAAGCTCGCTTGCGCTTAGTGATGGCGGTGGTGCTTGGACCTCTCCCAGTCGCTGACGAAGCTCTGCCGCGGATATGCAGCGCCGATACAAACCCAACGTGATGTGCGCGACATAAGGTGCCTGCCTGATCTCGCTGCTGCATGCACCCAAGACATTCCGCCACTGAGCCAGCCGCCCCATGGGATCGCCGACGGGAATGAAGGCGGCGCTGGCAAAGCTGTCCAGTCCTGCCAGCGGCATGCTGCAGGCCGGACCCGCGCCTGCCTTCAGCAACGCCACCTGCTGTTCCAGGCGTTCCAACGGAAAGTCGTCGTCCCGCCCTCCCTCGCCATGAAAGCCGCAGACGAACACGGTCAGGTGCGGCTGTCGACGCGGGCTGGGATGCAGCAAGTCGGCCAGATGGTCACGGGCGACCCTGATGTATTCGAGCAGCTCAGGATCAAGCACTGGAACGATCCAGACGCCGTATCGCTCGCGCCCGCAGTGCCACTCCGGGTACTCGCGCAAATCGGCAACCTGGGTCTGGGCAGGTCCTGCGGTGGCATCGGAAAACAACATGCGCCGATGCTAACGATTTCCGCGGGCCGGTGGTGGCCGGCCACCCTGCGAAGAGTCATGTCGCCCGCCGCCCCGTATGCGATTACAGTGGCACCGCCCGACGCCACGGAGAACAGCATGACTCGCTCGCGTCCTTCCCTGCTCGCTGCCATCCTCTGGGGTGGCCTGGTCGCCGGTACGCTGGATATCGGCGCCGCCTCGCTCATCAGTGGCTACAGCCCCGTGGTGATCCTCAAATACATCGCCGCCGGCCTGCTCGGCAAAGGTGCTCTCGCGGGCGGTCCGACCGAGGCGGCATTGGGCATGCTGTTGCAGTGGGCCATGTCCTTGATCATCGCCGCCGTGTTCGTGTTGCTGGTGGGTCGACGCGTGGCCGCTACACGGCAGTGGCCTGTTTGGGGCGTGGCCTACGGCGTGGTGATCTTCGCGGTGATGAATTACGTGGTCGTGCCCTTGTCGGCCTTGCACAAGGTGCCGCACTTCAGCGTCTTCAGCTTCGTGGCCAACCTGGCGGCCATGCTGCTGTTCGGCTGGATCATCGCCTTGTTCGCCCGACGCGAATTGGCGGCCTGACTAAGCGACACGCCTGTAGGAGCGCACTTGTGCGCGACCGCAGCGTCACATCTTCCAGCGGCACCGGCAGCGTGTGGTCGCGCACAAGTGCGCTCCTACAGAGGTGGGGATGGCACACTAGTACCACCCTACGCCCGATTCAAAAGATGCCCGACGCAACCGACACGTACGCATGGTGCCTCTATCTGATCGAATGCCGCGACGGCAGCTACTACGCTGGCATCACCAACGATCTTGAGGCGCGCTACCAGGCGCATGTAAGCGGCAAGGGCGCGCGCTATACGCGTTCGCACCCTCCCCTGCGCCTGATCGGTTCGCGTGCCTATGAAAATCGAGCGGCGGCGTCGCGTGCGGAATGGGAAATCAAGCAGCTGCCCAAGCACAAGAAGATTGGCTATCTGGATGCCGCAGCTGCCGCTCCATCCTTGTAGGAGCGCACCCTGTGCGCGACCGCCACCCAGAGGGTGGCCGCATTGCCGGGTGGTCGCGCACAGGGTGCGCTCCTACATGGGGAGGGTTACGACTTCTTCAGCATCGCGGTGATCTTGTCCAGCTGTTGGCGATAGCCATCCAGCGTCTTGGCCGTGGTCTGGGCATACTGGTTGGCCTCCTCCCAGCGACGCCCCTCGATCGCCTCGCGCACGCCCGGCACCGTCTTCACGCCATAGCCGGTCAGCATGCCCGGCGCGTAGATCATGTGGCGGAACCAGGGACGCGCCGGCAAACCGGCCGCGCTGGTCAGCGACTGCTCCATCTGTCCCATCAGCGCATTGACCTGCTGCTGTTGGGCAGCGGGCAGGTTGAAGCCAGCCGCTTCGCGTTGGCTGTAGGCGGCTTCAAATGCCTGCGCGCTCTTTCGCAGTTTGCGCGCCGCATCGTCCAGCGGTGCGAGCTTGATCTCGGGCACATCGCTGTCGCGCTCGGGCGCCAGCAGCGGGCGGGTGGGATCGGATACCAGTGCGTAGGCGTGCTTGTCGAGCAGTTGATGTTGCTGCTCGGTGTCCTTGCGCATATCGGCGACCAGTTGGTGCAACTGTTCGACATAGCGATTGAGCGTGTCGCTGAAGTCGTCGAAGCGCATCGGCAACACGGTGGCGTCGGCGGTGCGCAGCACGATATGACCGGCGACCTTGGACAGCGCCACGCCGTACTGGAAATCCGGATCGCCGAAGCGCACGTAGTGATCGAAGGAGTCGTACGCCGAGTGATAGACGCCCTCGTTGTCCTCTTCGCCGCTGAAGCCCAGGTCGAGCGAGGCGATGCCCAGGTGTTCGAGGAAGGCGCTGTAGTCGGAACCCGAGCCGAGCGCACTGATCGGCAAGTCGCCGCCGGCCGCGGCGAGCTTGGCGGCTTCCTTGGCTTCGGGCTTGGCGTCCTTGGCGGCGCCACTGACCATCATGTGCGCGCGCATGCGCTCGAGCACGCTGCCCTTGGTCTCCGGATCGCTCACCCCTGCAGCGACCTCGTTGACCAGATGCTGGTAGGAATGGCTGCCGCCGGCATCGAGAAAGCCGCGACTGTTGGTATCGGAGTTGAGGTACAGCACGGCCTTCTGCTGCAACTCCTCGGCATGCGTTTCCGCCCATTCGGTGGAACCGAGCAGGCCGGCTTCTTCACCATCCCAGCTCGCATAGACCAGGGTGCGCTGCGGGCGCCAGCCCTGCTTGTACAGCGCGCCGATGGCCTTGGCTTCGGCCAGCAGGGCGACATTGCCTGCCAGCGGATCCCAGGCGCCGAACACCCAGCCATCGTGATGATTGCCGCGCACGATCCAGCGATCGGGTTCGGTGGAACCCTTGAGCGTCGCGATGACGTCGTACACGGGCTTCTGGCCCCAATCGGACTGCACCGTCAAATGCACCGGCGCCGTACTCGGCCCCATGTGATACGTGATCGGCAGCGAGCCGCGCCATCCGCCCGGCGCCACCGGGCCGCTCAGCGATTTGAGCAGCGGCGTGGCGTCGGCATAGGAAATCGGCAGCACCGGAATCTTGAGGATGGTCTTCGCTTCGCTCAGCGACAGACGCTTGGCACTGTCGGTCGATCCGATGCCGGGGGTGAGCGGATCGCCGGGATACTGCTGCATGTCGGCGACCGAGCCGCGCTGCACGCCATCTTCCGGACGCCAGCCGCCCTGCGGATAGGTGTCGCCTGCCGCATAGCCGTCTTCATGCGGATCGGAATAGATCAGGCAGCCCACGGCGCCGTGTTCCTGCGCCAGCTTGGGCTTGAGGCCGCGCCAGCCGGCGCCGTAGCGCGCGATGACGATCTTGCCGCGCACGTCGATGCCGCGACGGGCGAGGTCCTTGTAATCGTCGGGCATGCCGTAGTTCACATAGACCAGCGGCGCGCTCACATCGCCGTCGCCGCCGTACACGTTGTAAGGCGGCAGCACACCGTCCTTGATGCCGGAGGTGGCATCGCCCGCCACCGCCGGCTCGTGCAGCTTGGCGGTGTAAGGGTGCGGGCCCTTCAGTTCCAGCGCCACCTTCTTGGGCGTGGGATAGAGCACGTTGAAGGTTTCGATGTGGGCGTCCCAGCCCCACTCCTTGAACTTGGCCAGCATGAATTCCGCATTGGCCTTGTCGTGCGGCGAACCCACCTGATTAGGCGCCGAGGACATCTGCTTGAGCCACTCGCGCTGGTCGGCCGGATCGAGCAAGGCATCGAAGCGCTGCTCCAGACTCTTCTGGGCCGCGGCGCCTTGGCTGGTGAAGCCCAACAGGCCGGTGTCTGCGTGGCCAGGGCCATCGGCGGCCAGGGTGCTGCCCATGCAGGCCAGCAGGCAGGCCGTCAACAACGGCCGTAGCGTCAAACGGGTCATGCGTTTCTCTCCCCAGCGGTGGCACAGATAAGTACGCGGCGCTCTCTCGCCGCGACGAGGTTCGATGCTGTCATGGCACTTATACCTTGTGGCCGTGGACAACCCTCTAGGACAAAGGTCATGCCCCCTGCGGCGCGTCTTGCCACGAGTGGTCATGGGCAGGCGCCGGAAAGTGACTTGGCGCTCACCTCGCCGACCAGGCCGGATCCCCCCGGACCGCCAGGTCACTGAAGTTTGGCGAACTGGCGCCGATAAACCTCGTGTCACCCGGGCAACGGCGTGACCTCAACCTCCTCCCTTGGCGGGACACGTATGCTGCAGACCGCGCCCAACATCCCGTATCTCAAAGCCGCCTGGGCGGCCTTCGCCGGCATCAGCGGCGCCAACGCCAAGCAAAGCTACGAGGCGGCGGGCCTGAGCTTCACGCGCATCAACCATTCAACCCTGGTGCGCAAGAACGAGGTGCAGGTCTCCACCATGCCCATCCACTACACGCGGCACGAGCTGCGCGTGGGCTTCCTGGGCCGCATCGAGAATGAAGTGCGCAAGGCCGTCGCCGAGATGGAAGCCGTGTTCTACGGCGAGCTGCAGTTGCCCGAAGGCCACCACGTGGTGATCGAACTCGAAGAGTGCCTGCGCATGCTGCGCCGCCGCGGCAACCGCACGCTGTCGATCCTGATCGAACCCGATGGCTCGATGCCGCTGACTGCCTGCATGCGGGTGGAAATGCGCGTGTTTCTCGATGCACCGCGCGCCTGCCTGTTCGCCAACGGAGCTGATGCCACCACCCAGGGTTGGGTCGACCTTCTGGAAGATGCCCCCAAGCGCGCCCGCACACCGCGCGCCGACCGCTACGCCGAGCTGGCCCGCCTGATCAGCGCCACGCTCAACGAGGCCTTCGCGTCGTTTCCGCGCAGCCAGCTGGCCGCCTGAGCGTTTATTCCACGGGGATGTACAGATCCGTCTCGGAGCCCGGATCGTCCGGCGCGACGAACCGCTCGTCGTAGCGTTCGAATTCCACGCCGGCATGCGCCTTGAGGCCCAGCTTGGGCAGCAGGCGGGTGTGAATGGTCTGGAAACTTTCGCCGATGCGCGTAGCCACGCCGCGATGGGTGAACACCCCGTACTTCTGCGCCGGCACCTGGAACTTCACCATGCCTTCGGGCACGGCCGCGTCATCGGCCACCGGCAGGCCTGCCACGTAGCGCAGCATGCCGTCGGGCAGCGGCGCGCATACGCCGTAGGACACGCCAGGCTCCGTGCGCTGCCCCAGCTCGTGCTCCCGCGGCAGGAAGCGTTCCCACAAGGGCCCGATCCCGTTGGGGCTGCGGGCGATGTGTTCCAGCCCGACGACCGTGAAAGCAGGCAACGACACAATCCGGTGATCCATGGCGGCGACGTCCTGGCAGCAGCATTGAACGAGCCCCCAGCCTACGGCACTGGGCGACTGTGACAACAGGGTGAAAGTGGCCACTTGCATCACACGGCCGTTTTTGTCTCCGGCCTCCGGGTGATGTCGATCTGGCCCGGGCCCGTACGTCATGGAGATAGACGCAGCCTTCGCCGTCCCCGGCCAGGGATGCGTTGCGCCCGCCCTTCGCTGCCTGCCCGAGGTTATCCGCCATGACTGCCGTCCCTGCCCTGGTCCCCGTTGCCGAACTGGTCAAGCGCAACGGCGTGACCTTCGCCCGCGAAAGCGCGGCCTACCGCCATGCCCGCGATGCCTTGCTCGCTGAAGAAATCGAACTGCGCCGCCATATCGAGCGTGTGGCCGAGCAACGCCGCGCCCTGCCGCCCGGTCCGGACGTACAGGGCGACTACCAGTTCGTGGGCGAGCAAGGCCCGGTCGATTTCGCAGGACTGTTTGGCGACAAGCAGACCCTGGTGACCTACAGCTATATGTTCGGCCCGCAGCGCGAGCGCCCCTGCCCGATGTGCACTTCGCTGCTGGGCGCATGGAATGGCGAAGCGCGCGACATCCAGCAACGCGTGGCGCTGGCCGTGATCGCCCGCTCGCCGATCGAACGCCTGCTCGCCTTCAAGCAGGAACGCGGCTGGCGGGATCTGCCGCTGTACTCGGACGCCAACGGGCACTTCAGCCGCGACTACGGCGCCATCGCCGACGACGGCAGCGATATTCCCGCGTTCTGCGTATTCACCCGGCGCGACGGCCATATCCGCCTGTTCTGGGCCGGCGAAATGGGGGGCGAAACCGCCGACCCCGGCCAGGACCCGCGCGGTGCGCCCGACCTGATGCCGATCTGGACGATTCTCGACTGCGTGCCCGAAGGACGCGGCGGCAACTGGTATCCCAAGCTCGATTACGGCAGCTGATGATGCCGTCACGGGCCGCTGCGCCGGCGGCCCGTGACGTGGCTTTATTGGCCGGGCGTCTTCAGGCAATTGACCATCCAGGCTTTGCCGTAGCGATCGGTGAGCATGCCGAAGCGATGGGCCCAGAAGGTTTCACCGATGGGCATGCCTACTTCACCGCCTTCGGACAAGGCCTGGAACACGCGCTCGGCTTCGGCTGGATCGTCGACGCTGATATTGACGCAACCCGTCGAGCGCGTGGTGTGCGGCGGACCGTCCGCACCCATCAGGATGCTGTGAGGTGTTTCCAACTGCGAATGCATCACGCGGCCGTGCGTTTCCGGTGGCATTTGCGCGGCCATCGGCGACTCGCCGTAGGTCATGCGCATGGTGATCTTGCCGTTGAAGGCCTTGGCGTAGAAATCGAATGCCTCGCGCGCCTGGCCATCGAAATCGAGATAGGGAATGAACTGCATGTGGCTGCTCCTGCTGCGTGGGGACGGTGAGCCTGGTCAGGCCATCGCCACCGATGATGGCGATAGCCCTGGACCATCCATGGAACCGCGCCCGGGATCGGACACGTGTTCCCAAGCATGACGAACGAGCGTCTCAGGAATCGACACGCATCGATGCGAGCGATCACCTCTCCCGTTCCACCCACTGCGCACGCCACGCCGGCGCATCGAACGGATCGGCAAAGTACTGGACCTCATGCGCCACTTTGCCGTCGCGGAACTCCATGATGCTCACGGTGAAAGCGCGCTTGCCCTGATAGTTGATCTCGTACTCGCTCACCCACAGATTGCCCGCGCCCACGATGCGCCGCACCTTGAATCCCGATGGCTTGCCGGGATGATGGCCACGCAGTGCCTGCAGGTTGCGCCGACCGTGGATCACTTCGCCCGATTGCGGGTACTCACACACGGCGTCGTCGTGATAAATGGCGTGCTCGGCGTCGAGATCGCCTGCGGCCGATGCGGACCAGTGTTGATCGATCGCCGTCCGAATGCTTTGCGTTTCCATCATCGGCCTCCCGCGATGGCATGTGTGCCACACCGGCACCAAGTCGCGCCGTGACGCCTGAGTGAAGAGTGCACGCGACGCGCGTCTCTTCAAACAGCGGGCAGCGTGCACTCGCGTGGCCTGCCATTCAAGTGCTGCCAACGCGACGGCACCGGCAGCGGAGTAAGCTCCGTCGAATCAAAATTCCGGTGGGTACGATGAGCCAGATCGGAAAGCCTCCCTGCGACGACGGCATCATCCTCAACGGTGCGCCGGCACGGCCTTGTTCGGCGCCATCGCGGCACTGGACGCTGGTGGCCGCGATCGTCGGCTCCAGCCTCGCCTTCATCGACGGCACCGTGGTCAATGTTGCGCTCCCGGCTATCCAGCGGGACCTGGGCGCGACGACGGCCGATGCGCAATGGGTGATGGAGTCCTATGCGCTGTTTCTCGCCGCGTTGCTGCTGGTGGGCGGCGTGCTGGGCGATCGCTTCGGGCGCAAGCGCATCTTCATGCTTGGCACGGCGCTGTTTACGCTGGCCTCGGTGGCCTGTTCGCTGTCGAACGCGGTCGCTCCGTTGATCGCCGCGCGCGCTGTGCAGGGCATCGGCGCGGCCCTGCTGGTGCCTGGCAGCCTGGCCTTGATCAGCGCGAGCTTTCCGCAATCCGAACGCGGCGCCGCCATCGGCACGTGGTCGGCTTTCAGTGGCATCACGGCGGCGATCGGGCCAGTGATCGGCGGCTTTCTGGTCGATCACTATTCCTGGATATGGGCCTTCCTGGTCAATGCGCCGCTGGGCGTCATCCTGTTGGCGATCTGCGCAACGAAAGTGCCGGAGAGCAAGGGCGGCCTGGAGGTGGGTCCCATCGATGTGCGCGGCGCCAGCCTGGTGACGATCGGCCTGGCCGGCCTGGTGTTCGCCTTTATCGAGGCACCGATGCGCGGATGGACGGCGGCGCCGATCTGGATGTCGCTGGTGGTTGGCATCCTCGCGCTGCTGCTGTTCAAGCGCGTGGAGGCAGCGTCGGCATCGCCCATGCTGCCGATGGCGCTATTCCGCGAGCGTGATTTTGCCGGCGCCAACCTGCTCACGCTGCTGCTGTATGCCTCCTTGGGCGGCAGCCTGTTCTTTCTGCCACTGAACCTGATCCAGGTGCAGGGCTACAGCGCTACGGTGGCGGGCGCGGCCTTGCTGCCGTTTATCGCGATCATGTTCCTGTTGTCGCGCTGGGCGGGGACCTTGGTGGACCGCTTTGGCTCCAAGCTTCCACTGGTGACGGGACCTTGCGTGGCTGCCGTGGGTTTCGCCATGTTTGCGCTGCCTTCCGTCCAGGGCGACTACTGGACGAGTTTCTTCCCGGCCGTCTGCGTGCTCGGGCTGGGCATGAGCATCACGGTGGCGCCCTTGACCACGACGGTGATGAACGCCGTGGGCAAGGATCGCGCGGGCACCGCATCGGGTATCAACAATGCGGTGTCGCGTACTGCCGCCCTGCTAGCGGTAGCGCTGTTCGGCTTCGTGCTGACGCTGGTTTTCAATGCGACGCTCAACGACGAACTGGCCAGTCTGCACGCGCCGGCGGAACTGGTTGACGCCGTCGTGGCGCAACGCCAGAAACTCGCCGGCATCGTGCTGCCCAACGGCTATCCGCCAGCGACCACGGCGGCGCTCAAGCACGCCGTGGACGTGTCCTTTGTCGCCGGCTTCCGCTGGGTGATGCTGATTTCTGCGGGACTGGCCTTGCTTAGCGCGATCAGCGCCTGGATGTTGATCGAAGGCAAGGCAGCGGTGCCTAAAGCGGCCAATCCGGCGGCGTAAGCCTCAAGGTTATCGAACGGCGTGCTCAGTCATGCACGCGCCGCCACACCACCTCGCCATGGGCACCTTCGGCGGCGCCGCTGGATGGCTTGGCCACGGTATAGGTCAGCTCGTCGCCGTTGATGGTGTATTTCGAGTCGCCGCTCCGGCCGTCCCAGTTCGGGAATGAGGCATGCGCGATCACGCTGTGCATCGCGTTGGCATCACCGCTCACGTGGCCGTAGTGGGCGTTGCTGTCCATCGATGCGGCGCGGTACTCGTCCGCCGTGCCCTTGGATTTGTCGTTCGCCGCGAACGGCATGCGTTTGGCCCGCACGATCTGCATCATGTAGTCGCCCTGTGCATTGATCAGCCACATGCCCTCCGGATGCGGCCCGTACAGTTCCACCCGATGGCCATCCGGGTAGACGTTGTCGCAACGTACCAGCGTCCAGGCGCCGACCAGTTGCTTGGGCACGGCCATCGTGTCCGCGTGCTGCGGCATGGCCTCCTGGGCGGCAGCCGCGAACGGCGAGGCGATCGCCAGGGCGAGGCAGGCGATCAGCAGGGGGCGTTTGGCGTGTGACATGGCGGCACCTGGGGTATGGGGGTGACCCGGATCGTCCCCCGTCCGCCTGATTTTGATAATGGGTCCGTATCTTTATTGACCTTCAAAGGACATTTGAAGATGATCGATCCTGTCCCTGCAGCAGGACTGGATCGGATGAACCGCCTGAGCGACATGCAACTGCTGGTCGACGCGGCCGACCTCCATAGCCTGTCCGCCGCCGGCCGCCGGGCGGGGCTTTCTCCCGCCGCCGCCTCCGCCTGTGTCCAACGCGTCGAGGCGATGCTGGGAGCGCGGCTGTTCGAGCGCACCACGCGGCAATTGCGCCTCACCGATGAGGGGCGCATCTACATCGCCTCCTGCCGCATGGCCATCGAGACCATGCAGGACGCCGAACGCGCGGTGCGCAGCGGCACTGACCGCGTCAGCGGGACGCTGCGCATATCGGCGCCGTCCGATCTGGGGCGCAACCTGCTGGTGGACATGCTCGATCGCTTCATGCGCCTGCACCCGGACGTGCGCATCGTGCTGACCCTGTCCGATTCGCTGTCGCGCTTCGTGCCGGACGATATCGACGTGGCCATCCGCGTCGGCGCGCTGGAAAACAGCGACATGGTGGCCCGCCATCTGGCCGACAGCTGGCGCGTGGTATGCGCTGCCCCGGCCTGCATCGAACGCCATGGCATGCCTGCCCACCCGGACGACCTGGCCGAGCTGCCAACCCTGGTGCTCACCACCAAGGCCGGTCCGCGCCATGAGTGGCGTCTTGGCGAACACCTCGTCCGCGTGCGCCGATACCACGAATGCACGGATAGCGAAGTGATCCGGCGCTGGGCCGTGCTCGGCCATGGCTTCGCCTATCGGCAACTATGGGCGGTGACCGCCGATGTGCGCGCGGGCCGCCTGCAGCTCGTGCATGCGCCGGCATGGTCTGCGCCGGCGCCCATCCATGCGATCTATCATCCCAACGTGTTTCAACCGCCACGGGTGCGGCGCATGGTCGAATTTCTGCACGCCGAAATGGCCGAACATCTTCCTGCCAACGCGAAAGAAGCGATGGCGTTTGCTTCGGATGGGCGCCATCGCCCGACCAGGCGCTAGCCTCCAGACCACAACGACAAGGAGCGAAGGGTGACTTCCATCGTGACGCAACCGGTTACCGCGCGGCTCACGCATGCCGCCATCTTTCTCGTGGTGATGCTGCAGCCGGACGCACGCAGCGGCGACGCCGTGCGGGCGCTGTGCGGCGATATGGCTTCGCTGCTGCGCGCCATCGGCTTTCGCAAGCCGGATCGACGTCTGTCCTGCGTGATGGGTTTCGGCTCCGACGCCTGGGACCGGCTGTTCGGCCAGCCGCGGCCGGCAAGCCTTCATCCCTTCCAGGAGATCAAGGGCGTGCACCATGCGGTGTCCACGCCGGGCGACATGCTTTTTCATATCCGCGCCACCCATATGGATCTGTGCTTCGAATTGGCCACGCAGATCCTGTGCCGCATCGGCGAGGTGGCGACCGTCGTGGACGAAGTGCACGGCTTCAAGTATTTCGACGAGCGCGATCTGCTGGGCTTCGTCGACGGCACGGAAAACCCGGTCGACCAGGGCGCGATCGACGCCACCATCATCGGCGACGAAGACCCCGCCTTCACCGGTGGCAGCTATGTGATCGTGCAGAAGTATCTGCATGACATGACGGCGTGGAACGCGCTGCCGGTCGAGCGGCAGGAGACCATCATCGGCCGCAGGAAGCTCTCGGACATCGAACTGGACGACACGGCCAAAGCACCCTACGCGCACAACGTGCTCACCAGCATCGAGGAGAACGGCGAGGCGCTGGAAATCGTGCGGGACAACATGCCCTTCGGCGAGGTCGGCAAGGGCGAGTTCGGCACCTATTTCATCGGCTATGCCCGCTCCCCTGCGCGCATCGAACGGATGCTGACCAATATGTTCGTGGGCCAGCCACCGGGCAACTACGATCGCCTGCTCGACTTCAGCAAGGCCGTGACCGGCTCGCTGTTCTTCGTGCCGTCGGCGACGTTTCTCGAGAATGCGCCAACGCCAGCCACTGCGGCGAGCGGCTAGCAGACGAGGTCAGACGCTGACCAGGCCGTCGCTTTCCGTATCGGTCATCACGCGATTGCGTCCCGTGCGCTTGGCGCGATAGAGCGCTGCATCCGCCTCTTTGCGCAGGCGTTGCAGCTCGTAGCCGCAGCTGTCGGTGGAGGCCAGGCCGATGCTGGCGGAGAAGGCCACCAGCCCGCCATCGCTGGACACCGGCGTCGCCTCGATCGCCGTGCGGATGCGGTCAGCAATCGCCATGCCCTGCTCCTGCGAGCAGTCGGGCAACAGGATGCCGAACTCTTCGCCGCCCAGACGGCCAAACAGATCGGTCGGCCGCAGCTGGCGCTTGCATAGCGCGACGGTGTGCTTGAGCACCACGTCACCGGTCGCGTGGCCGTGGGTGTCGTTGATCTGCTTGAAATGATCCAGGTCGATCGAGATCAGGCAGGCGCCACCATGACGCTTGTCCAGCACACGCAGCACACGCTCCGCTTCGCTGACGAAATGCTGGTGATTGAAGATGCCGGTAAGGCCGTCGTGATAGGAAAGCATCTTGAAGCGCAGCTGCGAGCGCTTGATGCGCAGCAGCCAGAACACGATGGACACCAGCACGACCAGCAGCAGGGTGATGTACAGCCGGCTGGTCTCGACCGCCTTGGTGTCCAGCGCCTGCTGCAGGCGCAGGATGCTGTTCTGCTTGCTCAGCCGTTCCGTTTCCAGCTTTTGCGCCAGCGTGTGCTGCTGCACGGCGGCATAGGCCAAGGTCCTTGCGCTGATGCCGTCGATGTAGCCCTTGTCCTGGGCCACGAAGCGCTCATAGTAGGAAAGCGTGGAGGCGATATTGCCGTGCTTGCGCTCGATGCGGTAAAGCACGCCATAGGCGTCCTTCAGGGCATCGCTAATTTCATCCGGGCCGCTGATGTTCAGCACGGTAAGCGCCGCTTTGCGCGCGCTGTTGTCGTCATTCAATTTTTCGGATGCGAGTGCCAGCTGTACCTGTGCGGCCCGTACATGGGCGTAATAGCGGTTGGCATTGATGCTGGGCAACATGCGATTGACCAGATCGAGCACCTTGGCGGACTGCCCTTCGCTGAGGTAGAGATCGCCCTTGACCAGCCTCAAGGTGTTGGCAAACACCGGTTGCCCGGCGGCAAGACAGGTGTCTATCCCCTGCTGCAGGGTCGGGCTGGACGAGGTGAGCTGTTTGCTCTCGTAAAGCGCGCCAATCTCCAGGGCTAGCGGATTGCACAAGCTTTCGCCCGGGGGCAGCGTCTCCTCCATCAGGCTCGCATACTTGAAGCCCAGGTCGCTCTGCTTTGCGGCCGTCATCAGCTGCGACAAGTTGGCGAGCACGGTGAAACGGGCCAGCTTGTCGGTGATATCGGGCAACTCGGAGACCAGCTGATTGGCCAGCGTAAAGGCCTCTTCGTAGTGGTTGTTCAGACCCAGGTTGTGCATGAGCAAGGCAGAGGCCTTGGCTTTCAGAGTGATGTCGCCGGAGTGTTCCATCACGTCGCGCAACATCATGTTGGCCTTGCCAGCGTCGCCCTCGAAAGCCGTCTGCCAGGCCTCCAGATAACGCAGATACCACTGCTGCCCCGCGGACATCTGCGGAGCCTCATTGCGCATCTGCGCCAGCATGAGGACAAATCGCGGGTGGTCGGTCGTGCGCACCCGCTCGGTCTGCTCCAGGAATGCCCCCGGATCGGCAATCGTCGTCGAGGCATGCGCCACCTCGATCAATGCGCAAAAGGCCAGGCCCGCTAAAGCGAGCCATGGCCAACTTCTGCGCCGCCGGTGCAGCATCCCGGTCGCCTAGCCTTTGGGCGAGGGGACGCTTTGCGGTTTGGGGATGCCCTGCTGGTCTTCCTCGTCATCGTCCTTGCGCTCGGGCTCGTCGCCCTCGGGAAAGGTTTGCGAGGCCTGGTTCACGAACATGTCGCGGTGCCCGAACTCCTGGCTCAGCCAGGCGCTGTCGCCGGATGCCACGGCGGCCATGAGCGCTTCGGACGCGTCCGCCGCCTCAAGCGTGCTATTCAATGCGTCGGCCGAGGCGTGACGCAGCGTAGCGTCCTGGCCAATGGCCTCCAGCCAATCCATCGTGTCTGTCATACGTTTCCCCCGGTTTTGTTCCGATGATGGTCTTGCAACTTCCCGTCGGATTCTGCGTCCCACGGCACGCAGCACCCGCCAGCACCCTGTCATCGCACCCCGCGCCCTTCCCGCGTGGCATGCGACTACTCTATCCCGTCAGGCCGGCATGCCGGCCTTTTCCAATTCGTCCAGCGCAGCCAGGCGTGCCTGGATGGCCAGGTTCGGCTTCAGTTTTTCCGCGGGCGGCAGCACCACGGTTTCCTCGGCCGGTAATTCGATATGCGGCAGCTCACGCAAGGCGACGCGCCGTATGCCCGGCTGCTGGATCGGCAAGGTCGCTGCGCGATAGATGATCACTTCATGGTCCAGCGGATAGTGCTCGCTGAGCAGTTCCACCAGCACCTGGCGATAGGCCGAACCGGTCTGGAAGCGCGCCAGCGAACGATCTCCCACCAGGCCCACCTGCCACAGCACCAGGTAGCAGGTCGGATCGATGCGGCGCTCGAACAGCAGCAGCTGGCTGGCTTCGTAATGCTGGCAACCGTACCGGCCCGGGTCGATGCCCAGATCGGCGTACAGGCAGTCCTCGGCGGAAATGCCCGGCTCCATATGGGCCGCGTAGCCTTCGGCGCGCGCCGCTTCGATGGCCTTGTGCGGCGACCACGCAAAGATGCCGGGATGCCCGTAGAACACGCCGCAGACACGCTTGCCGGCACGCACTTCGGCCATCATCAGGTCGACCCACTGGCGGTAGGTGGTCAGGCGCGACTTGCCTTCCTGGTAGTAGGACTGAAGGCTGCGCACGTCCGGATGCATGCGCTGCAGCCACATTTCCACGATGCCGTCGGAAAGTCCCGCGAACACCACGTCCGCCTGCGCGATATGACTGCGCGCCAGGGGTGTCAGGTGCGAGCCCAGGGTCATGCCCAGGCCTACGCAGGCCAGGCTGCCACGTTGTCCTTCCATAGGGGGCTGAGTCGCAGGATTTGTCATCGCGTGATAGTAGGGCAATTCTGTGACGCTGCGCACGCCAAGAGACATATGACAAACAGAAAAGGCTCACACCGGCGTCGGTCGTCGAGCCTCACCCCAGCGACGTCCCGGCCCTCGCCGGACGCTACAGCAAAACGGCTCCCCATGGCCGTTCGCGCGTAGCCAGCCGACAGCTGTTCGCAAGGAAAGCTGTCGCGTCTTCGTCGTCGACGGCACCCTTGCTACTGCCTTCGCCAGATGGCCGAGGCCGCAGCCACGGCCGCTCCGATGCCGCAGGCCGTACGGTAGCCGGCCAGTATGACAGCGCCATGGAGGCCGCTGCACCGAGGCGAATGGGGCGCTTTGCCATCGGCGCACTGGCACGGAAGCAGGCGCTTGAGCGGTCACGAAATCGTCGCTTGCAGTCCCGCCGGGCACCCGGCAAGCTTCAGCGTTTCCCCAAACCGGAAGTGTCATGTCCTCACAAGAAAACATCCTCCAGATCATGCCCGCCACGGGTTGGGTTGCCGTGTTTGACGAAGACGGCGACGAGAGCGCCGAGGCGCTGGTGTGCTTTGCGCTGGTGGAGTCGGTGCGCAACGGCAGCACCCGGCGTGATGTTCGCCCGATGCTGGCCAACGGCAAGCAGGTGAGCTTTGCCGACGCGGCGCCGAATTTCCTGCGCGTCGAAGAACTCGAAACCTTCGAGGACGAAGGCGAGGAAGAAGAAGACGAGGAAGACGGCGAGGAGTAATCCCCTCCCGCCCTTCCAGGAACGGCCGGCACTCGCCGGCCGTTTTTGTTTCAGGCGGCGACGTCGATCACCACCTTGCCGCGCGCTTCGCGTCGCTCGATCAGTGCGTGGGCGTCGGCGACCGCGTCCAAGTTGAAGTGCCGCGCATCGACGAACGGCGCGATCTGCCCCGCCTCCGCCAGTCGCGTGATCTCGCGCAGGATCTCGCCGTGATGTTCGCGCCCTTCGCCGGTCAGCAGCGGCAACAGGGTGAACACGCCCGAGTACGTACCGGGGCGGAACGACAGCGGCGCCAGCGCATGCGTGCCCCAACCGAGCGCGCTCACCACATGGCCAAAGCGTTTGACGGCGCGGAACGAGGCATCCAGACCCTCGCCGCCCACGGTGTCGTAGACCAGATCGAAGCCGCGACCCTGCGCATGCTCGGCCACATAGTCTTCCACCGGCGTGCCGCGCTCGATGGCGGTCGCGCCCCAGGCACGGATCTGCGCAGCTTTCGACGCCGAGTCGACCGCGGCCACGCTGGCACCGAATGCGCGCGCCAACTGGATGACCGCGTGGCCCACGCCGCCGGCGCCCTGCACCAGCACACGCTGCCCGGCCTTCAGCTGGGCGCGATCCACCAGACCCTCCCATGCGGTGATGAAGGCCAACGGCAGCGACGCCGCCTCGCGCATGCTGAAGTGGGATGGCTTGGGTGCCAGCAGACGCGCATCCACCGCGGCGTACTCCGCGAGCGAACCCTGCACGCCGCCGACACCGCCCGTCATGCCGTACACCTCATCGCCGGCGCGAAACGCGCTGACGCCAGGCCCGACACTCTCCACCACGCCCGCCATGTCGATACCCAGGATGGCTGGCAGCGGGTGCCGCGCATGTTCGGCCTTGCCGGTGCGGATCTTCAGATCCAGCGGATTGACCGCGCTGGCGAGGATGCGCACCAGCACCTGCCCCTCGCCGGGGCTGGGCCGCGCGATGGCGGTGCGGCGGAAGGTATCGCCGTACTGCTCCAGCACGGCGGCTTGCATTGACGGATTCGCGTTCATGGCCAAGGCCTCGTAGTTCGGATGAAACCAAGCTACGCCAGTCCAAATTGCATGAAAACCAAATAAATCGCATGCTGCTCATGCAAATCTGCATGACTTCCACAACGAGTGGGGAGCACCACGATGGAATGGAGCGATCTGCGCATTTTCCTCGCCATCGCCCGCGAAGGCACCCTGGGCGCGGCGGCGCGAACGCTGGGACAAACCCAGCCCACCATGGGCCGGCGCCTGCGCGCCCTGGAAGCGGCGATCGGCCAGACCCTGTTCCAGCGCACCCGCGATGGTTTCGTGCTTACCGAAGAAGGTTCGCTGGTATGCCAGCACGCCGAGCGCATGGAACAGGAAGTGCTCGGCTTCCAGCGCGAACTGGCCGGGCAGCAGCAGGAACTCGATGGCCTGCTGCGCATCACCTCGTCAGACTGGTTCGGCGCGCAGGTGCTGGCCCCCGTGCTCGCCGAGTTCGCGCAGCAACATCCGCGCGTCACGGTGGAACTGCTCACCGACACCCGCCTGCTCAGCCTGGCCCGCCGCGAAGCGGACCTCGCCTTTCGCATCCGGCCGTTCGACGAGCCCGACGTGGTCTCGCGAAAACTGTTGCGCATGCACTACGGCGTCTACCAGCGCAAGGGTGCGCGCAAACCGAAAGTCGGCGATGGCAGGGGCGCGTCCTTGATCACCATGGACCAGGCATTCGGCGAGATGCCCGACGTCAGCTGGCTGCGCGCACAATTTCCCAACGCCAGCGTCACCTTCCGCAGCAACGCGCGCGACGTGCACGCGCGCCTGTGCGCCAGCGGCGCCGGCGTGGCCGTGTTGCCGCGACCGCTGGGCGACGCCACGCCAGGCATCGAACGCCTGTCGATGAAGGAGGAGCCGCCCACGCGCGACACCTGGATCGGCTACCACCGCGATCTGCGTCGGCTCGCGCGTCTGCGCGCCCTGCTCGATCTGGTGATCGATCGATTGGCCAGCGACTAGGCGCCTCGCGCCTTACGGCGAGTCGACGTGAACCTCGGCGGCATCGGCGGCGCCCGCCCCCGATACGACGACGATGGCCGGTTTCGCCGGCACGATCGACGCGATCGCAGGCAGCAGCGCAGGCGCGTCGTGGTCGGCGCTGGCGCTTTCCTGCGAGAGCGACGTGGCCTCGGCCTGTCGGTTCATCACGATGATGCTGATGCGCCGGTTGATCGGATCGCCCGGGTTCACGCGATCGAACGGCACCGAGGCAGCCAGTCCGACCACTCGCGCAATCTTGTCCTCGGTGAGTCCGCCGGAGAGCAAGGCGCGTCGCGCCGCGTTGGCGCGATCGGCGGAGAGCTCCCAGTTGCTGTACTGATGATCGCTGCTGTACGGCGCGTCATCAGTGTGGCCGGAGAGACTGATGCGATTGGGCACACGATTGATGAAGCCGGCCAGCTCCTGCAGGATCGTGGTGGTGTACGGCCGCAGTTGCGCGCTGCCCAGGTCGAACATCGGGCGGTTCTGCTTGTCCACGATCTGCACGCGCAGGCCTTCGGGCGTGATGTCGAGCAGCAGCTGATCCTTGAACGGCGCCAGCGCCTGGCTCTTCTCGATCGCCGCCTGCAGCTGCTGCATCAACTCTTCCAGCCGCGCGCGTTCCTGCCTGCGCGCTTCCTTTTCGATTTCCTTGGGATCGGTGCTGGCGGCCGCCGCGCCCTGGCGATCCTTGCCGGGCCCATGCGGCAGATCCAGCGCACCACCGGCCTTGATCATGCTGGTGCTGGCGCCGCCCGGACCCATCTGGCCCGGCGGCGCCATGGTGGCCGTGCCCTGCATCATGCTGGGGTTCTTGAAGTATTCGGAGATGGCCGCGCGCTGCTCGCGCGTACCCGCGCCGATCAGCCACATGACCAGGAAGAACGCCATCATCGCGGTGACAAAATCCGCATAGGCAACTTTCCAGGCACCGCCATGATGGCCGTGCCCGTGCCGCTTCTTGCGGCGTATGACGATCAGCGGTGCTTCGCCCTGCTCGCTCACGTGGCCGCCTTGGCGCGCGGCGACTTGAGGTGATCCTCCAGATCCTGGAAGCGCGGGCGGGTGTTGGTCGACAGCGACTTGCGCGCAAACTCCACCGCCACCTTCGGGTTGTAGCCGCGCAGATTGGCCAGCAGCGCGATCTTCACGCACTCGAACGCGCGGCCATCCTCCTGCACCCGGTTTTCCATTGCCGCGCCCAACGGGCCGATGAAGCCGTAGCACAGCAGGATGCCGAGGAAGGTGCCGACCAGCGCACCGGCGATATGCATGCCGATGCGCGAGGTGTCGCCATCGAGCTGGCCCATGGTGGTGACAATGCCGAGCACCGCCGCCACGATGCCAAAGCCCGGCAGCGCATCGGCCAGCTTGGTCACCGCCAGCGCGGGCGCCACCGCTTCGTGATGATGGGTTTCCAGCTCCACTTCCAGCAACTGTTCCAGCTCATGCGGATTCATGCTGCCGCCCACCATCAGGCGCAGGCAGTCGGTGGTGAACTCGATCAGATGATGCTCGCGCTGCAGGCGCGGATAGGCGGAGAACAGCGAGCTGGCCTGCGGGTCCTCGATATGCTCCTCCACGCCAAGCAGGCCCTCCTTGCGGATCAGGCTGAACAGCTCATAGAGCATCGACAGCAGATCGACATAATCCTGCTTGTTGTACTTGGGCCCCTTCAGCAATCCGCCGATATCACGCAAGGCCGCCTTGACCACCTTGGACGGATTGGCCGAAAGAAACGCACCCAGCGCGCCGCCACCGATGATCAACAGCTCATACGGCTGCCATAGAGCAAGGATCTGGCCGTGCGACAGCACAAAGCCGCCAAGCACGCACACAAGCACCACCACTGCACCGACCAGTACCAACATGTTCGCTCCGGGATACGGAGCCCATCACTCCGCGCTCACGTCTTATCGGCGCGGTTACCCGGAAGTTTAGAAAACGCTTCCAACCACGTCGTCGCCTGGCGGCAGTCTTCACGCCGACTTCCGCTGCCGCGCCCACCATGACCGAGCGTGGGTCGCCGGGGCTCACGTGAAGTTGGCGTCGAGCAGACGCCGGGGCGTCTCGATGATGAAACATGCCGGGACCTTGATGGCCCGGCATCGACACCTTCGTCTGATGGATTTACGCAACGCGATGATTTGTGATCGGACCGATGGACTCACGTCCGCAGGCCACGCGTGTCCACGACAACCATGCGAGGAGTAGCCATGAAGCGCACAAGCAAGCTCGCCATTGCGACCACCGCCGTACTGCTGGTAGCGCTGGGTGGAACGGCCCTGTATGCGCAGGACAAGGCCAAAGCCGGCGTCAGCATCAAGGACAAATACTCGCTGGTGTCGCCCAGCGGCGTCGCCTTCGCTGATTTCAAGGGCTATGAAGACTGGTCCGTGGTCTCCTCCGCGCGTACCGACGAAGTACTCAAGGTGATCGTCGCCAACCCGATCATGATCCAGGCCTACAAGTCGGGCATCCCCGGCAATGGCAAACCCTTCCCCGAGGGTTCCAAGATCGCCAAGCTGCAATGGAAGTTCAAGAAGAGCACCGAAGCCCCATTCGCCGTCGACGTACCGGACGTGTTCACCCAGGCTTTCGTGATCGAGAAAGACAGCAAGCGATTCCCCAAGAGCGCCGGCTGGGGCTACGCGCTGTTCGATTTCGACGCCACCACCAGCACCTTCTCCGCCGATCCCACCGGCGTTTCCGATTGCGGCCACACCTGTCACGTGAAGGTGTCCGCCAAGGATCACATCTTCCATCCGTATCAGATGCGGTGAATGGCATCTGCGCTGGATCGAGCCAACCTGCTCGATTCAGTGCGCGCTGTTGGCTGGAGCGCTGCCGTATCCAAGCGGTAATTGTTTGCCCGACCTCGAGACGAGCCAGGCAGCGCTTCACCCACGCATCGGACGAATGAAGTCGCCCTCCGCGTCACGACGTCCCGTGGGTCATCGGGCTTGACTGGTCGCGATAGATCACCAGCGCGACGATTTGTATCCGAATGTATCGACGGGCATGGCTGGTACACGAACTTTCAATTCCCCCGCTTCTCCACACAGAACAGACACAGCGGCATGGTCTTCTATAGCGGCACACCAACCCGCAGGGAGATGTTTCATGTCGGATCAGATCAACCAGCAGCGCCGGACTTTCCTTGGAGCGGCGGCCATGGGCCTGGCGATCGCGCCGTTCGGCCTGGCGTCGCTGGCAAGCGCGCAGACGGCCAAACCGGCCGCCGCCACCGTCAAGCACAGCACCGCGGGCGGCCATACCTCGTTCAAGCCGCTCAAGCATGTGAAGGCAGGTGTCCTGGACGTGGCTTATGCGGAAGATGGCCCGGCCAGCGGCAAGCCCGTGCTGCTCCTGCATGGCTGGCCGTATGACATCTACAGCTTCGTCGACGTGGCGCCCATCCTCGCCGCTGCCGGTTACCGGGTGATCATTCCCTACCTGCGCGGCTACGGCGACACGCATTTTCTTTCGGCGGACACCAAGCGCAACGGCCAACAGGCCGCGCTCGCCGTCGATGCCATTGCGCTGCTGGATGCGCTCAAGATCGACCAGGCCGTCGTCGCCGGTTTTGACTGGGGCGCACGCACTGCAGACATCCTGGCCGCGCTGTGGCCGGCACGATGCAAGGCGCTGGTTTCTGTCAGCGGATATCTGATCGGCAGCCAGGAACTCAATCGCGCGCCGCTGCCGCCCAAGGCCGAACTGCAGTGGTGGTATCAGTACTACTTCGCCACCGAACGCGGTGAAGCCGGCTACGCCAAGTACACGCACGATTTCGCCCGGCTGATCTGGGAACTGGCCTCGCCGCAATGGGCGTTCGATGACGCCACGTTCGCGCGCTCCGCCAGCGCGCTCGACAACCCCGACCAGGTGGCCGTGGCCATCCACAACTACCGCTGGCGCCTAGGCCTGGCCGAAGGCGAGCCGCAGTACGACGCGATCGAAAAGAAGCTCGCCGCGCTGCCCTCCATTGGCGTGCCCACCATCACGCTGGAAGGCGATGCCAACGGAGCACCGCATCCGGACCCGAGTGCTTACGCCAAGCGGTTCACCGGCAAGTACGAATATCGCCTGGTCAACGGTGGCATCGGCCACAACCTGCCGCAGGAAGCACCCGAGGCATTCGCCAAGGCCGTGATCGACGCCGACCATCTCTGAGTCACCCCAAGGAGCGCGTGAAGCACCACGAACAGGTGCTCACGCGCTACGCTCGCTGCGTGCTGTACGGCGTCGGTCCAACGCCATCGCGGCGAAGACATCGCGCCATCGCGCAATCCAGCAAGCAGGAGCGTGCCATGCCGGAAATCATCGCATCGACATTCGTATTGGCCGTGAACGATCTGGAAACCTCGCGACGTTTCTATATCGACCAGCTTGGCTTTGAGGAAAGCCTGCGCGTCGATGGCTGGTCCTTCCTGCAACGCGGTGCCTGCCGGCTGCGCATCGGCGATTGCCCGGACGCACTGCCCATCTCGCAATGCCAGGATCACTCCTGGTTCGCTTATCTCCATGTGAGCGATGCCGCGGCCCTCTATCGGGAGCTGCTCGCCAAGCAGGTATCGATCTGGCATGCGCTGGACGACAAGCCCTGGGCATGCGCGAGTTCGCCATCGTCACGCCTGATGGCCACCGCATCGTGTTCGGCGAAGAGCTGCGCTGAATTCGCGCTCGTTCAGCGGTAGCGCAACGCATCCACCACCAGCTGGAATGCCTGCGACGCGCGACGGCGACTGGGGTAATAAAGGTGGTAGCCGGGAAACGGCGGGCACCAATCCTCGAGCACGCGCACCAGCCGGCCCTTGGCGATGTCATTCAACACCAGGTCTTCGGGCATGTAGGCCAGGCCGAAGCCATCCAGTGCCGCCCGCAGCGCGTGCCTGGTCTCGTTGAAGACAAGCTGGCCATCCACGTGCACACGCACTTCGCGGCCGCGCTTTTCAAACTCCCACGCATACAGCCCACCATGGGTCAGGAAGCGCAGATTGATGCAGCGATGATCGGCCAGGTCCTTGGGCGTGCGTATTGCCTTGCGCTGGCTGAGATATCCGGGTGAGGCCACCGCCGCCATGCGCATGTCCGGTCCGATGCGGACCGCCACCATGTCCTTGGCGATCTGCTCGCCCAGGCGGACCCCGGCATCGAAGCGCTCGGCCACGATATCGCGCAGCCGGCTATCGGCAATCAGCTCGATACGGATGTCCGGATAGTTTGCGAGCAGCTTCGACAACCGCGGCCACAACACCGTGTCGATGCCATGCGCACCACAGGTGATGCGCACCGTGCCGCTGGGCCGATCGCGCAAGTCGCCCAGGGCCTCCAGCGCGTGATCGATCTCCTCGAACTGCGGCGCCAGCCGTTCGCGCAAGCGTTCGCCCGCTTCCGTGGTCGACACGCTGCGCGTGGTGCGATGAAACAGGCGTATGCCCAACCTCGCTTCCAGACCCCGTATGCCGTGGCTCAGCGCCGACTGCGTCACGCCCAGTTGCGCGGCGGCCTTGGTGAAACTGCCCTCGCGCGCTACCGCCAGAAACGCCGTGAGGTCGTTGTAGTTCTCGCGAGGCATGCTGGGCTCCGGACGTCATTCATGAGCACTAATCATAAGTCCATTCACTTTATGGCGGCTTATCAGCAGCTGCGGCAGCCCGCACACTCATGGTCATTCGAATTGCGCTGGAGATGACGAGATGCAAACCCGCACCCTGGGACACAGCGGCCTGAAGGTTTCCGCATTGGGCTTTGGCTGCATGGGCCTGAACTTCGCTTACGGCGAGGCGCTGGCCAAGCAGGACGCCATCGCCCTGCTCCGCCAGGCCTATGAGAGCGGCGTGACCTTCTTCGATACCGCCGAGGCGTACGGCCCGTTCACCAACGAAGCACTGGTCGGCGAGGCGCTGGCGTCGTTCCGCGACCAGGTGGTGATCGCCACCAAGTTCGGCTTCCAGCAGGGCGATGCCACCAAGGGCGTGGACAGCCGTCCGGCGCGCATCCGCGAAGTGGCCGAAGCGTCGCTCAAGCGATTGAGGACGGACCGCATCGATCTGTTCTACCAGCACCGCGTGGACCCGTCGGTGCCGATGGAAGATGTGGCGGGTACCGTCAAGGACTTGATCGCCGAAGGCAAGGTCAAGCATTTCGGTCTGTCCGAAGCCGGCGTGGCATCGATCCGCCGCGCGCATGCCGTGCAACCGGTGGCTGCGCTGCAAAGCGAGTACTCGCTGTGGTGGCGCGAGCCGGAGGCCGACGTGTTGCCGACCTGCGAAGCGCTGGGCATCGGCTTCGTACCGTTCAGTCCGCTGGGCAAAGGCTTTCTCACCGGAAAGATCGACGCGAGCACCACCTTCGCCAAGGACGATTTCCGCAATATCGTGCCGCGCTTCTCGCCCGAGGCACGCCAGGCGAATCAGGCCTTGGTGGACTTGCTGGGTCGGATCGCGGCCGGCAAGCAGGCCACGCCGGCACAGATCGCGCTGGCCTGGCTGCTCAAGCAGCAGCCGTGGATCGTGCCGATTCCGGGCACCACCAAGCTGCATCGCCTGAAGGAGAACCTCGGCGCCGCTGCCATCACGCTCACCGACGGCGATCTGCAGCAGATCAACGATGCCCTCGCGCAGATCCAGGTGCAAGGCGACCGCTACCCGGCACACCTGGCGGCACGTGTCGGCAAGTAATGCTGCCTGAGCAGCCGTCTCCGTCACACAGGACTTCTCCCATGGCTATTTCCGCAACCGCCCAGCGCAACCACGACGCGCTGTTTCCCCGGCACATTTCCACCTTGAAGGTGACGGACCCCGAACTGATCGAGATCTTCGACAACTGGGCCTTCGATGAGGTACTGCGCGACTCCGAACTGGATGTGCGCACACGCCTGATGGTGCAGCTTGCCGCCATCATTGCCTGCAACGGCATCAGCGAATTCCGCGCCATGCTGAGCGGCGCGCTCAATGTGGGCGTGTCACCGGTGGAGGCCAGGGAGATCGTCTATCAAGCCGTGCCCTATGTGGGCATGGCACGCGTGTTCGACTTCCTGCACGTCACCAACGCGGTTCTGGAAGAGCACGGCGTGTCGCTGCCGCTGCCCGCACAAGCCACGACGACCACTCAGAACCGCGTCGAGAAAGGGCTGGACATCCAGCGTGCGCTGTTCGGCAGCCGTATCGATCAGATGATCGCCAACGCACCAAAAGACCAGCTGCATTTCCAGCATCTGTTGTCCGGCCACTGCTTCGGCGACCACGTGACGCGTAACGGCCTGGACATCGGCACCCGCGAACTGCTGACCCTGTCGATGCTGGCGGCACTTGGGGGCTGCGAGCCGCAATTGGCCGGTCATGTCGCAGGCAATCTCGCCGCCGGCAATGACCGCCGCACCCTGATCGACACGATCACCCAGCTGCTGCCCTTCATCGGTTATCCGCGCACCCTCAACGCCCTGCGCGTGATCAACGAAAACACAGCGGACTGAATCCTCACCATCCACTCGTCAACCGGATCTCAGCATGGATATCATTCGCAATGGTTCGCAGCCCTCGGCCAAGGGGCCGGCGGATTACTTCACCGGCAACGTGCGCATCGACTCGCCGTTCAAGGGTGCGGGCAAGGCCAGCCTGGCAGGCGCTTGCGTCACGTTCGAGCCAGGCGCGCGCAGCAACTGGCACACCCATCCGCTGGGGCAGATCCTGATCGTCACCGCAGGCAAAGGCTGGACGCAGTGCGAAGACGGCCCGATCGTGGAGATCAACGCGGGCGACATCATCGTCTGCCCACCGGGCCACCGTCACTGGCATGGCGCCACGGCCACCACCTCGATGACGCATATCGCCGTGCAGGAAGCGCTGGATGGCAAGGTGGTCGACTGGATGGAACCGGTCACCGACGCGCAATACCTCGCAGGCGTCGGACGCTGAGCTGCCCGGCGTTACTTGGGAAACAGCAAGGTCACCACCGCGCGATAGCCCCAGCCGTGCGGACTGGTCGCGCTGCTGGCCGCCCAGTAGCGCACGCCGCCGGTAAAGCTCACCGGCAACTTGCCCAGTCTGGTCAGCTTGGCCACGGTGAAATTCAGCGGCACGGCGGCCTGGTGCGCGTGCCAGTCATAAGTGGATTCGGCATTCACGCCATAGGTCCAGGCCGTGGGCGTGGTGTAGGACAGGAACGGTTGGAAGAACAGGCTGCTCAATGGAGCGCGGTCGCGATTGTTTTTCACGCTGGCAATCGACCAGATCTGGTTCGTCAGAAAACCATAGGTGAGGCCGTGGGACTGCTTGAGCACCACCAAGGTCGGCCCTAGCCCCCACTTCTTCGCGCCCAGCAGATCATCCGTGGCCGTGGGCAACAGAAACGCCGGGCCGGCACCCCAGATGATGCCGCCTGCCGTGGGCGCCTTGGGCGAGAAGAACAGGCTTTGCGTGATATCGCCTATGCCCGACTGGCTTCCCGAACCCGGCGAAATATCCGCCTGGCTGGTGACCGGCAGGATCGTGCGCGAGATCAGGTTCCAGTCGTCGCTGATGGAGATCGGCACCACCGGCTGGATATTCATGGTCAGTCGATGACCGCGTTCATCGGGCCCGATCTTGCTGTCGTAGTTGAACTGGAACGGCGCACTGATCAGCGAGGCCACCGGGTTGGACAATTTCTTGGCCAACTCGGATGCATCATTGCCAGCCGCCTCGTCGGGCGCCGATTGCGCATGGGCGGTGACGCAGAACAGTGCCAGCGCCAACGAGAGTATGGAATATCGCAAGGCGCTCTCCGTCTTCCGTCGCATGACGGGTACTGTCCTGTGGGGCCTGCGAGAAGTACATGCGGAGAACTACGGTTGGTACCTACGAGTTTTTACTTAAGTGGACAGGGCAGACTGATCCAGGCACTGCGTACACTGACGACTCGCAACGGCAAGCTTTCAACCTTGAGGAGGATTCGCATGTCCACAGCACCACCCGATGGCCTGCCGCGCTACCGCCTGCTCACCGGCAAGGATGACGCCGCGTTCTGCCAGCGAGTTTCCGAAGCGCTGGCCCAGGGCTATGCGTTGTATGGATCGCCCGCGGCCACCTTCAATGGCGAACACGTGGTGGTTGCCCAGGCCATCCTCTGGCCCGGACAGGGCTAGCGGCAGGCCATCATTGGCCCGGCGAGTGAGCGCCCGGACGATCCAGTCCCTGGAAAACCAGGCGATCGAAAAACGCCGGACCGATGACGAACTGGCCCCACTGTGGATCGTACTGCGCACTTGGCTTGGCCGCCAAAACCTGATCCAGCGATTTGCCCTGATGCTTGAGCGCAGCGACGTTGTTGCGCACGCCCACCAGCATGTCCCTGAAGGCCATCAGTTGCGCGCGGTTGCCGATGGGCCCGTGCCCCGGCACCACGATGGTGTGATCCGTGCACATGGCCAACGCCTCGTTGGCGGCAGCTATCGCGCCATCGATGCTCCCGCCGTGCGCATTGTCGATGAAGGGATAGATGCCGTTCCAGAACGTATCGCCCAGCACCAGCACATCCGCCTGCTTGAAGTACACCACGATGTCGCCATCGGTATGCGCCGGCGCGATCGGCTTGACCAGCACGGTCTCGCCGTCGATCTGGTAAGTGCGCTCCTTGCTGAGCAGCTCGGTGGGTCGACCGCCCGCCGCCAGCGCGGGAAACGTGTAGTTCCAGTCGTCTACGCGCGTGGTCTGCGACACGTATTTCGCCGTGTTGGGCGTCGAAATCACCGTGGCGCCCAACTCATGCACCCAGGGATTGCCGTCCGTGTGATCCCAATGCCAATGGGTATTGACGAGGTATTTGACCTTGTCCACGCCCAGCTGATGCAAGGCAGGCAGCAAGCGGTCTTTGGAAAGGGCGATGCCGGCGTCCACCATGAAGGCGCCATCTTTGCCCGTAAGCACGACGATGTTGCCGCCGGAGCCGTCCAGTTCGCTGATGGAACCACGGATGGCGTTGGTCTTGATCGGCGTGGTCTCGGCCGCCTTGTTGATGGCGATCACCGGGCTGGTGGTGTCCTCGGGCGATGCCATGGCATGGGCACTCGCACTGCAGGCCACGATGCCCGCCAAGGCCACTGCCAACGTCCGCCTGATCGAATGCTGCATGGTGTTCATGGCAAACCTCCGGGCCGCCTGGCCGATGCGCCAGACGACGAGCCCACTCAGTCGCGGCAGCCCCCGGTTGGCGATTACGCTGCGAGGCGCGTGCGCCCGACCGCTCGCACCAGCATGCGACCGGGCTCGTGAAGGCTGCATCACCGCCACGTGGTTTGGCTTTCGCAACATGGGGTCGCGAGTACACCTCGCAAACAAAAGGCGGTCACATGGACCGCCCTTTTCAAGCTTCAACGATTACTGCGCACGCCTCGGCAGCGTCCACTCCGCTCGCGGGAAGTGGCAGGTGTAGCCGTTGGGAATGCGCTCCAGATAGTCCTGGTGCTCCGGCTCGGCTTCCCAGAACGGGCCCGCCGGCGTGACTTCGGTGACCACCTTGCCGGGCCACAGACCCGAGGCATCGACATCGGCGATGGTGTCTTCCGCGACTTTCTTCTGCTCATCGCTGAGATAGAAAATCGCCGAACGATAGCTCATGCCCACGTCGTTGCCCTGGCGGTTCCTGGTGCTGGGGTCGTGGATCTGGAAGAAGAACTCCAGGATCTGGCGATAGGTGATCACACTGGGATCAAACACGATCTCGAGCGCTTCGGCGTGCGTGCCGTGATTGCGATACGTGGCGTTGGGCACATCGCCGCCGGAATAGCCCACGCGCGTGGACAACACGCCCGGGTAACGCCGCAGCAAATCCTGCATACCCCAGAAGCAGCCGCCAGCCAGGATCGCCGTTTCGGTTTTCGTGCTCATGTGTTGGTCCTTCCCATAGGTGACAGTGGTGCGTGGTGGGGTCGGCCTGTGGGCGACTCAGAGACCCCATATCGCCCTCTCCTCGCCCCCGCCATTTCGCGATGGCGGATCCCAGCGCGGGCGCCCAAAACTCCCCTACGCACATGACGTCCAATGTGGTGTTTGCCCCGGACGTTCTCAAGCGGGCCTGCCGCCGGCCACGCCCCGTCCCGATGGGTTCGCCCCAGGCCGCCTGGCGGCGCTCAGCCATCATGAGTCGCCGGTAGTCCCATCCCTACGACACCCGCCCTGTGCCACATGGGGAATGGCGCCTTTGCCGTGATGGGCGCACTGTGCACCCCGCTTCAGCAGATGCCCGCTCAGGCCGAAGATCCGATCGAGTCGACGATCAAGCCCATGAGCCCGTTCCACGATCAGCACGCCGCAAGGCGCACTGACGCCCGGCCGCGACATCGCACATGCTTATACCCGGGGGTTGGGCATGTGCGATCGCCGCGGCGCTGCCGGGGTACCGCCCCATCCAGCCACGCTCGCAGCTGGCATGAGACTCACCACGTCGGCACGCGAACGCCAGACCTGAGATAATGGTTGATTGCCCAAACGCGCGCGGCTTTTTCATGCACATCGGCATCGACTTCGGCACCAGCTATTCGGCAGCCGCGGCCATCATCGGCGGCGAACTCACGCTGGTGCGCTTCGGCGAGGCCGAGCAGTTCCGCACGGCCGTCTATTTCCCCGAACTGGTGCCGGATCCGAACGACTTCGAGCTCACGCCCGAGCTGGAAGCGCAGATGGACGCGCATATGCGCTCGGCCCGACTCGATCTGCGCCGACTGGCGGCAGCAGGCAACGAGGTCGCCCGTTCGGATGCCGACCTGCGCCGCGATGCCTTGCGCGTGGTGCGACGCCAGTGGATGGAAGAACAGGCGCGCGCCGCCACCGCCTCGGTCGCCAGCTTCCAGCACGCGCTGTTCGGCGAAGATGCAGTGGAAGGCTATCTGGAAAGCGGCGGTGGCAACCTGATCGAATCGCCCAAGTCGATGTTCGGCTATCGACTGGATCCCCAGGTGCGCAAGGTGATCGTGCACATCGCCACGCATATTCTCGAGCACATTCGCCTCACCGCCAGCCGCCAGTTTGGTGAAGCGGTGCGCGGTGCGGTGATCGGACGTCCGGTGGAATTCCGCAGCTCGATGGGCGCGGCCGGCTCGGAACAAGCCATGGAGATCCTGCGTGAAGCGGCGGCGGCAGCCGGCTTCGACGAAGTGAGTTTCCTGGAAGAGCCCGCGGCGGCGGCGATGCATTACCACAAGAGCCTCGACGACCGGCAGCACGCGCTGATCGTGGACATCGGCGGCGGCACCACCGACGTGACGCATGCGGAGCTCGGCGGCAACGTGTCGCCCTTCATCGCGCGCAACTGGGGCCTGCCCAAGGGCGGCACCGATCTGGACGTCGGCGTGAGTCTGCACAGCTTCATGCCGCTGATGGGCAAGGACATCGTGCGCATCCCGCAGCACCAGTTCGTGGAAGCAGCCAGCGTGCACAACCTGCCCAAGCAGCGCGAGTTCCGCAAACAGAACTATCGACTGGTCGCCGCGCCTTACGGCCCTCGTCTGCGCGCACTGCAGGAACTGGGCGCCACCACGCGCCTCAACCAGACGGCCGAACGCACCAAGATCATGTTGAGCGGCGATATCACGTATCGCGCGCCACTGGATTTCATCGAACACGGCCTCGCCGTGGACACCACGCGAAGCGATCTGGATGCGGCCATCGAACCCTTCCTCATCCAGCTCGAACGCAC
This sequence comes from Dyella japonica DSM 16301, assembly GCF_001010355.1. GTDB lineage: Bacteria > Pseudomonadota > Gammaproteobacteria > Xanthomonadales > Rhodanobacteraceae > Dyella > Dyella japonica. Next base: position 35,625 of record NZ_JPLA01000009.1, on the reverse strand, counting down.
GCTCACGACGGTGCGCGATGATTTGGCTGCCCTGCCCGCCAGCGTGTTCCTTACCGGCGGCACGTCGCGCTCGCCGCAAGTGAAAGCGCGTGTACAGGCGTGTTTCCCCGAGGTGCCGCTGGTGCACGGCGATCCGTCGCTGGGCGTGGTGTCGGGGCTGGCGGTGGCGGCGAGCGAAGCCGTTGGCGCACCATCCAACGCCTGAAGGCAGACCGGCCCGGAGCAACGCCACGGCAGCGCTGCTCCAGGCCTCTCACTCACCATTGGTTACGCCGCGCTGGCCTTGCGCAACGGCGTGACGTTGGCGGCGGCACGATCGCTCTCGACGGCAGCCTCCGCCGCGGCGAAGCTCGGCCGCGCCTGAATCACCTGCATGGCCCGTTGCACGTTGTGGTACTTCGCCAACAGGCCCGGACCTTCCGGCGTCTGCGCCAGCGAATAAAGCAGCGGTGCAGCGAGATAGTCCGCGATGCACGGCGCGTTGCCGACCAGGAAGTCGCGCTTGCCGTAGCCTGCATCCAGCGTGGCCAGGACGCGGTCGATATCGGGTAGCGCGGCATCGATGATGGCGCGATCCGGCTCGCTGCCCTTCGGGAACATGTACTGCAGGATGTAGCGCGTGACGATGGCGTCGTAACCGTAGTCATCCAGCACGCTGTACCACTGCTCCGCCCTGGCGCGTGAGGTGACGCCGCTGGTGGGCAGCAGATCCGGTCCATCGAAGGCTTCGTCGATGTAGCGCAGGATGGCGCGTGTCTCGTAGAACTGCAGCGGGCCGTCATACATCGCCGGGATGCGGCCGAACGGATGGATCGCATCGGCCTCGGGCGAATGCGGCGCGACCGACCTGAGCGTGTACGCCACACCCTTCTCGGCCAGCGCCATGCGCAGGGCCCGCACATAGGGGCTGATCGGACTACCCACCAACACCACGCAACCTGCCGGACCGTCCGGATCGAGATAGTCGACCAGGCGGTTGAAGACGGACGTCCAACCTTGATTGTGGTCGTCGCGAATGGCTGCATCGGGGAAACCGGTGTGGCGCATGTGCAGCTGCGTACCGCCATCCTTCTCGGTCAGCGTGACCTCGATCAGCGTGGTGCGCGCAGCGATGTCGCCTTCGCCGTCCCAGGCCCAGGTATAGGCGAGGAACGAGGGCCGCTCGATCGCCTGGTAGGTGCCGCTGGAGCCGTGCACGGTGCCGTCCCGCTTGACCATGGTGACGCGGTAGCGCCCGCCCACCCGCGCATCGGTCGCGACTTCGCCCACATGCAGGCCGCGGGGGCAATGCCACGCCGCCAGCGCGGCCTCGTCAGTGAAAGCGTCGAATACTTTCTCCCGCGGCGCGCGGATGAAGCGGGTCATTTCCAGCTCGAACGTTGCAGCTTGGGTGCTCATGGCTTTTTCCTCGGTACACGTGGGGCGCCTTTGCCAGGCTTTTTCGCATCGGCGCGATGGGTCTGTTCGACAAACTCGACCAGTCGATCCAGGTTGTCTTCCCAATGACGACGATAGGCCTCCAGCCAATCGTGCGCGTCATGCATGGGCTCCGCCCGGAGACGGCAGATACGCCAGCGGGCATCCACTTCCCGCGCGATCAGGCCAGCGCCCTCCAGCACACGCAGGTGCTTGGATATGGCCGGCGCGGACATGTCGAAGGGTTCGCCCAGCTCACCGACGGTGGCGTCGCTCCTGGCCAGGCGGGTCAGGATGGCGCGTCGCGTCGGGTCAGCCAACGCGCTGAAGGTGAGCGACAAGCTGTCTTGGGTATTGGCCATGGTCGTCAATTAACCACTTGGTTAATCGACAGTCAAGCACTTTTTTGTCGCGGCGGCGTGAATGCGCGATCGATGCCGAATGGAATGGCGATGGCGGCCGCTCGCCGCCATCGCAGGTCGATCAGAACTTGTACGAGATCATCACGCGGTTGTACGTGAACGACTCATTGCCTGGATTGAGGTTCCCGGTGCCGCCCACCGAACGCTCCCAGCGGTCGCGCAATTGCAGACCTTTGAGCACGCTGTCCATGTTGTAGATGATGTCGAAGTACAAGTCGTGGCTGGTGCCACGCTCGACCGAGTCGTACTTCGCATAGGCCGCCACCAGCTGCAGCTTCTTGTCGAAGAAGTTGTATTGCGCACGGCCCTTCCACGCATGCCCCGGGCCGATTTCCACCAGGCCGCGGATCATCGAGGTGGTGAATAGCGGATCGGTGCCGTAGTTCACCGTATACGGCGAGATGAGCGCGCCGTTGCCGACCGCACCCGATTCGCTTTCGAGTTTGTTGTAGGCGAAGTCGATGCGGCCGTCATAGATCGACGTACCGATATCGGCGCCCCACGACTCGGCCTTCACCCGATCACCCGCCACCCCGACCAGTTTGGTGTGGGTCTGCACGAAGATGTTGTCGCTGCTACTGCTGTTCTCTTCGAGCGCCTGCACCGCGATGAAGGGATTGAACGGCGTGCCGGTGGTGAACGTATAGCTGCCGTTGATATAGCCCATGCGAGCAAAGCGAAGGAAGTTGTAGTACCAGGCCTCCCCCTTGAATCCACCGCTGGTGTAGTTGGTGCCCGCGGCCCAGGTGCCATTGGCTTCAGGCGCAGTGAGCGGCAACGCGCCGTTGTTGCCGTACATGGAATCGCCGTTGTACTTCGACGGGTAGTACAGGTTGTCGTCGTACATGCCGTTGGAGGTGCGGCTCTTCCAGCTGAAGGTGCGGATGGCGAAGATGTTCCAGTCTTTCACCGGCGTGAATTCCGCCAGCGCCGCGTTGTACGAGGATGGAATCACGCGCGAATCGTTGCCGCCCATCCACGGCGTGTTGAGATACTGATAACCGCCGCGGAACAGAAACCAGTCGCGCTTGAATTGCAGATAGGCCTGGCTCCAGGCACCCAGCGAGCTGTTGGGGCCCATCAACGAGGTGTCAACCTTGGCGGGGTTGTCGTCCTTGGTGCCCAGCATATTGGCCGTCACGAACGAACCGCCGACACTGAAGCCGCCCCAGAACGCGCCGGTCTGCGCGTTGATCAATGCAGCCAGCGAGAGCGCATGCGCATCGGGCGTGGCCGGTGTGTCGTACAGGCGATTGAAGTCGTACAGGCGCAACTCGCCGTCGACGTGGCCGTTGGTGAAGATGTCGTTGAAGCTGTTGTTATTGCTGTTGCCATCGGCCTGCGCGCCGGTAGCGCAGACGGCGAGGGCCAGGGCAACTGCCAGCTTGCTGCGCATGTGTCTCTCCCCACTTGAGCGTTCGGAAACGACGGACGCGCGCGGCCACCCCGCCGGCGCTATCACCTCAGAGTGTAGACGGTTTATGACAGCGGGATGACAGCGCAGCAAGCCTCGTTTATGAGCATTTGCCATGACCACATGGACGTAAGTTCTTGAGCCTGCTCAAGTGGTGATGTGATGCAGATGCGGCACCGGTGCGCTACCAAATCGCAGCAGCCATTCGAAATCTCGTGCGACCGCCACATTGCTGAAACATTCCATCACATGGACCCGCGCGGCGACGCCCATGCGGCGAGACAGCTCGGGATCGCACATGGTCACGATCGCATCCCGCCAGGCAGCGACATCGCCAGGCTCGATCAGCAACCCGGTGACGCCATCCTCCATGGTTTCCGGTATGCCGCCGATGCGGCTGCCCAGCACCGGCACGCCGCATGACTCTGCCTCGATGGCCACGCGGCCAAACGTCTCTGGTTCCACCGAGGGAAAAGCGAGGAAAGAGAACGCTGGGCAATAACGCGCGGTGTCGTCCACCCAACCAGTGAAGTGATGCCGCGTCGCCGCCCCGCCCTGCTCGGCCATGCCGTGCAGCACGTGCTCCTCCGGACCATTGCCCACCCACAGCACATGCAGGCGTGGCTCGCTGGCCATCGCGGCATTGGCCGCCTGCATGAGTTGTGCAACACCCTTGCCGCCATGCATGCGCCCCGCATAACCCATCACGATGGCTTCTTCGGGTAGGCCAAATTCGCGGCGCACCTGCGCTTGCCGTTGCGGGTCGGGACGGTAGAGATTGGTGTCCACCGGGTTATAGGAAATCTGCACGAGCTCCGGCGGCACGCCGCGCGCGAGGTAGGCATTCCTGGCGTAATCCGACACCGCGATGAAGCGCTGCGCCAGTCGAGGTACGCCATACTCGGAGACTTTGCTCATGCGCGGATTGCGATGGCGGAACAAGGCCACCGGCGTACCGGTCAGGCGACCGCAGGCAATCAAGGGCCAGTATTCCTTGCCGAAGTTGCCGACCAGCCAGTCCGGCGCGAACTGCGCGATGCGACGAAGCACGGTGGCATAGCCGCGCAGGTCGAACGCATTTCGAAACGTGCTTGGAAATGTCGGAATACGCGCCGATTGCATGCCCGCACCGATCAGGCCATGACGGGACACGATGCTTTCCACCGAATGCCCGGCCTGCGACAGCGCACGCGCCAATGCCACGAAATGCGTGGCGGCTCCCGTGTTCTCGGGATTGGTACCCACAAAGAGCAGCTTCATGCGCGACGATCCTCATAGCCGGTGAGGACCTTGGCCGCCACCTGGGGCAGCAGGTGATGACGCGCCACCTGGATGCGCGGCAGCCGCCACAGATCGGTGCTGGCGCCGGTGCTCGCGCGGCCGCGATCAGTGGTGGTCGCCGCGGCGTAACCCGCGTCGCGCGTGGCGTCGACGGCTCGCTCGTCGTAGTCGCCGTAGGGGTAGCAGAACTGCGTGACGCCTACGCCGAGGCGATCCTCCAGCTCGGCCTTGCTGCCGTGGATTTCGTCGCGCTGTTGTTGATCCGTACACTGGCTCAGACGCACATGCGTGCGTGAGTGCGCGCCCACCTCCATGCCACCCGCATGCCAGGCCCGCAGCTGGTCGACGGACATCAACGCCTTGCGGACACCTAGCTTGTGCTCGTCCCAGGCGTTGTACCGGCCGATATAGCCGCTCACCGCGTAGCACGTCGCGGTGAAACCGTAGCGACGCAGCGTGTCCAGCGCGGATTCGAGATTGTCGACGTAGCCATCGTCGAGCGTCAGCACGGCCACCCTGCCCGTGCGCTCGCCGCGCAGGTAAGGCATGGCCTCGGACATCGATAGGCCGCGATAGCCCAGCGCTCGCAGCATGGCCATCTGTCGCGAGAACTTGGTGGGCGAGACGTACAGACTGCGGTAGACGTTGATGCCGTCGGGCACCGACGCAATGTTGTGATACATCAGGATGGGGAGTTTCACGACGCGCCTTCGGATGCAGGAACAGGGAGAGCTGTGTTCCTGTTACTCCGCGAGAGCTGCGAATACCTTTCGCTTGCTTGCGTCTACTTGTCGCCTTACACGGCGTTTTAACTGCATGCGCCTGTAACTGACAGATGACTTTCGCGAGCATGAAGCCCGGCTGTCTAACCCTCGCCGAGCGCGCCGAAACGATGGACGTCCAAATCGCAAGAACCCATCGCAAGAGATCGTGCGCTGCAGGCAAAGCGGCGCCTCGCTGCGTTGAATCACCAACGCATGGCGCGGTCGCATTCTTTACGCGATTTATATGCCGTCGGCCGGCGCACGATATCGATTCTTTACGAAACGCCTGACGACAATATCGGCATGGCGACACACACAAACCGCTCCCGCGCTATCGGATGGCGAACCACCGGCATGGTGCTGTCGGCCCTGTTGTTCGCGCTATCCATCGTTGAGCTGATCTTGCGGCCTGGCGACGACGCGGCCGTATGGCGTGGCCTCGCCCTGTCGTCGCTTTATCTGCTGATATGCCTGAGCCAGCGCCGCCTGTTCGCCCCTGCGCGAACGCGAGACAACCGTCGACTGCGTTGGTAGGAACTCACGATGTAAGCGGATTGGTGGCATCGACGTTCTCGATACGACCAACCATCGCGTCGGCGTGCCGATAGCTCGATGAGATCAGGAAGGCTTGCAGCCGGGCGGCCGCAGGTCGGGTGAGCGGGCAGCAACCATGCACCTGCGGCACCGGTTGCAAACCTTCCTGATTTCGTCGCAGCACCGCTGGCGACGACGTGGCGCAAGGAATGCGCTCTTGCAGGCACAGCCGTGCGCCTGGGCAGGGTCCATCACCAACCCGCCCGAACGCAGACCCCCGGCTGGCCCACGCAAGAGCGCACTCTTTGAACCACGCGATCAGCCCAGCGTGTAGGGACCACCGCGCTCCAGCGCACGTCGATACGCCGGACGTTGCTGCACGCGTTTCACAAAAGCGGCGATATGCGGAAGCTTGGCTCGAAGCCCGCTGCGCGCCATGGCCGCTTCCATCGGAAAGCTCATCTGGATGTCCGCCGCGCTGAACTCACTGCCGACAAACCAGCCGGTCTGCGCCAGCTCGTTGTTGACGTAATTCAAATGCAACGCCAGCTGCGGATCGACAAAGGTGGACTGCAGCTTGTTGGCAATCTGTCGCGCGATGGGCTTGGCAAAGAACGGCATGGGCGCCGTGGCAATACGCGACGCCACCAGCTTCAGCAGCAGCGGCGGCATGGCCGAGCCTTCGGCATAGTGCAGCCAATAGGTAAAGCGCAGGCGCTCAGGCATATCGGGCAGCGGCGCCAGTCGGCCGGTGTCGTAGCGGTCCACCAGGTATTCGATGATGGCCCCCGACTCCGCCACGATCTGCCCGTCGTCCTCGATCACCGGCGATTTCCCCAACGGATGAATCGCCCTCAATTCCGGCGGCGCCAGCATGGTCTTGGGATCGCGCTGGTATTTGCGCAGCTCATACGGCACATCCAGCTCCTCCAGCAGCCAGAGCACGCGCTGGGAACGGGAGTTGTTGAGATGGTGGACGGTGAGCATGGAGGTCGCCAGCGGGGTGAAAATCGGAGGCTAGCATGGCGGTGGATGGGCGGGTGTGCGGGAGTCCGCGGTGGGCGTTGCAGGTGGCTCATGGGGTCGCTGGGGCGATGGTTGGCATCTAGCGCTTGCCTGTGGGAGCGCACCCTGTGCGCGACCGCCACGCTGGGATGTTCCGCTCCGTAGGTTTGTCGCGCACAGGGTGCGCTCCCACAAATGGCGGCCCGAACCTCATATCTGTGACCGACAACGTGCGCCCCCCTCTCTGTAGGAGCGCACCCTGTGCGCGACCGCCACGCTGGGGTGTACCGCTCCGTCGGCTGGTCGCGCACAAGTGCGCTCCTACAAATAGCATCTCGCAAGCTTTCATCCACAACCCAACGCCTGCGCACCCTTGTAGGAGCGCACTTGTGCGCGACCGCGGGGCTGGGATGTACCGCTCCGTTGGCTGGTCGCGCACAGGGTGCGCTCCTACATGGTCAGGTCGCCGCGGGAGCAAGGTCAGTGGCGAGGCCAGCCCCGCTTTTGCCACAAACCCAACAGCGTCCCGCCCGGGCGTCGCGATATATTTCGCGACCGCGACTCCGTTCGATGCGTTCGCGTCGGATGCCGCATGGATGCCAAGGGGGATGACGTGAATCGATTGCCCGGTCTGGATGTGCTGCGCGCGATGGCGATCGTGTGGGTGATGATTTTCCACTCCTACATCATCGGCGGCTGGGGACACTTCGGCGGGATCGAGCAGAACGGCTGGATGGGCGTGGACCTGTTCTTCGTGCTCAGCGGCTTTCTGATCGGGTCGCAGGTGCTCAAGCCGCTGGCAGAGGGGCGGAGTTTTGAGTTCGCGGACTTCTACCAGCGCCGCGCCTTTCGCATCCTGCCGGCCTACCTGGTGGTGCTGGCGGCGTACTTCATTTGGCCGTCCGTGCGCGAGCAGGGGGAGCTGCAGCCGCTGTGGCAGTTCCTCACCTTTACGGTCAACCTGCTGATCGACGCCAAGGACCACCTGGCGTTCTCGCACGTATGGTCGCTGTGCGTGGAGGAGCATTTCTACCTGCTGTTTCCACTACTGGCATGGTGGCTGGCGCGGCGTCCGTCCATGCGTCGGTTCGTGCTGGTATGCACGGCGGTAGTGCTGGCGGGGATGGCAGTGCGTGGCGTGATGTGGGTCCGGGAACTGGCGCCGCTGGCCGGGCTTGACCAAAATTCCTATGGAAAAACCTTCCTGGAGCGCATTTACTATCCCACGTGGTCCCGTCTGGAAGGCCTCTTGATGGGCGTGATGCTGGCTACGGCCAGGGTCTACCGGCCCGTCCTCTGGTCCCGATGGGGACGACATGCCAACGGCTTTCTGCTCGCAGGGGTAGCGGTAGTCGGCGGTGCGATCATGCTGTTCCGCGATCGGACCGGCTTCATTCCCACCGTGGTGGGATATCCGTTGCTTTCCTTCGGACTGGGCTTGCTGGTGTTGGCCGGCGCTCAAACGTCAGGCGTGCTTGCGCGCCTTCGCGTACCGGGTGCCGGCTGGTTGGCGGCGGTGTCGTACAGTCTGTATCTGTCGCACAAGGCGGTGTTCCATCTGGTGGAATCCGCGGTGGGGGAGCAACTGGACGGTCATGGCCTGCTGACTTTTGCGGCTTACGCGTCAGCGGTGTTGGGGGTTGGAGCGTTGCTTCACTACTCGGTGGAGCGTCCATTCCTGAAACTGCGGACGCGGGTTCTACATCAGGCGCCGGCTGCGGCGCACGCCTCCGGGATGATGGCCGGAGCCGGAAGGGATGCGGCCTGATACGGGTTAGGGGATTCACTCTAAGGGGAGGGTGTCATGTGCAAGCTCATGCGCATTGTGTGTTTCATGCTGCTGTTGTCCGTCGTGCCTTGTTCTGTGTTTGCCGCCACCGCGGCACCGGCGGGCCCTTGCCGAACGATTGATCCGTCCACCTGCGCCAATGCCAACCAGCTCTCGCGGGCAAGCGGCTTCGTGACGGCGCTGGGTCATTTCGCCGGCGACAGCAAGGTCAACTATTTCCGCGGTAGCCGCTCGGTGAGCGAGCAGGCCTTGTCGGCGCTGGGAGGCTCCTCGCCGTCGGTGCAGGTGCTGGCCGATAAGCGTTTCCTGTTCACCGCCTGCCCGGCGCGTGAATGCGGCGGCAGTGCGGCCGCGGTGATTCTCAACGAGTACGGCCAGATTGAGGCGCTAGGTTTTTCCAGCTACCACTGCGATACCGCCTGCGACGATTTCCGCCACCTGGACTTCTACGTCCGCAAGGACGGCGACAACGAGGCGCTGATCAGCGAGTTGAAGGCGTGGGGCCTGGGCGATCCGCTCAAGAGCACGCTGTGGCGTCCCGAGGCCGACCAGGGCATCGAGAGCCGTGTAGACGTCCATTTGCTTCCGTAAGCGGAGCATGCATATCGACGGTCGCCCGATCCGGCGGCCGTCGAGGCGGCTACAGGCAGCTAGGCCTGGAGCACGATGCGGTAGCGCGCCTTGCCCTCTTCGAGGTGCTTGAGCGCGGCATTGACCTCCGCCATGGGGAACATCTCCACCTGCGGACGTATGTCGTGGCGCGTGGCGTAATCGAGCAAGGTGGCGATATCCACCGGTGCTCCGGTGGGCGAACCGGAAATCTCGCGCTCCGTCATGATCAGCGCAAACGCCGAGACGGGTATGGGCTCAAGCACCGCGCCCACCACATGCATGCGGCCGCGCGGCGCCAGCGTAGCAATCAGCGCTGCCCAGTCCAGCGATACGTTCACCGTCACCAGCAGCAGATCCAGCGAGCCGGCGATGCCTGCCATCGCATTGGCGTCGCGGCTGGACACGACATGGTGCGCGCCGAAGCTGCGCGCCTCGTCGGCCTTCGAGGGATTGGAGGTGAAGGCCGTGACTTCGCAGCCCCAGGCGCGGGCGAACTTCACCGCCATATGGCCCAGGCCGCCGATGCCGACCACGCCGACGCGCGCGGTCGGGCTGATGCGGTAGGACAGAAACGGTTTGAGCACCGTGATGCCGCCGCACAACAGCGGGCCCGCGCTGGGCAGGTCGATGCCGTCGGGCAGGGGGATGGTCCAGGCCCAGTGGGCACGCACCTTATCGGCAAAGCCGCCGTGATGAGCACCGATGGTCGGCTGCAACTCGGGAAACAGGTTTTGGTGCCCCGACAGGCATTGGTGGCAGTGCATGCAGCTGCCTGCCGTCCAACCGATGCCCACGCGCTGTCCCACCTTCAGGCCTTTGGCCTGCGCGCCAAGCGCGGTGATGCGTCCGACCACTTCGTGGCCGGGCACAAAGGGAAAGCGCGACATGCCCCACTCGTTGCTGATCATGGAGAGATCCGAGTGGCACACGCCGCAATAATCCACTGCCACTTCCACTTCTTCGGGCCCGAGCGGGCCAAGATCGAACTGGGCAAGCACCAGCGGCTTGCCCGCTTCCTGGACAGCCCAGCCTTGCATGGTTGACATGACGTCGCTCCGATCGGGAAGGGTGGCGAGTGGCGAAACCGGCAGTGTAGGGAGCACCGTGTCGGTGCCACGTGTAAAGCGCGGCGATGGACGAATGACGCGCGCTGTTGGCATGCTGTTCCATCCCCATCAAGCGGAGCGCTCCCATGCAATACCGTCGCCTTGGCACATCCGGCCTGCAGCTTTCCGCGCTTTCCTTCGGCGCGTGGGTCACCTTTGGCACCCAGGTGGGGCGTTCGCTGGCGCGCGATCTGCTCGCGATGGCCCACGATCACGGCATCAATTTTTTCGACAACGCCGAGGTCTACAACCATGGCGTCGCCGAGACGCTGATGGGCGATGTGCTCGCCGATCTGCGCTTTCCCCGCGACAGTTATTGCGTGTCGAGCAAGGTGTATTTCGGTGCGGTCGACAATCCGCTGCCGACCCAGCGCGGCCTGTCGCGCAAGCATGTGATCGAAGCCTGCCATCAGGCGTTGCAGCGTTTGCGCGTCGATCATCTGGATCTCTACTTCTGCCATCGCCCCGATCCGGACACACCGATCGTCGAAACCGTGGCAGCGATGGACACGCTGATACGCCAGGGCAAGGTGCTCTACTGGGGCACCAGCGAATGGCCGGCAGAGGCCATCATCGAAGCCCATCGCGTGGCGCGTGATCACCACATGTTTGCGCCGACCATGGAGCAGCCGCAGTACAACCTGCTGCACCGCGAACGCGTGGAGCAGGAATACGCGCCGCTATACGACACCTACGGCATGGGTACCACCATCTGGTCGCCGTTGGCCTCGGGTCTGTTGAGTGGCAAGTACAACCATGGCGTGCCTGCCGAATCGCGCCTGGCGCAGCCGGGCTATGAGTGGCTGCGTGAAGCGGTGCTTGAGAACGATGGCTCGCGGCTCGACAAGGTACGACGCCTGGCGCCGATCGCCGATGAGCTCGGCGTCTCCATGGCGCAGCTGGCGATCGCCTGGTGCCTGGCCAATCCGCATGTCTCCACGGTGATGCTGGGGGCGAGCAAGCTGGAGCAGCTGGAGCAGAATCTTGGTGCGCTCGCCTTGTTGCCTAAGCTCGATGGGGATGTGTTGAAGCACATTGCCGCGGCCGTTGCGTGATGTGAGGCCTCATTTTGTGGGAGCGCACCCTGTGCGCGACACGCCACGCGTGGGAGTAACGCTCCGTAGGCTTGTCGCGCACAGGGTGCGCTCCCACAGTGAACAGCTATTGCCCGCGCATTGCCACAACTGGCCTTCGCGTCGCCTGACGAACGCCCGGCGCATTCGCAAAAGCGCGACATCCTGCCCCGACTTTCCATCACGGATGTTGGCCCATGAAACTCTCCCGCATCGCGATTGGCAGCTGCCTCGCGTTCGCCGCAGTCACCGTCGCGCACGCCGACAAGGCGGCCTGGACGCAGCCGCAGCAGCCGTTTCGCATCTACGGCAACACCTATTACGTCGGCACGCGCGGGCTCACGGCCATCCTGATCGCATCGTCGGACGGCCTGGTGCTGATCGATGGCACCTTGCCGCAGAACGCGCCGATGGTGGAGGCCAACATCAAGGCGCTGGGTTTTCAGCTGCACGATGTGAAGCGCATCCTCAATTCGCACGCGCATTCGGATCACGCCGGCGGCATTGCCGCGATAGCGCACGATAGTGGTGCGCAGGTGATGGCAAGCGAGGTGGGTGCGAAGGAGTTGCGGCTGGGTGGCCACTATCCCGACGATCCGCAGTACGGCGATGCGCCGACGTATCCGCCGGTGAGCTCGGTGGGTGTCGTTGCTGACAACGGCGTCGTCCGCCTGGGCGATGTGACCGTGACGGCCCACTACACGCCTGGGCACACTCCCGGCAGCACCACCTGGACCTGGCAGTCGTGCGAGGGCAAGCGCTGCCTCGACATGGTGTATGCCGACAGCATCAGCGCGCTCACGGCAGGCAATTTCCGTTACAGCGATGCGGCCCATCCGGAACGGGTGAGCAACTACCGGCGCGGCCTGGCCGTGATCGCCGGCTTGCCCTGCGAGATCCTGATGGTGCCGCACCCCGACCAGATCGATTTCCTCGAACGCGTCGCGCGCCGCAAGCCCGGGACGCCCGATCCGCTGGTGGACCCCGCCGCCTGCCGAGCCTACGCGCAGCTGGGGACCCGCAGCCTGGACGAGCGGCTGGCCAAGGAGCGCGTAGGGCAATAGACCGCCGATAAAACAGGGTGTTGACACTGAAATGAGAATTATTATCATCTAAGGTGTCACCACTCTCCTGCGGAGCTCCACCATGTCCACGACGGTTTTGTCCCTTCCCCAGGGTGCCGACGCCCTGGCGCGCCCGTTCCGCCTGCTCAGCCTGAAGCCTTCGGCGCCCTCGTCCGATGCCGCCACCCGTCGCGTTTCCAGCCAGATGCTGCTCAAAGGCGAGCGTGAACTGGTGATCCAGCACCAGGGCAGCGAATACCACCTGCGCCTGACCCGCAACGACAAGCTGATCCTTACCAAGTGAGGTTCGCCTCGGCCCGTGCTCCGGCGCGGGCCGAGGCGGGCATGCCGTCCCCCGATGGAGCTTCATGGGCAAGGACGCCTTCAACCGGCCATGGCCGGGACACCTCCCCAAGACCACCAGCCACGCGGTTCTCCCCGGACGCCAGCCAGGTCCCTTCCTGCCAAGGAGTACTGACGATGTTTGGCTGGCTTGCACATGCGTTCGCGACGGTTCGCTCCAGTGCCGATACGGCGGCATGGACCATCAGCCGCAGCTCGGTGCGGATCGACGGCACCACGCTCGCCGCGCGCCTGCCGCTGCTGGGCGGCGTGCTCTACCTGCCGGCCTGCGCCTCCTCGCGCCCCGCGCGTGAGCTGGCCCCGGGCTGGCTGGTGACGCGGCTGGATCTGGCGCCGTTGCTGCAGACAGAAGAACTGCGCGCGTCGAGCATGATCGGCGCCGACGGCCCGCGCGAATGGATCGACTGCTTCGATGCGTCCGGCGCGTTCTGCGCCCGCCTGCATCTGTTGCCGGACACCGACTATCTCGCCTGGGACGCCTTGCTTGCCGGCGGTACGCCGCTGCCGGCCGCGCCGGTTTGTCCGGGCGAGGTGGCGTGCAAGGCCGCGATCGCGCAGCTGCTGCGCTTCCGCACCACGCGGATGGCCTCGCTGGACGTGCTCGATACCTTGCCGCTGGGGCAACTTTCCTCGCTGGGGCGGGGCATCGCCCGCGACGTGGCGAGGGCGGCGGCGGTCTCGCTGGCGCCGGCGTTCGACTAGGGTCGCGCCGCGAATGCCGTCCGCGGACGCTTGTCCGCTTGTCCGTGCAGGTGTCCGCGGACAGCTGTCCGCCCTCGGTCCATGTTCTCAACCCACTGAAAAATAGCGAATAAATCGACGCTTGAGGCTTGGCACGCGGATTGCTGAGTAGGGTCAGGGGCCGCATTGTCAGCGGCCAGGGACCCATCGATGATTCGCGATACCTCCGCACAAGACCGACTGGTCGAGGTCAAATCCAATCCCAAGCGCCGGATGCTGCTGATCGGCATCGGCGTGGCCGTGCTGGCCTTGCTCGCCTTGTTCGGCCCGCGCATTGGCCGCCTGTTCTCGGCCGATGCCTCGGTCAGCAGCTCGCGCCTCGCGTTCGCCACGGTCGAGCGCGGTCCGTTCGTCCGCGACATCGCCGCCGAGGGCAAGGTGGTGGCGGCAGTCAGCCCCACGCTCTACGCCACCTATGGCGGTGCGGTCACGCTCAAGGTGCACGCGGGCGATGCGGTGAAAAAGGGCCAGGTGCTCGCCGTCGTCGACAGCCCCGAACTGACCAACAAGCTCGCACAGGAAATGAGCGCCGCCGATGCCATGCAGGTCGATTACCTGCGTGCGCAGATCGACGCGCGCAAGACGCGTGGCGAACTGCAGAAGGCTTTCGACAACGCCAGCATCGACAAGCAGGGCGCCGAACGCGACCTCGCCCGCTATCAGAAGGCGTTCACGCTGGGCGCGGTGCCCAGCATGGACGTGGACAAGTCCAAGGACACGCTCGAGAAGATGCGCATCACGCTCGAGCATGCCAAGGCCGATCTGGCCACCAATACCGACAGCCTCAACTTCGACATCCAGTCCAAGAAGCTCGCGCACGATCGCCAGCTGCTGCTGGTGAAGGATCTGCAGCGCCAGGTGGACGACCTCAACGTGAAGTCGCCAGTCGATGGCCAGGTCGGTCAGCTGTTCATTGCCGAGCGCGCCACGGTGGCCAAGGACGCCCAGCTGGTCAGCGTGATCGATCTGTCCGCGCTCGAAGTGGAAATGAAGGTGCCGGAAAGTTTCGCGCGTGACCTGGGCATCGGCATGACCGGCGAGATCAGCGGCAACGGCGCCACCTGGAAGGGCCTGGTCAGCGCCATTTCGCCGGAAGTGGTCAACGGCGAAGTTGCGGCCCGCCTGCGCTTCGACGGCCAGACGCCCAAGCAGCTGCGCCAGAACCAGCGCCTGTCCGTGCGCATCCTGCTGGACAAGCGCGACAACGTGCTCACCGTGCAGCGCGGTTCCTTCGTCGACGAATCGGGTGGCAGCTATGCCTACCTCGTGCGCGACGGCGTGGCGGAAAAGCATCCCATCCGCGTGGGTGCCAGCAGCATCGACAAGGTGGAAATCCTCGATGGCCTCAAGGAAGGCGACAACATCGTGATCTCCGGTACCGACAGCTTCAAGGGCGCCCAGCGTGTCGCCATCTCTAATTAAGCAACCTCCAACTAATCACCACCACTCGAAGGACAACACCATGCTCAAGATGACTCATCTGTCCAAGGTCTACCGCACCGAAGTGGTGGAGACCTATGCGCTGCGCGACTTCAACATCAACGTGAACGAAGGCGAGTTCGTGGCCGTGACCGGTCCGTCCGGTTCGGGCAAGACCACCTTCCTCACCATCGCCGGCCTGCTGGAGACCTTCACGGGTGGCCAGTACCACCTCGACGGCGTGGAAGTGAGCAACCTCAACGACAACGAGCGCTCGCGCATCCGCAACGAGAAGATCGGCTTCATCTTCCAGGCGTTCAACCTGATTCCCGACCTCAACGTGTTTGACAACGTGGAAGTGCCGTTGCGCTATCGCGGCATGAAGGCGGCCGAACGCAAGGAGCGCATCATGGATGCCCTCGAGCGTGTGGGTCTTGCCTCGCGTGCCAAGCACTATCCGGCCGAACTCTCCGGCGGTCAGCAGCAGCGCGTCGCCATTGCGCGTGCGCTCGCCGGCTCGCCGCGACTGCTGCTGGCGGACGAACCGACCGGCAACCTCGACACGCAGATGGCGCGTGGCGTGATGGAGCTGCTGGAAGAGATCCATCGCGAAGGCGCGACGATCGTGATGGTGACGCACGATCCGGAGCTGGCTGCCCGCGCGCAGCGCAACGTGCACATCATCGACGGCCAGGTGGTCGACCTGGCGGAAGACCCGCGCTTCCACCACGCCGTGCACGCCGCGCGCAACAACGCTCCGGCCTGATAACCGGTCACCGATGCCTCCCGCTTCGGCGGGAGGCGGCTTGAAGCCCTTGTAAAGGACGATCATGTTCGCCTACTACCTCCAGCTTGGCTTGCGCAGCCTCCGCAAAAACCCGCTGTTGACCCTGCTGATGGTGTTGGCGATCGGCTGCGGCGTGGCCGCGTCGATGACCACCTACTCGGTGTTCCGCGCGACCTCCAATAACCCGATCCCGCAGAAGTCTTCGCAGCTGTATGTGCCGCAGATCGACAACTGGGGCCCGGAAGCGCAGCAGGACAACAAGGGCGAGCCGCCCAACGCGATCACGTATACCGACGCCATCAACCTGATGCGCGACAAGCGGGCGACGCGGCAGACGGCCTTGTTCCCGGCAGCGATGTCGATCGTGCCGGCGGATCCGTCCATGCTGCCGTTCCGCGAAACCAGTTACGCCTGGTATGCCGACGCGTTCCCGATGTTCGACATTCCCTTCCTCTATGGCCATGGCTGGACGGCCGACGAAGATGCCTCGCATGCCGCAGTGGCCGTGATCGGCAAGGCGCTCAACGACAAGCTGTTTGACGGCGCCAACAGCGTAGGCAAGAACATCAACCTCAACGGTCGCGATTACCGCATCGTCGGTGTGTCGGCCAAGTGGAACCCCGAGCCGGTGTTCTACGACGTCATCAACACCAATGGCTTCGATGATCCGATCGAGGTGTTCATTCCTTTCACGCGTGCCGTGGAAGTGCAGACGACCACCAACGGCAACAACAACTGCAGCAAGGATCCGGGCAAGGGTTGGGATGCGTGGATCAAGTCCGAGTGTGTGTGGCTGGGCTTCTGGGCGGAACTGCCGACGACGGCGCAGGCGGATGCCTATCGCCAGTACCTCAACGGCTATGCCGCCGAGCAGCAGCGTTCCGGCCGCTTCCACTGGGCGCCCAATACGCGCCTGCGCAATGTGACGGAATGGCTCGACTACCAGAAGGTGGTGCCGCAGGAGGCCAAGGTCTCGCTGCTGGTGTCGCTGGGCTTCCTGCTGATCTGCCTGGTGAACACGGTTGGTCTGCTGCTCGCCAAGTTCATGAAGCGCGCCTCGGAAATCGGCGTGCGCCGTGCACTGGGTGCAACGCGCAAAGAGATCTACCTGCAATTCCTGATCGAAGCGGCCGCGATTGGCCTGGCCGGTGGCGTCGTGGGCCTGGTGCTCACGGGGCTGGGCGTGATGGGCATCTCGCTGGTGTTCGAACCGGACATCGCCAAGTTG
Source organism: Dyella japonica DSM 16301 (assembly GCF_001010355.1). Lineage (GTDB taxonomy): Bacteria > Pseudomonadota > Gammaproteobacteria > Xanthomonadales > Rhodanobacteraceae > Dyella > Dyella japonica. The sequence goes on along the minus strand of NZ_JPLA01000009.1, from coordinate 18,607 downwards.
GCCACGCTCGACGCATCGCTGGTCCTGCTCACCATGTTGCTGGCGATCCTGGCGACGGTGCTGGCGGCCTTCTATCCCACGTGGCGTGCTGCGCAAGTGCAGCCGGCGTGGCAGCTGAAATCCAACTGAGGCGACGACCATGCTGCAGATCAAGCCCATACTCGCCGCGCTCAAGCGCCACAAGGCAGGCACCGTCCTCATCGCCATGCAGATCGCCCTGACTTTGGCGATCGTCTGCAATGCGATCTTCATCATCCACCAGCGACTCGATCGCGTGCAGCGTCCCACCGGCATGGTGGAAAGCGACCTGATGGCGATCCAGACGCGCTTTGTCGGTACCGAGGAAACCAAGGCCGGTCCTCTGGTGAAGGCGGACCTGGTCGCGCTGCGCCAGCTTCCGGGCGTGCAGGACGTCGTGGCCTTGAACTCCTATCCACTGCGCGGCGGCGGTTGGTCTACCGGCGTGCGCACCGATCCGGATGCAAAGAACTCCAAGGGGCACACCACGCAGTACTTCGGCGACGAGCACACCTTGCCGACCATGGCGCTCAAGCTCATCGCGGGGCGCAACTTCCGCGCGGACGAGATCGTGGAAGCCGATCCGCAGGCCGTGCCCGATCCGGCTGTGATCATCGTCAGCAAGGCGCTGGCCGAGAAGATGTATCCGGAGGGTTCGGCGCTGGGCAAGGTGATCTACATCGGTGACTCCAAGTCGCCCAGCACCATCGTGGGCATCGTGGAGCGCCTGCAGGTGCCGTGGAATGGCACGTGGTCCGATTCGTTCTACGAGAACTCGCTGATCCAGCCGGTGCAGCTCACCAGCGCATTCACCAACTACCTGATCCGCACCAAGCCCGGCCAGCTGGCCGATGTGCTGAAGGCGGCGCCGGCGGCGCTGGTGAAGACCAACCGCATGCGCGTGATTCCTTCCGAGCGTGGCGTGCGCAGCTTCGCCCAGGTGCGTGAGTATGCGTACAAGGGCGACCGCGGCATGGCCATCCTGATGGGCGTGGTGTGCCTGGTGCTGCTGGGTATCACGGCGGCGGGCATCGTCGGCCTGACCAGCTTCTGGGTCGGCCAGCGTCGCAAACAGATCGGCGTACGGCGCGCGCTGGGCGCGACCAAGCACGACATCCTCAGCTACTTCCTCACCGAGAACCTGCTGATCGGCATTGCCGGCGTCCTGATTGGCGCCTTGCTCGCGGTCGGCATGAACCTGTGGCTGGTGACGCAGTTCGAGATGGCACGCTTGTCGATCGTCTATGTGGTGGTGGGCGTGGTGACGCTGCTGTTGCTGGGGCAGGGCGCCACGCTGGCGCCGGCCATGCGCGCCTCGCGGGTGTCGCCGGTGGAAGCCACGCGCTCGGTCTGACCGGCGCGTGGTGTAGCAAGACCAAGGATGGCATGACCTGTTGGGAAACTTGAGGTAACGATGAGCGGCATGTTTGTGCACAACTTGCGACTGGGCGCGGCGAGCCTTCGGCGCAACGTCTTGCTGACGACTTTGATGATCATGTCGATCGGCTTTGGCGTGGCGGCGTCGATGGTGACCTTTGCCGTGTTCCGTGCGGTATCGGGCGATCCGATCCCGCAGAAGTCGTCGCAGTTGTTCGTGCCGCTGATCGACAACCGCGGGCCGCAGTACAACCGCCACGGCGAGCCGCCCTCGGCGCTCAACTATGTCGACGCCGTGGCCCTGATGCGGGCGCACAAGGCGGTGCGTCAGACCATGCTCTATCCGGTCGGCCTTTCGGTGATGCCGGATGACCCGCACCGCATGCCGTTCAAGGCGCCCGGCTATGCGACTTACGGCGACTTCTTCAGCATGTTCGACGTACCGTTCCTGTTCGGCAGCGGCTGGAGCGACACCGAGGACGAAGCGCGCGAGCCGGTCATCGTGATCAGCCGCGAGCTCAACCAGAAGTTGTTTGGCGGCAGCAACAGTGTGGGCCAGCGGCTGGTGCTGGACGACAAGCAGTACCGCATCGTGGGCGTCACCAACAAGTGGGATCCCAAGCCGCGCTTCTTCGATACCTTCAGCGGCAACGCCTATGCTGACCCCGCGCAGATCTATATCCCCTTCACCTACGCCATCGCGCAGCACATCGATACCCGCGGCAACAACAACTGCGGCAGCGACGGCAAGCGCGGCGATACCTGGGATAGCTGGCTGCAGGGCGAATGCGTGTGGATCAACCCCTGGGTCGAACTGGACAACGCCGCGCAGGTGCAGGCCTATCGGCAGTTCCTGGACGGCTATGCGCGTGAACAGCGCGAAGCGGGGCGTTTCAACTGGGCGCCCAACAACCGGCTGCGCGACGTGCGTGAATGGCTGGACTACCAGCGCGCGGTGCCGCCGGAAAGCCGCATCTCGATGACGCTGGCGTTCGGCTTCCTGCTGATCTGTCTGGTCAACACGATTGGTTTGCTGCTCGCCAAATTCATGCGCCGAGCACCAGAGATCGGTGTGCGTCGCGCATTGGGTGCGTCGCGCGGCGACATCTACCGCCAGTTCCTGGCCGAGGCAGCGATGGTTGGATTGGCGGGAGGTGCGTTGGGCTTGATGTTCACCGCGATCGGCATGCTGGGCTTGGGTATGGTGTTCGAGCCGCAGATCGCGCGGCTGGCGCATCTGGACGTATCGCTGATGCTGTTGACCCTGCTGGTGGCCATCCTGGCGACCGTGGTTGCAGCGTTCTATCCCACCTGGCGGGCGGCGCAAGTGCAGCCGGCCTGGCAGCTCAAGTCCAACTGAGGGGAGAGGCGAGCCATGCAGATCAAACCGATCCTTTCCGCGCTGCGCCGACACAAGGCCGGCACCTTCCTGATCGCGGCGCAGATCGCGCTCACGTTGGCGATCGTGTGCAATGCGCTGTTCATCATCCAGCAGCGCGTCGCGCATCTGTCCGAACCCAGCGGCATCGACGAAGCCAATATCTTCGTGATCAAGAGCGAGTGGGTGGGCGCGCCCGCCCCCGATCAGGCCGACGCGCAGATGCGGGAGGATCTGCAGGTGCTGCGCCAGCTGCCCGGCGTGCAGAACGTGACGCCCAGCAACTCCTATCCGCTGCGCGGCGACGGCTGGGATGACGCCATCAGGCTCAAGCCCGACCAGGTGCAGGACAGCTCCGGCGCCACCATCTATTTCGCCGACGAGAACTTCCTCGACACGCTGGATCTCAAGCTGATCGCCGGGCGCAATTTCCGGGCCGAGGAAATTGGCCACATGGATCTGCGCTACAAGCTCGCGCCGCCGGTGGTCATCATCACCAAGGCGCTGGCTGAAAAACTCTTCCCGGGCGAGACGGCGGTCGGCAAGACCATCTACCTGATCGGCGGTCCCGCGACCGTGATCGGCGAAGTCGAACTGCTGCAGGCGCAAAGCGTGGAGCATTGGGCTTCCGAATTCGCCTATCGCTCGGTGATCATCCCCGAGCGGCTGAATGTGTCGCTGGGTGCGTTCTACATCGTGCGCGCCCGGCCGGGGCAGCTGGAGACGGCCATGCCGGCTGCGGTCAAGGCGCTGTTCGCGCACAACCCGCGCCGCGTGATCAACGAGGACGATGGCGTGCTCAGCTTCAGCGACGTGCGCTCGCGCGCCTACGAGAGCGATCGCGGCATGGCCATCCTGATGGGTGTGATCTGCGCGGTGCTGCTGGCTGTGACCGCGGCGGGCATCGTGGGCCTCACCAGTTTCTGGGTGGGCCAGCGCCGCAAGCAGATCGGCGTGCGGCGCGCACTGGGAGCGACGCGGCGCGACATCCTCAATTACTTCATGACCGAGAACCTGCTGATCAGCGTGGGCGGCGTGCTGTTCGGGGCAGTGCTGGCCATTGCGATCAATCTGTGGATGGTCACGCGTTTTGAAATGCATCACCTGTCGATGGTGTACCTGATGGCAGGCGTGGCGATGTTGCTGTTGCTGGGGCAGGGTGCGGTGCTGGCGCCGGCGCTTCGCGCGTCGCGCGTGCCGCCGGTGGAGGCCACGCGATCGGTGTGATCGCGTGGATGGTGCTAAGGAGGGGAAACCACATGTTCGGCTATTACCTTGACCTGGCGCTACGCAGCCTCAGGCGCAACAAGATTCTCACCGCACTGATGGTGGTGGCCATTGCCCTGGGCATCGGGGCAAGCATGACCACGCTCACGGTGCTGCATGTGCTGTCGGGCGATCCGCTGCCGGGCACCAGCGCCACGCTGTTCTATCCGCAGGTCGATCCGCGCGATATGGACGGCTACGAGGAAGGCAAGCGTCCGCCGGAACAGGTGACCTGGACCGACGGCATGAACCTGCTGCACGCCAAGCGCGCCGATCGTCAGGCCCTGATGACCGGCGGTGCGGTGCCGGTGCAGCCGGCGCAGGCCAATATCGACCCGTTCTTCAGCGACGCGCGCTATACCAGCAGCGACTTCTTCCCGATGTTCAAGCTGCCGTTCCTGTACGGTCGTCCGTGGAGCGAGTCCGAGGACAACGCCAAGGCGCGTGTGGTGGTGATCAGCCGCACGCTCAACGAGAAGCTGTTCGGCGGCAAGAACAGCGTCGGCCAGACGCTGCGCATGAAGGACAGCGCGTTCCAGGTGATCGGCGTGCTGGACAGCTGGCGGCCGACGCCGCGCTTCTATGACCTGAACATGGAGAGTTACGGCTCGGTGGAAGACGTGTTCGTGCCGCTGACCACCGCGCGCGACGTCCACTTCGAACACAGCGGTTCCACCGATTGCTGGGGCACCGGTGGCGGCGACGACGATCACGCCGAGACCTCGCCCTGCGTATGGCTGCAGTTCTGGGTGCAGATCAACGGTACGGACAAGGTCGCCGCCTATCGCGACTATCTGGTGCACTACTCGCAGGAGCAGAAGACGCTCGGCCGCTTCCAGCGTCCGCCGAACGCGCAGCTGCCCAGCCTGATGGAATGGCTGGACATCAACAAAGTGGTGCCCGGCGACGTGCGCCTGCAGACCTGGCTGGCGCTGGGCTTCCTGCTGGTGTGCCTGGTCAACACGGTGGGCCTGATGCTGGCGAAGTTCCTGCGCAAGTCCGGCGAGCTCGGTGTGCGCCGCGCGCTGGGCGCGTCGAAGCGCGAAGTGTTCGCCCAGCTGTTGATCGAGTCCGGCGTCATCGGCCTTGCCGGCGGCATGGTCGGCCTGCTGTTGGCCTTCTTTGGCCTGTGGCTGGTGCGCAAGCAGCCGTCCAGCTACGCGGCGCTCGCGCATATGAGCATGGGCATGTTGTTGGTGACGTTCCTGCTGGCGGTCGGCGCCACCTTGCTTGCCGGCCTGCTGCCGGCATGGCGCGCCTGCCAGATCACTCCCGCACTGCAACTGAAGAGCCAGTGACCATGGACATTCTTCCGATTCTCTCCACGTTGCGCCGTCACAAGACCACCGCCTTCCTGGTGATCGTGGAGATCGCGCTGACCTGCGCCATCGTCTGCAATGCGGTGTTCATCATCAACCAGCGCATCGATCGCATCCATATGCAGAGCGGTGTGGATGAGCAACATCTGCTGCATATCGCGCTCACCAATATCGGCGTGACCAAGGATGACAAGGCGCGCCGCGCTGAAGACCTGGCGGCGCTGCAACAGGTGCCTGGTGTGGTGTCGGTGGCCTCGGTCAACCAGGTGCCGTTCGGCAATTCATCGTCCAACGGCAGCATTAAGCTCGATCCCAAGCAACGCCTCGCCACGCTCAATGCCACGGATTACTTCGGCGAGAACGTGACCCAGACGCTGGGCACCCAGCTGATTGCAGGGCGCGAGCTGCACGCCGATGACTATATGGACATGGACCAGGTGGTCAGCGCGGCCGCAGCGAAGGATGCCAAGGGCATTCCGCACGTCACGGTGATCACGGAAAAGCTGGCCCATCGCCTGTGGCCGGGACAGTCGGCGCTGGGCAAGCAGGTCTACATGTCCGACTTCGGATTCACCGTGGTGGGCGTGGTGAAGGAGCTGATCCGGCCCTCGATCTGGGACGATTCGGCGGCAAGCTACTCGATGGTGTTGCCGATACGCGTGGCCAACAACGAATACATCGTGCGCGTGGATGATCCGAAGAACCGCGAGCGCGTGCTCAAGGCCGCGGTGGCCAAGCTCAAAGAGATCAACCCGCACCGCATCGTGCTCAAGCAGCACCTGCTGTCGAACATGCGCGAGGATTTCTTCCAGAACGACCGCGCGATGACGGGGCTGCTGGTGGCGGTGTGTACGGCGCTGCTGGTGGTTACCGCACTGGGCATCGTCGGCCTGGGCAGCTTCTGGGTGGCGCAGCGTCGCCGGCAGATCGGCGTGCGGCGTGCGCTGGGTGCCACGCGCAGAAACATCCTGCACTACTTCCAGACCGAGAACTTCCTGCTGGCCACCATCGGCATCGGCGTGGGCATGGTGCTGGCCTACGGCATCAACCTGCTGTTGATGGTCCACTACGAGCTGCCGCGACTGCCGGCGATCTATTTCCCGGTGGGCGCCTTGCTGCTGTGGACCATCGGGCAGCTGGCCGTGCTGGGGCCCGCCATGCGTGCAGCGGCCGTGCCGCCGGTGGTGGCGACACGTTCGGTTTGAGCCACGGAGGGACAAGGGAATGTTCGGCTACTACCTCGATCTTGCGCTGCGCAGCCTGGGCCGCAACAAGGTACTCACCGCGCTGATGGTGTTGGCCATCGCGGTGGGTATCGGCGCCAGCATGACCACGCTGACGGTGGTGCATCTGCTGTCCGGCGATCCCTTGCCGGGGCGCAGCCAGGCGATCTTCTATCCACAGGTGGATGCCGATCCGAAGAACAAGGACAGCAGCGAACCGCTGGACATGCTGGACTACCGGTCGGCGCTCGACCTGTGGAGCGCCAAGCGTGCCGATCGACAGGTGATGCTGGTGCAGAGCCAGGTGCGCCTGAACACGGCCGATGCCGGCAAGCCCGCCGTGATGATGCCGATGCTGTCGGCCACGGCGGACTTCTTCAGCATGTTCAACGTGCCGTTCCGTTATGGCGGGCCCTGGAGTGAGCAGGACGATGCGTCCCGCGCGCGAGTGGCGGTGATCACCGACGACCTCAACCAGAAGCTGTTTGCCGGCGAGAACAGCGTGGGGCGCGTCCTGCGCCTGCGCAATAGCGATGTGCGCATCGTTGGCGTGCTCAAGCCCTGGCGGCCGTCGCCCCAGTTCTACGCCGTGCGCGGTGGCCGCTTCGCCGCGGGCGATACCAGTGACTTCTACGCCAAGCCGGAAGATGTGATCACGCCATTCTTCACCGGGCTGGACGTCAACGACGGCAATTTCCAGCAGTTCACCTGCTGGCAGATGCCGCCCCATCCGGGACATCTGCAGGATTCTCCTTGTGTGTGGGTCGCGTTTTGGGTGCAAATCAACGATGCCAACCGGGTCGCCGCGTATCGGCGCTTCGTGGCGGATTACGCGGCGCAACAGCAGGCGATTGGTCGCTTTACGCATTCGGGCAATACGCGTATGCGCAGCCTGATGGGTTGGCTGGATTTCAACGGCGTGTTGCCCAGCAATGTGCGACTGCAGGCCTGGCTGGCGGTGGCATTTCTGGCCATCTGCCTGGTCAACATGATCGGCTTGTTGCTGGCGAAATTCCTGCGCCGCAGCGGCGAAATCGGTTTGCGGCGCGCACTGGGCGCCAGCCGCGCCGCGGTGTTCGCGCAGTACATGGTGGAGTCGGGGCTGATTGGTTTGATCGGCGGCGTGTGCGGTTGGCTGCTGACGATGGCGGGGCTGTGGTTTATCCGGCAACAACCGGTGGCCTATGCAGATCTCGCGCGCCTGGATGTGCCGATGTTCCTGCTCACCTTCGTCGCCGCGATCGGCGCCAGCCTGCTGGCAGGTGCTCTCCCTGCCGTGCGTGCATGCCGCGTGGTGCCGGCATGGCAACTGAAGTCATTGTGAGGCCCGCCATGACGCAATTTGCTCCCATCCTCTCTGCCTTGCGCCGTCATCGCCTCGCCACGGCGCTGATCGCGCTGGAAATCGCGCTCGCCTGCGCGGTGCTGTGCAATGCCTGCTTTCTTATCGTGGGACAGCTGCGGGCGCTGCATATCGAGAGCGGGGTGACCGAATCCTCGCTGGCGGTGATCAACCTCGGCTGCGACGGATGCAAGGGCGCCGACCTCAATGCCAGGGTGACCACCGCGCTGCGCGCCGTGCCTGGCGTGCAGTCGGTGGCGGTGGTCAATGCCGTGCCGTTCGCGCAACCCGCGGGCTATGCCGGCATCAACCTCGACCACGAACATTTCATCGCCGTGCCGCATTTCTACGCGGGCGGTCCTGGCGCGGTGGAGACGCTGGGCCTGCAGCTGGTCGCCGGACGCGCGTTTCAGCCGGAGGACTTCCAGACCGCCGAACTGTGGCTGCCGCAGAACGCCTCGGTGTGGATCACACGCGCGTTCGCCGAGCGCTTGTGGCCGGGACAGGACCCGCTGGGCAAGGAGTTCTTCTCGGACCAGTACCACTTCCGCGTGGTCGGCGTGATGGCGCACCTGGCGCCGCCCGATCCGGGTGGTGGTCATGGCGACAGTGCGGGCGAGTGGTCCGTGTTCGTGCCGGTGAACCCAGGCGGGTCGCTCAATGGTGTCTATGCGTTGCGTGCTAATCCCGCCGATCTTGCGCGCGTGCTGCGTGAAGCGCGCGCCGCCGCGCAGAAGGCGGCCCCTGAGGCGGTCCTCGACTTGCAGCAAAGCCGCACCGTGCCTGAGCTGCGCACGGACTTCTTCCGCCAGACCCGGATCATGGTGGGCACGCTCGCCGGCGTCATCGTCGCGCTGCTGCTGGTGACGGCGCTGGGCATCGTGGGCCTGGCCAGTTTCTGGGTGCAGCAACGCCGCAAGCAGATCGGCATACGCCGCGCCATCGGCGCTACGCGCGGCGACATCCTGCACTATTTCCAGGCAGAGAATTTCCTGATCGTGACGGTGGGCATCGCCATTGGCATGGTGCTGACCTTCGCGCTCAACCTGGTGTTGATGAAGTTCTACGAAGTGCCGCGCCTGCCGGTGTACTACCTGCCGGTGGGAGCGTTGGTGCTGTGGGGACTGGGGCAGTTGGCCGTATTGGCGCCGGCCCTGCGCGCTTCGCAGGTACCGCCGATGGTGGCGGCGCGATCGGTGTGATGTCGTGCAGGGGCGACATGGCCGGCGCCGCGCCGGCCGATGTCACAGGGGCGCAGCGTGCCGTGAACGCTGCGACAAGGCGGCGGCTCGAGCAACAGGGCGGGAACGGATGCGTTACAACCTGATGTTGGCGTGGCACGGACTCAAGCGATTTCCACGCAGCACGATACTTGCCGTGCTCACGGTGGCCATGGGATTGGCTGCCACGATGACGACACTGGCCTTGCTGCACCAGCTCACGGCCGATCCTTTGCCTGGCCGCAGCGGGCACCTGTATCTGGCGTGGGTGGATACGGTGAGGGCCAAGCCCCTGGCCATTCAGTCGCTCAATGGCATCAATCCCAGCAACTACCATCGCATCAAGTTGGACGATGCCCAGGAGATGCTGCACGAGCACCGGGCCACTTGGCAGGCCGCGATGACCAGCGTCTATACCGAGATGACGGCCAACGATGCGGTGCATCCTCATGTGAAGCACGCTTACCTGTTGGCTACGACGGCCGAGTTCCAGCCAATGCTCGGCGTGGGCTTGCGCAGCGGTCGCAGCTGGACGGCGGCGGAAGACGCGGCGCGTGCGCCGGTAGTGGTCATCGACGAGGCCCTGGCCCAGGAACTGTTTGGCAGCATTCAGGCCGTGGGACGTGAGCTGAAGATTGGCAGCCATGAGTTCCAGGTGATCGGTGTGAGCGCGCCGTTCTCGCCACAACCACACTTCTATGACTTGTCAGCCATGAGTTTCAGCGGCAGCCGGCGCGACCTCGCGTTTGTGCCGCTGGGCGCGTTGCTCGATGCCGGTGTGGACCTGGCAGGCAACGACGGTTGCGATGAAGACGCGCCGAAGAAGCGGACCATGTTCGGCACCGACGCCGCGCATTGTGCTGCGGTGAGCTATTGGGTCGACCTGCCGTCGAAAGCGCAGGTCGATGCGTTTGGCGACTATCTGCAGCACTACGCTGCCAACCAGAAGGCCCTGGCTGGTTTCGGCAAGCCGCCGCGCTCGGAACTCACTGGCGTGGGCGCCTGGTTGAGCAAACAGAACGTGGTGCCTGACAACGTGCGCTTGAATGCGTGGCTTGCCGGATCGTTCCTGCTGCTGTGCATGGCGAACGTGGCCGGCCTGCTGGCGGCGCGCTTTCTGCGTCGCGGTGGGGAGATCGGCATACGCCGTGCACTTGGCGCACCTCGCGTGGCCATCTTCCAGCAGCACGTGTTCGAGGCGTCGTTGATCTGTCTGCTCGGTGGCCTGCTGGCGTGGCCGCTGACCTTGTTTGGGCTGTGGACGCTGCGTCTGCAAGACAATGGCTTCACCGATCTGGCGCGGCTCGATCCGAGCATGTTTGGCGCCTTGTTTGCGCTCGCACTGGCGGTGGGCCTGCTAACCGGATGGCTGCCGGCGTGGCGCGCTTCACGCGTCGAGCCGGGACTGCAGGTCAAGAGCGCCTAGGGGGGCGACATGTCACTTCGGATCATGTTCAAGATGTTGCAGCGTCACGCACTCATGCCGACGTTGGTGATGCTGCAGGTCGCGTTGGCCTGCGCCATTCTCTGCAATGTGCTGTTCCTGGTGTGGCAGCGCGTGCAACCCATGGTGGCGCCAAGCGGCCTAGCTGAAGACGAACTGGTGCTGGTGGACCAGATCTTCTCGCGGACGCATACCTTCAGCGCCGCCGAGGCGCACGCCGGACAACTGGCGCTGGCCCATACGCCCGGCGTGCGCTCCGCGTCGAGCGCGCTGGGTCTGCCCATGATCGGCATGGTGATGGTCGACTACAACTTAAAATCGCCCAAGGGCGTGACCGTCGGCGTCAACGGCTATTTCGGCGAAGGCCTGGTGAAGACCCTTGGTCTGCAATTGGTCGAAGGTCGCGATTTCCTGCCCTCGGAATACCGTGATTTTGGGATCACCCAGCAATCTTCCGACGTGGACAAGCCTTCATCGCCCGAGCCGGTGATCATCACGCAGTCGCTGGAACGGCAGTTGTTCGACGGGCAGTCGGCGGTGGGTAAGAACCTCTCGGTCACCGACGATCCCGAACATGGATACTTCGTGGTGGGCGTTGTGCGTCACCTGTTGCGCAATCAGCTGACCCTGGCCACTGATGGCCGCGGAGACAATACGCTGCTGGCCGCCAAGCGCATCGGTGACACGGCGCTGTTGAGCTATGCGGTCCGCATCGATCCGGCCATGCGGGACGTGGCGATGCACGGCATCAGCGAGACCGTCAAACGCCAGTTTGGGGCGGAAATGGGCGAAGACGCGCAGGTGCGCATTGCCACCTATGCCCAGACCCGTCACGAGGCGCTCAAGAGTCAGCGCGCCGCCCTGTGGCTGTTTGCCGGCGTCACCATTGCCGTGATCCTCGTCACCGCCATCGGCATCATGGGCCTCACCGGCTTCTGGGTGCAGCGGCGCACGCGCCAGATCGGCATCCAGCGGGCGCTGGGTGCGCGGCGTTCGCAGGTGTTGCGTTATTTCATGCTGGAGAACCTGCTGATCGCCGGCGGTGGCGTGCTGGTCGGCATGGCCCTGGCTTATGTGGCCAACGGGCTGCTGATGCACTATTACGAACTGCCGCGCCTGCCGTGGAATTACCTGCCCATCGGCGGCGCGGCGGTGCTGCTGCTGGGGCAACTGGCCGTGCTGGCGCCGGCCAGGCGGGCAGCCGAGGTGCCCCCGGTGGTGGCCACGCGGGCTATCTGAACGGATTGCCGTGCAGTTCGGCACGGGCAGCCCGGCCCGCGGTGTGCAGAATAGGCCTTATCTCAACCCGAGGATGTACCCATGAAGATTGGACCACGCATGCTCCTGGTCAGCCTGGCACTGTCTGCGGCCTGCGCCGCCACCGTGCAGGCCGCCCCGGCGGATGTCTCCACGCGCGAAAAGGCGTTGAACGATCTGCTGGCCGAGCAGTGGCAGCACAATCTGGAGAACTCCCCGGAGTTCGCCACCATCCTCGGCGACCTGCGCTACAACGACCGCTGGAGCGACGTTTCGCTGGCGCACCAGCAAGCCGAAGTGGCCAAGGCCCAGGACTTCCTCAAGCGCTTCCAGGCGATCGACACCACCGGCTTCTCCGCCGACGACAAGCTCAACCAGCAGCTGATGGTTCGCCAGCTGCAGGATGCGCTCAAGTCGCATCAGCTGAAGCTCGACGAGATGCCGCTGGACCAGATGAGCGGCGCGCACCTGCAGCTGGCCGGCTTCATCAGCTCGATCCCGTTCGACAACACCAAGGAATACGACGACTACCTCGCGCGCCTGAAGGCCGTGCCGGCCCTGTTCGACCAGGTCACCGCCGTGGCGCAGCAGGGCCTGAAGGACGGCATGATGCCGCCCAAATACCTGCTCGAAAAAGTCGTCACGCAGATTGACAGCATCGGCAAGCCGGCCGGCATGGACAGCGTGTTTGCCGAACCGCTGAAGCACTTCCCCAAGACGGTTTCCGCGGCTGACCAGAAGCGCCTGCACGATGCCATCCTGGCGGCGATCGACCAGCAGGTGCGCCCGGCTTACCAGAAGCTTGGCGCCTTCGTGAAGAATGACTACGCCCCGCACGGCCGCAGCGAGCCGGGCGTGTGGCAGCTGCCCAATGGCGCGGCCATCTATGCGTTCCAGGTGGAGCAGATGACCACCACCAAGGAAAGCCCGGAGCGCATCCACGAGATCGGCCTGTCCGAGGTCAAGCGCATCGAAGGCGAGATGACCGAGATCGCCAAGCAGCAGGGCTTCAAGGATCTGCCCAGCTTCCGCGAATCGCTCAAGACCAACCCGAAGGTGCATGCGACCTCGCGCGAGGACATCCTCAACCGTTACCGCAACTACCTGGCTGGCATGCAGCCGGAGCTGCCCAAGCTGTTTGGCCTGCTGCCCAAGACCAAGGTGGAAGTGGTGCCGGTGGAAGCCTTTCGCGAGAAGGAAGCCGCTGCGGCCGAATATCACCAGGGCACGCCGGATGGCTCGCGTCCGGGCCAGATCTTCGTCAACACCGGCGACTACCAGAACCGCAGCGTGCTGAGCATCGAGTCCACTGCCTATCACGAAGGCATTCCGGGCCATCACATGCAGATCTCGATCGCGCAGACCCTGCCCAAGCTGCCGCCGTTCCGCCAGCAGGCGGGCTATACCGCCTATATCGAAGGCTGGGCACTGTACGCCGAGCAGCTCGGCAAGGAAGTGGGCTTCTACAAGGACCCGCTGTCCTACTACGGCCATCTCTCCGATGAACTGCTGCGCGCCGACCGCCTAGTGCTCGACACGGGCGTGCACTACAAGCACTGGTCGCGTCAGCAGATGGTCGACTTCTTCCATGCCCATTCCAGCGAGGATGAGCCGGATGTGCAGGCCGAGACCGACCGCTACATCACCTGGCCGGGTCAGGCGCTGGCATACAAGATGGGCCAGCTGAAGATCCTCGAGCTGCGTGCGCGCGCCAAGAAGGAGCTGGGCGACAAGTTCGACATCCGCTCGTTCCACGACGAGGTGCTGGGCGGCGGCGCGCTGCCGCTGGACGTGCTCGAAGCGCGTACCGATGCCTGGATTGCCGCGGTGAAGGCGGGCAAGGCGCCGGTGCATCCGGTCAACAACTAAGTCGTTAGTCCTATGGAACCGTCATTCCAGCGAAAGCTGGAATCCAGCGCCTTCAGCGCCTTGGACAGGCACTGGATCCCAGCCTTCGCTGGGATGACGGTCATTTTAAGAACTCACCGGCGACGAATTCGGCCGAACCTGTCAACCTTTTGGCGTGGAGATGCATCCACGTCTACATGTGCAAGCGACGAATGCGAACCGTACTGATCATCGACGACAACCCGGCCGTGGGTGAGGCGCTGTCCCTGGCGCTCTCCCTGCATGAGATCCGCCCGCTGATCGCGCTCACGCCCGAGCAAGGCTTGGCCATGCTCGAGACCGAGCGGGTGGACGTGGTGATCCAGGACATGAATTTCACCGCCGATACCACCTCGGGCGAGGAGGGCATCGCGCTGTTCCGCGAGCTGCGCCAGCGCCACACCGATATGCCGGTGATCCTGCTGACCGCCTGGACCCACCTGGAAACCGCGGTGGAACTGGTCAAGGCCGGGGCGGCGGACTATCTCGCCAAGCCGTGGGACGACGCCAAGCTGCTCGCCACGGTGGAAAACCTGCTGGAGCTGTCCGAGTCCACCCGCGAAGTCACGCGCGCCCGCAACGAGCGCCGCAAGCGCCGTGAAGACCTGCAGCGCCGCTACGACCTCGACGGCATCGTGTTCGCCTCCGAAGCCATGGCACGCACGCTGGACCTGGCCTGCCAGGTGGCTCGCTCCGACGTACCCGTGCTCATCACCGGCCCCAACGGCGCCGGCAAGGAACGCATCGCCGCCATCGTGCACGCCAACTCGGCGGTCAAGCGCGGCCAATTCATCGCGGTCAACTGCGGCGCGCTGCCGGGTGAATTGATCGAAGCGGAATTGTTCGGTGCCGATGCGGGTGCCTATACCGGCGCCAACAAGGCGCGCGAAGGCCGCTTCGAGATGGCCGACGGCGGCACGCTGTTCCTCGACGAAATCGGCAACCTGCCGCTGTCGGGCCAGGTGAAGCTGCTGCGCGTGCTGGAAACCGGCCAGTTCGAGCGCCTGGGTTCGGGCCGCACGCGCCAGGTGAAGGTGCGCGTCTTGAGCGCCACCAATGCCGACCTCAAGGCGATGATCCGCGCGGGCACGTTCCGCGAAGACCTGTACTACCGCCTCAACGTGATCGAAGTGAACCTGCCGCCGCTGGCCGATCGCGTCGACGACATCCTGCCGCTGGCCGAATTCTTCCTCGGTGGCCGCGCCGAACTGACCGACGCCGCGCGCGATTCGATGCTGAGCTATCCGTGGCCGGGCAACGTGCGTGAACTGAAGAACGCCATCGAACGCGCCGCGCTGCTGGTGAGCGACGGCCGCATCACCCCCGAACAGCTCAACCTGCCGCAGATGGCCGTGGCCGGCGCGCGCAACCTGGACGAACCCAGCCGTGAGTCGGTGGAAGCGGCGCTCGACAAGGCCGGTGGCGTGGTCAGCCGTGCGGCCCAGACCCTGGGTCTGTCACGGCAGGCGTTGTATCGCCGCATGGAACGTTACGGCTTGGCCCAGGCGTGATGCCCGCCGGCCCAGGCGACTCACTTGTAGGAGCGCACCCTGTGCGCGACCACCGTATCGAACTGGCAAACCGTGACGGGACGGTCGCGCACAGGGTGCGCTCCTACGACGGTGGGGAAGTCGCGATTGCCCACGCGCCAAAGCCCGAGGATGATGTGGCCCGTGCAGAAGGAGTCCGCCATGCGACACCGCACCCTGCTACTCGTCATCGGCTTGTGCTGCCTGAACGCCGCGGCCTGGGCCCAGGGCAGCGCGCCCGCCAAAACCCCCAATCTCACCTTGCCCCCGATGCCTCCCGCGCCAGCAAGCACGGCGGCAGACGGCTATCGCGACACCTTGAGCAGCGCCGCCAACGACGCGCAACGCTTCAACTTCAGCGCCAACCCCGCCAAGGACAAGGCACCGCCCGATCAGACGCCGATCCGGGTGATCATCAACAACGGCCACGGGCCGCACGTAAACTGCGTGCCGATGGGGCCGGGTGCGGGATGCCACTGATGACGATGGCTCACGGAGGAGACCTTTGATGCGGCTGGGCTTGCGTTCGCTCGAGTCGCGCATGGTGGTGCTGCTGGGCTTTGCGGGCCTGACCGGCGCACTCATCTATGCCGGCGTCACCCAATGGCCGCTGCCGCAGATCCTGGTGTGGATGCGGCACGATCTGGGCATCGACCTGGGTGCACCAGCGCGCTTTGGTTTCTATGGCGGCATCCTCGTCTCGCTCGCGTTCCTGCTGCCGCTGTCGCTGTGGCTGGGCCATCGCGTGATGTCGCCGATCACCAAGCTGCTGCGCGCGCTCGAAGGCGCCGTGGCCAGCTACCGTGATGGCGACTTCAGCTTTTCCATCGCCGCCACGCGCCGCGACGAGCTGGGCGAACTCATCCGCATGCACAACGCGCTGGGCCAGACCTTGCGCGAGCAGCGGCAGAACCTCGCCCAGCGCGAATTGCTGCTCGATACCGTGGTGCAAAACACGCCGGTGGCGCTGGTGCTCACCGATGCGAGCAACCGCGTCACCTACGCCAATATCGCCGCGCGTCATCTGTTCAACGAAGGCCGCACCCTGCATGGCCTGAGCTTCGCCGAGCTGATCAGCGACAGCCCCGAGGCGCTGCGGCGCGCCGTGGAAGGCGGCGAGGATGCGCTGCTCACGGTCGAAATGGATGGCGGCGAAGAGACCTTCCATCTGTCGCAACGGAGCTTCCGCCTGCATGGACGGCCGCATCGCCTGCAGCTGTTTCGCCGCATGACGCGCGAGTTGTCGCGCCAGGAAGTGGCGACGTGGAAGCGCGTGATACGCGTGATCAGCCACGAGCTCAACAATTCGCTGGCGCCGATTTCCTCGCTGGCCCATTCGGGTGCGGAACTGGCGCGCCGCGGCGACACCGCGCGTCTGCCGGGCGTATTCGCCACTATCGGCGAACGCGCGCGGCATCTGCACGGATTCATCGCAGGCTACGCCAGCTTCGCCAAGCTGCCCGCGCCGCAGCCGGTGGCGATCGACTGGAAGCCGTTCCTCGATGGCCTGTCGCTGCACTGCAAGTTCCAGCTCAAAGGCTCGGTGCCCGAACAACTCGGCTGGTTTGACGCCGCGCAGATCGAGCAGGTGCTGATCAACCTGGTCAAGAACGCGCACGAGTCCGGCAGCGCCGATGACGAGGTCACGCTGTCGCTAGGCATCATCGGCCGCGACGTGCGCATCGAAGTGGCCGATCGCGGCCCCGGCATGAGCGAAACGGTGCTGGCGCAGGCGTTGTTGCCGTTCTATTCGACCAAGCGTTCAGGCACGGGCCTGGGCCTGGCCCTGGCACGTGAGATCGCCGAAGCCCATGGCGGCCGCATTGCGCTGGCCAACCGGGAAGAGGGCGGTCTGCGGGTCAGCCTGCTCCTGCCGCTGGGGCCGCGCTGAACCCCTCATCGCGGGTCTGTGCGCTCGCCTATACTCGGGGGCAACCTTCATGGAACGGGGATGTGGCAATGGGACAGCTGTTTGCTTTAGTGATCATCGTGGTCGCGGTCATCGTGCTCGCCAAGCTGGTGCGCATCGTGCCGCAGGGTTACGAATGGACGGTGGAGCGCTTCGGTCGCTACACCCGCACGCTTTCCCCCGGCCTGCATTTCCTGGCGCCCTTCATCTACAACATCGGGCGCAAGATGAACATGATGGAGCAGGTGCTGGACGTACCCTCGCAGGACGTCATCACCAAGGACAACGCCGTGGTGCGCGTGGACGGCGTGGTGTTCTACCAGGTGCTGGATGCGTCCAAGGCCGCCTATGAAGTGGCCAATCTGGAGCAGGCTGCACTGGCCTTGATCATGACCAATATCCGCACCGTGCTCGGTTCAATGGATCTGGATGAATCGCTCAGCCAGCGCGACGCCATCAACGCCAAGCTGCTCAAGGTGGTTGACGAAGCCACCCATCCCTGGGGCGTCAAGGTCAACCGCATCGAGATCAAGGACATCGCGCCGCCGCGCGACCTGGTCGATTCGATGGCCCGCCAGATGAAGGCCGAGCGCGAGAAGCGCGCGAATATTCTCGATGCGGAAGGTTTCCGCCAGGCGGCCATCCTCAAGGCCGAAGGTGAGAAGCAGTCGGTGATCCTGGCCGCCGAAGGCGAGAAGGAAGCCGCTTTCCGCGCCGCCGAAGCCCGCGAGCGCTCCGCCGAAGCCGAAGCAAAGGCGACTGCGATGGTGTCCGAGGCGATTGCCAACGGCAACGTCAACGCGCTGAACTACTTCGTCGCCACCAAGTACGTCGAAGCGCTGAAGGAAATGGCCAACTCGCCCAACCAGAAGATGCTGCTGTTGCCCATGGAATCCACCGGTATCCTCGGCTCGCTCGCCGGCATTGCCGAACTGGCCAAGGATTCGCTCAGCCAGCAGCAGGCCAGCACCACGGTCCGCCGCACGCCGCCGTCAATAAGCTGAGACCGGGGGCGCGACGACGATGGAACAGATTGCCCTTCATTACCTGTGGTGGATTCTTGCGCTGGTGCTGATCGCCATCGAGGTGATCCTGCCCGGCTATTTCATGTTGTGGATCGGCATTGCCGCCGGCATCACCGGCGTGGTGGTGCTGGTGGCGCCGGATTTGTCGATGCTGGCGCAGGCGGTGGTGTTCGTGGTGCTCGCCTTTCTGTCATGCGCCGCGTACTGGTACGGCTTGCGTCCGCGCCTGATGCGCGACGAGCCCGGCGATGCGCTGCTCAATCGTCGCGGTGAGCAGAAAATCGGCCAGCGTTATGTGCTGGTTGAGCCGATTGTGCATGGGCGGGGCAAGGCGAAGGTGGGTGACGGTCTGTGGTTGGTGAGCGGGCCGGATTTGCCGGCGGGGGCGATGGTGGAGGTGGTTGGGGTGGAGG
>NZ_JPLA01000088.1 GCF_001010355.1 Dyella japonica DSM 16301 | reverse complement strand
GCATCGAGCGAGTTCTGCGCCAGCGCCGCCTGATAGCCGATCGCCACGCCGTTCTGCGCACCGGAGAAAGCCAAGGCGCTGTCGCCGATCACCACGCTGTTGATCGAGCCTTTCGGATTGCCGTTCGCATCCTTGCCATCGGTGGCCGCTGCGCCGTTGCCCATCACGATGGCACCGGTTGAATTGGGATCCACGTACGAAGTCGCGCCGACCACGATGCTGTTGGCGGCCTTCGCACTGGTGCCGCCACCCAGCGCCACGCTGTTGAGACCGTTGGCTTGTGCGTTGGCACCAAGTGCAGTGGCTGCATCACCCGAGGCGTTGGCATTGGCGCCGATCGCGGTGCTGTAGTCAGTCTGCGCCTGCGCATT
>NZ_JPLA01000087.1 GCF_001010355.1 Dyella japonica DSM 16301 | reverse complement strand
GGCCAGCGTGATCAGGCCCACGATGCCGATCGGAATGTCGCGCTCGGTGCGCGGCAGCGAGTCGGCGTTGCCGGCCTTGCGCACTTTGGAGGCAGCCATGGCCGAGGTCAGGCCGCTGATCACCGGCTTCACCAGCTTGGCCAGCGTCCAGATGGCCGACACGCCGATCGCGCCCGCACCAACGAAACGCACCTTGTGGCTCCAGGTACCGTTGGCCAGGTCCGCCACCGACGCACTCATGTCGCCCAGCAGCGAGTAATGCGGCACGCCCCAGCCCCAGCCGATGATCGCGCCGATCAACATCGCGATACCCACCGACAGGCCCACCAGGTGACCGATGGCGAACAGCGCGAAGGAAAGATTGAAATCGAAGCCGCTG
>NZ_JPLA01000086.1 GCF_001010355.1 Dyella japonica DSM 16301 | reverse complement strand
TTGCTGTTGGCGGTCGCGTCCCACTTCAGCGCGTCGACACTTTCACCGCCTTGGGCTGCCGCCTGAAGGGCCTCTTGCACCGTGTTGAAGTCGGTGTCGCCCACCTTGTACTTCGGACCGGTGATGCTGCCGTCGGCATTGACGCTGCCGCCCGTGCCGCCCAGCGTGGTGAGCACGCTCTGCGACACCCCCTTGAGCTGATCGACATTCACCGCGTCGGTGCCGTTGCTGCCCGCCGCCACGTTGAT
>NZ_JPLA01000085.1 GCF_001010355.1 Dyella japonica DSM 16301 | reverse complement strand
CGGCCTGCTGGTGCTGCTGGGCATGCTCGGCACGCTGCTGGGCATGATGGCCACCCTGCGCGGCACGGGCATCGCACTGGAAAGCGCCACGGACCTGCAGGCCATCCGCGGCTCACTCGCCGCACCGGTGAAAGGTCTGGGCTTTGCGTTCGGCACCTCGATTGCCGGCGTGGCCAGCTCGGCCATGCTCGGCCTGCTCTCCGCGCTG
>NZ_JPLA01000084.1 GCF_001010355.1 Dyella japonica DSM 16301 | reverse complement strand
TGCATATGCTTACTTCGGTGAGATGATGCCTGACATTGAAGATACGGTAGAGTCTGTTAATTCTATTCAGGAGAAGTACAAAGCATATCGTCAGGATTCTAAAGCACCTACCTTTGCTCTTACCTATCAGGGCACATACATCACTTTGATGAAGAACTGTGGTTTCCCTGAACAGAAAGCTCGAATGGTTGAGGAACGTTATCATACACTTTATAAGGTAAGTGATGACTGGGTTCAGGCTAAACTAGACCAAGCTGCAAAAGATGGTTATGTAACCGTAGCATTTGGCCTGAGAGTCAGAACCCCCTTACTTCA
>NZ_JPLA01000083.1 GCF_001010355.1 Dyella japonica DSM 16301 | reverse complement strand
GCGCCCGGGCGTCCTTCCGAGCGTTGCAGCAGCCATACCTGGCGAGCGGGCGCTTCGGGTTGGGCCGGCGCCAGTCCGCCGCGGTTGTCGAGCTGCATGTCCACGCCCCATTCGCGCGTCCAGCGCGCGACATCGAGTGTGGCCGAGGGCGCGTGTTCCACCAGGAATTCCGCCACGTCGAAGCCGATGCCGCCGGCGCCGATGATGGCGACGCGCGGACCCACGGTTTTGTTGTGAGCAAGCACGTCGAGGTAACTCAGTACGCGCGGATCATCGCTGCCGGCGAACTGCACATGGCGCGGCGTGATGCCGGTGGCAACCACCACTTCATCGTGGCCTTCGGCGGCGAGCGTCGCGGCGCTCGCGGCCTGCCCAAGCTTCACTGCCACACCGGCGTCGCCGAGGCGGTGGCGGAAATAACGCAGGGTCTCGTGGAATTCCTCTTTGCCGGGAATTCGCTTCGCATAGTTGAACTGGCCGCCAATTTCACTGGCCTGGTCGATCAAAGTCACCGCGTGGCCGCGTTCGGCCAGCGTGCTGGCGCAGGCGAGGCCCGCGGGGCCGGCACCGACCACCGCAATCTTCTTGCGCAGAGCGGTCGGCTCAATGCGCAACTCGGTTTCATGGCAGGCCCGCGGATTGAGCAGGCAGCTCGCGCGCTGATTCTTGAACACGTGATCGAGACACGCCTGGTTGCAGGCGATGCAAGTGTTGATGCGATCGCTGCTTCCCGCTTTCGCCTTGAGCGCCCACTCGGGGTCCGCCAGCAGCGGTCGGGCCATCGACACCATGTCCGCGTCGCCGCCGGCGAGGATCTGCTCGGCCACCTCCGGCATATTGATGCGGTTGGTGGTGATCAGCGGGATCGACACTTCGCCCTTGAGCTTCCTGGTGACCCACGCAAAGCCCGCGCGCGGCACGCTGGTGACGATGGTGGGAACTCGCGCTTCGTGCCAGCCGATGCCGGTATTGATGATGCTGGCGCCGGCCGCTTCGATCGCCTTGGCGAGCGTAACGATCTCACTCCAGTCCTGGCCATTCTGCACCAGGTCGAGCATCGACAGGCGGTAGATGATGATGAAGTCGCGACCCACCGCCTCACGCGTGCGACGCACGATTTCCACGGGAAAACGCATGCGTTTGGCCGCATCGCCGCCCCAGGCATCGCTGCGCTGGTTGGCATGCGCGGCCAGGAACTGGTTGATCAAATAGCCTTCCGAACCCATCACCTCGATGCCGTCGTAACCGGCATCCTGGGCGAGCTTCGCGCAATGCACGAAGTCGCTGATGGTGCGCTCGACGCCGCGCGCGGAAAGCGCACGCGGCGTGAATGGCGTGATCGGCGATTTGATCTTCGACGGCGCCACCGACAGCGGGTGATAACCGTAGCGCCCCGCATGCAGGATCTGCATGCACAGTTTGCCGCCTTCGCCATGCACTGCCTTGGTCAGCTTGCGATGCCGCGCGACATGCCACGGCATGCTCAGCCTGCCGCCGAACGGCTTCAGCCATCCCTGGATGCTGGGAGCAATGCCGCCGGTCACCATCAGGCCAACACCGCCGCGCGCACGCTCCGCGAAATACGCGGCGAGCTTGTCGTAGTCGCTGGATTTGTCCTCCAGCCCGGTATGCATCGAGCCCATCAGGATGCGGTTGGGCAGGGTGGTGTGCCCGAGGTCGAGCGGGGAGAACAAATGGGGGAAGTTCATACGGACCGCTGGCCTGGTTCAAACGATCGTATGAATGTGCCTGTGGATGGCGTTTGAAAGCAAGGGGCGCGGTGAAGGACGGCCCCGATCACTCACGGTCATCCTCACCGTCATCGCGGCGAAAGCCGGGATGACGGTGAGGGGCAGTCAGATGGTGACGAACTCTTCAACGCAGCGCCAGGAACAGCACTGGATACAGGCATCGGACGAAGCTTGCGCCTAACGCAAAATCTTGGGCGCCGGCCGAAGACTCAGCTCAGCAATTCCTGCACAAACTCGATATACCGCTGCATCGCTTCCTCTTCGGAAACGCCGCGCAGATGGGCCCAGGCCTCGTACTTGGCGGTGCCCACGAAGTCGAAGAAGCCCGGCGGGTCGCCGTGGACGTCGCCTTCGGAGCCTTGCTTGTACAAGGCATAGAGCTTGAGCAGGGTGTCGTTGTCCGGCCGCTGGCCAAGCCGCTGGATATCTTCGGCGGCCTGATCGAATTCGCGGCGCAGATCGGTCATGGTTTCAAGTTGCATGGGTCTGACGGAAAGTAAGATGGCGAGTGGACATCCCGCGTTCCGTGCGAGGACCAACGCGATAGCATAGGCGTTTTCTTTCGTCGCCGTCAGGAGCCCCCATGACTTCATCGCAGTCCGTCCCCGTACTCACCATCGACGGACCCTCGGGGTCGGGCAAGGGCACCATCAGTCGCATGGTCGCTGAGAAGCTGGGCTGGCGGCTGCTGGACTCCGGCGCCCTGTACCGCGCGGTGGGCTATGCGGCGGGCATGGAGGGGCTGGACCTGTCCGACGCCGAGGCGGTGACCCGCTGCGCCCAGACCACCAAGATCCGCTTTGTGGCGGCCACCGACGGCAGCGATACCCGGGTGATGGTCAACGGGCATGACGCCACCGACGAACTGCGCACCGAAACGGCCGGCGGCGCGGCCTCGGCGATCGCCTCGATTCCTTCGGTGCGTCAAGCACTTGTGGACATGCAGCTGGCCTTTCGCAAGGCCCCGGGCCTGGTCGCCGACGGGCGCGACATGGGCACGGTGATCTTCCCCGAGGCCCCGTTCAAGGTGTTCCTCACCGCCAGCGCTGCCGAGCGGGCGAAAAGGCGCTATAAGCAGTTGAAGGAAAAGGGGCTGAGCGTTACACTTGCCACTCTTCAGCGCGAGATCGAGGCGCGCGACGAACGTGATGCGTCACGAACCGTCGCGCCGCTCAAGCCGGCCGCCGATGCGGTTTTCATTGATACCACCGGCATGGGCATCGACGTCGTCGTCGCGAAAGTATTGGCTGTCGTGCAGTCCTGACCAGGGCTGCCGGCGGCTTTTGGCGCCCCTGCCGCGGCAGGGGTCTTGGTCAACGGTGCCAACGGAGCGATCCGGCGACACCCATAACCGGTGGGCCGACTGTCTGTGCGCTATTCATTCCACGGCGCGCATAGGACTTAAGGCCTTTTCTCATTTCTGGAATCAACATGACTGAAAGTTTTGCCGAACTGTTTGAACAGAGCCAACAGGCTATCTCCAAGCTGAAGCCGGGCGCGATCGTCACGGGTATCGTTGTGGAAATCCGCAACGACGTCGTCGTGATCAACGCTGGCCTGAAGAGCGAAGGCATCGTCCCGATCGAGCAGTTCAAGGACGAGAGCGGAGAGCTGGAAGTGCAGGTAGGCGACGAGGTGAAGGTTGCCCTCGACGCCCTGGAAGACGGTTTCGGCGAGACCAAGCTCTCCCGTGAGAAGGCCAAGCGTTCCATGGTTTGGGACGATCTTGAGCAGGCCTTCGACAAGGAAGAGACCATCACCGGCAAGATCTCCGGCAAGGTCAAGGGTGGTTTCACCGTCGACATCAAGGACGTCCGCGCATTCCTGCCGGGCTCGCTGGTCGACGTGCGTCCGGTCCGCGATCCGGTTTACCTGGAAGGCAAGGACCTCGAGTTCAAGATCATCAAGCTCGACCGCAAGCGCAACAACGTTGTGGTGAGCCGCCGCGCCGTCGTCGAGACCGAGTTCTCCGAAGAGCGCGAGAAGCTGCTTGAGCGCCTCACCGAGGGCGCAGTGGTCAAGGGCACCGTCAAGAACCTCACCGACTACGGCGCGTTCGTGGACCTGGGCGGTATCGACGGCCTGCTGCACATCACCGACATGGCGTGGAAGCGCGTGCGTCATCCGTCCGAAGTCGTCAACGTCGGCGACGAGCTGGACGTCCGCGTGCTGAAGTACGACCGCGAGCGCAACCGCGTGTCGCTGGGCCTGAAGCAGCTGGGCGACGACCCGTGGGTCGCCATCGCTCGCCGCTACCCGGTCGGCAGCCGCCTGTTCGGCAAGGTCTCCAACGTCACCGATTACGGTTGCTTCGTTGAGATCGAGCCGGGCGTGGAAGGCCTGGTCCACGTCTCCGAAATGGATTGGACCAACAAGAACGTCAACCCGGCCAAGGTCGTGCAGGTCGGCGACGAGACCGAAGTGATGGTGCTGGACGTGGATGAAGAGCGTCGCCGCATCTCGCTGGGTATCAAGCAGACCCGCTCGAACCCGTGGGAAGCTTTCGCAGCGATGCACAAGAAGAACGACAAGGTGTCCGGTCAGATCAAGTCGATCACCGACTTCGGCATCTTCATCGGTCTGGACGGCGGCATCGACGGTCTGGTTCACCTGTCCGACATCTCCTGGCAGGCATCGGGCGAAGATCTGGTTCGCAACTTCAAGAAGGGCGACGAGATCGAAGCCGTGGTGCTGGCCGTTGATCCGGAGCGCGAGCGCATCTCCCTCGGCATCAAGCAGATGGAGCAGGATCCGTTCGGTCAGTTCATGGCCACCAACCCGCGCGGCACCATCGTCAACGGTACCGTCAAGGAAGTGGACGCCAAGGGCGCCGTGATCGATCTGGGCGAGGGCGTCGAGGGTTACCTGCGCGCCAACGACATCGCCAAGGAGCGCATCGACGATGCCACGCAGCACCTGAAGGTGGGCGACAAGGTCGAAGCCAAGTTCACCGGCATGGACCGTAAGGGCCGCCAGCTGCAGCTGTCGATCCGCGCCAAGGACGAAGAAGAGCTGACCGACGCCATGGCCGAGTACTCGTCCGCTTCCGGCGGCACGACCAAGCTTGGCGCGCTGCTCAAAGAGCAGCTCAACAAGGCTGACTAAGCAATAAGCAAAGCAGGAATGCGGGGCGGCGGTACGCCGCCCCGCGGTTACACGTCACGGACATTGGGGACCCATGACCAAATCCGAATTGATTGAGGCGCTGGCACGGCGTCAGACCCACCTTGCGTTCGCCGACGTGGAGTTGGCGGTCAAGAGCGTGATCGAACAGATGAGCCATGCCCTGTCCAATGGCGAGCGCATCGAAGTCCGAGGCTTCGGCAGCTTCGCGCTGCACTACCGCCCGCCGCGCATGGGACGCAATCCCAAGACCGGCGATGCTGTAGCCCTGCCGGGCAAGCATGTCCCGCATTTCAAGCCGGGCAAGGAATTGCGCGAGCGCGTCAACTTGAATCTGGATTGATCACCCGTTCGACGGGAATCACCACGATCTTCGGAAGGCAGGACGGCGACGAGCCGTTCCTGCCTTCTTTTTTTCCAGCGGGCGGAACAGGAAAAAACGAACGGCGGCCCAATTCTGAAGGTCGGCCGAACAGCCGCCTGTGCCGCTCCACGGCAATCGGGTAAAGTCCTCGTATGCGCCTGATCGTTACGCTGATTCTTCTCCTCTTCATTGCGGCCGGCATCGTCGTCGGAGCGCTCAACGCCGATCTGGTCGGGTATG
>NZ_JPLA01000082.1 GCF_001010355.1 Dyella japonica DSM 16301 | reverse complement strand
CGGCCTGCACAAGTACAAAGACAAATTCGATCCCGTGTGGGAGCCTCGTTACCTTGCGGTGCCCAATGGCATCGCCCTCCCGCTGGTGTTCGCCAATGTGGCGAGCCTCATTTCGGGTGGACTGTCAGGCATGGTGCGCCGTTGAAACGACTCTGGAAGTGGTTCGCTCTCGTAGTGTTGATCGCCGCCGGCGTGGGCCTGTGGGCCTGGCAGCCCTGGCATCACGCCAGCATGCAGGAGTCGCTGGTGCAGGTGCCGGCGCAGGCTGGCGTCACGCCGCTGGCCGGGCGCGAGGATGTCGTGGCGATCTTCTATTCCGGCGACGGCGGCTGGCGCGATCTGGACCAGTCGCTGGGCAAGATCATCGCCTCGCACGGCATCCCGGTGCAGGGCGTGAGCCTGCTGCAGTACTACTGGCGCAATCGTCCGGCGAAGGAGTCGGCCGTCGACCTGGATGCCCTGATTGCGCAGGCGGTGTCGCAGCCGGGCAAGAAGCGCGTATGGCTGATCGGTTTCTCCTTCGGTGCCGACGTGCTGCCTTCGGTCATCGACCAGTTGAGCCCGGAAGGTCGCGCGCGCATCGCCCAGGTGGTGTTGCTGTCGCCCAGTCACGACGTCAACTTCGAAATCGAAATGGAAGGCTATATGAAGGAGGGTTGGTGGAAGACGCACACCCAGGAC
This sequence comes from Dyella japonica DSM 16301, assembly GCF_001010355.1. Classification (GTDB taxonomy): domain Bacteria; phylum Pseudomonadota; class Gammaproteobacteria; order Xanthomonadales; family Rhodanobacteraceae; genus Dyella; species Dyella japonica. The sequence goes on along the minus strand of NZ_JPLA01000082.1, from coordinate 1,465 downwards.
TTCTTCCAGTGGCTCAACCCCGTGCAGCATTACGACGCGCTGCCGCCGCTTGAAGCCTTGAATGACCATCCACCGGTGGTCTGCTATTACGGCGTCAAGGACAAGGATGATGCCCTTTGCGCCGATCCGAAGTTGCCGGGCTGGATCAAGGTTTACGAGAAGACGGGCGACCATCACTTCGACTACAACTACGAAGGCTTGGCGCAGCAGATGATTCACGATCTGCCGGCGGCGGAGTAAACGCCTCTCACCTTGTGGGAGCGCACCNNGGGTGCGCTCCTACAAGGATTCGGTTGATGGATGCGAAGACTCGCCCGCAGACTCAGCGCAACACCGGCATCGATCTGCTGCGCGGCTTATCCATCCTGCTGGTGGTGCTGCACCACATCGGCCTGCGCATTCCGCTGCGCAAGACGGCCTTGCTCGACGTGCTGCCGAAGAAGCTGCTGACGGCGCTCAATTTCAACGGCTACGAAGCGGTCTTCATCTTCTTCGTGATCTCAGGCTTTCTTATCACCAGCAACGCGCTGCGTCGCAGTGGTTCGTTGGCCAGCATCGATCTGCGTGCGTTCTATGCCCGGCGCTTCTCGCGCATTGCGCCCTGTCTGCTGTTGTTGGTGGCCGTGCTCAGCGTGCTGCATCTGGCGGGCGCACCGGACTACGTGATCGACCGCCCAGGGCAGTCGCTGCCGCGCGCCATCGTGGCGGCGTTGGGTTTCCATCTGAACTGGTACGAAGGCATGACCGGTTACCTCCCCGGCAACTGGGACGTGCTGTGGTCGCTGTCGATCGAGGAAGTGTTTTATCTGGGCTTTCCCATCGTCTGCCTGCTGACGCGGCGCACCTGGGTGTTGGTGCCGCTGCTGATCGCCCTGGCGCTGTCGCTGCCGTGGACGCGCGCTGCGTTGGCCGCCAACGAGATCTGGCAGGAGAAGGCTTATCTGCCCGGCATGGCGGCGATTGCCACCGGAGTGCTTGGTGCGCTGATCGTGCAGCGCTGGCGCAACGCAACGCATGGTCTTGTCTGGTTGCTCGGCATCGCCGGCGCGGTGGGTCTGTACCTCGTGATGTTCGAAGGCAAACTGCTGTGGCAGACGATGCGCGATGGCTACGGGCTCGTGCTTACCGGTTCCGCGCTGTGCCTGGTGCTGGCGAGTGCCTGGTCACGTCGTGGCGCGTGGCGTGGCTTGAGCTGGCTGCGGTCGTGGGGGCGCCTGAGTTACGAGATCTACCTCACCCACATGTTCGTGGTGTACGGCGTGGTGAGGATCTACAAGGCGATGGGCGGGGATATCGCCCACGGTTATCTCTGGTATCTGCCGGCGTTGCCGCTGTGTTGGCTGCTGGGCAAGGGCCTGGAGCGTTGGATATCGACGCCGGCGGAGCGGTGGTTGCGCGAGCGGATGTTGGCTGGGCGTGGAGCAACCGCCGCGGTTCAAGGCGCAACCTTGTAGGAGCGCACCCT
>NZ_JPLA01000081.1 GCF_001010355.1 Dyella japonica DSM 16301 | reverse complement strand
CCGGAGGGGAGAGGGAGCAGGAGCGTGTGTTACGCCAGCTTCTTGTACTTCACACGATGCGGGCCGGCAGCTTCGTCGCCGAGGCGGCGCTTCTTGTCGGCTTCGTATTCGTTGTAGTTGCCGGGGAAGAACTCCACGTGCGAGTCGCCTTCGAACGCGATGATGTGCGTGGCGATGCGATCGAGGAACCAGCGGTCATGCGAGATCACCATCGCGCAGCCCGGGAACTCCAGCATCGCGTCTTCCAGTGCACGCAGCGTCTCGACGTCCAGATCGTTGGACGGTTCGTCGAGCAGCAGCACGTTGCCGCCCTGCATCAGCGTCTTGGCCAGGTGCAGGCGACCGCGCTCACCGCCGGACAGGCTGCCCACCATCTTCTGCTGGTCGGTGCCCTTGAAGTTGAAGCGACCGATATAGGCACGCGACTGCAGCTCGTAACGGCCGATGGTGATGATGTCGGCGCCGTCGGAGACTTCCTGCCACACGTTCTTGTTCGGATCGAGGCTGTCGCGCGACTGGTCCACATAGGCCAGCTGCACGGTGTGACCGAGCTTCACTTCGCCGGAGTCCGGCTTTTCCTGGCCGGTGATCAGCTTGAACAGGGTCGACTTGCCGGCGCCGTTCGGGCCGATCACGCCGACGATGGCGCCCGGCGGAATCTTCATCGACAGATCGTCGATCAGCAGGCGATCGCCGAAGGACTTGGACACGTTCTTGAACTCGATCACTTCCTGGCCCAGGCGCTCGCCCGGCGGGATGTAGAGCTCGTTGGTTTCGTTGCGCTTCTGGTACTCGACCGAGTTGAGCTCTTCGAAGCGGTTGATACGCGCCTTGCCCTTGGACTGACGACCCTTGGCGGCCGAACGCACCCACTCCAGCTCGCGTGCGAGCGCCTTCTGGCGGCCCTTTTCGGCGGCTTCTTCGCGGGCCAGACGCTCGCTCTTCTGTTCCAGCCAGTCGGTGTAGTTGCCCTTCCACGGGATGCCGCGGCCGCGATCGAGTTCGAGAATCCACTCGGCGGCGTGCTCGAGGAAGTAGCGATCATGGGTGACCGCCACCACGGTACCCGGGTAGTTCTGCAGGAACTGCTCCAGCCAATCCACCGACTCAGCGTCCAAGTGGTTGGTCGGCTCGTCGAGCAGCAGCATGTCCGGCTTGGACAGCAGCAGGCGGCACAGCGCCACGCGGCGCTTTTCACCACCGGACAGCGGACCGATCTTGGCATCCCACGGCGGCAGGCGCAGCGCGTCGGCGGCCACTTCGAGCTGGCGCTCCAGGGCGTGCGCATCGTTCACGGCCAGGATGTTTTCCAGCTCCTGCTGTTCCTTGGCGAGCTTGTCGAAATCAGCGCCGTCTTCGCCGTAGGCCGCATAAACCTCTTCCAGGCGCTTCTGCGCATCGAGGATCACCGACACGCCTTCTTCGACCGCTTCGCGCACGGTCTTTTCCGGATCGAGCTGCGGCTCCTGCGCCAGATAACCGACCTTGATACCCGGCTGCGGGCGAGCTTCGCCCTGGAAGTCCGTGTCCACGCCGGCCATGATCTTCAGCACCGTCGACTTGCCCGCGCCGTTCAAGCCCAGCAGGCCGATCTTGGCGCCAGGGAAGAAGCTGAGCGAGATGTCCTTGATGATCTGGCGCTTCGGGGGAACGATCTTGCTGACCCCGTTCATGGTGTAGATGTATTGCATGGAACCTCCGGCGACGTGCACCCAGCCGGCCGCGAGGCCAGGCAGTGCGATCAGAGTGGGTGTAAACCACTCATTATAGCGGGTTTAGAGGGCGTCCCGGTGACGGCTCCGCTGCTCCCTTTGGGTCGGCCGGGGGCAGGGGAAGCGCCAAGCAACCGCACACCTGTGGGAGCGCACCTTGTGCGCGACAGCCACGCCGGGTGTACCGCTCCGTAGGTGTCGCGCACAGGGTGCGCTCCCACAGAAGTCTTCAGTGCACGGGTTTGGCGGCGTCAAACACCGCGCTGACGGTCCGCGTATGCAGCGAGGCGGCGTCGTAACCCGGCGGCAGCATGCCGGCGATCTCCAGCATCACCGCGCCGTGCAGCGAGGCCCAGATCTGATGGCCGATGATGGGGGCATCGGCGTCTGCTGCAATGGTTCCCTCGGCAATCATCACGTCCACATGCGCGGCAATGGTGGCCCACATGCGCTCATGCGCCTGGCGATAGGCCGGGTCGTCGCGGCGGGCTTCCGGGTACTCGAACATCAGCCGGTAGGTGGCGGTGTTTTCGCGGGCAAAGGCGATATAGGCATCGCGCACGGCGCGGCTGCGGGTGCGGCCGTCGCCGGGCGATTCCAGCGCCCGCTCCAGCGCCTCGGAAAAGCGGTTCAGGCCGCGTGTGCGCACGGCCGTGATGATCTCTTCCTTGTTACGGAAGTAGCGGTAGGGCGTCATGGTGCCCACGCCCAGCTCGCCGGCCAGACGCCGCAGGGTGACGGCCGCCGGGCCTTCTTCCACATAGATGCTGGCGGCCGCGTCGCACAGGCGCTCGCGGAACGCCTCGGTTTCCTGTTCGCTCAAGGCCTTGGGCACGTCAGGGCGCCTTCACGTCCAGCGTCTTGCGGAAGAACGCCAGCGCATCGGCGTTGACCTGCTCATGCACCTTGGCGCGATTGACGCCGGCTGGATCGGCGCACATCGGCGCAATCTCCTTGGCCAGCTCCGCGGAGCAGGGCGGCAGGAACACCCAATGATCGGCGCGCGGCACGACTTTCACTCCCGCCAGGGTTTTGATCAGCGGCTGGATATGCCGGGCGTTGGCTTCCGGCGGCAGCACCTTGTCGTTCTGGCCGTAGTAGAGGAAAACCGGGATGTGCACCTGGTCGAAGCCGTGTTCGTCGAAGATCAGGCTCATCGGCGCCATCGCAAAAGCCGCCTTTACCCGCGGATCGGCAGTGTCGCCGTACTTGCCCAGCTGGCCCTGCATGTCCTCGAGCACCTGCTCCATGGTCTTGCCCTGTTTGGCGGCCGCGGCCTTGAACTCCGCGGCGTGGCCGCAGACGTCCCGGTCGTGCGGATAACGCTGGCAGAAGGCCACGAAACGCACGAAGCGTGGCTTGGCGCCCGCCAGCATCAAGGCCGTGTAACCACCGGCGGAGAAGCCGGCCACGCCGATGCGGTTCGGATCGATCAGGGGTTTCCAGCGCGGATCATCGAGCAGGGTGGTGATGGCGGACTTCACCTGCACCGGCCGCCCGGCCAGCACCTCGATATGGCCGACCTGGCTGGTATCGCGAAAGTAGTCGCCTAGGTGGTTGAGCGTGGCGACCACGAAGCCGTGGCTGGCCAGATAAGACGCCAGGTCGTGATGGCCCAGGTCGCTGCCGCCGTTGCCGTGGGAGAGGACCACCAGCGGCTTGGCGCCGGGGATGGCAGGCGCGTCAGGGGTGGCCGCGACATCGTAGGGGCCGATCGCCGTGCTGCCGTGCGTCGGTTGCGACGAGGGGTAGAAGACATAGCCCTCGGTTGGCTTGCCGCTGACCGGATCGGGGATCTGGATGGCGGTGATGCCCACGCCGGTGACGTCGGACGCAACGGCGGCCAGCGGCAGCAGCAGGGCGATCAGGGCGAGGGCGGCGAGCTTGCGCAGCGGATGTAGCAGGGCACGGGACGGCTTGATCGGCATGGCGAGGTCCGTAGGCTGGGTTGCGTGCGGCGTACGGTACGCTGTACGCAATCAGGTCGCAAGTGACCCCAAGGTGGCCGCAATAGCACATCACAGCTACAATTTCGCGTTCTAGCCCTGCTTGCCACCCTCACGAGGTCAGGATGTTCCCGAAGCACGAGACGATCGCCGGTTACGACAATGAACTGGCCCAGGCCATGGCCGACGAAGCCCGCCGTCAGGAGGACCACGTCGAACTGATCGCTTCGGAGAACTACGCCAGTCCCCGCGTGATGGAAGCGCAGGGCAGCGTGCTCACCAACAAGTACGCCGAGGGTTACCCGGGCAAGCGCTACTACGGCGGCTGCGAATTCGTGGACGTGGCTGAAAAGCTCGCCATCGATCGCCTCAAGCAGCTGTTCGGCGCCAACTACGCCAACGTGCAGCCTCATTCGGGTTCGCAGGCCAACCAGGCCGTGTACCTGGCGTTGCTCAATCCAGGCGACACCATCCTGGGCATGAGTCTCGCGCACGGTGGTCACCTGACCCACGGCGCCAAGGTCAACGTCTCGGGCAAGCTGTTCCACGCCGTGCAGTACGGCGTCAACGAGCAGGGCCTGGTCGATTACGACGAAGTCGAGCGCCTCGCCGTCGAGCACAAGCCGAAGATGATCGTGGCCGGTTTCAGCGCCTACTCGCAGGTGATGGACTGGGCGCGCTTCCGCGCCATCGCCGACAAGGTGGGCGCGTATCTGTTCGTTGACATGGCGCACGTCGCCGGTCTGGTCGCTGCAGGCGTCTATCCGAACCCGCTGCCGCATGCGCACGTGGTCACCTCCACCACGCACAAGACGCTGCGCGGTCCGCGTGGCGGCATCATCGTCGCCAAGGACGCCGGCGAAGAGATCGAGAAGAAGCTGCAGTCGATCGTGTTCCCGGGCATCCAGGGCGGTCCGCTGATGCACGTGATCGCCGCCAAGGCGGTGGCCTTCAAGGAAGCGCTGGAGCCGGAATTCAAGGCTTACCAGACCCAGGTGGTGAAGAACGCCAAGGCCATGGCCAAGACCTTCATCGAGCGCGGCTACAAGATCGTGTCCGGCGGCACCGAGAACCACCTGATGCTGGTCGACCTGATCGGTCGCGACGTCACCGGCAAGGACGCCGAAGAAGCGCTGGGCAAGGCGCATATCACGGTCAACAAGAACGCCGTGCCGAACGACCCCCGCAAGCCGTTCGTCACCTCGGGCCTGCGCGTCGGTACGCCGGCCGTCACTACCCGCGGCTATCTGGAAGCGGACGTGGTCGAACTCACGCAGTGGATCTGCGACGTGCTCGATGCACCCAACGATGACGCCGTCATCGCCAAGGTGCGCGAGAAGGTCACGGCGCAGTGTCACAAGTTCCCGGTTTACGGCTGAGCCGTCACGAAGGATGAGGGCCGATAAGAAACGAGAAGTGAGCAGGGGCGCCTTTTCTCGTTTCTTCCTCCCTTCCAGGAATCCATAGAACCTATGCATTGCCCTTACTGCCAGCACGAAGACACTCGCGTGATCGATTCGCGCCTCACCGAAGACGGCGCCACCGTGCGCCGCCGACGCGAGTGTCCCAAATGCAGTGAACGCTTCAATACGTTCGAGACGGCCGAGCTCAAGCTGCCTTCCATCGTGAAGAGCGGCGAACGCCGCGAACCCTTCGACGAACACAAGCTGCGCGTGAGCTTCGAGCGCGCCCTGCAGAAGCGTCCGGTGCCCACCGATTCGGTGGACACCGCCGTGCGCGAAATCATCAACGACCTGCGCCGCTGCGGCGACCGCGAAGTGCCTTCGCGGCAGGTGGGTGAGCTGGTGATGCGCGAGCTGAAGAAGCTCGATCAGGTCGCGTATGTGCGCTTCGCTTCCGTCTATCGGAAGTTTGAGGATGTGCAGGCGTTTCGCGAGGAGATTGAGAAGTTGGAGCGGGATTTGCCGGAGTTGGAGGCGTTGCAGTTGTCGCTGCTCGGGGAGCAGGTGGCGCGCAGGAAGAAGTCCTGAGGGAATTTCCTTTTTTGGAGTCGTGATGGATCTAGGTTTTGGCTCCTGGCTCTTAGCTCTTAGCTCTTAGCTCTTAGTTCGTCATCCCTGCGCAGGCAGGGACCCAGTGACTTTGCGCCCGATTGTCGCGATACCGCGACTTGGCTCGCCTGCCGCGGGCT
>NZ_JPLA01000080.1 GCF_001010355.1 Dyella japonica DSM 16301 | reverse complement strand
CCCCTCTACCCACCCCCAAGGCCCCATGCCACACTCGCCCGCTATGGCCGCCACCGTCCTTTTCGCCCTGCTCGCCATCGTGCTCTACCTCACTGCAGCGACGGCTCTGGCCCGGCCGCTGCTTGGAGGTGGGCAACCGCTGAACCGCTCGGCGCTGCTGCTGGCCGGCAGTGCCGTGCTGCTCCACGCCGGCACCCTGCTTGGCGCCCATCGCGGCGCGCTCGACCTGCATTTCTTTTCCGCGCTGTCGCTGGTCGCCTGCGTGGTCTCCGCCTTTACCCTGGTGGTGAATATCTGGCGGCCGGTGGCCGCGCTCGGCGTCATCGTGTTTCCGCTCACGGCCTTGCTGCTGGCGCTGGACACCTTCGCCGCGCCCGTCACGGCACCGCTGCCGCTGGAGTGGCAGATCAAGCTGCATGTCACGGTGGCGCTGCTGGCCTTCAGCGTGCTGTCCATCGCCGCGGCGCTGGCCATCCTGCTCGCCGTGCAGGAGCGCGCACTGCGGCATCGCCAGGTGGGAACGTGGATGCGCGCGCTGCCGCCGCTGACGCTGACCGAGACGCTGCTGTTCCGGCTGATCGGCGCTGGTTTTCTGCTGCTCACGCTGACCCTGCTCACCGGCATCCTGTTCGTGGACAACCTGTTCGGCCAGCACTTGATCCACAAGACCGTGCTGTCGATCATTGCGTGGCTGGTGTTCGGCACCCTGCTGATCGGCCGCTGGCGGCACGGCTGGCGCGGCCGCAGCGCGGTCAATCTGACGCTGGTGGGCATGGGTGTGCTGCTGCTTGCCTTCTTCGGCACCAAGGCGGTGCTGGAGCTGATACTTCATCGGACGCCATGAAGCGCATGCCATGATCATTCCCGGCCAGTTCGTCCTGACACTCTCCTGTCCTGACCGTGCTGGCATCGTGGCGGCGGTGTCGAATCATCTGGCCGCGCAGGGCGGCAACATCATCGAGGCCCAGCAGTTCGGCGATGCTGAAACTGGCCGTTTCTTCATGCGCCTGGTGTTTGAAAACGCCGAGCGCGACCTCGAGGCGCTCAAGCCGGGCTTCGACGAATTCGCCAAGCCGTTCGCCATGCAGCTGAACCTGCGCAACCGGGCGCAACGCCGCCGCGTGCTGCTGCTGGTGTCCAAGTTCGATCACTGCCTGGCCGATATCCTATATCGCTGGCGCATCGGCGAGTTGCCGATGGACATCGCCGGCGTCATTGCCAACCACCCGCGCGAAACCTATCGCCATCTGGACCTGGACGGCATCCCCTTCCACTACCTGCCGGTGGATCGGGACAGCCGCGCCGACCAGGAAGGCGCACTCGCCGCACTGATCGAGCAATCGCAGACGGACCTGGTGGTGCTCGCCCGCTACATGCAGATCCTGTCGCGCGAGCTGGTGCAAACGCTCGCCGGCCGATGCATCAACATCCATCACTCGTTCCTGCCCGGCTTCAAGGGCGCGCGCCCGTATCACCAGGCGTACCGCCGCGGCGTCAAGCTGATCGGCGCCACGGCGCATTTCGTCACGGCCGAGCTCGACGAAGGCCCGATCATCGAACAGGACATCGAACGGGTCACCCACGCCGATACGCCGGAAGACCTCATCCGCATCGGCCGCGACATCGAGCGCCGCGTGCTCGCGCGCACACTGCGCCTGTATCTGGACGACCGCGTCCTGCTCAACGGCAGCAAGACCGTCGTCTTTCATTCCTGACGGAGGTGTTCGTGGAACTGATCGGCATGCTCGATTCACCGTACGTGCGCCGCACCGCGATTTCATTGCGACTGCTGGGAATCCCGTTCACGCATCGCTCGATGTCGGTGTTCCGGCACTTCGATCAATTCCAACAGATCAATCCGCTGGTGAAAGCGCCCACACTGGTGCTGGACGATGGCTGCATGCTCACCGAGTCGGGCCTGATCATCGACTGGGCGCAGGCGCAAAGTGATCGCGCCGCCCTGATGCCCGCCGATGCAGCGGACCGCCAACGCGCATTGCGCCTCACCGGCATCGCCCTCGCCGCCAGCGAAAAAGCCGTGCAGATCGTGTACGAAGACAAGCGCGATCCGGACAAGCGCGATGAAGGCTGGCTCAAGCGCGTCAAAGGACAGCTGCATGCCGCGCACGATTTGCTTGAGCGCGAGCTGAGTGGCGTGGATGGCTGGATTTTTGGGAACGCGCCAGGTCAGGCCGATGTGTCCATCGCCGTTGCCTGGGGCTTCACTCAATTGGTGGCTGCCGACGTGATCGACGCGAAGGCTTATCCGCAGTTGGCGGCATTTTCGGCGCGCGCCGAATTGCATCCGGATTTTGCCGCGTTGCCGCCTGTGTAGAACGGCAGAACTACTGTGGGAGCGCACCCT
>NZ_JPLA01000008.1 GCF_001010355.1 Dyella japonica DSM 16301 | reverse complement strand
AGGGGAGAGGGAGCAAAGCACTTCACCCTTGATGCAAGCCGAATTCCACCCGCGTGGTCTTGCCCTTGTCGTCAATATCCTTGGTATCCATCTTGGGATCCTTGATCGAGACCCGCTTGTCGTCGATCTTGCCCTTCAACCAGGTCTGCACCGCCGTGGCGCGACGCTGCGCGAGGTCGCGCATGGCGGCATCGTCGACGGCGACATTGGTTTCCATCAGGCTGCGCATCTCGTCCGGTTCCAGCGACTTCTTCAGGCCGATGATGTTCTTGGGCTTGCCCTTGAAGTCATCGTCCTTATAGGCACGCTTGAGGTACTTCTCGTACTCGTCGGGCGTCACGTTGACCGAGGCGAGTGCGGCGTCCGAGGTATCGGCGTTCTTGCCGTCCTGGTCCAGCGCCTTGGCGCGGCGGACCATATTGTCCACCGTCACCTTGCGCAGGCCGTCCTGATCCTTGGACGGATCGATGCGACCGATCAGGTCCAGGTTCAAGGTGTTCTTCTGGTTGAGCATGGCCACGACTTTGCCGAGGCGATCCTGCGCGTTCTTGTCCAGCACGGCCGAGCCTGCATCGAACTCCACGTAGCCCAGGTCCTCATGGCTGCCGCCGCCGAAGGCTGCGCCGAGCAGACGGAACGGCGCCGTGGCGGCCTTGGCGATCAGGTTGCCGATGGCGCGCCAGATCAGGCCGCCCATGCTGAACTGCGGATCGTCGAGTGAGCCCGATACCGGCACGTCCACGTCGATATTGCCCTGCGTGTCCTTGAGCAGGGCCACCGCGAGCTTGACCGGCATGTGCTTGATGCCCGGGCTTTCATCGCGTTCGCCGAAAGTCAGCTGGGTGATGAAGATGTGGTTGTCGGCATTGAGCTTGCGCTGGTCCAGCGTGTAATGGACGTCCATCGTCAGCTTGCCCGCTGTGATGGGATAGCCGGTGTACTTGGTGGAGTAGGCGCTGAGCCCGGTCAGCTCGACTTCGTTGGCCTTGCCCTTGATGTCGAGGAAGGCCACCGGCTGCAGCGGATTGATGGTGCCGTCGATATCGACCGGCGAGTTGTCGTTGAGCGCTGCCTGCACCGACACTTCGGCCGGCGGATCACCCGGCGTGGTGGCAATGGTGCCGATCTTGCCGGTCACCTTGGTCAGGTTGGCCGTGTAGTTGGGCTTGATGAAGTTGTCGGTGTAGTTGAGCTGGCCGTTGACCAGGGTGATGCCGCCGATGCGCACGTCCGCAGGCGGTGTCGCTGGCGCATTGGCTGCAGGCACGATGGCCGTGGTGGTGGTGCCCTTGGTGGTCTTGGACGTCGCCGCGGCGGTTGCGGTGGCAGGTGCCGGTGCAGTAGCCGCAGGTGCCGGGGTGGGCGGCACGGCCGCGCCGGAAGGCTGCTCGTTGGCTGCGCGTGTCACCGACACCGGCGCGGCTTCGGGGTTGGCGATCACTTCGGAGAGGTTCAAGGTGCCGTTCGCATTGACGATCATGCGCGCGTAAAAAGAGCTGAGCACGAGTGTGCCCATGTGCAGGCGCGGTGCACCCGAGCCATAGGCCACATCCAGGTTCGAGCTGCTCATCGTGCGCCAGCGCAGGAAATCATCACCGGTGAGCTTGTCCTGGATGCGCACCTGTTCCAGCGCCGCGTTGCCCTTGAAGGTGAACTTCGGCTCCGTTGTCCGTCCGTCGTAATGCAGTTTGCCGTTGCTGGTGACGCGCGCGGTGGAGATCACCACGTTCAACGGCACGCTGATGTACGGCTGGAAGTCGGTGATATCGAGCCGCTTGGTGTCGATCTGCAGGTCGGCCATGGTCGGCAGCGGCTGCATCTTGCCGTTGGCGGTGAAGCTGCCTTTGCCCACCGTGCCCGCCAACTTCATCTCGCGCGGTTCGTTGAGCTTGTCGCTGAGGTTGTCCATCGAGCCGCTGACGGCGTCGATCTTGATCTTCACCGGCTTGTCGCCGGCTGCCATATCGGTGAAGGCAACGGCGGCGTTGTCGAAGGCCAGATGCGCCACGCTCCAGTGCCACGGCGGACCGCTGGCTGCGACGGGCTTCTTCGGCGCGTCCTTGGCGGCGAACAGATCGACCAGGCTGATGTACTTCTTGCTGTCGCGCTGCACGTCCAGGCCGAGGCCAGTGGCCTTCACCGTGCCCAACTGCGCAGTCTGCGTGGCGAGGTCGACCTGGATGATCTCCGCTTCCATCGTGTTCCAGGACACGGGCGAGCCATGTCCCTTGAATTGCGGCTCCATCGCAAAGTCGGTCACCGTGGCATGCGCGTCGGCGAGATGGACGTTGAACGGCGTGCCCCAGTCCACTTGCAGCTGGCCGTTGGCATCGAGCTTGCCCTTGGTCAATCGTGCGTTGATGCCTTGATAGGTGGCAGCCTGCAGCGGCGCCATGTCGATCTGCTTGAGGTTCAACGCGGCGACCAGCTTGTTCTTGGCCAGATCCACCGTGCCTTTCATGCCGAGCTCGCCGCCGAAGAACTGCGCCGTCACATCGAGCTTCGCCACGGGCGCCGCCTGCAGACTCAGGCCCTGCATGCTGCCGCGCAGATTGCCCAGGTCGATCTTGCTGCCGGCAGCGTCGATGTAATGGATGGCGCTGTTGGTGAGCGTCATCGAGGCGATGCGCAGATCGGTAGGCTCGGCCTTTTTGTCCGCATCGGCTTTGGCCGGCGGCGCCGTGAGCGTGTCGAAATTGCTGTGGCCGCCGGCAGCGGCGGTGTAGTAGAGCTGTGCGCGGTCGAGCACGAGCGCGCCCAACACATAACGCGATGTCAGCGGCTGCACGTCGTTGAGATCGGCCGTGCCCTTGCCCAGGCTGAGGATCGCCTGGCCGTTGCTGCTGTTGAGCACGAAGTCATCGATCTGCAGCTTGCCGGTGAGCTGCAGCTGCGGCGTGGGCTTGGCCTGCACGAAATGCAGCACCAGATCGCCGCTGAGCAGGCCCTTGGGAATGGCCACCGGCAGGGTGGTGGGCGCATAACCGATGTAGCGCGCCAGATCGAGACGATCCAGGCGGAAATTGATGGTGGAATCGCGACTGTCGGCAAACGGCTTGGTGTGGCCTTCGACACGCAGCGGGCTGCCGTCCACGCTCATCGATAGCAGTGGCTGCACGAACACGTCGGTATCGCTGGGCAGGTTGGCGATGAACGGAATGCCCAGCTCCAGCTGTTCGACGTGATGGTTGGCCTTCATCGCCTCATCGGCGAACTGGATATCGCCCGCGTGCACCGTGATATTGGAAAGTGCAAAGCGGGTCGGCGCCGCCTTCGGGTCGGAAGGCGTGGCGTTGAAGCGATCGATGATGTCGCTGAAATTGAAGCGCTGGTCGCCCGTGCGCACGATGCGGATGCGCGGATGCTGCACGGTCAGCTGATCCAGCACCGGTGCCATGCGGAAGACCGAGGCCCACGATGCATTGATCACGGCCTGGTCCACATCGACGAAGGCTGACTTGCCGTCGCTGTCGGCGATATGCAGCTGGTCCAGCTGCAGCCGCAAGGTATACGGGTTCAGATGCACGGCGCCCAGCGTGACCGGGCGTTGCAGCGCGGCGCTGGCGCGTTTCTCGATCTGACTGCGGATGATCGATGGCGCGGCAAGAAAGCCGAGGATGCCGAACACAATCACCACGATCGCAACGATCAGAGCGATCTTGCGCGTGCGATGCGATTGGTAGACGGCGATGGCGCGGTCGCGTCCCGCGGCCAAGTGACGATTGCTGAATAGATCAGCCATGCGGACGATGCTCCCGTGCCATCGCGCGCCGACCGTACCGAAGCCCTTGGGCCGGGTACCTTCACAATCCCAGCGATTAGTCGGCCGCCTTGACCGAAGTGTACTAGGGCGGCCGACCTTTCAGGTTGGAATTCCCGCAGGAAATTCCGAGGTGTGACAGGGTTCGCTCAGCTCCAGGAACAGACGACCTTGCCGCACTTGCCGGCTTCCATCAGATCGAAGCCCTTCTGGAAATCGTCGATGTGAATCTGGTGCGTCAGGACTTTCTGCAGCGGGAAGCCGGTGAGCACCATCTGGGTCATCTTGTACCAGGTCTCGTACATGCGACGGCCGTAGATGCCCTGCATGGTGAGGCCCTTGAAGATCACCTTGTCCCAGTCGATGCCGGCGCCCTTGGGCAGGATGCCGAGCAGGGCGATCTTGCCGCCGTGGTACATGCAATCGAGCATGTCGTTGAAGGCGCGCGGGTTGCCGCTCATTTCCAGGCCCACGTCGAAGCCTTCCATGTGCAGGTCCTTCATCACGTCCTTCAGCGACTGGTTGGCCACGTTCACCACGCGGGTGGCGCCCATGTCCGCCGCCAGCTTCAGGCGGTAGTCGTTCACGTCGGTGACGACCACGTTACGGGCGCCCACGTGCTTGGCGATGCCCGCGGCGATGATGCCGATCGGGCCGGCGCCGGTGATCAGCACGTCTTCGCCGATCAGGTCGAACTCCAGCGCGCAATGCGCGGCGTTGCCGTAGGGGTCGAAGAAGGCGGCCAGTTCGGACGGGATCTGGTCCGGGATCGGCCACAGGTTCGAGGCCGGCATGGTCATGTATTCGGCGAACGCGCCATTGCGGTTCACGCCGATGCCCACGGTGTTCGGGCACAGGTGCTGGCGGCCCGCGCGGCAGTTGCGGCAATGGCCGCACACGATGTGGCCCTCGGCCGACACGCGGTCGCCGATCTTGTAGCCGGTCACGCCCGGGCCGATCTCCACGATGCGGCCGACGAATTCATGACCGATGGTGAGGCCGGGCTTGATGGTGCGCTGGGACCACTCGTCCCACTTGTAGATGTGCAGGTCGGTGCCGCAGATCGCGGTCTTTTCCAGCTTGATCAGCACCTCGTTGGGGCCGACCTCGGGAACAGGCACTTCTTCCATCCAGATGCCCTGTTCGGGGTTGCGCTTGACCAGGGCTTTCATCATCTGAGGCATGGGATTTCCGTGGGGAAGGGCGGGAAAACGGACATTATAGAAGCCTGGGCAGGGCGCCGGCTTCGTGCAGTGCAGCGTTGCCCCCGGACCGGCCAGGGATTATGGTCGCAATTTTTTGCGACAACCCGGGTCGGAAACAGGCATGAAACGACGGACATTCACGCTGCTGGCGGCAACATGGGGCTTGATGATGGCCATTCCTACCCACGCTGACGAAGGCATGTGGATGCCCTCGCAGCTGCCTTCCATCGGCAAGCAGCTGCATGCGGCGGGCTTCCAGGGCAACCCGGCCGATCTCGCCGACCTGACCAAGGCGCCGCTGAGCGCGGTGGTGAAGGTGGGTGGCGCCACCGGTTCCTTCATCAGCGACGATGGGCTGGTGTTGACCAACCACCACGTCGCATTCGGCGTGATCCAGTACAACAGCAATGCGCAGCGCGATCTGATCCAGAACGGTTTCGTCTCGCACGAGCGCGCGGAAGAGCTGCCGGCCAATCCGGATTTCCGCCTGCGCGTGACCACCGGCTTCGACAAGGTCAGCGACCAGGTGCTGGCGGCGGCGAAGGGCAAGACCGGGCGTGCCTACTTCGATGCGATCGATGCCATCAGCAAAACCCTGGTGGCCGACTGCGAGCGCGAAGCGGGCGTGCGCTGCAGCGTGGTCAATATGTTCTATGGCCGCGACTTCTACCTGGTCAAGCAGCTCGAGCTGCGCGACCTGCGGCTGGTCTACGCGCCGCCGCGCGCCATCGGCAACTACGGCGACGAAGTGGACAACTTCGTGTGGCCGCGCCATGCGGGCGACTTCACCTTGTTGCGTGCTTACGTGAGCCCCGATGGCAAGCCGGCGGACTACGCCAAGGACAACGTCCCTTATCACCCGCCTGCGCACCTGCAGGTGGCACGCGATGGCGTGCGCGACGGGGACTTCGTGATGCTGGCGGGTTATCCCGGTACCACCTATCGCCATCGCACGGCGGCAGAGTTTGCCGATCAGGTGCAGTGGCGATTGCCCACCACGGTGGCCGTGATGCAGCAGTTGCAGCATGTGATCGAGGAAGCCGGTCGCGATGATCGTCCGGCCGCCATCCGCTATGCCTCGCAACTGCAATCGCTGAAGAACAACATCAAACGCTATGAAGGCGAGTTGGATGGCCTCAAGCGCAGCGATGCGGTGAGCATCCGCCGCACGGACGAGGACGCGATGATGGCGTGGCTGGCGGCGCAGCCGCAGGCCGGTACGCTGCGTCCGCAGATCGACGAGGTCAATCGCCTGATTGCCACCGCCAACGCGATGCGCGAACGCGATCTGCTGTTGGGCATGATGCAGACGCAAACGCAGTTGCTGCGTTCGGCCCTCATCCTGCAGCGACTCGCTTACGAGCGCGGCCAGGCGGATGCCCAACGCGAGGCGGGTTACCAGCAGCGCGACGAGGAACTGATCGCCGGCACGCTGCGACAGGTGCAGCGCCGCTACGATCCGGTGGTCGAGAAGCGACTGTTGACGGCCCTGCTGACGCGCTATCAGGCCTTGCCCGACGCACAACGCCTGCCGGAATGGGACGCAGTGTTCGGACGCACACCCGACGCCTTGTCGCACAAGCTCGATCAGGTCTACGCGGCCACGCAGCTTGGCGAGGAAGCCAAGCGGCTGGCCTGGCTGACGGCGGAGCCGACGACAGTGGGCAAGTCCGAAGACGCGCTGCTGAAGCTTGCCGCACAACTGCAGCCTGCCTTGCTGCGTGTGGAGAACGAGCGCAAATCGCGCGAAGGCGACCTGCTGCGTCTTCGTCCCGCCTATATGGACTCGCTGATTGCCTATCGCGAAAAGCAGGGGCGCGCCGTCTACCCCGATGCCAACAGCACGTTGCGCGTGAGCTACGGGAAGGTCACGCCGCTGAAGGCGCGCGATGCCGTTTCCTATGAGCCGCAGACGACGACCGGCGGCATCGTGGAGAAAAACACCGGCGCGGCGCCGTTCGATGCGCCCAAACCCTTGCTCGACGCCATCGCCAAGGGCGAGTACGAGGGCTACGCGGATGCCAGGACCAAGGCCATGCCGGTCGACTTCCTGAGCAACCTGGACACCACCGGCGGCAACTCGGGTTCGCCCGTGTTGAACGCCAAGGGCGAGCTGGTGGGCCTCAACTTCGATAGCAACTGGGAAGCGGTGAGCGCGAGCTGGATGTTCGACCCACGCTACAAGCGCGCCATCCACGTCGACCTGCGCTATATGCGCTGGCTGATGGACAAGGTGTATCCGGCGCCGCAGTTGTTGAAGGAGATGGGTGTGCCGGGGCGCTGAGCCACGGCGACCCCATCGCCTCGCCTGTCTGTGGGAGCGCACCCTGTGCGCGACTGGCGCCTCGACAGGGCGCGGCCGTCGCGCACAGGGTGCGCTCCCACAGGTTCCCGCCGAAGTGAGGTTCACACCGGTTTCATCCCCCCGGGCGTGCAGTAGTTCCTTCCTTTAGGGAGGGGACGTTATGCAGCATGACGATGCTTGTTGCGCCGGCGCGACGGACCCCGCACGCCGCTCGCTGTTGAAATCTGCCATGGGCGCCGCCGCATTTGTCGCGGTGGGTGGCGTGCCCTGGCTCATGCCTGGTCTGGCACAGGCTGCTGCTTTGACCAAGGAGCAGCGCGATGCGATGACGCCGGATCAGGTCATCGCCATGCTCAAGGAGGGCAACGAGCGATTCCGCGCAGGCAAGATGCAGGGCCATGACTATCTGGCCCAGAAGCGGGCCAGCGCCAGCGGGCAATACCCCGCCGCGGTGATCCTCAGCTGCATCGACTCGCGCGCACCCGCCGAAATCATCCTCGACGCAGGCATCGGCGATACGTTCAATGCGCGTGTGGCCGGCAATATCGCCAACGACGACATGTTGGGCAGCATGGAGTTTGCCTGCGCCGTCGCGGGAGCCAAGCTTGTGCTGGTGATGGGGCACACCGCCTGCGGCGCCATCAAGGGCGCCATCGACAACGCCAAGCTCGGCAACCTCACCGGCCTGCTCGACAAGATCAAGCCGGCCGTCGCGGCCACCCAGTTCAATGGCGAGCATTCGAGCAAGAACGACGCTTACGTCGATGCTGTGGCCGCGACCAATGTGCGCCAGACGGTGGCGGACATTCGTCGGCGCAGCGAGGTGCTGGCTGGCCTGGAGAAGGACGGCAAGATCAAGATCGTCGGTTCGATGTATCAGCTGGTGGGCGGCAAGGTGGAGTTCTACAGCTAGGCGCGCATCTCTTGTAGGAGCGCACCCTGTGCGCGACCGCCTGCGCAGCAGGCGGTGTTCGCGCACAGGGTGCGCTCCTACAGTGAGGGTTGTCGGCTTCGCCGCTAGAATGGCCTGATGCCGATCGATCAGCGCCCCCTGGCCGTATTCCTGATGGGCCCGACCGCGTCGGGCAAGACCGCGCTCGCGTGCGCCCTGAGCGATCAATTCCCGCTCGATCTGGTCAGCGTCGATTCCGCCCTGGTCTATCGCGGCCTCAATATCGGCGCGGCCAAACCGGATGCGCCGACGCTGGCGCGCTATCCGCATCGACTGATCGATATCCGCGATCCGGCCGAGCCTTACTCGGCGGCGGATTTCCGCGGCGATGCCGTGGCTGCCATGCAGGACATCACGGCGCAGGGCAGGGTGCCGCTGCTGGTTGGTGGTACGGGGCTCTATTTCCGCGCGCTCCAGCAAGGCCTTTCGCAGTTGCCCGAAGCCGACCCGAGTGTGCGCGAGCGCCTTGCGGCGCAAGCGGCGTTGGATGGATGGCCGGCGCTGCATGCGCGTCTGCAGCAGCTCGATCCCTCGGCCGCCGAGCGCATCGGGCCCAACGACGCCCAGCGCATCCAGCGCGCGCTGGAGGTGATCGAGCTGACCGGTCGCCCCTTGTCGGAACAACAGCGTGGCGGCAGCGGCGAGCGCTTTCCGTGGCGCGTGCTCAAGCTGGCGCTGGTGCCGCAGGACCGTGCGCCCTTGCACGAACGCATCGCACAACGTTTCGACACGATGTTGCGAGACGGCTTTCTCGACGAAGTCCGCGCCCTGCGTGCCCGTGGCGACCTGCACGCCGACCTCCCGGCCATACGCGCCGTCGGCTACCGGCAGGCCTGGGATTATCTGGACGGCCAAACCAGCGAAGCGGAATTTCGTGACCGCGGCGTGTTCGCGACACGCCAGCTGGCCAAGCGGCAGATCACCTGGCTACGCAGTGTGCTCGATGCGCGGATGCTCGATCCGGAGCGTGCTGAGACGCGGAATCTTGCCGAAGATGCGTTGCGTCTGTTCCTCGGCGAACAATAGTGTGCCGCTCAGTTCTCTAAACACCAATTTCACACCTGACGAAAGCTGCATTCGCCCTTTCATCAACGATTTAAAAGTGGTTAATATTCCTCCGCCTTGGACCGGGGCGCGTCATGCGTCTTTTATCCCGGTCCGTCCGTTGCGAGGGGAGAACAAGAAATGTCCAAAGGGCAATCATTGCAAGATCCGTTTCTTAATGCGCTGCGCCGCGAACGCGTTCCGGTCGCTATTTACCTGGTCAATGGCATCAAGCTGCAGGGCACGATCGAGTCGTTCGATCAGTTCGTGGTGCTGCTGCGCAACCAGGTAAGCCAGATGGTCTACAAACACGCCATCTCCACCGTAGTACCCAGCCGCAACGTGCGCATGGGCAATGGCCACGACGGTCCGGGCGATGCGCCGGGCGGTGCCGCTGAAGCGGAAGCTTGATTACGACGGGCGGTCGACCCATCTGAGTAGGGTAGGCGCCGCGGCATTATCGGCCGGCGGCGTATCCACATACACTTCCCACTCCGATCCGTGCCGTGGACCGTCCTAAGGTCCGCGGCATCGCGTCTTCATAAAGGTCTTCCCGCCCTCGTGTTTGATCGTCAAAAGAAAGGCGAACGCGCCGTCCTCGTGCTCCCGCATTCCCGTGGCGAGGGCGATACAGCGCGGCGTGCCGAAGAATTCGCCGAGCTGGTGCGCTCGGCTGGCGCCGAGATCCTCGGCAGCATCCCGGCCCGCGTGGTGGAACCCAATCCGCGCTATTACATCGGCACCGGCAAGGCCGACGAGGTGGCTGAGGCCGCCCGGGCGCTCGAGGCCGACCTGGTGCTGGTCGATCACCTGCTGACCCCGGTGCAGGAGCGCAACCTCGAAAAGCTGCTCAATGTGCGCGTGGTCGACCGTGCCGGGCTGATCCTGGACATCTTTGCCCAGCGCGCCCGTTCGCACGAAGGCAAGCTCGAAGTGGAGCTGGCCCAGCTCAAGCATCTTGCGACGCGACTGGTGCGCGGCTGGACTCACCTTGACGCCCAGCGCGGCGGTGCCATCGGCAACCGCGGCCCGGGCGAAACCCAGCTGGAAACCGACCGCCGCCTGCTCGCCGAGCGCGTAAAAATGCTGACCAAGCGCCTGGAAAAGGTGCAGACCCAGCGCGTCCAGCAGCGCCGCGCGCGCCTGCGCAACACGGTGCCGAGGGTCGCCCTGGTGGGCTACACCAATGCCGGCAAATCCACCTTGTTCAACGTGTTGACCGAAGGCGAGGTGTTCGCCGCCGACCTGCTGTTCGCCACGCTGGACCCGACCGTGCGCAAGCTCGATGGGCTGTCCTGCGGTCCGGCGGTGCTGGCCGACACGGTGGGCTTCATCCGCGAGCTGCCGCATGACCTGGTCGCCGCTTTCCGCGGCACCCTGGCTGAAGCACGCGACGCCGACTTGCTGCTCCACGTTAGCGATGCCGCCGACGAAGAGCGCGAGCGCCTCGCCCGCGTGGTCGACAACGTGCTCGAGGAAATCGACGCCGGCGACCTGCCGCAGCTGCGGGTGATGAACAAGATCGACCTGGCCGGTACCGAGCCGCGCATCGACCGCGACGCCGAGGGCCGTCCCACCACCGTGTGGCTGTCGGCTGCCAGCGGGCAGGGCCTGGACCTGCTTCGGCAGGCCCTGGGCGAGCTGCTCGGTGGCGAGCGCGTGCAGTCCGAACTGCGCCTGCCGCATAGCGCCGGCCGCCTGCATGCCCGGCTCAAGGCCGCCGGCGCCATCGTCGGCGAAGAGGTGGATGAGGACGGCTGGCGCTTGCATATCGATGCCCCGCGCAGCGTGATTGCGCCGTTGAGCGGCGGTAGCGCCAGCGAGGCAGCCTTGCTCCAGCCCATCCTTGGCACGGCCGAAGAGGCCTTGCAGGACAGCACCCTCTAACCAACGTAACCCCTGTGGGAGCGCACCCTGTGCGCGACAGGCGCCCGAGCGCCTCGCGAAAACCGGTCGTCGGGTTGACCTTGCGGGGCTAGTCGCGCACAGGGTGCGCTCCCACAAGGGGAGGGAATCCCTGGCGGGCTCTGTTAGAATGGTCGCTGTTTGTGTGCGGCCATTCGCGCTCGCGCGGTACCCATCAAGCAGCCGACCCTATGTCCAAACCCGTTCAACGCGCTTTCCGGCCAACGCAGCCGGCCTCCCAGCGGCCTTAAGGAGACTGACCATGGCCTGGAACGAACCCGGCAACGGGCAACGTGATCCGTGGAACAGGAACCGCCAGCCTGGCAACAAGCCTGGCCTGGAGGACATGCTCAGGCAGCTGCGCAACCGCCTGGGCAAGCTCGGCGGCGGCGCCGGCGGCATCTTCACCATCCTGCTGGCCTTCCTGATCGTGTGGATCGCCATGAGCAGCTTCACCATCGTGGATGCGCGCCAGGGCGGCGTGGTGCTGCGCTTTGGCCAGTACGCCCGCACGCTGCAGCCGGGCTTCCACCTGAAGTTTCCGAGCCCCATTGAAACGGTGACCAAGGTCGGCACCACCGAGATCCGTTCGGTGTCCGACAAGGTGCGCATGCTGACCAGCGACGAGAACATCATCTCGGTCGACTTCAACGTGCAGTACCAGGTGGCCGACGCCCGCAAGTTCCTCTTCTCGCTGAGCGGTCCGCCGGAAGACACGCTGCGCCAGGCCGCCGAAGCCGCCGTGCGTACGGTGGTGGGCGCCAATGTGATGGACAACATCCTCACCAGCCAGGGCGAAGGCGAGGCCGTTGCGCCGGCCCCGGTCAGTACCGTGGCGGGCGCTTCGTCCGTGGCGGCACCGGCTCCCGTGCCTGCACTGACCACCGGCGTGAAGGCCCAGACGCGCGACACCCTGCAGCAGCAGACGCGCGAAATCCTGCAGGCCACGCTGGACGAATACGACGCCGGCCTGGTGGTCACCGACGTGAGCTTCCAGAACGTCGCCCCGCCGCAGGAAGTGAAGGACGCCTTCGACGACGTCAACGCCGCGCGCGAAGACAAGCAGGGCACCGAGAACAACGCCCGCGCCTACGCCAGTCAGGTGGTGCCGGTGGCCCGCGGCGATGCCTCGCGCATTTCCGCCGAAGCCCAGGGTTATGCCGCTGCACGTGTGGCCACCGCTACCGGTGACGCCTCGCGCTTCAACCTCATCCTCAAGGAATACAAGGCTGCGCCGGATGTCACGCGCCGTCGCCTGTGGCTGGAAACCGTCGAGGACGTGATGTCGAACAATCCCAAGGTGCTCGATGGTTCCGGCGGCCGCAACATGATCTACCTGCCGCTCGATCGCGCAACCGGCAAGGACGTGCCGAACGTCGGCTCGGTGATGCAATCGGCGGCCGGCAGCGACAGCAGCCTCGGCGGCAAGGAGAAGCAGCCATGAAAGTAGGCGCAGCCATCATCGCCGTGCTAATCGTGTTGCTCGGCTTCAACAGTTTGTTTGTAGTGCACGAAGGGCAGACCGCACTGGTGCTGCAGTTCGGCCGCATCGTGCGCACCGGCGACCAGCCGGGCCTGCACGCCAAGTTGCCGTTCATCCAGCAGGTGATGACGTTCGACAACCGCATCCTCACTTTGGAAGCGCCGCCCGAGCGTTACTTCACCTCCGAGAAGAAGAGCGTCAACGTCGACTTCTACGTGAAGTGGCGCATTGCCGACAACGCCGCCTATTACCGCGCCACCGCCGGCGACGAGCTGCAGGCAGCCAATCGCCTCACGCCGATCGTGAAGGATGCGCTGCGCTTCGAGTTCAACGGCCGCACCTTGCAGGAGCTGGTCTCGGCCGGCCGCAAGGACGTCACCGAGCGCGTGCGCAAACAGACCGACGCGGCGTCCCGCAAGAACTTCGGCATTGCCGTGGTCGACGTGCGCATCAAGCGCATCGATCTGCCCGACGAAGTGAGCGAGTCGGTGTACAAGCGCATGCGCGCCGAGCGTTCGCAGCTCGCCAACGAATTGCGTTACACCGGCCAGCAGGCCGCCGAGACGATCAAGGCCGACGCCGATCGCCAGGCCCAGGTCGTGAAGGCGGAAGCCGAGCGCGATGCCGCCAAGGTGAAGGGCGAGGGCGATGCCCAGGCCGCGGCGATCTACGCCCAGGCTTACGGCCAGGACCCGGAGTTCTTCGCGTTTTATCGAAGCCTGGCCGCGTACCGTACGTCCTTCAAGGACGGCAAGGGCGTGCTGGTGCTGCGACCGGATTCGGAATTCCTGAAGTATTTCAGCGACGGCGCATCGTCCAAGCATTGAGTGGTAAGGGGCGATGTCGAAGGAATTGGCAGGCGCGTTGTGCCTGGTGTTGGTGATTGAAGGGCTCGTGCTGTTTGCCGCGCCGCGCGGGTGGCAAGCCACCATGCGCGAGGCAGTCAACATGAGCCCGCGCACGCTGCGCGTGTTTGGCGCGCTGGCCATCGGCATCGGCCTGGTGGCCTTGCAGTTGGTGCATTGAATTGATGCGGCGATGGGCCGTTCAACCCATCGGGGGAGCTGCAACCTCCCTCAACGTCATCCCTGCGAAGGCAGGGATCCAGCGACTTTGAAGGCGCTGGATTCCAGCTTTCGCTGGAATGACGGAGAAAGATTTTCAGTCTTGCCCCGCGGGGCACCTCATTCTTCAAATTGACGAGAGCAACATCATCATGGGCAAGTCAGTAGTCATCCTTGGTGCGCAGTGGGGCGACGAAGGCAAGGGCAAGATCGTCGACCTGCTGACCTCGAAAGTCAGCGCCGTCGCTCGCTTCCAGGGCGGTCACAACGCCGGCCACACGCTGGTCATCGGCGGCAAGAAGACCGTGCTGCATCTGATCCCGTCGGGCATTCTGCGCGACGACGCGCTGTGCCTGATCGGCAACGGCGTGGTGCTGTCGCCGCAGGCGCTCAAGCAGGAAATCGAAGAGCTTGAAGCGCAGGGCGTGGAAGTGCGTTCGCGCCTGAAGATCAGCCCGGCCACGCCGCTGATCATGCCGTACCACATTGCCGTGGATAAGGCGCGCGAAATCGCCGCCGGCAAGAGCGCCATCGGCACCACCGGTCGCGGCATCGGCCCGGCGTACGAAGACAAGGTCGCTCGCCGCAGCGTGCGCGTGGCCGACTTGATGTACCCGCACGAGCTGCCCGAGAAGATCAAGGCCGCTGTGGAGTACCACAACTTCATCCTCACCCAGTGGCTGAAGGCCGAGCCGGTCGATTTCCAGACCGTGCTGGACGATGCGCTGGCCTATGGCGAGTTCATCCGCCCGATGGTCGACGACGTCGCCACCATCCTGCACGACGTGCGCAAGGAAGGCGGTCACATCCTGTATGAAGGCGCGCAGGGTGCGCTGCTCGACATCGATCACGGCACCTACCCGTACGTGACCTCGTCCAACACCACCGTGGGCGGCGCGCTCGCTGGCACCGGCGTGGGCGCCTGCGACATCGACTACGTGCTGGGCATCTGCAAGGCGTACGCCACGCGCGTGGGCGGCGGTCCGTTCCCGACCGAACTCAACGACGAGATGGGCGAGCGCCTGCGCAAGGTCGGCAACGAGTTCGGCGCCAGCACCGGCCGTCCGCGCCGCTGCGGCTGGATCGACCTCGTCGCGCTCAAGCGCGCCGTGCAGATCAACGGCATCAACGGCCTGGCCATCACCAAGCTCGACGTGCTCGACGGCCTGCCGACCATCAAGGTCTGCATCGCCTACGAATACCGCGGCAAGCGCCGCGAACTGGCCCCGCTCGACGCGGACGGCTGGGCCGAGTGCAAGCCCGTCTACCTGGAATTCCCGGGCTGGGACGAATCGACCGCCGGCATCCGCGAGTGGGACAAGCTGCCTGCTGCTGCTCGTGCGTACCTGCGTGCGGTGGAAGAGCTGTCGGGTTGCAAGCTGTCGCTGGTGGCTACTGGCGCGGATCGTGATGACACGATTGTGTTGGATGATCCGTTCGCCTGAGCGATTAGTGCGTAGGCAAGAAGAACAAGAAAGCCCCGCAAACGCGGGGCTTTTTTTAACTGCCGGACGACGTTGGTCCCGGTTCGCTCAAAACGTAGCCATGTTGGCTTCGAACGTAGCCTTATTGGCTACAACATGGAGCGTTAACTACCTCCGTCCCGTTTTCTGGCCAACATGGGCTCGCTTCCCGTTGGTCCTTTAACTACCTCCGGTCCCTTTTGCTGCGGTACTCCACAAACAATTGCCAGCAAGTTGGCCATTTGTTAGTTCACTTATTGGTCTGCAGCTTTGACCGCCTGCTCGATACGCTGGCAGATTGATTCGCATTTGCTGAGGTGCTGATTTACGAGGCTAAGAGATATTTTCTCAGCGAGCTTGTAGTCAGCAAGGCAGCGCGTTTTGTGAGCAGCTTCCAGTAACCCGCCAATGACCTTAAGTGATTTAGAGTTTGATGCGTGATATCGGCTAGCCAGCTGCTTATGCATCCCTTTCGAGGGCGCAGAGGTAATTTGTGGAAGGTTTAGCATTCCAATGGCGCGAACGGCACGGTGGTACGACCAGTAGTAGCCGCGACTGATCGCGTTACGTAACTCGATTTCGTCGGGAGTTGCTTTGTATCGAGACACGCACTGTTGAGCGCTAATCAGGAAGTCACGCGAGTCCACTGGCCGTTTTTCCTTCGCTGTTCAGCCGTAGAAATGTCTGGAAAAGGTCTATCGGATAGACGAGGAAACTAACCGCATCAAAAAGTGGCTCTTCGAAGTTATCGATAAGGGCTTCGGTTATCGCAAGATCAAAATCGGCGCGCATCTGATCATTTGATGGACTAGGCATACCAAAGATGACGCCACTGGCCGTAGGTTCGATAACACTATTGTGTACGGCTCTTTCCGACAATCGCATTAGTGTCTTGGCGGCTACGTTGACCCGCGCCTCTAGCATCTCATCGCTTACTCCAAGAGATGCGAGGTACGTTGCAGCCTCAACGACCTCATCCGCACCCCAGATCGTGTCAGCCTTCTCGAAATCCTTGGGGTAGGCCAATATTTGCGAGGCGGCGTCTCGCAATCTCCCCAGTTGCATCACGCATGCTACATACAGCTTGACGGGAACTGGCACGTTGCGACTGAGTGCAGCGGCAAGCACTTCATCGAACATTTTGGGTTCCGCTATGCGTGCGGCCGAGGAGAGCAACTGGAAGTAGCTCTGATGAGGGAGTTTGGGATCTGCAATTGCTCGGCGGGCGCACTTCACGTATTCGTCGACGTCTACGCCGCCGCGAAAGATCTGAATATATGCGAAAGAGGCAAAGGATGCCGACGCTTCAGATGGCACCTTTTGCAGTTGAAGCAAATCTCTCTTGATTCCGTGCCACACGACCTCGTTTAGAGGTTCGCCAGTGGACACAGCGACTTCCAACACCGAAATGCGGCGCCAGATTTCGTCGTGTTGTCTAAGGGGAGCGAGCGTCATTTTCGTACTGCACGGTCAGCCAGGAGAGTCAGAAGACGGAAGCCTTGCGAAGGCTGAAGGCTAGCGACGTTTCATCTAGCCAAAATGATGCCACAGTGTCGGAGGGCATAGGGCTCGCATGGCAGAGCAGAAATCTGCAGGCTACAGGGCACCAGATTTGCGCCCTAATGAGCTTAATCGTTAAATATTAGATACTTAGATGTCGCCTCCACTGGGCATCGGTCATGGACAGTGGCGGGCGCTCGATTGGAGCAACAGCAAAACTGGGGGCAGAGCGCACTTTCACCTCTTTTGGCCCTCGGTTTCTAGCCAGAAATGTGGCTCTGAGATGGCCCTGAGTCCTCACGCTTCCCTGCGACCACGCGGACATCCATCTCGCCCAACCCTGACAGACGATGCCGACCCTGCTTGTTAGGGTCAGTCGGTCATTCACGCTGCCGAGTTGCACGGCCTCGCGAATGACCATGACCACCAGGTCATGAGGCGCGGGCCGTGAGTGCTAGTAACACGCACGACCCGCTAACCACCACCAACTTCTACGGAGTTGATCATGGCTATCCACGATCATACGGTACGCATTCGCTCGTCCGTTCCCCCTGACGACACCCTCACTCCTCCACCTCGCGACCCGTCATCGACGTTGGTGGCATGGCCCGAGACCCTGCGTCACCGTAATCGCGGCGATATCGCCCTGGCGGTACTCGCCCTCACGCGCCTGCGTCTCGACAGCGAGCAATGCCGCCACGCACAGGCGCGAGGATTCCCCGGCAGACCGCTGCCATGGCGGCTTCCCGTGGCCGTCACGGCCAGCCTGGGCACGGCGATCCACTGTCTCCAGCAGTACGCCCGCCTGCTCGGTGACGAGCCTCGAGTGAACACCACACGCCTCCGATGATCGCCGTTGCAGCGCATCGGCCGGCATGGCGATGCGCCGCATTCGGACGATCACCGACGAAGCTGCCAAGCATTCACTGACACGGAGCGCTGTAAGCGCCTATCCGCTGCGCGGCCGTGTCCGACAGGGAGGAACCACCATGGAACTGATCCAGCTCACCCCGCATTCGGAAGTGGACCCCTCGCAACCGCTGCGAGCCCCCGGCGACATCCTGCTGCACGCCTACCTGATCCCCAACGCCCTCAACCCTGCCCAACTCGCTCGCCGCACCGGCATACCGTCCAATCAGATCAAAGCCTTCATCGCCGACACCCACCCCATCACCGCCAAGATCGCCATCCGCCTCTCCCTCGCCTTCGACACCACCGCGTTCTACTGGCTGGCACTTCAGGCGCGGTACGACCTGGAAAGGGCAAAGCCTGTGGTGCGCGCTTATCGGCCTCTTGTTGATTAAGGGCAAACGCACGACAAGCGGGACCGATGAAAGGGACAGAGGCAGCTAAGTCCCGCCGTCATTGTTCGAACTAACTACCTCCGTCCCGTTTGCTCGATTGTGCTGGATGATCCGTTTGCCTGATCACGATTAGTGTGCCGAACACCAAGGCCCTGCTTCATGCGGGGCCTTGTTTTTGGCGAGCGCTGAATGCGGCATCATGCGCGTGGTCATTGATGACGACTCGCATCTCAGGGGAGGTGAACATGAGCAAGCGTATTTGGACATGGATTGCAGGGTTGGTATTTGCCTCGGGCGCATCCGCGTCCGACGTACAAAGCTTGCGTACTCTTGATGAAGCTTCGGCTTACCTTGAGCAGCAGAACCTCGGTGAGGTTCGCCACTATTCGACCAGGGACTTCGGCCGGGATCGGTATTCGGGCGCGCGTTCCGTGGTGGTAAAGCCGGAGCTTGCGGAAACGCTCTTGCGCGATCTTCGGGGCAGGCTGGGGCCGGGCCTCGTGGCGTTCATCGGAACAACCAACAGCCTTGCCACCCCGCCTTCGGTCGGGGCCGAGATTGTGATCGGAAAGGGAACGTCGCAATTCGACGTACTGCGGATTGCTGCATCCGATGCGGTCAATCACGGCATGGGTACGGAAGATCTGATCAAGAAACTCCGGACATGGGATGCCGCGTATGGCATCGATATTTTTCAGGCGGAAACGGACACCATCCAGTTTCGCCTAAAGAAGCCGCCGCGTGATATGCGCGCGTTCGCAAAGGACCTCTATGCATTCTGCCCGGACATCGTGGATCAAGGCACTTTGACGGTGGATGCGTTGCAGAAAGAGATAGAGCGCACGCACACGGTCTTTCTCTGGTGGGACTGAGCTTCGGGCAGTGATCACGGGTCGGCGTCTGCGCCGACCCGTGATCCGATGGCTTACCGCCCCAAATCGCTCAAGAACCGCTTTGTGTACTGCAGCGGCGTCGTCGATGGCACCGAGTTGCAAGTCGGCGAGGCGTAGTTCTGATTACACGGCGTATCGCGGTCGAGCGACCAGAAGTGGATGCCGGCGAGGCCGTTGGCGACGGCGTAGGTGGTGATGGCGTCGGCGTTGGCGATGGTGAAGTTTTCGCTCGCGGCGTCGTTGATGCCGATCATTGGGGTGATCTCGATCTTGTTCGGCGAGATGCCGTAGGTGTGTTCGAGGTTCTTCACCGCCTGGATGGCCGACTGGCCCATGTCGCAGCTGCTGCCCGAGACCACGCACAGGTACGAGGCGGCGGATGAGCCGTAGTCCATCGCCATCAGATTGATGGTGTAGTTGGTCAGCGAGGAGGCCTTGATCGCCTTCACCACCATGTCGCCGAGGCTGTTGACGCCGCCGTAGCTGCCGTCGGATGCGCCCAGCGTGGCGAGGGTGAAGGAGAAGCGCAGGTTGGGATACAGCGACTGGCCGTACACGGCGGCCGCCACGAGATTGTTGATGGTCGCCTGCGATTGGCCGCCTTCGATGTCGAAGTCCACGCCCACCATCTTCGGCGACATGTAGCGCGACAGGAACGTGGCGAAGTTGGCGGTGCTGCCGCAGGTGAAGGTGCCTGCCTGGCCGCCGGTGGAGACGATGTAGGACACGCCGGCATTGGAGAGTGCGGAGATATTGGCGCTGGCGAAGCTGGCGCCCGGGACGCCGCCCCAGTTTTCGCTGCCGCATTCGCCGGTGGCGAAGGCGAGGGTGATGGCGCCGAGGTTGGTCACGTAGTTGGACTTGAGGCTGCCGCTGCCGACCACCGGTATCGACGAGCCCGTGGCCGCCGCGGTCTGCATGACATTGGTGTTCCAGTTGAGGTTGATGGTCACGTCCTTGTACGGACTGAACACCAGGTTCGCGCCGGTGCCGGGCGGATTGGTGGGACCTGTGCCGCCGCCACCCGTGCCGCCACCGCCGGTACCACCGCCGCCTGTGCCGCCACCACCGGACGATCCGCCCGTACACGCGCCTTGCGAGGTCCACGGCTGGCCGGAGCCGGCACCCCCGCTGTTGGTGGCCGGGTCATTGCCCTGCGTCCACCAGTTGGCGAGGTAGTTGGTGCCGTTCTCGCTCGCGGTCTGGCCGCCGGTGTAGACCGTGCTCGCGCTCCACGCTGCGGCGCAGGTGGCCTGGGCATGTACCGCTTGGACGGGAGCGAGCGTCATCAGGCTCATGGCCATCGCACCACCCGCGGTGGTGCCGATGGCGTTGAGTGCCGTGCGTAGCCAAACAACCGACTTCTTCAAGTGCATGGAAGCGTCTCCTGGTTGTGTTGCATCACTGAGGCGGAAGGTTTCCCTGGCGACGAGCCGACTTCGATCGGCGGTGGGCGTCCCCATGCTGTCCCTGCGGTTCATGACTTGCCGGGGTCATGGCGATGTCGTCTTTGTGTCCACTCTTGACAACGTTGTCCTTAAAAGTTGCTGGGAACTGTGACGTCTGTTGTGAATTTGGGAAGCAAAATTGATCGTTATGGATGGATGGTTATATGTGGGGACGTGGCTTGTTTTTCGTGCGTTGCAGCGAGATTGAGGGGTGATCGCTTGGGGTTTATGGCGATGGGGGATGGTGCGTTGCGACTAGAACGATTTAGGCGTTTGGATGGCTAGTCGTTTCTTATGAGACTTTTCTGACAACGTTGTCTGGGCTGTTTGAAAGGTCGGTTTGCGGATGCTGAGAGGGCGCGCTTCGTCGGAGTCGCGCACAGGGTGCGCTCCCACAAGTGTGGGGCGGTGGTTTTGGGGTTTGAGGATTTGATGGGGTTGTGTGGATGGTTTTTGAGTGGTGGGTCGCGCACAGGGTGCGCTCCTACAAGGGGGCGGCTTTTGGCGTGGTGAGGAGTTTCGGTGTGACTCGCGTCTTTGAGGCGCAATAAAAAGGGCCCCTTGCGGGACCCTTTTCGTCAAACGATGTAGCGAGAGATCAGGCGACGTTCGGTTCGCTGAAGGCTTCGATTTCACCCTTGAATGCTTCCACCGGGACGCAGCTGCAGAAGACGTTCTTGTCGCCGTAGACGTTGTCCACGCGGGCGACTGGCGACCAGTACTTCTGGAACTTCAGGCTGGGCAGCGGGAAGGCGGCCAGTTCGCGGGTGTAGGCGTGGGTCCACTCGGAAGC
Organism: Dyella japonica DSM 16301; assembly: GCF_001010355.1. Taxonomy (GTDB): domain Bacteria; phylum Pseudomonadota; class Gammaproteobacteria; order Xanthomonadales; family Rhodanobacteraceae; genus Dyella; species Dyella japonica. The sequence goes on along the minus strand of NZ_JPLA01000008.1, from coordinate 61,408 downwards.
GGACACCATCACGGTGGTGTGGGGGGCGTGCTTGAGCGGGTTGTCTTCGCGGTCGAGCTTGCCTTCGTCCACGGCGCGGATTTCGTCGCGGATCTGGATCATGGCGTCGATGAAGCGATCGAGCTCGGACTGCGATTCGCTTTCGGTCGGTTCGACCATCAGCGTGCCGGCGACCGGGAAGCTCAGCGTCGGTGCGTGGAAGCCGAAGTCGATCAGGCGCTTGGCGACGTCTTCCGCACCGATGCCAGTGGCGTCCTTGAGCGGGCGCAGGTCGAGGATGCACTCGTGTGCCACCAGGCCGTTGCGGCCGGTGTAGAGCGTCTCGTAATGCGGCGCCAGGCGCTTGGCGATGTAGTTGGCGTTGAGCAGCGCGACCTGGGTGGCGCGGCGCAGGCCGCTGGCGCCCATCATCGTGATGTACATCCAGCTGATCGGCAGGATCGAGGCGGAGCCGTAGCTGGCCGCGCTCACCATGCCGACGGTGCTTTCAGCGCCGTAGGTGCCCGGGAGGAACGGAGCGAGATGCGACTTCACTGCGCACGGGCCCACGCCCGGGCCGCCGCCGCCGTGCGGGATGCAGAAGGTCTTGTGCAGGTTGAGGTGCGAGACGTCCGAACCCCACTTGCCCGGCTTGGCCACGCCGACCAGCGCATTCATGTTGGCGCCGTCGGTGTACACCTGGCCGCCGTGCTCGTGCACGATCTCGCAGATCTTGACGATGTCTTCCTCGAACACGCCGTGCGTGGACGGGTAGGTGATCATCAGGGCGGCAAGGCGATCGCTGAACTTCTCGGCGGCGCGCTTGATGTCTTCCACGTCGACGTTGCCGTTGGCGTCGCACTTGGTCACCACCACCTGCATGCCGCACATCTGCGCGGAGGCGGGGTTGGTGCCGTGCGCGGATTCCGGGATCAGGCAGATATCGCGATGACCTTCGCCGCGCGAGCGGTGATAGGCGCGGATGGCGAGCAGGCCGGCGTATTCACCCTGGGCGCCGGAGTTCGGCTGCAGGCTGACGGCGTCGTAGCCGGTGCATTCGACCAGCATCGCTTCGAGTTCGTCGATCAGCTGCTTGTAACCCGTCGCCTGATCGGCCGGAGCCAGCGGATGGATGTTGGCGAACTCGGGCCACGTCACGGGGATCATCTCGGCGGTGGCGTTGAGCTTCATGGTGCAGCTGCCCAGCGGGATCATGGTGCGATCCATCGCCAGGTCCTTGTCGGCCAGCGAGCGCATGTAGCGCAGCAGTTCGTGCTCGCTGTGGTGCGTGTTGAACGCCGGGTGCGTCATGAACTTGCTGGTGCGGGCGAGGCCGGCGGGCAGGGCGTCGTTGGTCTTGGCGTCGAGCGCGTCGATATCGGCGATGGTGGCGCCGAACAGCGCGGCGACGGCGATGACGTCGGCGCGCGTGGTGGTTTCATCGAGGCTGATGCCGAGGCTCTTGCCGTCGATCTGGCGCAGGTTGATGCCGGCGGCCTTGGCCTTCGCATGGAGGGCGGCGGCGTCGACATTGACGACGTGCAGCGTGTCGAAGAAATCCGGACCGACGGTGACGCCGGCATCACGCAGCGCACCGGCAAGGATCGCAGCAAGGCGATGCGTGCGACGCGCGATGCGCACCAGGCCTTCCGGACCGTGGTACACGGCGTACATGCTGGCCATCACGGCGAGCAGCACCTGCGCGGTACAGATGTTGGAGGTGGCCTTCTCGCGGCGGATGTGCTGCTCGCGCGTCTGCAGGGTGAGGCGGTAGGCCGGCTTGCCTTCGGCGTCGATGGAGACGCCGATCAGGCGGCCCGGCATCGAACGCTTGTAGCTGTCGCGGCAAGCCATGAACGCGGCATGCGGGCCGCCGAAACCGAACGGCACGCCGAAGCGCTGGGTATTGCCGACCACGATGTCCGCGCCCCATTCGCCCGGCGAGGCGATCACGGTGAGGGCGAGCAGGTCGGTGGCCACGCAGACCACGCCGTGGCGCGCGTGCACCGCGTCGGCCAGCGCCTTGTAGTCGTTGATCTGGCCGAAGGTGTTGGGGTACTGCAGCAGCACGCCGTAGCTGTCGACGCTGGTGGCTTCGCTGTCGTCGCCGATGTGCAGGTCGATGCCCATCGCCTCGGCGCGGGTCTTGATCACTTCCAGCGTCTGCGGATGCACGGCGTTGGAAACGAAGAACAGGTTGGACTTGGACTTGGTCGAACGCTTCGCCAGCGTCATCGCTTCGGCGGCGGCGGTGCCTTCATCGAGCAGGGACGCGTTGGCGATCTCCATGCCGGTGAGGTCGGCGCACATGGTCTGGAAGTTGATCAGCGCTTCCATGCGGCCCTGCGAAATCTCCGCCTGGTACGGAGTATAGGCCGTGTACCACGCCGGGTTCTCCAGGATGTTGCGCAGGATGACGTTCGGGGTCAGCGTGCCGTAGTAGCCCTGGCCGATGAAGCTGCGGAACACCTGGTTCTTGTCGGCGATGGCGCGGATCTTGGCCAGCGCTTCCACTTCGGTGATCGGCGAGGGCAGGGCCAGCGGCGCCGGCGACTTGATCTTGCCCGGCACGATGGCGTCGGTCATCGCTTCCAGCGAGTCGAAGCCCAGCAGCGCGAGCATCTTGGCGATTTCAGCGTCGTTGGGGCCGATATGACGCTCGATGAAGGCGTCGTGGTGCTCGAGATCACGCAGGGAAGGAATGGCGTTCTGACTCATGGCAGGGGCGTCCGAAAGTAACGTGCAAGCCGCACGCGTAGCGCCCCTCTGTCCTTTTGCCTGAGAGTTTGGAAGCGCAGGCTCAATGAGCTCGTGCTTCGTGCCCCTTCGGCGCCGGATTGAACCGGTCTCTCCAGAGTCTTTGCGCGGGTGATGGTCTGGGGCCTGAGCGATTACGGGCGTTGCGCCTTCGGCAGCGGTTCTCACCGCTTCTCCCACCACACGCTAAAAGGGCGATTATAAGGTGCCTGGGCCAGGATTGCCTCCCCGGCGGGTGCGGGCGTTTTCCACCATGCGGTCCTTGTCTCAAACGGCATAAGATGAAATGCCCGCCCCAGGAGCCGCGCCATGCCCCAGCCCCCGTTTCAGCTTGCCCGGATCGACCACGTGGTATTGCGCGTACGCGATGCCGAGGCCATGCAGCGCTTCTATGTCGAGGTGCTGGGCTGCCGCGAAGAGCGCCGCCAGGACGAGATCGGCCTGATCCAGCTGCGCGCCGGCGATTCGCTGATCGACCTGGTGGCGCTGGACAGCAAGCTAGGCCGTCTGGGCGGCGCTGGGCCGGGCGAGCAGGGCCACAACATGGATCACCTGTGCCTGCAGGTGGAGAACTATGACGAGGCGGCCATCGTGGGCCACCTCAAGGCGCATGGTGTGCGGGTGGGGGAGATCGGGTCGCGCTACGGGGCGAAGGGCGAGGGGCCGTCGATTTACCTGTATGACCCGCAGGGGAATATGGTGGAGTTGAAGGGGCCGCCCGCGGCTACCTGAGCGCCCTTGTGGGAGCGCACCCTGTGCGCGACCGTCCCGTTGCGGTGTACCGCTCCGCCGGGTCGTCGCGCACAGGGTGCGCTCCTACAAGGAAGGGCGCCTGCTCAGCCCTGCGGCACGCCCGTCATATCCGGCAAATGATGCGCGATGCCCTTGTGGCAATCGATGCACGTCTTCTCGCCTGAGCCCAGCCAGCGTTTGTGGATTTCCGCGGCGCGGGTGGACTGGCGCGTGAGGTCCATCGATGTGTAGTTATGGCAGTTGCGGCATTCCAGCGAATCGTTGGCCTTCAATCGCGCCCATTCGTGTTCGGCCAGTTCCAGGCGGTGGTCGAGGAATTTCTCGCGGGTGTTGACGGTGCCGAAAATCTTGCCGTAGACCTCCTTGGAGGCCTGCATCTTGCGCGCGATCTTGTCGGTCCACTGATGCGGCACGTGGCAGTCGGGGCAGGTGGCGCGTACGCCGGAGCGGTTGGTGTAGTGGATGGTCGACTTCAGTTCCTGGAAGACGTTGTCGTGCATCTCGTGGCAACCGGTGCAGAACGCCTCGGTATTGGTCAATTCCAGGCCCGTGTTGAACGCGCCCCAGAACAACACGCCCGCGATAAAGCCGCCCAGGGTGAGAAAGCCGAGGCTGTAGTGGACGCTGGGGCGGCGGATCGTCCGCCATAGTGCAATGAGCCATTCCTTGAGCCGCGGCCACATATCAGTTCGCCTTCTGCTCGGGCTGCTCGGAGAGCACCGTGTCGATGTCCTTGAAGTTGTTCGCGACCAGCGGCTTGGCGTCGGTCTGCACCACGTGGCACTGGTTGCAGAAGTAGCGTCGCGGCGAAATGGTGGCGAGGAACTGGTCGTTGCGATCCATGTAGTGGGTGACGCTGACCGGCGGCGCCTGGAATTTGTCGGCGTTGGCGCGCGCGTGGCACAGCAGGCAGCGGTTGGAATTCTTGTCGATCTGGTAGTTGTCGATGGAATGCGGAATGGTCGGCGGCTGCATCGGATAGGCGCGGATGCGCTTGATATCCGCATTCTCCACGTGGGCCATCAGCGGCGCGGCGATTTCCTGATTGACCGGGGCACCACGCCGGATCGCATCGATCTGGTCGCCGGCGGCCACGGGCTCGACGGTGCTCGCCTTCGCCGGTGGCGCAGCGCTCTGCACGGCGGCCACGTGTGGTTCGGGCGAGGATTTCCTGCCCACGGCGTATCCCACCGCGGCGGCCACCAGCACCACGATGAGGGCGAGGACGATGAGGGCTTTATCGCGCATCAGGGCTCTCCTAGACCGCCACGATCTTGACCGCACACTTCTTGTAGTCGGTCTGTTTGGAGATCGGATCGGTCGCGTCCAGCGTCACCTTGTTGATCAGCTGTCCGGCGTCGAACCACGGGACGAACACCAGGCCTTGCGGTGGCTTGTTGCGGCCACGCGTCTCCACCCGCGAGCGCATCTCGCCGCGGCGCGACACCACTTTCACCTCGTCGCCGCGTTTGAAGCCGCGCTTGCGCGCATCGTCGGGATGCATGAACACGACGGCTTCGGGGAAGGCGCGATACAACTCCGGCACGCGCATGGTCATCGAGCCGGAGTGCCAGTGCTCCAGCACGCGGCCGGTGGATAGCCACAGATCGTATTCGTCGTCGGGCATCTCCGGTGGCGGCTCATACGGCAGGGCCCAGATCACTGCGCGACCGTCGGGATTGCCATAGAACTGGAAGCCCGTGCCCGCTTTCACATACGGATCGGAGCCTTCGCGATAACGCCAGCGCGTTTCCTTGCCGTCGACCACGGGCCAGCGCAGGCCGTGTGCCTTGTGATAGTCGTCGAACGGCGCGAGGTCGTGCCCGTGGCCTCGGCCAAAGGCCGCGTATTCCTCGAACAGGCCTTTCTGCACATAGAAGCCGAAGGCGGCTGCTTCGTCGTTGTCGTAACCCGCTTCCATCTCCGAGCTGGGGAACTTGTCCACGTTGCCGTTGCGGTAGAGCACGTCGAACAAGGTCTTGCCCTTGAACTGCGGATTGGCGGCGAGGATTTCCGCCGGCCAGCATTCGTCGGTGGTGAAGCGCTTGGAGAACTCCATCAGCTGCCACAGGTCCGAGCGCGCTTGCCCCGGCGCCTTCACCAGCTGGTGCCAGAACTGCGTGCGGCGTTCGGCGTTGCCGTAGGCGCCTTCTTTCTCCACCCACATCGCGGCGGGGAGGATCAGGTCGGCCGACTGCGCGGTGACGGTGGGGTAGGCATCGGATACCACGATGAAGTTGCGTGGATCGCGATATCCCAGGTAGGTCTCCTGCATCAGGTTCGCGCCGGCCTGCACGTTGTTGTTGCACATCACCCAGTAGGCGTTGAGCTTGCCATCGCGCAGCATGCGGTTCTGCTGCACCGCGTGGTAGCCGGGCTTGGGCTGGATGATGCCGTGCGGGATCTTCCAGATTTCTTCGGCGTGTTTGCGATGCTCCGGATTGGTGACCACCATGTCGGCGGGCAGGCGATGGCTGAAGGTGCCCACTTCGCGCGCCGTGCCGCAGGCGGAGGGCTGACCCGTCAGCGAGAAGGGACTGTTGCCGGGCGTGGAAATTTTTCCGGTGAGCAGATGGATGTTGTAGACCATGTTGTTGGCCCACACACCACGCGTGTGCTGGTTGAAGCCCATGGTCCAGAACGACACCACCTTGATGTCCGGATTGGCATAGAGTTCGGCCAGCTGCTGCAGCCAGCCCTTGTCCACGCCGGTCATCTCGACGGTTTTTTCCAGCGTGTAAGGCGCTACGAAGGCCGCGAACTGCGCGAAGTCGATCGGTTCGCCGGCATTCGGGTCCTTGGCGTTCTTGGCTTTTTCTTCCAGCGGATCGTCCGGCCGCAAGCCGTAGCCGATGTCGGTGACGCCGCGCTTGAAGCTGGTGTGCTTGTCGATGAAATCCTTGTTGACGCGGTTGGTCCTGATGATGTGGTTGGCGATGTAGTTGAGGATCACCAGATCGGTCTGCGGGGTGAACACGATCGGGATATCGGCCAGCTCGAAGCTGCGATGCTCGAAGGTGGACAGCACGGCCACCTTGACGTTGGGATTGGACAGGCGCCGGTCGGTCACGCGCGTCCACAGGATGGGATGCATCTCGGCCATGTTCGAACCCCACAGCACGAAGGCATCGGTGGCTTCGATGTCGTCGTAGCAGCCCATGGGTTCGTCCATGCCGAAGGTGCGCATGAAGCCCATCACGGCCGAGGCCATGCAGTGGCGCGCATTCGGGTCGAGCGAATTGCTGCGGAAGCCGCCCTTGAGCAGCTTGTTGGCCGCGTAGCCTTCCCACACGGTCCATTGACCGGAGCCGAACATGCCGACGGCTTCGGGGCCTTTCTCCTTGAGCACGCGCTTGAACTGCGCGGCCATTACGTCGAAGGCTTCGTCCCACGACACTTCGGTGAACGCTCCGTCCTTGGCGTAGACGCCGTTCTTCTTGCGCAGCATCGGTGCGGTCAGACGATCCGCGCCGTACATGATCTTGGAGAGGAAATAGCCTTTCACGCAGTTGATGCCGCGATTGACCTCGGCGAGCTGGTCGCCGTGCGTGGCCACCACGCGGCCATCCTTCACCGCCACGTTGACGCCGCAGCCGGTGCCGCAGAAGCGGCAAGGCGCCTTGCTCCATTTGAGCTGCACCATGTCGCCTTCGAGCAGCACGTTGGTCGCAGCAGCAGGCAGCGCCAGGCCGGCTACGTTGGCGGCGACCGCCACCGCCGTGTTGCGAATGAATTCGCGGCGCGTCAGGGACAGGGTCATGGCTCGGCTCCTTGCTGTATTGCGGCCGTGGACACCAGTTCGTCCATGACGGCGGCGGATTCCACGTGGTGGTAGATCAGCGATACGTTGATGACGCCGGGCAGGGTCTGCAGTGTGTCGATCAGATCGAGCACAGCGCGCTGGTTGTCGGTTTCGCAGACCATCACGCAGCGGCATTCGCCTTGCAGGGCGATGTCCAGCGCCGCGTGATCGTCGACGAAGGCGCTCAGCGTCGGCGCGGCGTCCGGGCGATGCAGCACGACCAGGCTGGAGATGTGGTGCTCATCCCTCATGGCAGTCCCCTGGGGTTTGCCGAAGTCAGACATGCGGTGGGCCGCTGACGAACATCTGCCAGAACCACACGATGAAGCCGAAGGCGGCGATGAACATCACCGAAAGCACGGGGAAAAGGATGAGCAGCAACAGGAACGTGGTGCGCTCCTGCTTGCGGGTGCTTGGGTTGGCCGATGGTTCCACGCGCACCTCCCACAGGCTGGACGGTACTTCCCAGATCTGCGCGTTAAGCTAAACCGATCATTCCCCTGGCCCCCTGACCTGGATCAGGACAGCCATCCGTACTGGCGAACGCCTACAAGGCATGCTTCGATGCAACAACTCGAGTGTACGCTTCGAGCTTTTCCGCAGCGGTGAAAGCCGCGTGAATTCACTGACGATTAGGAGCTAGGCATGGCCATGCGGATGTGGGTACGAGTTGCGCTATGTAGTTTGCTACTTAGCGCTAACGTGGTTTTTTCTGCGCAGAGCGCCGACGCGCCCGCCGCACCGGCAGCCGTCCAGGTGATGGTCGCAGGCAAGCCCGCGCTATCGCTGGATGCCAAGACCTTGGCCGCCATGCCGCACGAAGAAGTCACCGCCTCCGCGCACGACGAAGCAGCCAGCCAGTGGCGGGGCGTGAAGCTGGAGGATGTGCTCGCGCGGGCTGGCGTGTCCTTGGACAAGCCGTTGCGTGGCCGCGCGCTGGCTTCGTTCGTGCGCGTGACGGCGGCCGATCAATACCAGGTGGTGTTCGGGCTGGCCGATCTGGATCCCACCCTGGGGCATACGCAGGTGTTGCTGGTGGATACGCGTGATGGCAAGCCGTTGGACAAGGATGGTCCGGTGCGGCTGTTGGTGCCGGGTGACAAGCGGCCGGCGCGGTGGGTGCGTAACGTCATTTCGATTGAAGTGGTCGACGGTGGGACGACCAATCGTCCCTGATGAGGCGAGTTGTTGTGTGGGAGCGCACCCTGTGCGCGACAATCTGACGGAGCGTTGCCGCTGCTGTGCCGCGGTCGCGCACAGGGTGCGCTCCCACAAGGGACCGGTGGCACAGGTTTAACCCACCTCCACCGGTGGCAGCTCTAATCCATTCACGGCCTCTCGCGCCAGCGGAATCAAGCCCTCGCCACCTTCCTCGACATATGACTTCAACTGCCGCCGCATGGCGGGATCCCAGAACCGCCTGAGGTGGTCGCGCACGCTGAGCACTGCCGCCGCATGATCCGGTTCGACGGTGAAATAGGTGGCGATGTCGTTCGCCATGGTGACGAGTCGTTCGATGCGCATCGTGCTTACTCTGACACCGGCGGCAACAGCCGGCCGGGATGGCTGTAGATATTGTGGCTGCCCGGTCGCGCAAATCCGACCAGGGTGATGCCGGCGCTGCGGGCGAGTTCGACGGCGAGCGCGGTGGGTGCCGAAATGGCCGCAAGCAGGGCGATGCCCGCGCTGGCGGCCTTGGTGACCATTTCGTAGCTGGCGCGACTGGTGACTACGGCGAAGCCTTCGTTGACATCGATGCCTGCACGCGTGATCGCACCGATCAGCTTGTCCAAGGCGTTGTGGCGACCCACGTCCTCACGCACCAAGAGGATACGGCCCGAGGCGTCGGCCCAGGCGGCTCCATGCACCGCGCCCGTCGCTAGATTCACAGGTTGGCGGCTTTTGAGTTCATGCAGCGCGTTTTCCAGCGCTTTGCGCGTCACCGTGGGGCCATCGCCCACGGAACCCTCGTGGCGCACGGCGTTCTCAAGATCCCGTGTTCCGCAAATACCGCAACCGCTGCGACCAGGCAGCAGGCGTTCCTGTTCACGGCCGAGGTGGGCGCCATGCGCATCGTCCGTCACCTGCATGGCCAGCTCGATGCCCTCGAGCAAGGTGCGTGTCTCCAGCTGCAACAGTTGCGCGGGCTGGCTGATCAGGTGCTCGGTCAGCGAGAAGCCCAGCGCGAAATCGTCCAGATCGTGCGGCGTCGCCATCATCACGGCGAAGGTGGCGCCGTTGTAGACCATCGCGATGGGAATTTCTTCCGCGACAAAATCCTGCTCGTGCGTGGCGCTGCCGTTCCGCCATCGATCGACCGAACGCACGGCATAGCCGCGCATCGCCTCGTCGTCGTCGGCCATGGTCAAGCGGGCTTCGCCGATTGTTCTAGCAGCGCTTCCTGCGCCTCGGTGAATGCGCGATAGCGCTTCTGCCATTCCGATGGCTGGCTCACGCGCGTCACCTGCACGGCGGTCACCTTGTATTCGGGGCAGTTGGTGGCCCAGTCCGAATTCTCGGTGGTGATCACGTTGGCGCCGGAGCCGGGGAAGTGGAAGGTGGTGTAGACCACGCCCGGCTGCATGCGCTCGGACACCACCGCACGCAGCACGGTTTCGCCGGCGCGGCTGACGATGCCGACCCAGTCGTTGTCGACGATGCCGCGCTCCTCCGCGTCATGCGGATGGATTTCCAGACGGTCTTCGTCATGCCACATCACGTTGGCGGTGCGGCGCGTCTGGGCGCCCACGTTGTACTGGCTGAGGATGCGGCCGGTGGTGAGGATCAGCGGGTGCTCGGCGCTCACTTTCTCGGTGGTCGCCACGTATTCCGTCAACATGAAACGGCCCTTGCCGCGCACGAACTCGTCGACGTGCATCACCGGCGTGCCTTCGGGATGCTCGTCGTTGCACGGCCACTGGACGGAACCCAGCTGCTCGATCTTGTCGAAGCTGACGCCATGGAACGTCGGTGTCAGTTCGGCGATCTCATCGAGGATCTGCGAGGCATGCGTGTAGTTCATCGGATAGCCCATGGCCTGCGCCAGCAGCTGGGTGATCTCCCAGTCCGCATAGCCGCCCTTGGGCTCCATCACCTTGCGCACCATCGACATGCGCCGCTCGGCATTGGTGAAGGTGCCATCTTTTTCGAGGAAGGAACTGCCGGGCAGGAAGACATGTGCAAACTTGGCCGTCTCGTTGAGGAACAGGTCCTGCACCACGATGCATTCCATCGACGTGAGGGCGGCGGTCACGTGCTGGGTGTCCGGATCGGACTGCGCGATATCCTCGCCTTCGATGTACAAGCCCTTGAAGCTGCCATCCAGCGCGGCCTCGAACATATTGGGAATGCGCAGGCCAGGCTCGCTCAGCAGCGGCACGCCCCAGGCCTGTTCGAAGGAGTGGCGCACCGTGGTATCGCTGACATGGCGATAGCCGGGGAATTCATGCGGGAACGAGCCCATGTCGCAGGAGCCCTGCACATTGTTCTGGCCACGCAGCGGATTCACGCCTACGCCTTCGCGGCCGATATTGCCGGTGGCCATGGCGAGGTTCGCGATTGCCATCACCGAAGTCGAACCCTGCGCGTGTTCGGTGACGCCCAGGCCGTAATAGATGGCGCCGTTGCCGCCAGTGGCATAGAGGCGGGCCGCTCCGCGCACCAAGTCGGCCGGCACGCCGGTCACGCTTTCCATCGCTTCGGGACTGTATTTCTCTTGCGATACGAAGGCGCGCCACTTGGCGAACGCTTCGGGTTCGCAGCGACGGGCGACGAACTCCTCGTCGACCAGTCCCTCGGTGACAATCACATGGGCCAGCGTATCGAGCAGGGCCACATTGGTGCCCGGGCGCAGGCGCAGGTGATAGTCGGCCTTGATGTGCGGCGTGCGCACCAGGTCGATGCGGCGCGGATCGACCACGATCAGCCGGGCGCCTGCACGCAGGCGCTGCTTCATCTGCGAGCCGAACACTGGATGGGCGTCGGTGGGGTTGGCGCCGATCACCAGCACCACGTCGGTGCTGCGAATGGAGTCGAAATCCTGCGTGCCGGCCGATTCGCCCAGCGTGGCCTTGAGACCGTAGCCGGTGGGCGAATGGCAGACGCGGGCGCAGGTGTCCACATTGTTGTTGCCGAAGCCGGCACGCACCAGCTTCTGCACCAGATAGGTTTCCTCGTTGGTGCAACGTGAGGAGGTGATGCCGCCGATGCTGTGCTTGCCGTAGGTGGCCTGCAGTCGCTTGAACTCGCTGGCGACGTGGCCGATCGCCTCTTCCCAGCTCACCACGCGCCACGGATCGGAAATCTTGGCGCGGATCATCGGGGTGGTGATGCGATCGGGATGCGTGGCGTAGCCGATAGCAAAGCGGCCCTTCACGCAGGAGTGGCCGTGGTTCGCATGGCCATCCATATTGGGCACCATGCGCACGATCTCCTGGCCCTTCATCTCGGCCCGGAAGCTGCAGCCGACGCCGCAATACGCACAGGTGGTGACCACGCTGTGTTCGGCCTGGCCTTTGTCGATCAGCGATTTCTCCGACAGCGTCGCCGTCGGGCAGGCCTGCACGCAGGCGCCGCAGGACACGCATTCGGAATCGAGAAACCGGTTGTTCTGGCTGGCCGATACCTTGGATTCGAAGCCGCGGCCCTGGATGGTCAGCGCGAAGGTGCCTTGCACTTCGTCGCAGGCGCGCACGCAGCGTGAGCAGGCGATGCACTTCGAAGGGTCAAAGGTGAAATACGGGTTGGATTCGTCTTTGGCCGCGAACAGGGGATTGGCGGTGCCGTCCAATTGCTTGGGCTTGACGTGATTGGCCCCTTCATAGCCATAGCGAACATCGCGCAGGCCCACCACGCCGGCCATGTCCTGCAGTTCGCAGTGGCCGTTGGCAGGGCAGGTGAGGCAGTCGAGCGGGTGATCGGAGATATAGAGCTCCATCACGCCGCGGCGAATATCGGCAAGCTTCGGCGTCTGCGTCGCAACCTTCATGCCCTCGCTCACCGGCGTCGTGCACGAGGCCGGATAGCCCTTGCGGCCTTCGATTTCGACCAGGCACAGGCGGCACGAGCCGAAGGCGTCGAGCATCTCGGTGGCGCACAGCTTGGGAATGCTGATGCCGGCTTGCGCGGCAGCGCGCATCACCGAGGTGCCTTCGGGCACTTCGATGCGTCGGCCGTCGATGTCCAGCGACACCATCGTGGACGACGTCGACTTGGGTGTACCGAGATCGATCTCGACGATAGACAGCATGCAGCGTTACCTCCTCAGGCCGCCGTTTCGGCGGAGCCCGCGAAATCTTCGTGGAAATGGTCCAGCGCGCTCAGCACGGGGAAGGGCGCCATGCCGCCCAGCGCGCACAGCGAACCAGCCACCATGGTCTGGCAGAGGTCGCGCAGCAGTACTTCCTCGCGTTGGCGTCCGGCGTTGTCGCTGGTGAGCAGGCGATCGATCACTTCCACGCCGCGGGTGGAGCCGATGCGGCAGGGCGTGCACTTGCCGCAGGATTCGATCGCGCAGAATTCCATCGCGTAGCGCGCCTGCGCCGCCATGTTGACCGTATCGTCGAACACCACCACGCCACCGTGGCCGAGCATGCCGCCGATGGCGGCAAAGCCTTCGTAGTCGATCGGCGCATCGAGCTGTGATGCAGGGATATAGGCGCCCAGCGGGCCGCCGACCTGCACCGCGCGCACCGAGCGGCCGCTGGCGGTGCCGCCGCCGTAGCCCTCGATCAGTTCACGCAGGGTGAGGCCGAAGGCGCGCTCGACCAATCCGGGCCGCTTGAGGTTGCCGGCCAATTGGATGGGCAGCGTGCCGCGCGAGCGACCGCTGCCATAGTCGCGGTAGAAGGCCGCGCCCTTGTCCAGAATGATCGGCACCGACGCAAAGGTGACCACGTTGTTGATCACTGTCGGCTTGCCGAACAGTCCGTTGATCGCCGGCAGCGGCGGCTTCACGCGCACCTGGCCGCGCTTGCCCTCCAGCGATTCCAGCATCGAGGTTTCTTCGCCGCAGATATACGCGCCGCCGCCGAGGCGCACTTCCAGATGGAAGGCCTTGCCGCTCCCGCGCACGTCGTCGCCGAGATAGCCGCCCGCTTCGGCAGCAGCGATGGCTTCCTTCAGCGCATGGTGGGCATGCGGATACTCGACGCGCAGATAGATGTAGCCGCGCGTGGCGCCCGCCGCGATGCCGGCGATGGTCATGCCTTCGATCAGCACGAAGGGGTCGCCTTCCATGATCATGCGGTCGGCGTACGTGCCCGAGTCGCCTTCGTCCGCATTGCAGGCGACATATTTCTGCACGGCCTGCGCATCCAGGCAGGTCTTCCACTTGATGCCGGTGGGGAAGGCTGCGCCGCCACGGCCACGCAGGCCGGAGTCGGTCACGGTCTGCACGATCTCGGCGCCGCTCATGCGCAAGGCCGCTTCCAATCCGCGATAGCCGCCGTGCGCCACATAGTCGTCAAGACTGCGCGGATCGACGATGCCGACGCGCGCGAAGGTGAGGCGTTGCTGGTTTTTCAGATAGTCGATGGTTTCGGTGGGGCCGAGCGCCAACGCGTGATCACCACCGTGCAGGAAATTCGCCTCGAACAGGGCTGCAACATCTTCGGCCTGAACGGGGCCGTAGGCGATGCGTCCCTCCGGCGTCGCCACTTCAACCAGCGGTTCCAGCCAGAACAGGCCGCGCGAACCATTGCGTACGACGGTAACGTCAATACCGCGCCGCGCCGCTTCCGTGGCGATGGTTTCGGCCACGGCTTCAGCGCCCAGCGAAAGGGCGCTCGCGTCGCGCGGCACGTAAACAGTGAAGCTCATGAAACCTCCGCGGCGAGCCACGCATCGAAACGTTCGGGCGTGACCCGACCCTTCAACTCGCCATCGACCATCATGGCCGGCGAGCACGCGCAGTTGCCCAGGCAGTAGACCGGCTCCAGCGTGTAGCGGCCATCCTGGGTCGTCTCGTGAAAGTCTACGCCCAGGCGCTGTTTGACGTGTTTTTCCAGCGTGACGGCGCCCATCGCCTGGCAGGACTCGGCACGGCATAGATGGATCACGTGCTTGCCCGCCGGCTGCTGCCGGAAGTAGTGATAAAAGCTGATCACGCCATGCACATCGGCCCGCGAGAGGTTCATCTCGCGGGCGATGAGGGGCACGGCGACCTCAGGGACATAACCGAGCGCATCCTGAATGCCGTGGAGCACCGGCAGCAGGGCGCCCGGAAGATCCTTCAGGCGCCCCGTGACTTCGAGCACGACGACCCGGACGGATTCGGGAATGTCCGGCAACGACGAGCCTGCAACTGCACGTTTCATGTTTCAAAGTCTCTATGCGTAAGAACAAGCTCGATCAGAACAGGGCAGCGGCCTTGGTGATCGCTATCCATACGCCAATCAGGAACGGAATGCCAACCAGGGCCCAGGCCCCCGCACCGACGATGCCGAAGCGACCGCGCGCGGCATCCTGGGCACGGGCCGACATGGCGGCGGTTTCATGCTGCAGGGACTTTTCGTGCTCCAGTTCCGCATCGCTCATCAGCGCAGTTTCCTTCACCGGCTTGATCAGCAGATTACAGACCATGCCCACCAGCAACAGCACGGCCAGGATATACAGCGTGCGGTCGTAGACCAGGTTCTTGGCCACGCCCGCGTCCAGCTGCGCCTGACGCACCGCGGCGATCAGGAACGGCCCGGCGATGCCCGCCACCGACCAGGCGGTGAGCAGGCGACCGTGGATCGCACCCACCATCTGCGTGCCGAAGATATCCGACAGATAGGCCGGCACCGTGGCAAAGCCTCCGCCGTACATCGACAGGATCAGGCACACCGCGATGACGAACATGCCCGCCAGGCCCATGTGGCCCAGGGTCGGCAGCGAGCAATACAGCGCGATGCCCAGCGCGAAGAAGATGAAATAGGTGGTCTTGCGGCCGATGAAGTCCGAGGTCGACGCCCAGGCAATGCGCCCCAGGCTGTTGAACAGGCTGATCAGGCCGACCAGGCCGGCAGCGGACGCTGCAATCGCCGCCTTCTGCGCCGCACTCAATGCCGTGCTGGCATCCAGGCCGAGCAGCTTGCCGCCGAACACATCCTGGAACATCGGGCTGGCCATCGACAGCACACCGATGCCGGCCGTCACGTTCATGCACAACACCATCCAGATCAGCCAGAACTGCGGTGTTTTCCACGCGCGGCTCAGATGCACGTGGCGATGGGTGATCAGCTTGTTGGTCGATCCCTCCGGCGGCGTCCAGCCCAGCGGACGCCAGCCCGACGGCGGCACGCGGAAACCGAAGGCGCCGGCAATCATGGCGACCAGGTAGATCACGCCCATGCACATCAGTGCCGACGACACGCCTGGCACATCGCCGATCGAGAACTTCTTCATCAGCGCCACGGCGAGCGGGGCACCAATCATCGCGCCGCCGCCATAACCCATGATGGCAAAGCCGGTGGCCAGGCCCCGTCGATCCGGGAACCATTTGATCAGGGTCGACACGGGTGTGATGTAACCCAATCCCTGGCCTATGCCTCCCAGCACGCCGGCCCCTAGATAGACCAGCCAAAGCTGGTGCATCGATACGCCGATGCCGCCGACGATCAGGCCACCTCCCCAGCACAGGGCGGCGATGAAGCCGGCCTTGCGCGGGCCGGCATGTTCCAGCCACGCCCCCCAGATCGCCGCCGAAATGCCCAGCATCGCGATGAAGGTTTCAAAGATGTGATTGACCGCAGGCACCGTCCAGTTGCAGGCGGTGGTGAACAGCTGCGCCAGGAAGCCCAGCTTGGCGCAGGTGGCCGGGTCCGCTTCGGTCACCAGCTTGGTCATCGGCAGCCAGAACACGGAAAAGCCATAGGCCATGCCGATGCTCAAATGGATGGCCAAGGCGGCTGGCGGCACCAGCCAGCGATTGAAGCGCGGCCCGGCAATCGTGCTTTCTCGGGACAACACGGCCGACTTAGTGTCGGCCGCAGTCAGGACATCGGTTTCCGATACACCCACCATGAGCATCTCCCCCGTTTGTCTTCGGCCACGCGGCCGGATGGCTGCGCGATGTTTAGAACCACCATGCCGGCCACGCTACCCGACCATGGTCGTACACCCCTGCTTTAAACCCGAACTATGCCAAGGTGGCACAGACTGTGTTGCTGCATCGCAACGGATTGTGACAATCCACGCGCATGGAACGCTTGCATGTGATGCGCGCCACACCGAGCATGTAGCCCATCCCCTCTGCCGCGGGCTCCACTTCTGCATGATTGGCTACGACGACGCACTGCTTGAGCTCCTGCGGCACGTGCGACGGTTGCCGGCACAGTCATGCAAGATCGCCGATGCCCTGAGCGCTGTCGTGGCGGTCGATGTGGCGAGTCCCATGGACTTGCCGTCGTTCGATCACTCGGCGATGGATGGCTATGCGCTGCACGCAGACGAACCCTTGGCCGCCGGCAGCGAGCATGCGGTGCAGGGCTCGCAGGCCGCTGGCGATGCCTCGCGTGCATCGGCGGGCATGGCCTGGGAAATCATGACGGGGGCGCGTCTTCCGCAGGGGCTGGACACGGTGGTGCCGGTGGAGCGCACCGCGTTGCTGGAACGGCGTGAGGATGGTTCGCCAGCGCGCATCCGGTTGCTCGACGCCGTGACACCCAGGGCCAATGTGCGCTACGCCGGCAGCGATGTGGCCAAGGGCCGCGTGGTGATCAAGGCGGGCACGCGCATCCAGGCCAGTCAGCTGATGCTGCTGGCAGCGCTGGGTGTGGCTCAAGTAGATGTGCTGCGCGCGCCGCGGGTCGCCATCATCTGCACTGGCAAAGAATTGCAGGCCGACCTGACGCAAGCGTTGGGCGACGGTCAGATCTATGGTTCCAACGGGCCTTACCTGGTGGCTGCATTTGCCGCGATGGGCGTGCAGGTAAGTTCGTGCGAAACGGTGGACGATACGAGCCACACCTTTGTCGCCGCCGTGCGGCGCGCACAACAGGCAGGCGTCGATCTGATCGTCAGCACGGGCGCCGTGTCCATGGGGCGTTATGACTTCGTGCCGGATGCACTGGTGGAACTCGGCGCGCAGGTGCTGTTCCATAAGCTCGCCATTCGTCCCGGCAAGCCGCAACTGGCGGCGGTGCTGGGGGATGCGATGGTGTTTGCCTTGCCGGGCACGCCGATGGCGGTGGCCGTGGGCTTGCGCTTTCTGATCGATCCCGTGCTGCGAGCCATGCGCGGACAAGCCCCCGAACGCACGTGGCAGGCCGTGTTGGACACGCCCCAGCAACTCAAGCCCGGGCTTCGCCACTTCCTGCGCGCCACGCTGACGCAGGATGAGCAGGGACGGCTTCACGCGAACGTGCTGGCGCAGCAGCAACCCTTCCGCATCCAGCCGTTCGCGCAGGCCGACGCCTGGGTGGTGGTCGAGGAGGAAGCCGGTGAGGTGGCCGCCGGGCAGGTGGTGACCGTCGCCAGCCTGCACCCGGACGCCGTTGGCTGGGCCGGATGGGATCAACCTGGAGCCGCATCATGAAACTGCAGATCGAAGGCCAAAACCTGCGCGTGCGCATCGGCGAAGAGGAACTGTCCAGGCTGCTGGTCGGCGAGCCGCTGGTATCGCAGACGCGCTTTACCAGCAGCCTGTCGCTGTCGTGCACGCTCAAGGCGGTGCCGAGCGAAGCCGCCCGTTTCACCGGCCAGCCCGATGCCTGGGTGATCGATCTGCCCGATTCCCTGGTGCGGGCACATGCCGCCAACCTGCCCACGCGGGAGGGTTTGACCTTCCAGCTGGAAAGCGGGGAGGGCGATCCGCTGGAGCTGCTGTTCGATGTGGACGTGCGCGACAGCGTCCGCCATCGTCGCGCGCCAAGGCCGTAGCGTTGACATGACGCCGGTTACGGTTGGGCTAGTCTTGAGCCGTTGGATCGGCCACCACGATCAGGAGCAACACCGATGATGCGTCGACTATGGCAGGGCTTGCTGGTATCGGTTTTGGTAACGGCATCGTCGATGGCCGCCGCCGCTGATAATCACATCACCGTCGCTGCCGCCGCAGATTTGCACCAGGCGCTTGACGATGTGGTCGCGGCCTATCGCCACGATCATCCCGATAGCCGCATTGAGGTGGTGTACGGATCATCCGGCAACCTGTCCACGCAGATCGAACAGGGCGCGCCGTTCGACCTGTTCTTCTCGGCCGACAGCAGCTATCCGCAGCAGCTGGTCGAGCATGGCAAGGCCAGCGGCACGCCGGTGCCTTATGCGCTCGGTCACCTGGTGATGTGGAGCGCCAGCATCGACATGAAGGGCGTGCAGGTGGCGGATCTTGCGCAGGCACGGTTCGGTCGCATCGCGATCGCCAATCCGCAGCACGCGCCGTATGGCAAGCGCGCCGAACAGGCGCTGCGTGCGGCCGGTGTATGGGACAAGGTGCAGTCGCGCCTGGTGTTTGGCGACAACATCGCGCAGACCGCGCAGTTCGCGCAGAGCGGCAATGCACAAGTGGGCCTGGTGGCCGAATCGCTGGTGCTCGGCTCGTCCGTCAAAGGCAGTTTCGAGCCGGTGCCGTCGTCGCTGTATGAGCCGCTACGGCAGAGTTTCGTGATCACCCAGCGCGGCGCGAACAACACACTCGCGCAGGATTTTGCGCGCTACGTGCAGACTGCGCCGGCCAAGGCAATCCTCTCGCGCTACGGTTTCAACCTGCCGGAAGACGCCGCGCACTGAGCGCCCCCCATGGCCTTGTTGAGCGAAGCGGACATCGAGGCGCTGGGCCTCACCCTGCGACTGGCGACCACCGTCACCGTGTTGCTGCTGGTGCTGGGCCTGCCGCTGGCCTGGTGGCTGGCGCATACGCGTTCGCGCTGGCGGCGCCCGATCGCGGCCGTGGTGGCCTTGCCCCTGGTGCTGCCGCCGACCGTGCTGGGTTTCTATCTGCTGATGCTGCTCGGGCCCGATGGTTGGGTAGGGCGTGCGTTCGCGGCCATGGGACTGGCGGCCTTGCCATTCACCTTCCAGGGGTTGGTCGTCGCCTCCATGCTGTATTCGCTGCCGTTCGTGGTGCAGCCGCTGCACAACGCCTTCGAAGCGGTGGGCGAGCGACCGCTGGAAGTGGCCGCCTGCCTGGGCGCGAGTCCGCTCGATCGATTCTTCAACGTGGCCTTGCCGCTGGCCTTGCCCGGCGTGATCACGGCCGCCGTGCTCGGCTTTGCGCACACGGTGGGCGAGTTCGGCGTGGTCCTGATGATAGGCGGCAATATCCCCGGCCAGACCCGCGTGCTGTCGATGCGCATCTACGACCACGTACAGGCGGGCGAGTACCACCAGGCCAATGTGCTGTCGCTGTGTCTGCTGGTGGTGTCGTTTGCCGCCTTGCTCGCCATGTCGCTGTTGCGCACCCGCAGGCAGGCGCGTGACTGAGCGGCCGGACGAGAGCCCATTGGGACTGGACGCCAAGCTCGCCTGGCGCCGCGGTGCGCTCGCCTTTGAGGTCGACCTGACCCTGCCGCCGCGGGGCATCACCGCCTTGTTCGGACCCTCCGGCGCCGGCAAGACCAGCTGTTTGCGTGCGATGGCGGGACTGGAGCGCGATGCCGTCGGGCGGGTGAGTTTTGGGCAGACCGTGTGGCAGGACAGCACGCACCGGGTGTTCGTGCCGCCGCATAAGCGGCGGATCGGCTACGTGTTCCAGGAGGCGAGCCTGTTCACCCATCACTCGGTGGCGGGCAATCTCGATTTTGGCTATCGCCGCGCCGGACGCCCGGCGCATCTCGATCGCGAGGGCTTGATCGACCGCTTCGGTTTGCGGCCCCTGCTCGAGCGTCGCGTCGATGGCTTGTCAGGCGGCGAGCGCCAACGCGTGTCGATGGTGCGTGCACTGCTGTCGGATCCGGCCCTGCTGATGTTCGACGAACCGCTGTCCGCGCTCGACGGCCCGGCCCGTACCGACTTGCTGGAATGCCTGGAATCGCTGCATGCCACGCTGCAGGTGCCGATGATTTACGTGAGCCACAACGTGGACGAAGTTGCCCGGCTGGCCGATCACCTGGTGCTGATGGAAGCCGGCCACGTGGTGGCCCAGGGCGGCCTGCAGGACACCTTGACCCGGCTGGACCTGCCGCCGGCCCTGGGCGATGCGGTGGGAGCCGTGATCGAGGGCGAGGTGGTCGCCTACGACGCCCACGACCAGCTGATCGAGCTGGACTTTGCGGGAGGTCGCCTGTGGTTGCCCTATCGCCACGAGCGCGTGGGACAGCGTTTGCGCTGCCGCATCAGCGCCCGCGACGTCGTGTTGAGCACCACGCCCCAGACCGGCACCAGTGCGCTCAACCAGCTGCCGTGCCGGATCGTGGCAGCCGTCGATGCCGGACAGTCCTCGCAGGTGCTGGTGCAACTGGACGCCGGCGGCTGCATGCTGCTGGCCCGCATCACGCGGCGTTCATGGCATGCGCTGGGCCTGCCGCCCGGCAGCACCGCCTGGGCGCAGGTGAAAGCCGTTGCGCTGGGCATCTGAGCGGCGCGCTATGCTCGACGCCATGCGGTCACCCTTCCTTGCATGATTCCCACCATGAGCGAATTGACCAGCGTCAGCCAAGCCCAAGCCCTGATCGCCGAACATATGCCCTCGTTTGGCAGCGAGCGCGTGCCCTTGGACGAGGCGGTGGGACGGGTACTTCGACAAGCGGTACATGCCGAACACGATCATCCGCCGTTCGACCGGGTGATGATGGACGGCATCGCCATCCGCTGGTCAGCCACCATGCCCCGTCGCCTGCGCGTGGTGGGCGCACAGATGGCCGGCATGCGCAGGCAGACGCTGCCCTCCGGCAACGACTGCCTGGAAATCACCACCGGCGCGATGCTGCCCGAGGGTGCCGACAGCGTGATTCCAATCGAGCAGCTGCGGCGCGATGGCGAGGACTATGTGCTGTCCGACGATTGCGCGCCGGTAGCCGGGCAGTTCATCCATCGCCGCGCCGCCGATTGCGCACAAGGAAGCTTGCTGTTGTCGCCGGGCATGCGTCTGGGTCCGGCTGAAATGGCCTTGCTGGCGGCCAATGGCGTGGCGAACGTCGAGGTTGCGGTGATGCCCTCGATCGCCATCGTGTCCACCGGCGATGAACTGGTGGACGTGGGCGAGGCGCTGGGCGAAGGACAGATCCGCCGCTCCAACGACAGCGCCGTACGCGCCGCCTTGCGGCTGGATGGATTGGAGCGCGTGGTGATGGAACATATCGTCGACGACGAGGCCGTCACCAGCCAGCGCATTGCCGAGCTGCTGGAACGGCACGATGTCTTGCTGCTGTCCGGCGGCGTCTCGATGGGGCAGCGCGACTACGTGCCGGCGGCGCTCGCGGCCCAGGGCGTGCGAAAGGTGTTCCATCGCATCGCCCAGAAGCCGGGCAAGCCGATGTGGTTTGGCATCGGTCCGCGTGGCCAGGCGGTGTTCGCCTTGCCTGGCAATCCGGTATCGGCACTGGTATGCGCCACGCGCTATGCGCGGCCCGCGCTGCGCGCCGCACAAGGCGTTCCTGCGCCGGCGCCGGAATGGGTTTGCCTGGACAGCGATGTGGACGTCAACCCGTCGCTGGCGAGCTTCGTGCCCGCCCGCGTGCAATCCGATGCTCAGGGACGGTTGATGGCCTATCCGGTACCGTCCAAGACCTCGGGTGATTTTTCTTCGCTGCCCCGTACGCAGGGATTCGTGCAGTTGCCGCCCGGCCAGGGCAAGGCGGCTGCCGGCAGCGTGGCTGCGTTTTATCGGTGGTGAGATGAGCGCGATCAACAGCCTCAATCAGGCCTCAGCTTTGCCGGTCGACCAGCTCGGCCGGTCGCTGCACGACCTGCGCATCTCGGTGATGGATCGCTGCAATTTCCGTTGCCCGTATTGCATGCCCGAGTCGACCTATGGCGAGCACTTCAACTTCCTGCGCAACGACGAACGCCTGAGCTTCGACGAAATTGAGCGCCTGTGCCGGCTGGCGGCGACGCTGGGGGTGAGCAAGCTGCGCCTCACCGGCGGCGAGCCCTTGCTGCGGCCACATCTGGCTGAACTGGTAGGGCGGCTGCGTCGGCTCGATGGCATCACCGATCTCGCGCTGACTACCAATGGCGTGCTGCTTGCGCGGCATGCCGCCGAGTTGCGCGATGCCGGCCTGGACCGCGTGACCATCAGCCTGGACACACTCGATCCGGCGCTGTTCCACCGCATGAGCGGTGGCCGCGGCGCGCTGGACGATGTGCTTGCCGGCATCGAGGCCGCGCAGCAAGCCGGTTTTCCGCACGGCGTGAAACTCAATACGGTGGTGCAGCGCGACGTCAACGAGCACACGGTGATCGATCTGCTGGAACGCTTCCGCGGCAGCGGCATCGTCGTGCGCTTCATCGAATACATGGATGTGGGCAATCGCAACGACTGGCACGCCGATCAGGTGGTGCCTTCGGCGACCCTGGTCCAGCGCATCCACACGCGCTGGCCGCTGCGCGCTGTGCTGCCCAAGTACGCTGGCGAGGTGGCGACGCGCTACCGCTTCGACGACGGCGCAGGCGAGATCGGCATGATCTCCTCGATCAGCCAGCCGTTCTGCGGCGGCTGCACGCGGGCGCGCCTCTCGTCCGAGGGCATGCTCTACACCTGCCTGTTCGCCACCCAGGGCGCCGATCTGCGCGGCCCTCTGCGTGCAGGAGCCAGCGACGACGCGTTGACCGAGCTGCTGCGCCAGACCTGGCTGGGGCGCCACGACCGCTACAGCGAGGAGCGGGCGGAGCACCATGGCAAGGCGCCGCGGAAGATTGAGATGCACTACATCGGGGGCTGAGGGTGGCGAGCAGGGACAACACGAATTCTTCATCCTTCCCGTCGCCAGTGGATCAATAATCAGGCCATTCCCCCGGAGCTTGCCGTGACAGCCACACCCACCCAGCTTTCCCACGTCGACGACGAGCAGCAACCGCGCATGGTCGACGTGGGCGCCAAGGCGATCACCCGTCGCACCGCCCAGGCCAGCGCACGGGTGACGTTCCCTGCCGAGGTGGCCGCGCGACTGCACCAAGCGGGCTACGTCACCCCCAAAGGCGCCGTACTCACGGTGGCCCAGATCGCCGGCGTGATGGGCGCCAAGGCCACGCCGCAACTGATTCCGCTGTGCCATCCGCTGAGCATCGATCGATGCGACGTCAGCATCCGCATGGAAGGCGTGCACGCGCTGATCGATTGCACGGTGTCGTGCAACGGCCGCACCGGTGTTGAAATGGAAGCCTTGACCGGGGCCAGCATCGCTGCGCTTACCATTTACGACATGTGCAAGGCGATGTCGCACGAGATCGTCATCAACGAGGTGCGGCTGGTCGGCAAGTCCGGCGGCAAGCAGGATTTCAACACGACGGAGATCGCATGAGCGGTACACCGGCTCCGCTTTACGGCTTGCTCCTCAGCGGCGGCGCGAGCCAGCGCATGCGCCAGGACAAGGCTGCGCTGGACTATCGCGGCGAGCCGCAACTGCTGCGTGCTTGGCGCCTGCTCCAGGCGGTGACCGAGCAGGCCTTCGTCTCGGTGCGCGAGCACCAGCGCGGCGATGCCTTGCGCGCCACGCTGCCGCAGATCGTGGACAGCTACGAGGCGGTGGGGCCGGTGGCCGGCATCCTGTCCGCGCAGGAGCGTCATCCCGATGCGGCCTGGCTGGTGCTTGCCTGCGATCTGCCGCTTCTGGACAACGACACGCTGCGCGGCCTGATCGACGCGCGCGATCCGCAAGCCTTTGCCACGGTGTTCGCCAGCAGCCATGACGGCCTGCCCGAACCGCTGTGCGCCATCTGGGAGCCGCGCAGTCATGCACTGCTGCGCCAGCGCTACGAGGACGGCAGCTTTTGCCCGCGCAAGGCGCTGATGCAATCGAACATCGTACTGTTGCCCGCGCCAGGCGATGCGCTGGACAACGTCAATACGCCCGAGGAGCGGCAAGCCATGCAACAGCGTCTGGAGTCCTTGGCATGACCGTGGTGAACCTCCAGTACTACGCGCAATTGCGCGAACAGGCCGGCACCAGTGCCGAGCAGGTCGACACCGCCGCCCGTTCGCTGCGCGAGCTATATGAGGAGCTGCGTATCGCCCGAGGTTTCTCGCTGGCGGCCGACGCGCTCAAAGTGGCGGTGAACGCCCAGTTCAGTGCATGGGAGCGCCCGCTGCGCGACGGCGACACCATCGTCTTCATTCCACCGGTGGCTGGCGGATGAGCCGTTTCGAACTTTTCAGTACGGTCGTCGATACCAACGGCCAGCGCGACCGGCTGCGTCATCCGGCCAGCGGCGGCTATTGCGCCTTTGAAGGCTGGGTCCGCAACAGCAACGAAGGGCGTGAAGTCGACGGGCTGTCGTACGAGGCTTATGCGGAACTGGCCATCGCTGAGGGCGAGCGCATCGTTGCCGAGGCCATCGAGCGTTACGGCGTCACCGATGCGCGCTGCGTGCATCGCACCGGCGATCTGAAGATCGGCGACATGGCCGTCTGGGTCGGCGCATCCGCGCCGCACCGCGACGAAGCCTTTCGCGCCTGCCGCTACATCATCGACGAGATCAAGCACCGCCTGCCGATCTGGAAGAAGGAACATTACGTCACCGGCGAATCCGACTGGGTCGCCTGCACGCATGTCTATCGCGAGCACGAGCACGAAGGTCACCAGCATCATCACCATGCGCATGCCGCACCGTTTGTGCCCGACTATTCGCGCCAGACCCGACTGCGTGAAGTGGGCGAAGCAGGGCAGGCGAAACTCGCCGCATCGCGCGTGCTGGTGATCGGCGCCGGTGGTCTGGGCTGCCCGGTGATCAGTTATCTCGCCGGCGCGGGCATCGGTACGCTGGGCATCGTGGACGGCGATCGCCTTGACGCGAGCAACCTGCATCGGCAGACCATGTACGACGCGCAAGACATCGGCGAGCTGAAGGCCGAGCTCGCCTCGCGCCGCGTGGCTGCACTCAATCCGACCGTGCAGGTGCAGGTATGGACGCAGCCGCTGGATGCGGGCAACGCGGTCGATGTGTTCCGCCAGTTCGACCTGGTGATCGAATGCACCGACGATATGCGCAGCCGCTATCTCAGCAGCGATGCGGCCGTGATCAGCGGCACGCCCTTGATCCTGGCCAGCATCTACCAATACGAAGGCCAGCTGCAGTTCGTGGCCGCCAAGCCGGGTGCGCCGTGTTTGCGCTGCCTGTGGCCGCAGGAGCCCTCGCCGGAATCGGTGGGCAGTTGTGTGCTGTCGGGCGTGCTCGGTCCGGTGCCGGGCGTGCTGGGTGCGATGCAGGCCAACGAAGCACTGAAGTATCTGCTCGGCTTGCCGCAACCCCATGCCGGCGCGTTGTCGCTGGTGAACCTGATCGACCTGAGCATCCAGCACTTGCCGATCGATGCGGCCGGCGGCTGCGCTGCGCATGGCGGTTGCGTCGAGGTGGCGCGTCGCGCGCTGGCTCGTTCGGTGGACGAGCGGGAGATCGACCTGGTGTTCGATCGACTCGACGATGCCATCGCCGCCGGCTATCGGTTGGTGGATGTGCGCGAGGCCGACGAGTTGGTCAGCGATCCGATGCCGGTGGCTGGCGCGATGCACGTGCCTTCGGCTCAAGTCGCCGAGCGGGCAGGGGAATTCATCGACGGTCGCTATCTGCTCGTATGCGCCAGCGGTCGGCGCAGCGGACATGCCGCGCGTCTGTTGCGCGGCGAAGGTGTGCAGAACGTGTATTCGCTCGCGGGCGGACTGCACGCGCTGCGCGTGCCGGGGTGAACGTGCAACGCGTGTCGCATGCGCACGCAAACGCCAGACGCGAAAAAGCCCGCATCGCTGCGGGCTTCGTCTACAATTGGTGCCCAGGAGAGGACTCGAACCTCCACGGTTTTACCCGCTAGTACCTGAAACTAGTGCGTCTACCAATTCCGCCACCTGGGCAGGTGTCACGTGAGCTTTTTGGGCTGCGTGAGCCGCGTAGATTAGGCATGTGTCGGTGGGTTGTCAACTATCCTTTCACGGATTTTTTTCGGACCGACACTCCTCGGGTCCGCAAGCCCCATAAAACCAACTAAAAAGGCATAGGAAGTGACCAGAAAAAAAGAACCGCGCAGCAGCAAGCCGGAGCCAGGCTCCAAGGCGCCCACGCCCAAGAGCGGCAAGAGCGGCGGTGGCCGCGGCCGGCGCTCGGCGGTGGAACCGAGCCGCCCGCGCGAGGGCGTGGTGGGTGATCCGCACGCGGAGCGCGAAGCGCAGCGTTACGAGCGCCCCATCCCCAGCCGTGAGGCCATCCTCGCGCTGCTCGAACAGCGCGGTGAATTGCTGACCGAAGCGCGCATGGCCGAAGCGCTGTCGCTGTTTGACGAATACGAACTCAATGCTCTGCGCAAGCGCCTGGGCGCCATGGTGCGCGATGGCCAGCTGCTGCTGGGGCGTCGCGGCGGCTATGCGCCGGCCAACAAGCTGGACCTGATCCAGGGCGTGGTGCTGGCCAATGCCGAGGGCTACGGCTTCCTGCGTCCGGATGGCGGCGGCGAGGACCTCTATCTCTCGCCTCAGCAGATGCGCATCGTGTTGCACGGCGACCGCGTGCTGGCCAGCGTGGTCGGCATCGACCGGCGCGGTCGCAAGCAGGGCGCGATTGTCGAAGTGCTGCAACGCCGCTCGCCGC
This sequence comes from Dyella japonica DSM 16301, assembly GCF_001010355.1. Taxonomy (GTDB): domain Bacteria; phylum Pseudomonadota; class Gammaproteobacteria; order Xanthomonadales; family Rhodanobacteraceae; genus Dyella; species Dyella japonica. Next base: position 34,461 of record NZ_JPLA01000008.1, on the reverse strand, counting down.
GACTGGTCGGTCGCGTGGTGATCGAGAATGGCGTCACCCTGGTCGCGCCCGATGACCGCCGCGTGCATCAGGACGTGATGATCGTGCCCGGCCAGGACATGGGCGCCCGCTCCGGCCAGATCGTGGTGGCCGAGATCACCGACCCGCCGACGCCGCATCGCGGCCCGATGGGCGCTATCCGCGCCGTGCTGGGCGAACGCCTGCAGCCCTCGCTGCTGGTGGAGATGGCGATCGCCAGCCACGACCTTCCGCACGACTGGCCCGACGCGGTAATCCGCGACGCCGCCCAGGTCGAGCCGCAGGTGACCGCGGCCGAACGCGAGGGCAGGGTGGATCTGCGTTCACTGCCGCTGGTGACCATCGATGGCGCCGACGCGCGCGACTTCGACGATGCGGTGTTTGCCGAACCCAAGCGCGGCGGCGGCTATCGCCTGGTGGTCGCCATCGCCGACGTGTCGCATTACGTGAAGGTGGGCTCGGCGCTCGACAAGGAAGCCTACGAGCGCAGCACCTCGACCTATTTCCCCGGCTTCGTGGTGCCGATGCTGCCGGAGACGCTGTCCAACGGCATCTGCTCGTTGAATCCCAAGGTCGAACGCCTGTGCATGGTGTGCGACATGGTGGTGAACGAGGAAGGCGAGGTCGTTCGTTCCAAGTTCTACAACGCGGTGATGCGTTCGCATGCGCGCCTGACCTACGACCGCGTGTGGCAGGCGATTGGCCTCAACGATGCCGACGCGCGCCACGAGCTGGCCGACGTGATGCCGCAGATCGAGCATCTGCACGGCCTGTACAAGCTGATGGCCGCGCAGCGCAAGCGCCGTGGCGCGATCGATTTCGAAACGCCTGAGGTGAAGTTCCGCCTCGACCAGCGCGGCGAAGTGGAATCCATGGGCGCCACCGAGCGCAACGACGCGCACAAGCTGATCGAGGAATGCATGATCGCCGCCAACGTGCAGGCGGCCTTGTTCCTCGAAAAGAAGAAGATCCCCGCGCTGTTTCGTGCGCACGAGCCGCCGCCGGCTGAGAAGTACGAAGACCTGCAGAATTTCTTGCGCGAGTTCAAGCTGCGCATGCCGCCGGTGGAGGAAGTCACGCCGGGCGACTACGCAGACATCCTGCGCCTGGTGCACGACCGCCCCGAGCGCGAGCTGATCCAGTCGGTGCTGCTGCGCTCGCAGAGCATGGCGGCCTATCAGCCGGACAACCGAGGCCACTTCGGCCTCGCGCTGGAGGCGTACGCGCACTTCACCTCGCCGATTCGTCGTTATCCGGATCTGCTGGTCCATCGCGCGATCCGCTACGCCATTGCCGGCGGCAAGCCGACCGCGTACAGCTATACCCCGAGCGAGATGGCCGCCATGGCGGTGCATTGCTCGCAGCGCGAGCGTCGTGCGGAAGAGGCCGAGCGCGATGTGGACGAGCGCTTCAAGTGCGCCTGGATGTCCAAGCACGTGGGCAGCGAGTTCGACGGCACCGTCACTGGCGTGACCTCGTTCGGCTTGTTCGTGGAGCTGGACGAGTCGAAGGTGTCGGGGCTGGTGCATATCAGCCAGCTTTCCAACGACTACTACCACTTCGATCCGGTGCGTCACCTGCTGAAGGGTGAGCGCAGCGGCGCGCAATTCCGTCTCGGCGACCATGTGCGCGTACAGGTGCTGCGGGCCAGCCTGGAAGACCGCAAGATCGACTTCCGCCTGGTCGCGCCGCGCAAGGAAGGCCTCGTGCCGCCGAGCAGCGAGCGCCGCTACAACTACGCCGCGGCCGGCGATCGCTATTCGCTGCCCAAGGGCGGCAGGGGGACACCACGCCCGGCCGCGCGCGATAATGCACCTCCCCAGGCAGCGCGCACGCCGGTTCATACCGACGCGCCCGTGGCCGGGAAGAAACCGGCCGGCGGCAAGAGCATGCTGGCCAAGGCCAAATCGGCCGCCAAGGGCAAGTTCAACGCGGCCAAGGCTGCAGCGTCCAAGGCGGTCTCCAAGGCCCGCGGGGCCGGCAAGAGCAAAGGCAAAAAATGAGTGACAGCTGGATCGTCGGGATCAACCCGGTCGAAGGTGCCCTGAGCAACGACGCCTCGCGCGTGCGCGAAGTGCTGGTTGAACAGGGCCAGCGCAATGCGCGCGTGCAGGAACTGGCGACGCGCGCCAAGGCCCTGAATATTCCCGTGCATCATCGTTCGCGCGACGAGCTTGATCGCGTCTCGGGCGAAGCACGCCATCAAGGCATCGTGGCCCGCTACGAAGCGCCGCCGATGGGTTCGGAGAACGACATCGAGCGACTGCTCACCGAAGCCGGGCAGAACGCGCTGGTGCTGGTGCTCGACGGCGTCACCGATCCGCACAACCTCGGCGCCTGCCTGCGCAGCGCGGCGGCGGCAGGCGCGACCATGGTGATCGTGCCGAAGGATCGCGCCGTGGGCCTCACGCCCGTGGTGCGCCGCGCCTCGGCCGGCGGTGCCGATCGTGTGCCGCTGATCGCCGCCACCAATCTGGCCCGCGCTTTGCGCACGCTCAAGGATGCCGGCGTGTGGATCACCGGCCTGGCCGGAGATACGGAAACGTCCGTCTACAGCATCGACATGCGCGGCCCGGTGGCGGTCGTGCTGGGCAGCGAAGGCGAGGGCATGCGCCGCCTGACCCGCGAGACCTGCGATTTCGTGGCGCAGATCCCGATGCCGGGTGTGATGGAGAGTTTGAACGTGTCCGTGGCGACGGGCATCGTGCTGTTCGAGGCATTGCGACAAAGGAGTGAAAAGCGATGACGTTCTTCTGGTATGACTGGGCCGGTTACATCGGTGTGGTGCTGGTGCTGTCGTCCTTCCTGTTGCTGCAGGCGCGCAAGCTGCACGGCAATGGCCTGGTCTATCAGCTGATGAACGTGTTTGGCGCGCTGGGTGTGGTGCTGTCGCTGCTGTTTGGCGTGGCGATCAATTGGCCCGCCTTGCTGATGGAGGTGGCGTGGATTGCCATCGGCATCTTCGGCATCGTGCATTCGGCCCGCGCACGTCGCGAAGCCCGCGAACTGGGCAGCAAGTTCACGCCCTGACGCAGCGTTCAGGCGTCGCCAGTAAAATGCCCGGACCGGTTCTGCAATGGAACCGGTCTGCGGGGACGGCCCCGCACGCATGTGTCTACGGCAGGGACGGCCCTGCTCCTGTCCAGAGGAGCGCGTCATGTCCTGGACTTATCTCTTGCTCGCCGGACTGCTCGAAGTGGTCTGGGCGATTGGACTGAAGTACACCGAAGGCTTCACGCGGCTGTGGCCGAGCGTCATCACGGCATCGGCGATGCTCGCCAGCATCATGCTGCTTGCAATGGCGGTGAAGAGTCTGCCGATCGGTACGGCTTATGCGATCTGGACCGGCATCGGCGCCGTGGGCGCGGTGATACTCGGCATCGTGCTGTTCGGCGATGCGGCCTCGCCGTTGCGGCTGGCCTGCGTGGGGCTGGTGGTGCTGGGGATGGTGGGGTTGAAGCTGACTGGCGGGGCGCACTGACCAGGCGTAGAAAACATTGTGGGAGCGCACCCTGTGCGCGACTGTCACGTTTCAGCGTGACGCAGTCGCGTACAGGGTGCGCTCCCACAGGAGCGCCTGTTGCCTTTATTCGGGCTTGTTGCCCAGCTTGGTCAACTCAGGATTGGACGTGAAATCCCGCTTCGCACGCTGCGCCGTAAGCGGCTCGCCATTCACCTGATACCAGATGCTCTCGGCGATATTGGTGGCATGGTCGCCGATGCGCTCGATGTTCTTGGCCATGAACAGCAGATGCGTGCACGGCGTGATGTTGCGCGGATCTTCCATCATGTAGGTGAGCAGCTGGCGGAAGTAGCCGGTATAGGCTTCGTCCAGCTCGGCGTCGTCCTTCCACACCTGGTAGGCGCGCTCGGCATCGCGGTCGCGGTAGGCGATCAACACATCGCGCACTTCCTGCGCGGCAAGCTCCGCCAGGTAGCCCAGGCCGCTGGTCGGGCTCACCGGCGCCACCATCGACAGCGGGATGGAGCGCTTGGCCACGTTGGCGGCGTAATCGCCAATGCGTTCGATGTCGGCGGCGATGCGCAGCGCGGCGAACACATTGCGCAGGTCGCCGGCGATCGGCGCGCGCAGGGCGAGCAGACGCACCACGTCGTGGCTGATTTCCTGTTCGAGCAGGTCGATGGCGTCGTCGTTGTTGACCACATGCTGCGCAGCGCGCTCGTCACGGCGGTCGATCACGTCGATGGCTGCTTCCAGCTGGCTCACGGCAAGCTCGCCCATGCGGACGATTTCGCCGGTGAGGCGGGTCAGCTCGTCGTCGTAGCTCTTGATGATGTGTTCTTTGCTGCTGCCGCTCATTTGGATTCTCTTGTGAGTCCAGTAGGGGAGGGTGAGGTTTCGTGACCCCTCACCCCAGCCCTCTCCCCCCGGAGGGGAGAGGGAGCATATCGGTTAGCCGAAGCGACCGGTGATGTAATCCTCGGTCTGCTTCTTGCCCGGCTTGGTGAAGATCTGTTCGGTGCGGTCGAATTCGATCAGCTCGCCCAGGTACATGAAAGCGGTGAGGTCCGAGCAACGGGCCGCCTGCTGCATGTTGTGGGTGACGATGACGATGGTGTACTCGCTCTTGAGCTCTTCCACCAGCTGTTCGATGCGGCCGGTGGCGATCGGGTCGAGCGCCGAGGTCGGTTCGTCCAGCAGCAGCACTTCGGGCTTCAGCGCGATACCGCGCGCGATGCACAGGCGCTGCTGCTGACCGCCGGAGAGGCCGAGCGCGCTCTGCTTGAGCTTGTCCTTGACCTCGTCCCACAGCGCGGCGCTGCGCAGTGCCTGTTCGACACGGATGTCCATGTCCGCGCGCGAGAGCTTCTCGTGGTGGCGGATGCCGTAGGCCACGTTCTCGAAGATGGTCATCGGGAACGGCACCGGCTTCTGGAACACCATGCCGACCTTGCTGCGCAGGCGGTTCATGGAATAGCGCGTATCGAGGATGTTCTCCTCGTCCAGCACGATCTCGCCCTTCGCCTCGAGCTTGGGGTAGATCGCATAGATGCGGTTGAAGATGCGCAGCAGCGTGGACTTGCCGCAACCGGAGGGCCCGATGATGGCGGTGACCTTCTTCTCCGGGATGTCCATGTTGATGCCTTTCAGCGCATGGAAACCGTTGTAGTAGAAGTGCAGGTCGCGCACCTTGATCTTGGTCGGCGCAATCGGCGCGTGCGTGGCCGCGGACTGCGGGTGGATGCCGGCGGCGGCGGACTCAGTCATGGGACACCTTGTTGCGAGAGAGGACCAGACGGGAAGCAAGACTCAGCAAGAGCACGAACATGGTGAGCACGAAGGCACCGGCCCAGGCGATGGCGTGCAGGCCTTCACCCGGATCGTTGGCGTACTGGTAGATCACCTGCGGCAGGCTGGACATCTTGTCCGACGGGTTGAAGGTCAGGTAGTTGTTGCCGAACGCGGTGAACAGCAGCGGTGCGGTTTCGCCGCTGATGCGGGCCAGCGCCAGCAGCACGCCGGTGATGATGCCCGAGCGCGCGGCGCGGATCAGGATCTGCGTGGTCAGCTTCCACTGCGGAATGCCCAGCGACAGCGAGGCTTCGCGCAGGGTGGAAGGCACCAGGCGCAGCATTTCATCGGAAGTACGCACGATCACCGGCAGGGCGATCAGCGCCAGCGCGATGCCGCCGGCCCAGCCGGAGAACGTGGTGGAACCATCGGTGAGCGCCGTGCTCGGCAGCACCACGATGGTGTACACGAACAGGCCCAGCACGATCGATGGCGCCGACAGCAGGATGTCGTTGAGGAAGCGGATCGATTCGCCCAGCTTGGTGCCGCTGGCGTACTCGGCCAGCCAGGCGCCGGCGAGCACGCCGATCGGCGTGGCGATGACGATGCCGATCATGTTCACGGTCAGGCTGCCGACCATGGCGTTGAGCAGGCCGCCATCCTCGCCATAGGCGGTGATCTTGGTGAACAGCTGCGGGCGCAGCGCGCCGATGCCCTGGCGCAGCGTTTCCCACAGGATCCACGCCAGGAAGATCAAGCCGATCAGCGTGGCCACCACGCTGAGCGACAGCGCGATGATGTTCTTGATGCGGCGCTGCGTGTAGAGACTCGAATCGGTGGCCATCAGCGGCCCTCCTTATGGGCCATCTGCCGCAGCATCCAGCGTGCGATCAGCAGCACGATGAAGGTCACCACGAACAGCAGGAAGGCCAGCGCCATCAGCGTGGATTTCTGCAGGCCCGCAGCCTCGCTGAACTGGTTGGCGATGGTTGACGCGATCGACGCGCCCGGATCAAGAATCGACGGCGACAGCTTCATCGCATTGCCGAGCACGAAGGTCACCGCCATCGTCTCGCCCAGCGCGCGGCCCAGGCCCAGGAAGATGCCGCCGATCACCGCCGAGCGCGTATACGGCAGCACGATGTCCCAGGACACTTCCCAGGTGCTCGAACCCAGCGCATACGCCGATTCCTTCAGGCGCGTAGGCACCGTCTGGAACACTTCGCGCATCACCGAGGAAATGAACGGGATGATCATCACCGCCAGCACGATGCCGGCGGTGAGGATGCTGGCGCCGAACGGATAGTCGCTGCCGAACAGCTTGCCCACGAAGGGGACGTGCTGTGCCACCCACGACAGCTTGCCGTCGTCGGGTTTGTCGCCGAGGTAGTTGGTCAACCACGGCTTGATATGGTCGGCGAAGAAGGGCGCAAAAATGAACAAGCCCCACATGCCGTAGATGATCGAAGGGATGCCGGCCAGCAGCTCGATGGCCGAGGCCACCGGCGTACGCAGCCACGGCGGCGCCACTTCGGAAAGATAGAGTGCGATGCCGAAACTCACCGGCACGGCAAGCAGCAGGGCAATGAACGAGGTGGCGATGGTGCCGTACACCGGCACGAGCGCGCCGTAGGTGTCGGAACTGGGATCCCAGGCATCGCTGACCAGGAAGTGCCAGCCGAACGTGCCGAACGCATGACGGCCGCCCCACAGGGTGGCACCGGCGGCGCCGAGCAGGCAGGCCAGCACCAGCAGGGCGCAGCCCTTGAGCAGCCAGCTGAACAGGCGGTCGTTCCGGGCGTCGCGCTTGGCGCGCGCTTCCTGGGGCACGGAGGAGGCGATGGCGCCTACGTTCGCTTGCATGTGCGGAGGATTCCTCGGCATTCAGGCCAGTCCGGTGGGTGCCGGCTGGTTGATGGATGGCGCTTCCGGGCGCCTTTCAGCAACAGGCCGCCCGAGGTTAGTCGGGCGGCCGTCGTGGTGCGGTCAAGCCATCAGCTTAAGACTCGCCGGTTGCCGTAGCGTGACCGGCGAGACGCCAGCCTTAGTGCTTGTACTCGGTACCCCAGTAAGCCTCGATCTTCTTGACCAGGGTGTCCGGCAGCGCGACGTAGTCGAGCGAAGCGGCATCCTTCTGGCCATTCTCGAGCGCCCACTTGAAGAACTCGAACGCCACCTTGGTGTGCTCGGCGTTCTTGGGCTTCTTGTACATCACCACCCAGGTCGTCGCGGTGATCGGCCATGCCTGCGCACCGGAGGCGTTGGTCATGATCACGTTGAAGTCCTTGGCGCTGCCCCAGTCGGCCGTGGCAGCGGCAGCGGCGAACGCCTCGGCGCTCGGCGCAACCACCTGGCCGGCGGCGTTCTTCAGGTTCACCCAGCTGATCTTGTTCTTCACGGCATAGGCGTACTCGACGTAGCCGATCGAACCGACGATCTGCTTGACGTACTGCGACACGCCCTCGTTGCCCTTGCCGCCCACGCCGGTCGGCCACTCGACGGCCGTGCCGAACTTGACCTTGCTGGCCCAGTCGGTGCTGACCTTGGACAGGTAGTTGGTGAAGTTGAACGAGGTGCCCGAACCGTCCGAGCGATGCACCACGGTGATCTTCTTGGAGGGCAGGTTCACGCCGGCGTTCATCGCGGCGATGCGCGGGTCGTTCCACATGGTGATCTTGCCGAGGAAGATGTCGGCGAGGGTGGTGCCGTCCAGCTTGACCTGGCCCGCTTCCACGCCCGGGATGTTCACCACCGGCACGATGCCGCCCACCACGACCGGGAACTGGCCCAGGCCGAACTGTGCGAGGTCTTCAGCCTTCACCGGAGCATCGGTGGCGCCGAAGTCGATGGTGCCTTCCTTGATCTGCGCCACGCCGGCGCCCGAGCCGACGGACTGGTAGTTGAGCTTGTTGCCGGTCTTTTCGGCGTAGCCCGCGGACCACTTCGAAAGCACCGGGTAGACGAAGCTCGAGCCAGCGCCGGTGATGTCGGTCGCCTGCGCGCCTATGGCAAACAGCGAGGCCGTTGCGAACACCGCGGCCGTGCCGATGCGAGTCAGAGATTTGGTTGAGATCAACACGGTTGCTCCTTAGCGATAAGGGTTTCGGGGGATTCCCGCCCGCCGTTATTTCATGCGCGTCGTGTTGCAATGAAATGAGTTCAATGTTTCAGCGATATGACAGTGGACAAGTGTTTGTCATAAAGCATTGACTCGTAGGGGGAATCCTTTGAAAGCCCGGAGTCAAAATCCGGGTCGCACGGAACAGCCGGTCTCGCCCGGAGGACCAGGATCTCTCCTGTGGGAGCGCACCCTGTGCGCGACGGGCCTTGCAGGGCACCGCTCCGTCGGGATGTCGCGCACAGGGTGCGCTCCCACAGGTGGTGCCGAGGAGTTGCTTCAGCTCCCCGGGTGCCTCACATCGACTCAATCCCGATCTGGTCCCGCTCAAACTCCTCCAGCCGGCGCCAGCGGTTGACGATGGTGCAGAACAGCTCCGCCGTCCGCTCCGCGTCATAGATGGCGGAATGGGCTTCGCGCGTATCGAACGGAATGCCCGCGGCCTGCACCGCCTTGCTCAGCACGGTCTGGCCGAACGCAAGGCCGCTAAGCGTGGCGGTATCGAAGCAGCTGAAAGGGTGGAACGGATTGCGCTTGTGGGCGACGCGGCGCACGGCCGCATTGAGAAAGCCCAGGTCGAACGCGGCGTTGTGGCCTACCAGTACGGCGCGCTGGCAATCCATGTCGCGCATGGCGTCGCGGATCGGCTTGAACACATGGTCCAGCGCCAGGCGCTCATCGAGTGCGCCGCGCAGCGGGTTGTCCGGGTCGATGCCGGTGATCTCCAGCGCGCGCGGGTCGATATTGGCGCCGGGGAAGGGATGTACGTGGGCCGAGACCGCCGGCATGGGCTGCAGATAGCCCTCGGGAGTCATGCGCAATATGACAGCAGCGATTTCCAGTAATGCGTCGCGCTCGGCGTCGAAGCCGCCGGTTTCCACGTCCACGATGACCGGCAGGAAGCCGCGGAAGCGCTCGGCCATGCGGCCGGCCATGCTGTTATTGAGCTTATCCATCGCCTAAGCATATCAGCCGGGCTGGTGCCCCCGGGTCGTCAGCCCAGCCGGGGCGGGCGATCCGTACGTGCGCGAACGCATGTCTTTGTTCTGTCACATAACGTCCATGTAACGGTAAAGCGCGAAGCCCATCCTGCCCACCGAACCTGCTTGGACGGCCGGAGATCGAAGGGGGCGGTCCAGGTGATTCTTACCTACATGCGGAGATATTCCATGCGTTCCAAGTTGCTCGCGGTGGCGATTGCTGCCGGTTTGGGCGTTACCAGCTTCCACGTCATGGCCGATCCGGCCGGGGCGTCCTCCAAGACCAGCACGCAGTCGACGCAGTCCGCCGAGATCGAGGCGCTGAAGGCCCAGCTGCAGGCCCTGCAGGCCAAGGTTGTCGAGCTCGAGCAGCGCACTGACGCGCAGTCGGACATCAACGTGTCCACTGGCCAGGCTGTGGAGCAGGTGCAGAAGCAGGTCGCCACGACCGACGCGACGGTCAAGAAGTCGCAGGACAAGCTGGCCTATAAGGGCGTGAACATCACGCTCGGCGGCTTCCTTGCTGCTGAATCGATCTACCGTTCGGCCCAGGAAGGCGCGGATATCGCTTCGAACTACAGCGCGATTCCGTACAAGAACGTGCAGACCGCGCACATGGCCGAGTTCCGCCTCAGCGCCCGCCAGAGCCGCCTGTCGGCCCTCGTGCAGGGTGACGTGGATCCGACCACCCACCTGGCCGGCTACGTCGAAATGGACTTCCTGGGCGGCGCCCAGACTGCGAACCAGAACGAGTCCAACTCGTTCAACCCGCGCATGCGCAACGTCTACATGACGGCCGATTGGGACACCTCGGGCCTGCACCTGTTGGCCGGCCAGAACTGGTCGCTGCTGACCATGAACAGCAAGGGCATCACGCCGCGCAGCGAGCTGACCCCGCCGCAGATCGACGCCCAGTACATCCCGGGCTTCACCTGGGCACGTCAGGCGCAGATCCGCCTGGTCAAGGATTGGGACAAGAAGTACTGGCTGGGTATCTCGATCGAGAACCCGCAGACCACGTTCTACTCCAGCCCGAACCAGTCCAAGGCGCCGGTGCAGCAGACCGCTTACAACATCACTGCTGGCTCGGGTTACGACTCGGCCAACACGCTGTCGCTCAACCACATCCCGGACGTGATCGTGAAGTTCGCGGCTGACCCGGGCTACGGTCATTACGAAGTGTTCGGCCTGGCCCGTTCCTTCTACAACCGCTACGCCGTCAACGGTTCGTACCAGAACCACGACACCTGGGGCGGCGGTTGGGGCGCCGGCATGGTCCTGCCGCTCATCGAGAAGACCCTCGACTTCCAGCTCTCGGGGATGGACGGCAAGGGCATCGGCCGCTACGGCAGCTCGCAGCTTGCCGACGTGACCTTCAGCCCGAACGGCAACATCGCTCCGATCAAGGAAAACATGATCCTGACGGGCCTGACGCTGCACGCCAACCCGGATCTGGACTTCTACCTGTTCGGCGGTCGTGAGCAGTCGAGCAAGAAGGACTTCCAGGCCTACAACGGCGGCGTGGTGCAGCTCGGCTACGGCAACCCGGCCTACAACAACAGCCAGTGCGACATCGCCGGCGGCGCCAACTGCGTGGGCAACGCCCGCGAGATCTGGCAGGGTACGGCGGGCTTCTGGTGGAAGTTCTACCAGGGCAAGTTCGGCAAGATGCAGTTCGGTGCACAGTACTCGTACACGCAGAAGGAAGCGTTCGCTGGCCAGGGCTTCATCAATGGCGTGAGCGGCCCGCTCGCCAACGGCATCGCATCGCCGAAGGCCACCGAGAACATGTTCTTCACCTCCTTCCGCTACTACCCGTTCTAATCGGATCGGCGGTACGGCTATCGCAAGGGAGTTCTACCCAGGGATGGACAAACGGCGGGCTCTGGCCCGCCGTTTTTCTTTTGGCGATCGCGCGCTGTTGCATCACGACGGCGCCTCGCCAAGATGAATGTTTGCTTGCGCATGCATAAAAACGCGTCGTGGATATTTCGCAATGTCTTGCGATCTTCATGCGCTTTCCGATAACGTCAGCGGTATGACTTCGCGTCTCCACCGCTCTCGTTTCGCCACGTTTCTGGCGTGTTTGTTCGGCCTGCTACTGCTGGTCGGCACGCCCGTACGTCCGGCGCAACTGTCGCCGGCATCGTCGGCGGAAAAGGCGATGGCCACCCTGGTCATGGCTGATGATGTCGCCGATAGCTCAGCTGACGACAGCGAGCACTGCTCGCTGGAAGACAGCACCAGCAGCGGCATGGACGACATCCTCCATCCGTTCGATGTGGCTTACCTGTGGGCGCCGATGCCCCACCATGCTCCGCGCTCGCTGCACGACGAGCTGAGCCTGCACGATCCCGCGCGACTGCTGCGCCCACCCGAAGTCGCCTGAGTCGCAGCCGCTGAAGCGGCGCGCATTCCCCTCGCGTGCATGCTTTCGGGCCTGCCGCCTCCGATGGTCTTGTCAGTGAACCGATCCGCTGCCGCGGCGCGTTAGTCGTGCCTGTGCGTGGCGCTGGCCATCCGTTCTCTTTTCTCGACGCCTCGTCTGGCGCGCGTTGCGCCGTGGGCGTCGTATCCGAATCTTGTCTGGAGTATTCGCATGAAGCGTTTGATCGAAGGTTTCGAACAGTTCCGCAATGAAGTTTTCCCCGCGCAGCGCGAGGTGTTTCGCAAACTGGCGGCGGGGCAGAGTCCCAGCACCATGTTCATCACCTGCGCCGACTCGCGCGTGATGCCGGAACTGATGTTTTCCGCGCAGCCGGGCGAGCTGTTCGTGTATCGCAATATCGGCAACATCGTGCCGCCGTATGCGCAGCACGTGAGCGGCGTGGTGGCGGCCATCGAATATGCGGTGAAGGTGCTCAAGGTCAGCCACATCGTGATCTGCGGTCATTCCGACTGCGGCGCGATGAAGGCGCTGCAACATCCCGAGCTGGTGCAGGACATGCCGTCGGTCGCCGCATGGATGATGCATGCGGACGTCGCGCGTTACGTGGTTGCTCAGAACGGTCCCGGCCTGCAGGGTTCGGAAGGCCTGCGTCGTCTCACGGAAGAGAACGTAGTGGGCCAGCTGGAACACCTGCGCACGCTGCCGACGGTCGCAGCGGCAATGGCCAGCGGACAGTTGCGCATCCACGGGTGGGTGTATGACATCGAGCACGCGGGTCTGAGGGGCTTCGATGCGCAAGAGGGTCGCTTCGTGCAGATCGAGCCCGGTGCGCCGGGCTTTCCGGAAGCGACGCCGCATGCGCGTTTTGCGGTGCCTACGGCGTCGGCTGCCTAAGGATTTGTCGTGATCAGCAACTACTTCAAACAAGGGCTGTTCGGGCGTGACCTGCTCGGTTCGATCGTGGTGTTCCTGGTGGCCTTGCCCTTGTGCATGGGCATCGCCATCGCCTCGGGCATGCCGCCAGCGGCGGGACTCATCACCGGCGTCGTGGGCGGCATCATCGTCGGCGCCGTCGCCGGTTCGCCCCTGCAGGTGAGCGGACCGGCGGCCGGCCTCGCCGTACTGGTGTTCGAACTGGTGCGCGAGCATGGCGTGGTCGCGCTGGGCCCGGTCGTGCTGCTGGCCGGCCTGATCCAGATCGCCGCTGGCCTGTGCCGTGTCGGCGTGTGGTTCCGCATGTGTTCGCCGGCGGTGGTGGCGGGCATGTTGTCGGGTATCGGCGTGTTGATCGTGGCGTCGCAGCTGCATGTGCTGATGGATGCCTTGCCCAAGGCGCGCGGGCTGGAGAACTTCGCCGCGTTGCCGGGCGCGGTGATCGATGCAGTGCAGGGCGAGGTGGGCAGCCTCTCCGCCCTGGGTGTGGGCGTGGCCACCATCGCCATCATGCTCGGCTGGGAAAAACTGCGACCGGAAAAACTGCGCTTCGTGCCTGGTGCCTTGCTGGCGGTGGTCGCGTTGACGGCGACCGTGCAGTGGGCGGGGCTGGCAGTGAAAACGGTGGACGTGCCGTCGAATCTGATGGCTGCCGTAGCGATGCCGAGCTTGAGCAGTCTTTCCAGCCTGCTGGAACCGTCGCTGCTGATCGCTGCGCTGACCTTCGCCTTCATCGCGAGTGCCGAGACGCTCTTGTCCGCGGCCGCGGTCGACCGCATGCATGACGGCGCCCGCACCAGGTACGACCGTGAGCTCACTGCACAAGGCATCGGCAATACGATCTGCGGGCTGTTCGGCGCGTTGCCGATGACCGGCGTGATCGTGCGCAGCGCGGCGAACGTGCAGGCAGGTTCGGCCACACGCATGGCCACCATCATGCACGGCGGCTGGCTACTCGTGTTTGCCATGCTGCTGCCATGGTTGATGCGCATGACGCCGGTAGCCTGCCTGGCCGGCATCCTGGTCTACACCGGCATCAAGATGGTGAACTTCAGGCAGGTGACCGCGCTGGCGCAGTACGGCAAGGGCACGGCATGGATCTACGTGGCGACCACGGTGGCCATCGTCGCCACCGATCTGCTGGCCGGCGTGCTGATCGGTTTCGCCTTGTCGCTGTTCCGCCTCGCGCTGCATTCGTCGCGACTGAAGGTGGGCCTGCATCATCACGAGGAGCCGGGTACGGCATCGCTGCGCCTGGAAGGTTCGGCCACCTTCCTGCGGGTGCCCTCGGTGGCACGCACGCTGGATAGCGTGCCGCCGAATACGCGCCTGCAGCTGCAGGTGGATCGTCTGCATCACGTCGATCAGGCATGCCTGGAATTGCTGCGCGAATGGAGCAGGAATGCCTCCGCACGCGGCTGTGAGCTGGTGGTGGACTGGCAGCAGCTCAACCTGCGTGTCGAAGGCGTACGACGAGCGGCATAGGCTCGCTCGTCATCATAGGAGCTCTCTTGCCTCCCCTCTCTCCGTGGGAGAGCTCCTTGGGTCCCCGGGCGGTCGCGACGGCGTAGGTACCGTCGCGTCAGCGGGCCTGGGTCGTGCTGTCGGCCACCGCGTTGGCGGTGGTCGACAGCTGGGCTGCATCCCAGCCACCGCCGAGCGCGCGGATCAGATCCACGCTCGCCTGCAGACGTCGCGTGCGCACTTGTTCCGCGCTGCGTTCGGCCTGCAGTTCAGCGGTCTGTGCGCTCACCACGTCGAGATAATTCACCGCGCCTTCGCGATAGCGATTGGTCGCGATGGTCTGCGAATCACGCGCGGCACTGGCGGCATCGTCTTGCTGATGCGCTTCCTTGCCGAGCTGTTGAAGCAGGGTGAGGTTGTCTTCCACCTGTTGGAACGCGTTGAGCACGACGCCGCGATAAAGGCCCGCCGACGCATCCAGGTTTGCCTGCGCGGCCTGTACCTTGGAGCGCCGCAATCCACCATCGAATAGTGTCATCGCCAGATCCGGACCCAGCGCCCAATAGCGGTTGCCCGCGCTAAGCAGGTTGCCCATGCCGGTGTCCTGCCAACCCAGAGCAGCGGAAAGACTCAGGCGCGGAAAGAACGCCGCGCGCGCCACGCCGATCTCGGCATTGGCGGCAAACACGCGCCGCTCGGCGGCGGCAATATCGGGACGACGCTCCAGCAATTGCGACGGCACGCCGAGCGGGATCGCGGGCACCTTGATCGGTGTGTTGTCGACCGGCAGCGAGAAGCGCGACGCGGAGTCGCCCACCAGCGTGGCGATCGCGTGTTCGGTCAGCGCGCGTTGCGCCTGGACGTCCGAAACCTGCGCCTGGGCATCCGACAGCTGCGTCTTCGCGCGGCTCACATCGAGGCCCGAGGCCACGCCACCCTGGAAACGCCGCTGGGTGAGATCGAGCCCTTGCTGGTACGCATCCAGTGTGTCGGTGAGGATGCGCTCCTGCACGTCGTAGCCGCGCAGCCGCAGATAGAGATCGGCCAGCTGTGCTTCGAGGCTCAGCTTCACCGAGGCGAGATCGGCTTGCGCGGCGCTCGCATTCGCCTTGCCGGCAGCCACTTCGTTGCGCACGCGGCCCCAGAGATCGAGTTCGTAACCCAGCCCGAAGCCCAGTGTTTCGGCGCTGTATTCGTTCGGCTGGCCACTGCCGCGCAGCGGGCGGTTGTTGGACTGGCGATTGCGCGAATCGGCGGCGACCATGCCCAGGGTCGGATAGAGGTCCGAGCGCGCCTCACCCAGCAGCGCACGTGCCGCGTCATAGCGCGCCAGGGCGACGGCGAGCGTTGGATTGGAGGCATCGAGCTGCTGCTCCAGCCGATCCAGCGTCGGATTGGCGTACACCGACCACCACGGTCCACGCGCCGCCACATCGGAAGGATGCGCGGGCGACCACAAGCCGTCGGAGGTTTGACCAGCGTAGTGGCCAGGCACGGGGCCGATGTCCGGCTGTTGGTAGACCGGTGCGAGCGAGCAGGCCGGCAGCAGCGCCGCCAGGGCCAACGGCGCGAGTCGACGCAGGGATGGGAGCATGCGCATCATGGTTTCACTCCGGCTTCGCCGTGCCGTCGCCGCCCGCCGCCACCTGCACCAGATCGCCCTGCATCAGCGAATCGGAGGGATGGTTGATCACGCGGTCGCCCGGCTTGAGACCCTTGTCGATGCGCAGCCGATCGCCCAGATCCATCGCGATGTGCACATCGCGCAGCTGGACCTTGTGGTCGGCGCCAACCACGGCGAGCTGGGGACCCTGCGCGCGGAAGATCAGCGTCGTTGCCGGCACGGTGAGCGTATGGCTGTTGCCCGTCAGCGGCAGATGCACTTCGGCATAGGCGCCGGGCAGCAGCGCACCGTCGCGATTGTCCACTTCAAACTGGGCCAGCAGGGCGCCGGAGGTCTGGCTCACGGCGCCGGAGCTGCCGATGAGATGACCGCTGAACTGCTCGCCCGGGTGATCGGGCACATCCAGCTGCACGCTCATGTCGGGACGAATGGCGTCGGCATAGCCCTGTGGCACTTCCACGTAGAGGCGCATGCGCGTGGTATCGGATACGGTGAACAGCGCCGGCGCGTTCTCGCTGTTGGCGCTGATCAGGTCGCCGATATCGGTATTGCGTGCGGTCACTGTGCCGGCAAATGGCGCGGTGATGTGCTTGAACGCTTCCAGCGCGGCAATGCGATCAACATCCGCCTGCGCGCCCAGCACATTGGCTTGCGCGGCTTCGGCTTCGCCTGCCTTTTCATCGGCTTCCTGCTTGGACACGGAGTTGGACTGCAGCAGGTTTTTCCAGCGCTTATCGGTGAGCACCGCCAGTCGCGCGTTCGCCTGGGCGCGGGCAAGGTTGGCCTTGGCCTGTTCGAACTGCTGGTCCAGTTCCGGCGTATCGATTTCGGCCAGCGACTGGCCTGCGCTGACCTGGCTGCCGATGTCATGGCTCCAGCTCTTGAGGTAGCCGCTGACGCGCGCGTGGATGGGTGCGCCAATCCACGCATCCAGACGACCGGGCAGCGTCATGCTCGCCTGCCCGTGGCCTCCCTCCGGGGTGACCAGCTGCACGCTGGGCGTGACCTGGGCATCCGTCCACTTCACGACACGGTGATAGTCGTAGGCGCGCACGGAAATGCCGGCGATGGTGGCAAGCAAGGTCAGCGCGAGCCCGATGCGCACGGCACGGCCGAGCTTCGGCGTGCGCGCGGGCGCGGCGATGGTGGCGTCATGCGACATGGACAGGTACTCCAGAGGCGGAATCGGTGGCGGCCTGTGCCTGCGTGCGGCCATGCACGATGCTGAAGATCACCGGCACGAAGAGCAGGGTGGCGAAGGTCGCAAACAGCAGGCCGCCGATCACGGCGCGGCCCAGCGGCGAGTTCTGTTCGTGGGTCAGCGCCATCGGCAACATGCCGATGATCATCGCCAGCGCGGTCATGCAGACCGGACGAAATCGCGTGAAGCCCGCTTCGAGCGCGGCCTTCACCGCATCGCCATGTTCGGCCAGGCGTTCGCGGCAGAAACTGACCACCAGGATCGAGTTGGCCGTGGCCACGCCCATGCACATGATCGCGCCGGTCAATGCGGGCACCGACAGCGTGGTGTGCGAGAGGAACAGCATCCACACGATGCCGGCGAGCGCGGCGGGCAGGGCGGTGATGATCACGAACGGATCCAGCCACGACTGGAAGTTCACCACGATCAGCAGATAGATCAGCACGATCGCGCCGACCAGGCCGAAGGCGAGCCCACCAAAGGCCTCATTCATGGTGCCCACCTGTCCATGGAGGCTGACCAGAGTGCCCTTGGGACGTGAGGCGGCAAACTGATCCAGCACCTTCTGCACATCGCCCGCGACCGCGCCCAGGTCGCGATCCTGCACGGCCGCATAGATGTCGAACGACGGCAGGATGTTGTAGTGGGAGACCACGGCTGCGCTTGGCACGCGCATGAAGGTCGCAATGCCGCCAAGCACCTGGCTGGCGCCCTTGCCGGCCGGCGTCACCGGCAGGCCGGCCAGATCGGCCATGCTGTCCATCTTGTATTGCGGCGTGGCGGCCACGATGGGATAGGACACGCCGTTCCTGGGATTGAGCCAAAAGGTCGGCGCCACCTGCGAGCTGCCGGCCAGCGAGGCCACCATGCTGTTGGTGACATCGCGTTCGGTCACGCCCAGGCGGTCGGCGCGCGTGCGGTTCACCGTCACGTTGAGCTGGGGATAGCTGCTGCTCTGCTGCAGGCGTACATCGGCGATACCGGGCACGCTGCGCAGGCGCTTGAGGATATCGGTGGCGTAGGCTTCGTTCGCCTTGAGGTCGCGGCCGGCGATGGAAATATCCAACGGCGCGGGCGCACCGAAGTTGAGGATCTGCGAGCTCATGTCGGCGGGCAGGAACGCAAACTGCGTGCCCGGAAATTCGCGCGGCAAGCGCGCACGCAGTTCGCGCACGAAATCGGCGGTCGGCGCGTGGTCTTCCTTCAGCACAACCTGGATCTCGCCGTCCTGCGGACCAATCGTGCCGCTGGCGTTGTAGACCATGTTCACGCCCGACAGCGGCAGGCCGATATTGTCGATCACCGTGTCCAACTGATCGGCCGGAATGACCTGGCGGATCGCACGCTCGATGCGGTCGAACTCGGCTGCTGTTTCCTCGACGCGCGTGCCCATCGGCGCGCGCACATGCAGGGCGATGGCGCCGGCGTCCACATCGGGGAAGAAGTCGCGGCCCAGCAGCGGCACCAGCGCAAACGATGCGACCACGAAGGCGAGAAAGCCGATGATGAAGCGGCGGCGATGGGCAAGCGCCGCCGTCAGGGTGGCGTGGTAGACGTCACGCACCTGTGCAAAGCGGTGCTCGAAGCGTTGCTGGAAGCGCACCAGGGAAGCCACCAGCGCACGCCGCTTGCGCCGCGCCGGCTGGTCGCCCTCGTGGTGGTTGAGATACTCGTCCTCCGGGTGATCGCCCGGACCTGTTTCCATGTGATGCGGCTTGAGCAAGGCCATGGCCAACGTCGGCACGAGGGTGCGCGACAGCACGAACGAGGACACCATCGCGAAGATCACCGCGAGCGCCATCGGCCGGAACAGAAAGCCCGCGATACCATCGAGCAGGAACATCGGCACGAAGACGATGCAGATGCACAGCAGGGACACGAACGCCGGCGTCACGATCTGCCTGGCGCCGTCCATGATCGCCGTGTGCACGTCCTTGCCTTGCTCAAGATGCCAATTGATGTTCTCGATGGTCACCGTGGCGTCGTCCACCAGGATGCCTACCGCCAGCGCGAGGCCGCCCAGCGTCATCACGTTGAGCGTTTGTCCGGTCGCCGAGAGCAGGGCGATGGCCGAAAGGATGGCCAGCGGAATCGACACCGCGATGATCACGGTCGAGCGCCAGCTGCCCAGGAAGATCAGGATCATCACCGAGGTCAGCAGGGCGGCGATGATGCCTTCGCGCGCCACCGATGAAATCGCCGCCTTCACGAAGGTCGACTGATCGCTCAGCAGTGTCACCTTGAGCGCGGAAGGCAGCGATTCCAGCACGTGCGGCATCAACTGCTTGATGCCCGACACCACCGCCAGCGTCGATGCATCGCCCACCTTCAGCGCGGGCATCAGCACGGCACGCTTGCCGTCCACGCGCACCACGTTGGTCTGCGGCGCGGCGCCGTCGCGCACGTGGGCCACGTCGCCGATGGTGATGGTGGCGCCATGCACCGTCTTGACCGGCAGCTGATTGAGCTCGTCGACGGCATCGGGGCTGTTGTTGAGTTGCACGTGGTACTCGGCCATGCCGATCTTGGCCGTGCCGACCGGGATGATCTGGTTCTGCGCGGCCAGCGCATTGCTCACGTCCTGCGCGGACAGACCATTCGCGGCCAGTGCGCGCGGATCAAGATCCAGCGTGACCTGGCGCGCCGCGCCGCCGTAGGGCGTGGGTACCGCCACACCAGGCACCGAGGTCAGCATGGGGCGCATCACATTGAGGCCCTGGTCGAGGATCTTCGCCTCGGACATGCTGGTGCTCGACAGCGCCATCTGCAGGATGGGCACGGTCGAGGCGTTGTAGTTGAGGATCAGCGGCGGCGTGATGCCGGGCGGCATCTGCTTGAGCACCGTCTGCGAGATCGAGGTGACCTGTGCGGTGGCCGTGCGGATGTCCACGCCGGGCTGGAAGAAGATCTTCACGATGCCCATGCCGGGCAGCGATTGCGACTCGATGTGCTCGATATTGTTGACCGAGGTGCTGAGCTGGCGTTCGTAGTAGTAGACGACCCGACCCGACATCTGGTCCGGTGGCAGACCGTTGTAGCTCCACACCACGCTGATCACCGGTATGCCGATGTTCGGGAAGATATCGGTGGGCGTGCGCAACGCGGCCAGCGGACCGGCGATCAGGATAAGCACGGCCAACACGATGAAGGTCAGCGGTCGCGACAGGGCGATTCGGACAAGAGCAAGCATGGACGCCACAGCCTGAGGGCCTTAGGCCCGACGCTGGCCATGATGGCAAGGCAATCTTGTGGAAACCTTTTGGGAGGCGCCTTGCTCTCAAGCTGGTCATTCCGGCCTGCGCCGGAATGACGATCAAAAGGAGCGAAGCGCGCCTGCTCAGCCGGGAACCGCTGCCATCCGGATGCTCACCAACAATCCCCGCCCCACCGGCGACTTCAGCCATTCGATCGACGCATCGTGCAATTCAATCGCACGATGCACAGGCCCAGGCCATGACCTGGCGCGGTCGAGCGCGAAATGCGAAAGGCGGCGTAGGCAGCAGGCGCTACGCGTGCGATCGCACTCTCAGCGGCTTTCAGTCAGCCAAAGGCAGGTCGTCGATGTACTTTGCTGCTCTTTCGCCTAACCTCGCGACGATGGTATCGCGAACAACCTCATAGATCTCTTCGTTCAAGTTGATGGTTTGAACGGCCTTGTACATCTCGGTATCGGAGCTGTTGAACGTGAACCAGAGGACGCGTGTCATGTTCTGGCCGGTGTGAAGATAGAAAAACGCCATCTTCATGAACATGACACCGTTTTCATCGGAGGCGGTGGCGATCTGGGCGTTGGCTTTGGTGAGATCGTGACTTGCTGTCTCGAAGATGGTGGCCGCCTTTTTTCCCTCCGAAAGCGCCTTGAGTGCATTGATGGCTTCAGTCAGGACCAGTTCCTCATCTTCGGTCATCAGCGCAGCGAGCAATTCGATCAGAACGGTGTCCACTTCGAACGAGGCGGCATTGCCATCGTACTTGGTGAACCCGAACGACTGGATCACCCAACCAATGTTTTCCAGTATCTCGATGTACTTGTTGTACCAGTCCACCGCGTTGTTGATCCGATCGAAGGCCGCGTTTGCCCCGAGCTGGGCGTACAGGGTCGAATTGAGTGCGTCCTTGCGATGCTGCAGCCCCACGTTGGCGACGAACGAGACAACCGACCCCGCATCAACCGCTGCACCTTTCTTTTCTTCTTCACCACCCAGCCTGGCCAACGAAAGGTCGGCGTCTGCGAGGGGGAGGCTTTCGATGTACTGGAGGCGTTCCTCAAGCGTGAGGCGAGACATGGCATGTTGCTCCTAGGAGATGGTTGATGGTCGGCCCGATGGAGGCTAGTTGGTGCATTGGCTTGGACCGCAGTAGATCGTCGTGCGCGCACCTGCGCCGCCCGCGTTGACGTCGACGGTCAGGGTGCCATTGGAGTTCGTTCCGAAAATGGCATACGGCTCGTCTTCGTATTTCCACCACTGGCCATGTTCGCCACAGTAGAGAAGGTGTTTCGGAGCGCCCAACAGGCGAGCACCGTTGGCGTCGCGGTAATTCTGGATGGCTTGGCAACGTGGGTGGTAATACGAGTTGCCGGCACTGGAAAGGAGATAGCGAGGAAGGGTGCTCTCAGCCCAGGCCTTGTTGTTGCTTCCGTTGCTTTCTGCGCCGTGATGACTGACTTCCAGCACGTCGGTAAAAAGGAAATTGGCCGGCTTGTGGTTATTGCCGGCATTTTCAACCGCCTGTGCCTGGGCATCTCCTGTGGCATCGCCGGGAAACAGCAGTTTTTCGCCGTTGTGATCAATCATCAGCATCATGCTTGCAGCATTGGCGCCCTTGGTGCTGTTGACGGTAAGTACGTAAGTATTGGCGGTGCCGCACTGCAGCGCATCGACCCTGTTGCCATCGTTGCTCCAGCCGGGATCGAAGCCGGTCACCCCGGGATCGGGAAAGGCATTCATGCGGATGGGTATGTGAGCGTCCCGAGCCTCACGTAACCACGTTTTCACCCGGTCGTTGTAGTTGGCATAGGAGCCGCCACCCCAGATGGAGCGGATCGCCACTGGGGTTGGATTGGGAAAAATATCGGGGACGTAGTTACCGTGATCCGCATCACTATGACTGAAGACCAGGATCACCGGACGTCCCGCCGTGGTTGCCTGCACGGCAGCCACCGCCTGATCTTTGGTCAGTCCGCCATCCGAATTGCTGGAGCCGCAATCATCAAGCAGCACGGGAGCGTTGTTGCCCGGGCATTCCACGACATGGCACATGCCCGCACCAACGTAGAAGTAGTGGGCACGCAAGGTAGTGGTGGCTCTGACGGGAATAAGCTGAGGAGCGAGGGCCTCCTCGCTTAGAGCCGGGGGCGCTGCAGAGGGGCGCCTGATGACACGGTGGCAGGCCGAAAGACCTATGCCCACCAGCAGGACGACAGCCACTCGTATCCATAGCCGATACTTGTCCATTGGAAGTTAGCCTCAATCCTGTAGCAAGGCGAGATTTCGCTGCCTTCTGCAAGCGTGCGCCCACGGGCGAAACACGCTCAAGCAAGTTCCCTTGCGCGGTCTTCAAGCATGTTGAGCCACGCGCAAGAAATCGAGCGTCGTGCGGCATCAGATCTGGTTGGCCAAGCGTCAAGGCGAAGCCCGGCTCAGGCGGCCTCGCCGGGAGACGATCGAAAGGTGGGGCTTTTCATGGGTAATGGGCGTCGGTCCAACGCGCCGTGATGGCTGGCATGTGAAGCACTTGCATCCGTCGATGGTGTAAAGGGGGCGGGATGGAAGAGACACGAGGGAGTCGTCTGCGGACCGCCATGCGAGCTCGCGGTTTGACCAAGCTCAGCGCCATGGCAGCGGCTGTCGGCGTTACGGAAAGCGCCATCAGTCGCTGGTGCCACGACGGCGCCATGACGATTGACAATGTCGTGGTCGTCTGCGGTGTGCTGGAAATTTCGATTGACTGGCTACTATTGGGTCGTGGCGAGATGGAGCAACACCAGGTGGACACGGTGGCATTCCATCCGCTCATTGCCCGCGCAGTCGCTCGAATGAAACCTCACGTACGCGAGCATCTGTCGCGATTTCTATCGACGGTGCAAGAAGACCCGGGTGATCGATAGGCCGCCAACGGCGTGGTGAGGTTGCTTTCGCATCAAGCTTGCCAGGAGTCTCAGGAAGACCCTGCTGGCGATGGCCGCCGCTGCCCGCTTTCCGAGGCGCGGAAATGACCAGCTATGGGAGGTTTCTCGATGAATGGACGGGCTCTGCAATCATGCGGATGCGCACCAGCAAGCCACGCCCCAAGGGCGATTCCAACAGTTCAATCGACGCCTCGTGCAACTCGATCGCACGCTGCACGATACTCAGCCCCAGGCCATAACCACGCGTGGCGCTTTCCACCTCACGATGGAAGCGCTGGAAGACGGCCTGTCGTCGATCCTCGGGTATGCCCGGCCCGTTGTCGGAGATATCGATAACCACCTGCGCAGCGTCCCGGTGAACGGAAACATCCACCTGGCCTTCAGTCTCCGTGTAGCGCAAGGCGTTCTCGATCAGATTGCGAAACATGGCCGTGAGTGCCACTTCGTGGCCAAGCACAAGCGCCATGTCGTCGTCATGCGCCAGGCTGAGTGAGATGTCCTTCTCGGCAATCAGCGGCGCCAGTTCCTCAATCACCTCGGTGGCGATGCGGATCAGGTCCATCGGCCTGCGCTGTTGCGAAGCGGCGCCGGCCTCAAGTCGGGCCATCGCCAGGATCTGCTCGATGCGTCGCCCCAGCCGCGCCATACTCTGCTGCGCGTGACGCACGGTGAATTCCACTTCGCTAGGGTCGTCCGCAATCATTGCGCTTTCCAGATGGATCATGGTCGCCGCGAGCGGCGTGCGCAGCTCATGGGCGACGTCGGTGGCAAAGCGGTGTTCGCGATCGAGTGCGTCCTCCAGTCGTTCCAACTGCTGGTTCAGCGCCACGATGAGCGGCTTGATTTCGCCAGGCGCGACATCCGCCGGCATCGGCTTGCGACTGCCGGGCGTGCGACGGTCCAGCATCTGGGTGAGCACGGCGACCGGGCGCAGGCCGCGTTTCACGGCAAGGCTCACCAGCAGCGCGAGCAAGGGCAGGCCCACCAGCAGCGGCAGCGTGTGCTCGATCACCAGGCCGCGCGCAATGTCGGCGCGATTGTCGGACTGCTCGCCGATGCGGATCACCAGGGCGGCGCGGTTCTGCAGCGTGAACGTGCGCCACTGCTTGCCTTCGAGCTGGATGTCGCGAAAGCCGCGCTCCTCGCCGGTCGGCGGCGGCAGGTCGGTGAAGTTGGAAGTGGCGGCGATCAATTCGCCCTGCGGATCGTAGGCTTGAAAACCGACTTCCGGTTCATAGTTGTGCGGATGTACCGACACCACCACGCCATGGCGATGGCGGTCGGCGCTTTGCGTGATCGCGGGCAGGTCCGCTTCGTGCAGCGGCAATTGCCCGTGTGCGATCAGCGTGCCCAGCGTACGGCCGGCCTGGGCGAGGCGACCGTCGAGCAGTTCGTTCATCTCGCGCAGTTCGCGACGATAGCTGATCCAGCCCAGCGGTATCAGCACGGCCACCATCACGGCGATGATCAGCCAGGTGAGGCGGGTGCGCAGACTGATCGGCTGGGTGATCATTGCGGCTCGCGCGGGATCATGTAGCCGATGCCGCGCACCGTGTGGATCACCTCGGGGCTCAGCTTGCGGCGCAGCCAGTGCACCTGCACTTCGATGGCGTTGCGTTCCACCACGGTATCCAGGCCATAGACGGAGTTCTCCAGCGCCTCGCGACGCACGATGCGTCCGGCGCGCTCCATCAGCACGCGCAGCAGGGCGAACTCACGCCGCGTCAGCGTGACGTGCTCGCCGCGAAACTCCACTTCGGCCGTGGCCAGGTTGAGACGCAGGCCGCCGACCTCCACCAGGTTGTCGGCAAGGCCTTGTGTACGGCGCGTGAGGGAGCGGATGCGGGCGGCCAGTTCACCCAGGTGGAAAGGCTTCACCAGGTAGTCGTCAGCGCCCAGATCCAAGCCGCGGATACGCATCTCGAGCGCGTCGCGGGCCGTCATCACCAGCACCGGCGTCTTCACGCCGGAGCGCCGGGCCTCGGCGAGCACTTCCAGGCCGTCCTTGCCGGGCAGGCCCAGATCGAGCAGGACCAGGTCGACGGGATCGCCACGCAGGGCCTCCATCGCCTCGCGACCGTCGCGCAGCCAGGTCACCGCATAGGACTGGTGTTCCAGCGCGTGCTTGATCGCACCGCCCAGCTCGGCATCGTCTTCGACCAGCAGAATATGCATGCCTTCGCACCTGTGACGGACATGGCGGCGGCACGGTCCAGGCCGGCGCCAGGCCCCATGATCCGTGTCCTACCTTTTGTGGATCTTTTCCCGGGCCGCTGGCAGCCGCCCAGGCGTCACGTTGGCAAGTGAGACGGGTGGCGTCAACCAGACGCGCACAGGAAGACGGCGAGCCTGCTGGCTCGCCGTCTTCCTTCCTGTTTTGGCGCGAATCAGGGGCGCCGGTCAAACGCTTGGGGAAAGCGCTTTCAAGGGGTCTTGGCCAGGGCGGCCTGCACGATCGCTGCGCGCAGTTCGGTCTGGTTGAGGGCAACGCCTTGTGATTGGTCGATGGCCACGGCCTTGATCGACTGTGGCTTCAACATAAGGTGACGCTGCGTTTCCCAACTATTGGCCTGCTGTTGGGCGCGTGCGTAGTCAGCCGGAGTGTTTCCGACGAAACCAATGACGGCGTAGCCATTGAGATCGACGGTATAGGATTCGACGGTGGCGTAGGCGGAACCGATGCTGGCAAAACCTAGTGCAGCCACGACAGCGGGGAGGATGTAGCGCTTCATGGTGAGGCCTCCTAACGGGGAGAGTTCCGGGGGAGGCTCAACGTTAGGTCGATGCGGCGATTCATGCTTGAGGAACTTGCACGAAACACTGAGGAATTTATGAGGTTTCGCGACCCTCTCCACACGTCATATGCCACTAGTCACAGGTATTTCGTGCGTGCACGACACGAGAATGCAAGAACCTGCCGCTTGCATGTGACGAACGGTGTGGCGGCATGGACACGCGAAATGTCGCGTCGATGACTTGGGCACATCATCATGCGCGTGCATCGCGATTGTCGTTGCAAACGAAACGGATGGCCGGCGTGCGAGATGTCGAAACGACGACAGCGCGAGTCGTGACCAATGACCTACGCTCGTCACGACATCGTCATCGATGCGCTCATCGATGACGCCTCGCGCTTTCGCGTACCTGACCGCTGCGACGCTGCAGCGCAGTCGTTACCGGCGCAACTGTTGAAGCCCCAGCAGGCAAGTGGATTGCTCGCGTGGCCTTTCAGTGCAGCAAGTGGTCAGGCCTTCGTTTTGTCCTTGTAGCGGCACAAATCGCGAATGACGCATTGTGGACAATCGGGTTTACGCGCCTTGCACACATAGCGCCCGTGCAGGATCAGCCAGTGGTGAGCGTCCTGCTTGAATTCCAGCGGCACTACTTTTTCCAGCTTGTCTTCCACGGCGCGCACGTCTTTGCCCGGGGCGAGACCGGTGCGGTTGGAGACGCGGAAGATATGCGTGTCCACCGCAATCGTGGCGTGGCCAAAGGCCGTATTGAGCACTACGTTGGCGGTCTTGCGGCCGACGCCGGGCAGGGCCTCCAGCGCTTCGCGCGTCGGCGGCACCTCGCCGTCGTATTGCTCGACCAGGATCCTGCACAAGGCCATCACATGCTTGGCCTTGCTGTTGAACAGGCCGATCGTGCTGATGTACTGCTTGAGCTTGTCCTCGCCCAGGTCGAGGATCGCCTGCGGCGTATTCGCTACCGGGTAGAGCTTTTTGGTCGCCTTGTTGACGCCCACGTCGGTCGCCTGCGCCGACAGCACCACCGCCACCAGCAGTTCGAACGGTGTGGTGTAGTGAAGTTCGGTGGTGGGATGCGGATCGACTTCGCGCAGACGGCTGAACAGCTCGACGATGTCGGCCTTCTTCACGAGGTCTTTCCTTGTTGTTTGGCCTTGGCACGGGCGAGCGCGGCGAGCACGGGATTGGTCGGCGTCGTCATGGCGGCCACCTCGGCCTTGCGCGTGGCAAGCTCTTCCTCACGGCGCTGACGTTCGTGCGACAGTCGTGCCTCGCGACGCTGGAAATGGGTGCGCGATGCATCGGCGTGGACTGGATCGTCGACCTGTGCCAACGGCATCGGCTCGAGCACGATGCAATCCACCGGACAGGCCGGCACGCAGAGTTCGCAACCTGTGCAGTCGTCGCTCATCACGGTGTGCATCACCTTGGATGCGCCCACGATCGCATCCACCGGACACACCTGGATGCATTTGGTGCAGCCGATGCAATCGGCTTCGACGATGCGTGCAAGCGTGCGTGGCTTTTCGATCCCATGCTCCGGATCGAGCGGCAGCACGGGCACATCCAGCAGCGCAGCAAGCCTGGCGATGCCGATCGCACCACCCGGCGGACACTGGTTGATGTTCGCCTCGCCGCTGGCGATCGCCTCCGCGTACGGACGGCAGCCGTGATAGCCGCACTGCTCGCATTGCGTCTGCGGCAGCAGGGCATCGATGCGGTCGGCCAGCGACATGACGGGGGAGATCAGCGGACGGTAGCGCCGGGCTTGGCGCCCTGGTCGGCATCGAGCAGGAACAGGTCGCTGCCGCCGTCGCCGGCAGACAGGATCATGCCTTCGGACACACCGAAACGCATCTTGCGCGGCGCCAGGTTGGCGATGAACACCACGTTGCGGCCCAGCAGCTTTTCCGGCTCGCCGTAGCCCGCACGGATGCCCGAGAAAATCTGGCGCGTGCCCAGCGGACCGGCATCGAGTTCGAAACGCAGCAGCTTGTCCGAACCGTCCACGAATTCGCAGGCGGTGACCTTGCCGATGCGCAGGTCGAGCTTGGCGAAATCGTCGATGCCGATGAGGGCAGGGGCTTCGGGGGCGGCGGTCGGTGCGGTGCTGGCTTCAGTCATGGTCTTGGTTTGTTCTTTGATTTTCTTGGGAGCAGGTTTGCTTTCGGCGGGCGCCAGGGAATCCTTGGACGCTTCCACCATGGCCTCGACCTGCTTGGGGTCGATGCGGCCGAGCAGCGGCTCGAACGCGTTGATGGTGTGGTTGTGCAGCTCGGCGCGCGCATCGTCGAAGCCGTTGATCGGCGCGGCGAGGAAACGCTCGGCTGCTGCCACCGTGGCCGGCACCACCGGCTTCAGCAGGCCGGCCAGCAGGCGGAACGCCGCCAGCGCGAACGAGCACACCTGGTGCAGTTCGTCGCGGCGCGACTCGTCCTTGGCCATGGCCCACGGTGCCTTGGCGGCGATATAGCCGTTGACCATGTCGGCCATGGTCACGAAGCGGCGCGCCACTTCGGCGAATTCGCCCACGTTGTACAGCGCGGGGATATCGCCGTAGAGCGACAGCAGCTCGCGCCACAGTTCCTGTTCTTCTGCGCTGAAGGCCGGGGCGAGGCGACCGTCGAAATACTTGTGGACAAAGCCCGCCGTGCGGCTGGCGATGTTCACCCACTTGCCGACCAGGTGGGAGTTGACGCGTTCCTCGAAGGTCTTCAGATCGAGGTCCACGTCCACCGGCGCATCGCTCAGCATGGTGGTGAAGTAATAACGCAGGAATTCCGGGTGCAGACCCGAATCCAGATAGGTGCGCGCCTTGATGAAGGTGCCGCGCGACTTGGACATCTTCGCGCCGTTGACGGTGAGGTAACCGTTAACGTGCAGCGCCGTCGGCGTGCGGAAGTTCGCGCCGTGCAGCATCGCCGGCCAGAACAGGCCATGGAAATTGATGATGTCCTTGCCGATGAAGTGATGCAGTTCGGCGCGACTGTCGACGCTGAGGAAATCCTCGAAGTTCAGGTCGGTGCGATCGCACAAGGCCTTGAAGCTGGCCAGATAGCCCACCGGCGCATCCAGCCACACATAGAAGTACTTGCCCGGCGCGTCGGGTATCGGAAAGCCGAAGTAGGGCGCATCGCGGGAGATGTCCCAGTCCTTCAGGCCGCTGTCCAGCCACTCGCGCAATTTCGCGGTAACGCCGCTGTTGGCCACCGGCTGGCCGTTGGTGAACTTGCCGGCGAACCAGTCGCGCAGCAGCGGCTCGAACTTGCCCAGCTCGAAGAAGTAGTGCTCCGAGTCGCGCAGCACCGGCGTGGCGCCGGACATCACCGAGTAGGGATTGATCAGATCGGTGGGCGCGTAGGTGGCGCCGCAGTTCTCGCAGTTGTCGCCGTACTGGTCGGGCGTCTTGCAGTTGGGGCAGGTGCCCTTGATGTAGCGATCGGGCAGGAACATGTCCTTTTCCGGATCGTACAGCTGCTGGATATCGCGCCGGCCGATGTAGCCGCCGTCGCGCAGACGCGTGTAGATCAGCGAGGCCAGCTCGCGGTTTTCTTCGGAGTGGGTCGAATGATAGTGATCGAACGCCACGCCAAAGGCCGCGAAGTCCGCTTCGTGACCGACACGGATCCCTTCGATATAGGATTCGGGCGACAGCCCGGCCTTTTCCGCTGCCAGCATGATCGGCGTGCCGTGGGCATCGTCCGCGCATACATAGATGGTCTCGTTGCCCTGCATCCGCTGCGCGCGTACCCAGACGTCGGCCTGGATGTAGCCCAGCAGGTGGCCCAGGTGGAGCGGGCCATTGGCATAGGGCAGCGCGTTGGTGACGAGGAGGCGTCGGCTCATGGGGCGGCAACGGTCTTGAGGGGGTTGTCCATTATGGCATGGGGTGGGCGTGTCCCTCGCGCATGCCGTCGTTTGGACGTCTGCGAGGATCGCTTGTTGATGCCGCTGGCGTCACCCGTGTGGTCGCCCGCCAATTGCGCGACGATGGCAGCCTGGCCCGGCTTCCGAAACGTCGCCGCCCCATTCATGCATTGCACGATTGTGCACGTTTGTGTACATTTAACCCGAATCTTCCGATCAACAGGAATGCCGTGAACTCCACCACTGACGCCGCCGTTGCCGGCAAGCCTGCCACGCCCTCGCTCGCGGGTGCCCGGCGGGCCACGCGGTTGATCTTCCTGGTGTCGGGCATCGGCATGTCGGCCTGGGCGCCGATGGTGCCCTATGCCAAGGCGCGCCTGGGGCTGGATGACGCCCAGCTCGGTCTGGCGCTGCTCGCCTTCGGCGGCGGCTCGATGCTGTCGATGCCCTTCGTGGGATGGCTGGCCCATCGGCTCGGCAATCGCACGCTGATCGTCGCCTCGGGCCTGTTGATGTGTCTGGCGCTGCCGGTGCTGGCGATGGTCACCAACATCACGGAGCTGATCGGCGTGCTGCTGTATTTCGGCGTGGTGCTGGGCGCGGTGGATGTGGCCATGAATGCGCATGCCGTCGATGTGGAACGCCTCGACGGCGGGCGGCTGATGTCCGGCTTCCACGGCTTGTTCAGTGTGGGCGGCCTCACCGGGGCGGCGCTGACCAGCGCCTTGTTGGCGGTCGGCGTACCGCTGACGGCCGCCGCCAGCGTGCTCGCGATCCTGCTTGCCGTGGTGGTGCTGTGGTTGCGCAGCGACCTGCTTGATGACGCCCCGACGGCCGATACGCCGCGCAAGGAACCGATGCGCATGCCGCACGCGCTGGCGTGGCTGCTTGGCCTGCTGTGCTTCGTGAGCTTCTTGGCCGAAGGCGCGATGCTGGACTGGAGCGCCGTGTTCCTGCGCGATGTCCGCGGCATCTCGGCGGCATCGGCGGGCTTCGGTTATGCCTTCTTCTCCGCCGCGATGGTGGTGGGGCGTTTCTCCGGCGACCGCTTTGTCGGGCGCTATGGCCCCGAGTCGGCCATGCGCATCGGCGCGGCGCTGGCGGCAGCAGGATTTCTGCTGGTGGCCTGCGTGTCGGGCGTAGTGATGTCGCTGGTGGGCTTCGTGCTGATCGGCCTTGGCGCATCCAACATCGTGCCGGTGATGTTCAGCGCGGCAGGACGCCTGCCCAACACGTCGCCGGCGATTGCGATTGCCACCGTGACCACGCTCGGCTACGTGGGCCTGCTCAGCGGCCCCGCGCTGATCGGCCTGGTGGCACATATCAGCAGTCTGCCGATGGCCTTCGCCGGCGTGGCTGGCCTGCTGGTGCTGGTGTCGTTCTCCGCGAGGATCGTGAAGTGATGCGCCCCGCCATCGACACCGTGATCTTCGACCTCGGCAATGTGCTGATTGCCTGGGATCCGCGCCGCCTCTATCGGCAGCTGATCGACGACGAGGCGCAGCTGGACTGGTTCCTGCGCGAGGTCTGCAACAGCGAGTGGAATGAGCAGCAGGATGCCGGACGCCCGTGGTCGGACGCGACGGCACTGTTGCGCGGCCAGTTTCCCGAACACGCCGAGCTGATCGACGCCTACCACCTGCGCTGGGAGGAAACCCTGGTCGGTGCGATGGAGGCAAGCGTCGCGCTGTTGGCCGAGCTGCGTGAGCGTGGCGTGCGATTGCTCGCGCTGACCAACTGGTCGCAGGAAACGTTTCCCATCGCGCGGCAGCGCTTTGCGTTCCTGCAATGGTTCGAAGGCATCGTGGTGTCGGGCGAGGAAGGCCTGATCAAGCCCGATCCGCGCATCTACCAGCGCCTGCTGCAACGCTATGCCGTCGATCCATCGAGGGCGCTGTATATCGACGACTCGGCCCGCAATGTGGCTGCAGCGGAAGCGCTGGGCATGCATGGCTGGTGGTTCCGCGATGCCGATGGCCTGCGCCAGCGCCTGGTGGAACTGCAACTGCTCGAATCATCTGCGCGAGAGGCTTCGCATGGCTAAGTCGCCCATTGCCAGTGTCGACAGCAACGCGCTGCCGGAGGAACGCCAGCAACGCATCCTCGAACGCCTGCGTGCCGAAGGGCGCGTGGTGGCGGCGGAGCTGGCGCTCGCGTTCGAAGTATCGGAAGACTCCATTCGCCGTGATTTGCGCGAGCTGGCGGCGCTGGGGCTGTGCAAGCGCGTCTATGGCGGCGCGCTCTTGCCCACGGTGACGCTGACCCCGCTGAAGCAGCGGCGCAACGAACACTCCGCGCGCAAGCAGGCGCTGGCCCGCAAGGCGGCGAGCCTGGTGCAGGCCGGGCAGACGCTGTTGATCGACGCAGGCAGCACCAATGCGGCGATTGCCGCCGCCTTGCCTCGCGATGCGCGCCTGACCGTGATCACCAATGCACCGCATATCGCCCAGGTGCTGCTCGATCGCGAGGGCTTCGAGGTATTGCTGATCGGCGGACGCATCGATACCACCATCGGCGGCGCCACCGGCGCGCAAGCGGTGGACCAGGTGCGCCGGGTGCGTGCGGATCTGTGTTTTCCCGGCGCCTGCGCCATCGATGCGGCGCACGGCCTGTGGGGCTTCGATAGCGAGGAGTCGCTGTTCAAGCGCGCGATGATCGAGGCGAGCGACGAAACCGTGGTGGTGGCGACCGACGACAAGCTGGGCGCAGTAGCCGCGCATCAGGTGGCCGAACTGGCGCGCGTGCAGCACCTGGTGGTGGAACATTCGGCGGATCGGGCGACGCGTGCGTCGTTTTCGGCGCATGGAGTGGCGGTGCATCGGGCCGAAGCCACAGCCGACTAGTCCCGTTTTTTGTAGGAGCGCACCCTGTGCGCGAACCGCGCAGCGCTACGCGGTTCGCGCACAGGGTGCGCTCCTACAAGAGGTCGTGCCGCTTACGGCTGGCGCTGCCACTCCTGGCTACGGCCAAGCAGGGAGAACCCGATATACCCGCGCACGGTCAGCTTGCTGCCGTCTTCGCTGGGCTGCAGCTTCACCTTGTAGATCTTGCCGGTCTTGGGATCGAGGATCTTGCCGCCGTCCCAGATGTCGCCGTCCTTGTGCACGCCCCACATGATGTTCATGCCTTCGACGGGTTTGTCCTTGCGCTCGCCGTCGCAGTTCTTGCAGATCGGATGCGGGCCTTCATCGGACTGCAGCACTTCCAGCACGGTGGCCTTCAGTTCGCCGCCTTCGTCGGTGATCTTCACGATGGACTTGGGCTTGCCGGTCTCATCGTCGATGGTTTTCCAGGTGCCCACCGGGGTGACCTCGGCGGCGAACACGGCGCTGGTACCCAGCATGAGTGCAGTGACCACAGCGATGCGTAGCAGTGACTTCATGGATGTTCCTCCCGTACGAAAGCGTATGTTCCGAGCCTGACCGACCGGGCGCAAAGCCGTCAAGCTGCAATGCGAAAGCGCCGCAAGCCGTAGGGGACGGCGCACACTGGCATAATGGGTGACCCCCATGACATCGCATCGAACCCCTATGACGCAGGCGAGTGAGGCCCTGGTCCGCCAGATTCTCGGCGAACTTATTGATACCCATACCGGTGCCCCCCTGGCCGAGGCGATCCGCGCCGTGGGCGTGGATGGCGACCGCGTCTCGGTGGACATCCAGCTGGGCTACCCGGCCGCGAGCGTGGCCGATGCGCTGGCCGCCACCGCCAAGCGTGCGCTGGAGGCCGATCCGGCCATCGCCGCGGCATCGGTGTCGATCGGCACCCGCATTCACTCCCACAAGGTGCAGGGCACATTGGCGCCGCAGCCGGGCGTGAAGAACGTCATCGTGGTGGCTTCGGGCAAGGGCGGCGTGGGCAAGTCCACGGTGTCGGCCAACCTGGCGCTCGCGCTGGCGGCCGAAGGCGCCAAGGTGGGTGTGCTCGATGCCGATATCTACGGCCCTAGCCAGCCGCGCATGCTGGGCATCAGCGGCAAGCCGCAGTCGCCGGACGGCAAGACCATTATTCCGCTGCAATCGCACGGCCTGCAGATCATGTCGATCGGTTTCCTCATCGAAGAGGAGACGCCGATGATCTGGCGTGGCCCGATGGTCACCCAGGCCATGATGCAGATGCTCAACGACAGCCGCTGGGAACAGCTCGACTACCTGATCGTCGACCTGCCGCCGGGCACCGGCGACATCCAGCTCACGCTGTCGCAGAAGGTGCCGGTGTCGGGCGCGGTGATTGTCACGACGCCGCAGGACATCGCCCTGCTCGATGCGCGCAAGGCGCTGAAGATGTTCGAGAAGGTCGAAGTGCCTGTGCTCGGCGTGGTGGAGAACATGGCCACCCACGTGTGCTCCAACTGCGGCCACGAGGAACATATTTTCGGCGAAGGCGGCGGTGCGCGGATGGCCGAGCAGTATCAGGTTGCCTATCTGGGCTCGCTGCCGCTGGATATCCGCATTCGCGAACAGGCCGACGGGGGCACGCCCACGGTTGCCGCGATGCCTGATTCGGATCTGGCGGCGCGCTATCGGGAGATGGCGCGGAATGTGGCGGGACGGTTGTCGCGGATGCCGCGGAATAAGTCGTTGGGGTTGGGGAAGATTATGGTGCAGGGGGCGCCGTAGGCGCTTGGCTCGTCATTCCAGCGTAGGCCGGCATTTGCTCGTCATCCCAGCGTAGGCTGGGATCCAGTGACTTTTCGCTTGGTTGTCGCGTTGTGGCCAGCTTGCTCGCCTGCC
>NZ_JPLA01000079.1 GCF_001010355.1 Dyella japonica DSM 16301 | reverse complement strand
TTAATGACATTGTTGGCCGTACTAAGACTAATGCCAATGTCTACGACTTAATCAAATTGGTTAAGAGCCAGATTTCTCAAGACCGTCAACAATTCCGTGAGCATTTGCCTACAGTCATTGCTGGTAAGTTTTCCCGTAAACTGACTGATACCGAGTGGTCTGCAATGCATACTGGTTTAGGTAAAACAGATTTAGCTGTTCTACGTGAAACTATGAGCTTGGCTGAAATTAGAGATTTACTCTCTTCACCTAAGAAAGTGAAAGATGAAATCTCTACTCTGTAAAAAGAGATTCTGAACCAAGCAGGCAGAAACTGGAATCTGGTTCAAAAGAAATCTA
>NZ_JPLA01000078.1 GCF_001010355.1 Dyella japonica DSM 16301 | reverse complement strand
GCGCCGCCAGCACGGCCGGACACGTCTGCATCTTCGGCGCGAGCTATGGCGGCTATGCGGCGCTCGAGGGTGCGGTGAAGGAGCCGGATCTCTATCGCTGCGCGATCGGCTACGTCGGCGTCTACGATCTGGCCAAGATGTACACCGACGGCGACATTTCCGATCGCGTCTCCGGCAAGAATTATCTGCGCAACACGCTGGGCACCGATCCGGCCGTGCTGGCGGC
>NZ_JPLA01000077.1 GCF_001010355.1 Dyella japonica DSM 16301 | reverse complement strand
AGGGGCCAACCTAGCCTCGTTGTTGGAACGTGTCTCATTCTTCTTTTGCTCGTCATCCCGGGGTAGGCCGGAAGCGCTTTAGAACAGCCGAACGGCTGGTCATCCAGTCGCGTCAGTCTTCGACTGTCGCGTTGTCGCCAGCGTGCCGCCTACGCGGCGGGCGTTTCGTCTGCCTGCCGGCAGCCGAGTTACTTTTCTTTGCTTGCCCACGCGGGCTCCGGAGCGCACGCGGACGGCGAAGCCGGCCCGAAGGGCGA
>NZ_JPLA01000076.1 GCF_001010355.1 Dyella japonica DSM 16301 | reverse complement strand
GCTTGAGAAAGTGCCCCTGCGGCTGCGCAAGCTTCGACTTGGTTATCCCCGGCAAGCCTCCCGCAAAAGGCGGCATGGGAATACTTTCCGATTTCGTATTCGGGGAGGGTGAGGAGCGAAGCGGCATATTTGCTTTTGAGCGTGACGGAGATCTTGCGGGCGTCGAGGTATGCGGCTACGCCGGGGATGCTCCAAAGTCGCTCCCACCTGTAGAAGCACTTAGGCCTTGGTAAGGTCCGCTTTCGACCCACGTCGGACGTTTCAAAACGGGGCAGGGGCACTTTC
>NZ_JPLA01000075.1 GCF_001010355.1 Dyella japonica DSM 16301 | reverse complement strand
GAAGCCCATGATGCCTGCCGTACTGTCGGGCAGATGCCGCATCAGATCCAGCGAAGCCTCTTCCTTGTTGTCGGTGAGGAATAGATTGGCGAAGGCCACCAGTTCCTCGCCCTGCCACACCAGCGCCATCGGTGTGCGCTCGAGATAACGCGGATCGAAGGTGCCCAGCGAAAAGCCCTTCTCGCGCACGCCCTTGTCACGCATCCACGCATCGGAAATTTTCTTCAGCTGCGGCATCAGCGCCGCCACCGCGTCGGCCGGCACGATCTCCATGCGCATGCCCTCGCGGGTGAGCTTGTTGATGGTGTTGCGCAGCACCTTCTTGGACTTGCCGTCGAGGTTGAAGCCGGCCAGTTCCACGCGGGCCTCCTCGCCGATCTTGAGGAAGTTCATGCCCACTTCCAGATACAGGTCCAGATCGTCCTGGCGCACCTGGTAGAACAGCGGCCAGCCACCGGCCCGCTCGCACTGATCGCGGAAGGTCCACACCAGTTCGCGGCGCGCTTCCTCGTCCTCGCCCACCGGGTCGCCCATGGCCACCCAGCTGCGGCCTTCCACGTCGTACATGATGAAGGCGCGGTTGTCGGCATCGAACAGCAGGGTCTTGTCGGCCATCAGCGCGAGGTGCGCCTGGGCGGAGTTGTAGTTCTTGATCAGCGGCAGCGCACGCTGCAGATCTTCTTCGCTGGGCAGATGCAGGTCCGGCCGCACCGGACGGATCAGGTTGGCCAGCGCAAACAGCAGGCCCGCAGTGGTGGCGCCCACCAGCGCACGCAACGCGCGCGGCGCACCGCCGTGATAGAAGCTGAATTCCCACCACAGGTTGTTGCTGTATTCCACGTGCTTGTAGCTGAAGCCGACCAGCCAGCCCGCGCACCCAAGCACCGCCACGATGGCGATGATCCAACCCCACGAGAAGCTGGCGCTGAACATCGAGGCGCGGCGATAGAACAACTTGTGCGCCGGCGCCAGCGCAAGCGCCAGCACCGACAGCAGCGTGGCTTCTTCGTAGTCGATGCCCTTGAGCAGCGACAACACCGCGCCCAGCACCAGCAGGATCAGCGTGAGCACATAGGCCGCGTCGAGTCGCCGCTGCAGGCCACGCGCGAGGATCAGCAACATCATGCCGACCACGCTGGAGAGGAAGTGGGACACTTCCAGCACGGCCAGCGGCAACACGTCGCGCAGGATGGCCATGCGCGTAGGGAGGGCCGAGGTCGCGCCCGAGAACAGCAGCACCGCGCCCGATACCAGGGTCAGGCCCGCGAAGAACGGCGGCAGCAAGCCGGTGAACCACGGCGCCAGCAGCGTCTTCTGGCGCAGGCCGCGCGCCTCGCGCCACAGCACCACCACGGTCGCGGCGAACAGCGGCAGGAAATAGTAGATCAGGCGATACGCCGCCAGCGCGCCGAGGATCGGCGCTTCCAGGCCCTGGTTACCTTCGGCGCCGAAGCCGGCCAGCATCACCGCCTCGAACACGCCCAGGCCGCCGGGCACATGGCTGATCAGGCCGGCGATCTGCGCCAGCACGAAGATCGCCAGGAAATGCCCGAAGCCGGTATCCACCTGGTTGGGCATCAGCAGATACAACACGTACGCGGCCAGCCCCCAATCCACCGCACCCACCAGCACCTGTCGGGTGGCGACCAGGGTGGTCGGAAGACTCAGGCGCCATCGCCAAATCCGCAATGGACGTCCAAGCAGGCGGTTGCCCACGATCCACAGGAACGGAATCAACGCGAGCACCGCGGCCACCGGGATGCGCCAGCTGGCCAGCGGCAGCGACGGCGGGATCGGCACCAGCAGCAAGGTGACGCCGGTGAGCGCGCTCAGGCCCAGCCAGAAACTCAGCGTGGTGTAGACCACCACCTTTGCCACTTCGGCCGTGGACAGGCCGGCCTGGATGTAGAAGCGGTAGCGGATGGAACCGGAGATCAGCAAGGCCATGCCCAGCGCATTGCTGAAGGCGTAGCTGATGAAGGAGATCAGGCTGACCTGCGGACCCGGCAGACGCTTGCCGATGTATTTGAGGCCGAACCAGTCGTAGAGGATCATCACGCCATAACTGCCGGCCGTGAGCAGCACGGCCAGGGCGACGCGGTAGTTCTCCAGTCCGTGGACGTAGCGTGCCACCTCGCGGTAGCTCACCTCGCTGGCCAGGCGGTGCAGCGCCCATAGCGCCAGGCACAGCATGGCCACCGAAAGCAGCGGACCGGCAAGCCTGCGCAACCTGGCCATCAGGCCAGGGCGTGCAAGCATTTCACCGGAAATCGGGGCTGGTGCCCCTGTCTGCTCCACCACGCGTTTACCGCCTCCACATGACCATCGCGCAAGATATTCGCGACCGTCTAGGATAGCCGGTCAACGTGCTCTTCTGTTCGATCGTGGCACGCAGGGATGACATTCGGTCGCGTCCGCTTCAGGCGGGTCGCGACCGTGTGATTCAGGACTTGCCGGGTAGTCCGTTGGCCATGCGGGCGATCCAGCGGTACAGCACCAGCACGATCAGCGCGAAGGCGATGCCGCCTATCCATTGCGCCGCATTGCCGAAGTCCTCGCCCACCAGCGCCAGCGGCGCACCCTTACCCGAAAGACCGACGATAAAGGCGATCACCACGCCGATCACGCTCTCGCCCACGATCAGGCCCGAGGCCAACAACACGCCGAGCTGCTTGGTGGTTTCCGGACGCTTCGAACGATCGGCGCGACGGTCGAAAT
>NZ_JPLA01000074.1 GCF_001010355.1 Dyella japonica DSM 16301 | reverse complement strand
TCGCTGCGCATCGGCTTTGGGCAGCACGTTGCGAACGGCGTGCCGCGCCTGGCGCTGCGCTTGTCTGTGGGAGCGCACCCTGTGCGCGACAGCCACGCTGCGGTGTACCGCTCCGTAGGTTTGTCGCGCACAGGGTGCGCTCCCACAAAGAGCCGACCGGCAATTTCAAACCGCCATCCACGCGCCTGCGTTCCCCTTGTAGGAGCGCACCTTGTGCGCGACCGCAGCGCGTGGGTGTACCGCTCCGTCAGGTGGTCGCGCACAGGGTGCGCTCCTACAAGAGACAAACCGCGGTAAAGCAACGCCGGGCGCCACGCCTGT
>NZ_JPLA01000073.1 GCF_001010355.1 Dyella japonica DSM 16301 | reverse complement strand
ACATAAGTCACTCCGTGCAACAATAAACGCACCCTTGAACATCGGGAACCGTTTATACACGCCAGCTTTAACTTCCCCATCCAAGAACTTCTTGATAGAGCTGAGCATTATTTTCTCACGACTGGTACTATCTGTAGAGCCAATCTGCCCACTATTACGCTTCTCTAAGAAACGCTCGTTACCCTGATCAATAAATGACTCAGCCCAACGATAATGTTCCATAGTAACAATAGGACGCTCACTGTTATCCGCTACAGCAAGAAGGGAGGCGATACGCAATACCTTCAACGCCTTTCTTGTGTACATCTGACGAATTACTTCATCCTGTACCTGTTCACCGTCATTACCGCTATTCAGGAACTTCGCAACAACATTATCAAGGTTATCAAACGCT
Organism: Dyella japonica DSM 16301; assembly: GCF_001010355.1. Taxonomy (GTDB): domain Bacteria; phylum Pseudomonadota; class Gammaproteobacteria; order Xanthomonadales; family Rhodanobacteraceae; genus Dyella; species Dyella japonica. Next base: position 207 of record NZ_JPLA01000073.1, on the reverse strand, counting down.
TCGTGTACCTCTGCTTCCATTTCAACATAACATGGAGCAGTCCCTGACATAATACGCACAGCTTGTTTATAGATAGCTCCAATAGTGCGCAGAATTGCTTCTGGATATTCCAGGAGCATACTCTTATTCATTAGTGGCCTGTTAGCTGTACATTCCCATGCAATAATACGAGACATAAAACCACTCGACATCATGCGGTCATCAACG
>NZ_JPLA01000072.1 GCF_001010355.1 Dyella japonica DSM 16301 | reverse complement strand
GCGCACCCTGTGCGCGACCACCTGACGGAGCGGCACACCCCAGCGCCTCGGTCGCGCACAAGGTGCGCTCCTACAAGGAAACACACAGGTCCGTGCCGATCAGCTCTTTGTGGGAGCGCACCCTGTGCGCGACAAACCTACGGAGCGATACACCCCAGCGTGTCTGTCGCGCACAGGGTGCGCTCCCACAAAGAGCTGATCGGCACGGACCTGTGTGTTTCCTTGTAGGAGCGCACCTTGTGCGCGACCGAGGCGCTGGGGTGTGCCGCTCCGTCAGGTGGTCGCGCACAGGGTGCGCTCCTACAAGGATATTTTGGCCGTGAGATGGGGGCGTATGCGATGCCGCGCATCGGCGCCTTTCACGCCAACCTCTTCCTCATCGCCTGCCACGCGTAATGGCACATATATTGGGATGAAGACAGCCAGCTGAGGTGGGCGATGTCGCGGTAGATGCGCCATTGCCAGCAGGCGGCGCGCCATTTGTCGGCGGAGACTGAGCCGTCGCGTACGCAGTAGTAGGCGAGCGGCTGCTCGCCGGGGACGCAGGAGGCGGAGCCGGCGCGGCGCACCATCTCCAGCCAGAACACGTAATCCTCGTGGCCTACCGAGCGGAAGGCCGCGTCGCCCAGGCTGCGATCGTAGAGGCCGGTGAGGTTGCCGATATGGTTGCTGCGCAGCATCTGCTCGTAGCTGACGGTGGCCGGTGGCCTGACGCAGGAGAGCAGGTGGCCTTGTTCGGTGACGCGGTCATAAGGCGTGTACGAAACGCGCGCACGAGTTTCCTCCATGTGCTCCATCTGCCACTCCAGCTTGCGCGGATGCCAGCCGTCGTCGCTGTCGAGGAACGCGATATGGCTGCCGCGGGCGGCTGCGATGGCGGCGTTGCGTGCCGCGGCCACGCCGGCATTCTCCTTGGCGTGAATCACGCGGACGCGCTGGTCCACCTCGGCGAGCGAGTCGAGCAGGGCCGGCGTCTGGTCGGTGGAGAAGTCGTCCACGACCACCAGTTCCCACGACGCATAGGTCTGCGACAGCACGGAGGCCACCGCGCCGCGGATGTATTTCTCCGCGTTGTAGGCAGGCATCACCACGCTGACCAGGGCGGCGCTCATGATGGGACCCCGGCCGGGCCTTTTCGACCGATGAAATCAATCGAGGTCACACACAGGCGTTCGGGCGGGATATGCGCGAACTGCGGATGGACCTGCATCGCCGCCAGCTGGGCGAGGCGCGATTCGCGCGCGCATTCGGTATTGAGCACGATATCGAAACCTACCGCCTTGGCCCGATCCACGAACTCATGCGCGCGCATGCGGTTCTGGTAAAGAAACGCATTGTCCCAGCGCCGCCATTCGCTATCGGAGTACTTCAGATAGTTGAGCTGGTTGATCTTGCGGTCGACATACGCGTAGTGGTCGCCGCAGTTCACCGAGTGGAACATGATGCCGCCGGGTGCCAGGATGCGCATGGCCTCGCGGAAGATGGCGTCCACTGCCTCGGGCACGACGTGCTCCAGCACGCTGTTGGAGAACACGCAGTCGAGCGCCTGCGAACCAAGGCTGGTACGCGAGGCATCGGCTGGTGCTTCGTAGACCACCACGCCATCGGTGGCTTCGCTCACGTCATCGCTCACTTCCAGGCGCGCCACCAGCAACTGCTGACGTTGCTGGATGACGTGCTCGGACACGTCGCAGGCCTCGGCGATCAAGGCCGTATGGCGGCCAAGATTGATCGCGCACTCCCTGACCAGATCCAGCTTGATATGCCGGTTCAGGTCGACCGTGATCACCTGCCTGGCACCGCCGAGATAGCAGGCAAACGGAAAGGTGGGATACCAGCCGCTGCCGATCTCGAACAGCCGCGCGCCGGCAATGGGAACACCCGCTTCGCGCAGATGACCGGCCATCAGCCGCCAGTCGTCCATCTTGATGTCGAACTCGCGGGTGAAGCCGCGCAGGCCGCCGAAGCGGCGCTGCAGCTCGTAGTGCGCGCGCTCGCCGCCAGGCACATGCCCCAGGACTTTCTGCAACACGCCTTTGGCTCGCCAATGCATTGTGGTTACTCCATGCCTGGTACGTCGACCACCGCCATGCTGGCGCGGTGATCGGGCGATGACGCCGGGGACGTCCACCGGGTGACGCCCGGTGGCGGAGGAAGCTCGAAATCGCGATAGCGCGCAGGATTGCCTTGCATGCCCGCTTCGGCGGCCTTGATGATGTTGTACATCTCGCGCGAGGTGACGTAGTGCAGCACGTAGCGCTGCCCGTCGTTGTACGCCTGCTCGAGATGATCGTGCATGGCGTGCATGGGGGCGCCCAGCAGCGTCTCCATGTCGCGCTCCTGGGTGCCGTGCGTGTGGATCTTGATGAAGATCCACTCCGGACGGCCTTCCACGTGGATGCCGGTGCGTACCCATGCGTCGACACGTTCGGGCGTCGGCGGGCAACTGTGGCGCACGTCGGCGTTCTCGATACGCGGCATGATCAGCTTGCGGCGGCGCTTCCAGTCGAGCCCCAGCGGGCCTTGCACGATCATCAGGTCGCCCGTCGGCGTACCGTCGACGCGCACCGGCATCCCGGTATTGTGGGATTTCGGGCGGCAGGGATCGTCGGTGGCGTAATAGATCGAATTGATCGCGCGCGTCTGGGTTTCGCTGGGTGCGGAGGGCAGGGTGAAATCGGCGTAGCAGCCCAGTTCGCGCAACAGGATCAGCTCATTGTTGAGCCCGCACCAGCGACCGTCCGCGCGTGAGTTGTCCAGCGACCAGTTGCCGTGGATAAAGCCGAAGCGCAGCTGGCCGGTGCGCGGATCGCGGGGAAGCGCCCCATGCCGCGCATGCAACAGCTCGTTGAAGCGCGAGATGGTGGCGCAGAAATTCTCCGGCGTGTCGTTGTCATGGTGCAGGTGGATTTCGATTTCGCCATAGCCGTTGGCGCAAAGCTCGGCAATCTTGTCCAGGTGCTCGGGCAGGTATTCCTCTTCGGGATAGAAGAAGGTGTGTTGGGGCGGGCGTCCATCGGCGTCGCGATGGCGGGAGGCCATGGCGGGGTAGCCGCTGTGCCAGCGGTCGACGCGGCGGCGCTGGGTGTCCAGGTCCACGCGACCCCACGCGGGCTCGTAGTGATCGACGAAGCAGAACATGACGTGCGTGGGCCCCGTCACGGCAGGCCGCGGCCGGCGGCGCAGATAGCTGCCCAGCCATACCTGCATGTTGCGCGAACGTATGGCCATCCACGCCACGACGCAGAACGCGGCTGCGAGCAACGCCAACACCAGCAATGCCAGGCCTACCGATAGGCTCATCTCATTCCCCTGTCAGCGGTCCAGGTGCCTTGGCAGCAGCGGACCGCATGGTGCGCCGACCAGCGTCATGCAGGCAGCGCGCGAAAGGTGAAACCGTGTTGCTCCCATTCGGGCAGCAGTAGTTCGAGCATCCGGCGCGAGCAGTCGCTGTCGTCATGCATCAACATCACATCGCCGGCGCGCGGCGGACGTGCGCGCAGGCGTGCGGCCAGTTCATCGGGTTCGCGGCCTTGATAGTCCAGCGTGTCGTACGACCAGTAGGCGAGCTTGCGCTTGCTGAGCGCGAAGCGCAGCGTCAGCAGCAGCGAGAACACGCCGCGCGGCGGACGAAAGCCGTGATGGCTGAGTCCGTCGAAATGGGACAGCACCTGGTCCGTGCGCTCCACTTCCACCCATTGCTCGGTGTGGGTCAGCGCGTCGAACATCGGGTGGCTATAGGAGTGGTTGCCCAGCGCGTGGCCTTCTTCGACGATGCGCTCGACCAGCTGCGGATAGCGTTCGGCTTCGCGCCCGATCAGGAAGAAGGTGGCCTTGACGCCGTGCCTGCGCAGCAATTCCAGCAGGGCCGGCGTGTGGTCGGGATTGGGGCCGTCATCGAAGGTGAGGTAGAGCGCCTTGTCGGCGCCGGGCGCGCGCGTGAACACCACCGCATGCGGGATCCATTGCAGCAGCTGCATCTTTTTCGGCCGGAGCGTCATGACGACAGTTCGCACGGAAAGGATGTGAATGGGCGAGCGCCGGGAGGGCGTCCATCAGCGGCGGAGACCACCAACGGGCGCCGTCCTGCCAGGCTCCACTTTGTCGCCAAAGGCCCTCGATATCCATCGAGCACATAGTCAATGGGGCATGCCACCGACAGGCTATGGCGAACGGCCGATAGGCCGCGCTGCGGCAACGCGTGGCTGCGCAGAAATGGCCGGAAACAAGGCCTTTCGCGCCGTTTGCCTTGGCAATTCGACGGATGGGAGCGCCTTGGGCGTTGGGTTAGGCTGGCTGTGTCGATGAGCGGGCGGAGCAGGTGTCCGTACCTACCCGGCGGTGGCCATGCCTGGCGCGCCGATCTCACTTGTGGTGATCAACCTGGACAGGGGACAGACCATGGTGGTTGTACGCCCGGCCCGTGCGCGGGAGCTGGCATGCTAGAGCACTACGGCGTGGTCTATTTCGGCAACGACTGGTGGGCGGAAAACCGCACCAGCAGCCATCACGTTGCCACGCGCCTGGCCGCGCATATGCCGGTGCTGTACGTCGATTCCCCGGGCATGCGCGCACCGCAGGCGAGCGGGCGCGATCTGCGCCGCGCATTTCGAAAGCTGCGCGAAGCGTTTCGGGCGCCGCAGCGTGTCGACACCAATTTCTGGCATTGCACGGTGCCGCAGCTGCCGTTCCGGCGCATTCCCGGCGTGCCCCTGTTCAATCGCCTGTTCAGTCAGTGGGCATTGCGACGCGCCATGCGCGTGCTGGGAACCCGACGTCGCATCTCATGGTTCGTGGCGCCGCATCCGGGATTTCTCGCGCGCCGCCTGGGCGAAAACTTCTGCGTCTATTACTGCATCGACGACTACGCGGCGCACCCGGGCGTGGACGCGGAAGTCATCGCGGCCAGCGACCTGGCGTTGACCCAGCGCGCGGATATCGTCTTCGTGGCCCCGCCTGCGTTGCTGGCCAGCAAGCAGGCGCAGAACCCGCAAACGCGCTATTCGCCGCACGGCGTGGACGCCAGGTTGTTTGCGCGCGCCGCGGACCCGGCAACCGAGGTCCCCGCACTGGCGCGTGAGCTGAAGGGGCCGGTGGTGGGTTATTTCGGTTCGATCCACGAGTGGATCGATGTGGAGCTGATCGCCTGGCTCGCACGGTCACGGCCGCAATGGACCTTCCTGCTGGTGGGCTATGCCGCGATCAAGGTGCCCGAACTGGAGGCGCTGCCGAACGTGGTGCTCGCGGGCGCACAGCCCTATGGCAGTCTGCCAGGTTGGGCCAAGGCGTTCGACGCGGCGATCATTCCGTATCGGCGCAATCGCCAGGTGGAGAACGCCAATCCGCTGAAGCTGCGCGAATACCTCGCCACCGGCAAGCCCATCGTGGCGGTGAGCAATCCGGAGATTGCGCGCTTCGCCTCTGTCGTGCGCATCGCCGAAGGCCATGAGGATTTCCTCGCCGGCCTCGACCAGGTGCTGGCCGATGGACCGCTCAAAGGCGCCACCGAACGCATGGCCTCGGTGGCCGATCAAACTTGGGATCGCCGGGTGGAAGACGTGCTGCGCGAAGTCGCCACGTCGCTCGCCACGGCGGATATGACATTGGCTGACCGTCGGGTACCCGGATGAGTGTTTCTGTCGACAACCCTCTGCGCATCGGCATCGTAGGTGCGGGCTATGTGGCGCGCTATCACATCGAGGCGCTGCAGCGGCTCGACTATGTCCAGATCGTCGGCATCTGCGATCTCGACGTGGAGGCGGCGCGCAAGCTGGCGCAGACGTTCGGCATCGAGCGGGTGGTGTCTGACCTTGCCGAGCTCGGCGAAGCCCGCCCGCATGCCATCTATGTGCTGACGCCGCCGTCCAGTCATTGCCCGTTGACCCTGCGCGCGCTCGACATGGGTTGCCATGTCTTCGTGGAAAAGCCGATGGCCGACTCGGTGGCCGAGTGCGACGCCATGATCGCCAAGGCACGCGAGAAGAACCTGGTGCTCTCGGTCGATCATTCGGACTTGTTCGATCCGATGGTGATGCGAGCCAAGGCGCTGGTGGATGCAGGTGCCTGCGGTGAGCTGGTGGCGGTGGATGTATGGCGCAGCTCCGACTATCCGCCGTATGGCGGTGGCCCGCTGCCAGGTATGGTGGCGCAGGGCTCCTATCCGTTCCGCGATCTGGGCGTGCATGGCCTGTACACGCTGGAAGCATTTCTCGGCGAGCTGTCCCAGGTCGATATCCGCTATCGCTCCACCGGCAAATCCTCCACGCTGAAGTTCGATGAGTGGCAGGCTACGGCGGATGGCGCGGCCGGCACCGGGCGCATCATGCTCTCGTGGAATATCCGGCCGATGATCAATCGCATCGTGGTGCAGGGCACTCGCGGCGTGATCGAGATCGATCGCTTCCTGCAGGTGTGCCACGTACGCCGTGTATTGCCCGGGCCGAAATTCATCGGCATCGTGATGGGCGCGTTTTTCGGCGCCGTGCGCGACGTGTTCCGCATACCTTGGAACGTGTTGCGCTTTGCCACCGGCAGGCTGCGGCCGTCACCGGGCATCCAGGCCGGCGCCCAGGCGTTCGCGCAGGCCTTGCACGAGGGCAAGACGCCGCCGGTGAGTGCGCAAGACGGTCGCCGTCCCATTGCCCTGATGGAAGCGGCATGCCGTCGCGCCGATGAAGAACGCAAACAGGAGCTGGAAGCGCGATACGCAACGCTGGAACCCGTGGATGCCCTGGTGACCGGTGCGTCGGGCTTTCTCGGTCGCGCGTTGCTGACGGCGCTCCGGCGCCATGGCCAGCGCGTGCGCGTGCTGGTGCGCCGCGCGGATCCGCGCCTTGCAGCGCTGGCGGAACAGGTGGTGGTGGGCGATCTGGGCGATCCACGCATCGTCGAGCATGCGGTGCAGGGCGCACGCACGGTCTACCACGTGGGCGCCGCGATGGGCGGTGGTTCCCGCGATTTCGAGGCCGGCACCGTGTGGGGCACGCGCAATATCGTCCATGCCTGCGTGAAGCATGCGACGCAAAAGCTGGTGTACGTCAGCTCGATGAGCGTGCTCGATCATGCGGGGCGCGACCCGGCCGTGGCGATCCACGAGGGATCGGCGCTGGAACCCCATCCCGATTGGCGCGGCAGTTACACGCAGACCAAGTTGACGGCCGAGACGCTGGTTCGGGACGCGATCCGCGATCACGGTCTTGCTGCAGTGGTCCTTCGTCCGGGCCAGATCGTAGGGCCGGGATCGGAAAACACCACGCCCAACGGAACCTTGGCGATCGCAGGTCGCTGGATTGCCGTCGGCTCGCCGTCGCAGACGCTGCCGCTGGTCTATGTCGATGACGTGGTCGATGCGCTCCTGCTCGCGGCGCATGTGCCGGCGGCGCAGGGCCAGGTGATCCATGTGGTCGATCCGGCGATCGTGACGCAGGGCGAATATCTCGATCGCGTGCGTCGCAAGCGCGGCAAGGGATTGCGGCTGATGCGCTGGCCGACCGGTTTGTTGCTCACGCTTGCCGTAGGCGTGGAAGGCCTGGGCAGGCTGCTGCATCGGAACGTCCCGCTGACCCGCTATCGGGTGAGGTCGTTGCGGCCGCTGGCGAATTTCGATCAGCGCGTGGCGCGCGAGGTGTTGGGTTGGGAGCCTCGAGTGGGATTGCGCAGGGGGATGGATGTGATGTTTGGGGATGAGGTGGTGGGGGATGTGTTGGCGCCGGTTTCGGATAAATAGCGGTTCGGTCGGCGACGCATTCAACATCGGCTGGCGATCCCGGCGCAGGCATTGCCACCGCCAGTCAGTCCGTGGGAGCGCACCCTGTGCGCGACCGCCACGCCTGGGTGTATCGCTC
>NZ_JPLA01000071.1 GCF_001010355.1 Dyella japonica DSM 16301 | reverse complement strand
CTGCCCGCCGCCACGTTGATGATTTTGCGCTCGCTACCGTTAGCGCCGACCGACACGACGTTGTCGAGGTCGGCAACGGATCCTTGACCCAGGGCAACCGAATTGCTGCCCGAGGCGTTTGCGCCTGTGCCCACCGCCGTTGCCCCGGCGCTGCTCGCCTCGGCCAAGAAACCCATAGCCGTGGAGCTCTGATCCTTCGCTTTCGCATCGCGCCCTAAAGCGAGAGAGTCATCGCCGGTTGCTTCCGCGGCAAAACCAACGGCCGTCGCGTGTTTGCCAGACGCTGCCGACTGATGGCCCATGGCCACAGCACCGAAACTCGTCGCGTGAGCAACCGGCCCGATCGCAACGGCCTGGTCATCAGAAGCCGAAGCCAGAAAGCCCACAGCGACGGCGCCTTCTCCCGTGGCGCCATCGTTGTTGTAGTTGCTGTTGGGGTCGCCAAACTCACTGTTGGGGTCGCCAAACTCATAGGGCTTCACACTGACATAATGCATGCCTTGGGCGTTGAGCTGACCCAGGGCGGCGTCGACCTTGGCAAAGCCAGTGCTGACATCAGTCGCGGCCCCGTTCAAATCCCCGGCGATGGTATTCGCGTTGGTCAGCGCATAGCTCGGGGCGCTGATGCTACCGTCCGCGTTCACGCCCGCGCCGCCGCCCAAAGCAGATGCGACAACGGCAAGCTGCGACACGTTAGCGGCATCCGTCGGATCAATGCCGGCAGCCATGTTCACGACGCGGCGAGTGTTTGCCGGCAACAGGATGGTCGTGGGCTGGCCATTGTCGTCATTGAAGGTGTATTGCGTTGGTTTGGCATTGCCCACCGAGACGGTGTTGGCAACGTCGGTTACTGAGCCGTACCCCAAGGCCACGGAGCGCTCCTCCGATGCAACGGCGTAGCCGCCGACCGCCGTGGCGTTTTCGCTTAACGCATCCGACCGAATGCCAAGGGACGTGGTGTTCAGCGCTTCGGCTCGGGCGGAGCGGCCCAGTGCCACGGCATAGTCTGCCTTGGATATCGCACGATAACCGATGGCAATCCCGTTGGTGGTCATTGCCCGACTTGAATAGCCCAGCGCGAGCGAATAGTCACCCTCAGCTGTTGAGCTGGCACCCAACGCCGTAGCGCCGCGACTTGTTGCATTGGCGAAGTACCCCTGTGCGATGGATAGATCACCATGTGCAGTGGCCTTGGAACCAACAGCGAGTGATGCATTACCTGAAGCCGTGGAATCGATACCCACCGCAAAAGAGCCTTGGCCGCGTGCCTTAGCTGAATCGCCGAGCGCGACAGCCCCGACGTCGGAAGCTACCGTGCCATTGCCCAAAGCTACAGCTCGGGCAGCCGTAGCATGTGCTTCAGTGCCGATGGCCACAGCCGCATCGGCGCCTGCCAAAGTGTTCATACCTATCGCAACGGTGGCATTGTCCAAGGCATTAGCGTCGACACCCATTGCCGTCGACCCGCTCCCCGTGGCCGTTGCACTGGTGCCCACCGCGGTCGCATTTGTGTCAGTAGCCGATGCACTGGTGCCCACCGCGGTCGCAGTTGTGTTCGTAGCGGTGGCGCCGTTACCCAGCGTCGTTCCGGACATGTCAGCGAGCAGCGGCGTCGAGACCGCGACAGATGCAAGTGCTGCTGCGATAACGACCGTTTTTGCTTTCTTTTTGCGGCCTTTGGCCAGTTCCGAGGCCACGACCCACGTGCCAGTGGACTCATTCCATACAACGCGATACGACGTATTCATTAGGCGTAACCTCCTTGGTAGGCAATCCGTGCTGACCCTGTCTCTTTCACGCCTACGAAAGATGGCCTCGACGACGGCATTCATTGGGGATGTAGAGTCTGTTGATCAGCGCAATGGTTTGATCTGTTCAACGCCGAAACCGACGAAGAAAGCCGCAGCACCATATGAAATACCCGCAAGACATCGCTATGAGAAAAAACTCAAAAATGCGAGCCATGGGCCAAAAAGTTCTTTCTTTGGGCACATGCACTGCCATGCCTGACTGAGGTGGCGCGAAGAACTACAAGCCTTTGATGCTTCCGCCGAGCAGACCGCGCAGTAGAAGAACATTCCTTACACGTCGGATCCCATGCAACCCGTTACCAGGAGGCACTGGTTGTTCATTGAAGAACACATTGTGTTTTCCTGAACGTTGCCGGAGGCAGGTGCACCGATATAGGAGGTGCGCCGCAAAGTGCAGCACCCAATGCTTGTGTTTACGACTGGAGCAAGAAGCTGGGAGGCGCGTGTTCGAGCAACGTCGGCATTGGTCGCTTGAGGATGAGAATCACAAACTCAAGCAGTGAGCGGCCAGCACGAATCTTGAGGAAATAAGGATCGAATCTATTGAAATGCGGTGTCTTTGCTTGGCATGAGAGCCAAAACCGGAGGCGCCGCTGCTTTCAATGAATGAAAATCGCGCGATATCGCTTTCGCGGCCGTGCCGGGGAATTCGACCGCACATTGATGACGCACTGGCAAGAGGCGTGACGATGCGCGTACCGAACGTCGGCGCGAGGCTATCTCATGCTGAGTAACGCTCGTCGACTATTCGAAATAACGGCGTTGATGCCGGCGCTGACGAGGTTTGCAAAGCATGACGGACAAGTACGGTGTTGCTATGAGCGCAACGAGGAATTGAATGCCTACCTCAGGACTGAGCATGGGCTCATGACGAGTTTCCAGCATGGCAGTCCATGCCGTTATCAGCACAATCCAAACAAGGGAGGCGAGCAAGCGCGCGGGTGTCGACATGTATGGGGCTTTCGTTTTCGATTGAAATGACGGGATGGCATGAATGCAAGCGCTTGATGCAAGCCATTCGGTCGGGTGGCTTGCCAAATAGTTGGCGCCAAGCCAACCACGGGTCATCTACCATGTAGCCAAGCGTGTGTAGGCAGCTGACAACATAGCGGGCATATAGGACGCCGAGCAGCAGCACAGCAATGAGAATCCACCCGTACCTTGTCGGCTTGCTGGATGGCCCGAGCGGACCGAGCATTGTCGCTGCGTATTCACCGAAAACGGCGTGAGGCGCTCCAAGGATGAGAAGTGCCGGCTGTGCAAGCGTGGCTTTGGCGCTATGGCTGATACTGGCGGCGCTTGCACGGGCATCACAAATCGGTTGGTGTGTGCCTCACCAAAGCAAAGGCAACCCGCATATCAAGAGCATTGCACCCGCACCACGCCCGTGCAGATTGCGCATTAGCGTGTCGGGAGTCATTCACTCCACCCTTTCGGTCGTGGATTGCTCACTGACTGAATCCAACAGGTGGGCGGCGCGCTGCAATCGCTTGAGGGCCGCCAGGAACCCTAGCACCAACCCCATTCCCAACCCCTGGTGGGCAGGTGAAGGTGACTCAGCCTCATGGGACGTCACTGCGATTCAAACTCCCAATGCGCAGCCGACTACAAAACCACCTGCAAACCAGCACAGAACGCTACGCCTAACCGTGCGCCACCACGTTGCCCAAACGGCCTTGCTGAAATTTCTCATCATCTTTTCTCCTGGCCGCTGAGTTTAGGCATTTCGCCATTGGCGAAATCTGGCGAGCACTCTCAGCGGTGGATTTAATGAGTGCGTCGCCGATGATGGTCTTAGTGGCTTAGAGCGAAACCATTCGGGACGCACTCCCAGTGCATCGTTATTTTGAAGACGAAGCACCAAAGCCCGACGCCACAATCTCGACACGACGATTGGGCTGCAAACATGCAATAAGCGCAGGATTGTCCAGATTCGTGTTGCATTTCTTGACGGGCCACGTTTCGCCCACGCCAACTGCCGAGACGGACGCCGGTGAAACACCATGGGAAATCAGGTAGCTGCGCACAGACATGGCTCGGTTCTGCGAAAGTGTGAGGTTGCTTGCGCTATTTCCGAGGATGTCGGTGTGCCCAATGACCTGTACGGTGGCTCCCGTCGATTGACGTAGCTGACTTGCAATCTTGTTGAGCTGTTCTTGTCCACCCGGCAGAATTTCTTCAACGCGGTAGCGACCCAGCGGAAACAGCGTATCGCCGGAAAGGTCGAATCGCTGTTGCGCAGGCACGGGAGCGGAAGCGGTGGCGGGCGGCGAAATCAGGGCGGAACAGCTGCTTGGCGACCAGTAAAAGCTTTTGGCGATCTTATCGTCGTCAAACAGGACCTTGTACTGGCAGGTTGTCACCTGGTCGGGGTTCACCGGGTCACGGAAATGGAATACATAGTTCCATTCGCGAACGGACCACACGCCTTCGCTGAAGTGCGGAAAGCCGATCAGATCCGCGACTTGATGCTTGTTAAGGCCCGCATGCATTAGCGCAAGATTGTTTCGGTTGGGAAACGTGCCGCCTTTGTGCATGGGCGTGGCGTCCGTTACTTTTGGCCACACCAGCTCGTCGGCCGACTGGCCATCCGCATGAACGTTTTTGCTCACGTTGCCGCATGCCGTGAGGGCCATGGAAGTGGCGAACACGAGCAACGTCGCCTTCAAATATTTGAGGTTGATACACATGAAGAAGAAACCTTTTATTCGATAGATGGGAAGGCTGGAGCACGCCCCTGCACCACATGGCGCAGGGGCACGCTGCTTCATTACCAAACCATGCCGGCGCCAACACCCACGCCCACGCCACCCTGCTGAGAACCGGTGGCGCTGGCCTTGAAGATGTAGCGTCCGCTTTCGGTGATGGTGGAAACACCAATGGAGATCGCGCTTTGTCCTTGGTAATTGCCGACAGCCACACCTGCACTGCTCTGGTTAGGCTGATACGCCTGCGGCAGATTTGCGGCTGCCAAGGCGGCGGCCGTGCCGGCAGAGGATTTCTTACCCATCTGGTTGACCCGCTGATCGGTGTAGCTCTTTGCCCAGTTCTGCGAGTTGTTGATGGCGCTGTTGAGCTGGCCCACATTGACCGCGTCTGACGTGGCGGTACCAGCCTGAACGTTGTGGATAGCCGTGGGGCTTCCACCGGGGTTGAGCGTGACGGCGTTGTAGTTCGTCGCGCCGTCGGCCTGGGTGTCGTATTTAACACCACCGGACTGAGCGGCCTTGAGCTGGCTCACGTTCACCGCGTCGGTTGCCTGAACACCGGCCGCCACATTGGTGATTTGACGCTCGTTACCCGCGGAACCGACCGACACCGAGTTATCACGGTCAGCGACCGATGCATTACCGATGGCGACGCTGTTGTTGGCAGTCACCTGCGAGCCATTGCCAACGGCCAGACTGTTGTCGCCCGAGGCCACCGCGCCCGCACCGCCTGCCGCCGAGTTCTTGCCCGACGGTGTCGGGCTCGGTGCCTTCATGTCGGTGCTGGTGCGGAACATGCCAGCCTGGCCCGTGGAGATGTTGGTGATGTCACCGGCAATGTTGTTGACGGTGTTCTCCACATTGGTCACGCGACCATCCAGCGTGTTGACTGCCTGATTAGTGGCGTAGAGCTGTGACCCATTTACGGCATCGGTGCTGGTTGCGGACAACTGACCGGCTGCGACGTTGGTGATCTGGCGCTCATTACCCTGGCTGCCGACACTGACCACGCTTGTCGGGTTGGCACCCGCAAACGAATAATCCGTACCGGCAATGGTCGTACCGCTGGTAGCGTGAGCCACATCCGTGACTGAGCCTGCACCCAGCGCCACGTCGTTGGCGTTGTTGGCCTTGGCGTTGTTGCCCAATGCTGTCGCCGATGCGGCGGTAGCACCTGCACCCACGCCGGCAGCCATGGCATTGATGCCCGTTGCGCCCTCGTTCTCGTAGTTACTACCCTGCGCGCCGTTGTCGTTGATGCTGTAGTAGCGCGTTTTGGCACCCGTCACGGTGCTGTTGAGCTGACTCACGTTTACCGCGTCGTTGGGATTTTCGCCCTTGGCCACGTTGGTGATCTTTTTACCGCCGGCGTCGATACCGTCGATGGTCACGCTCGGGCCACCTGTGATGGTCAGACCGTTGTTGCTCACCACCGTGTTACCCATGGTGACGCTATTGAGGTTCAGATCCTTGTTGAGCTTCACCTCCATCTGACCCTCCCCGTCATAGCCGGTCTGATCAACGGTGACGTTGTTGTCACCCTTGAAGGCTACCCAGCCATTCGGGCTGATCTTGGCGCTCTTGCCGTTGGCATCGGTCACGGTCCAACCGGCGTTGGCCACGTCGGACACGGCCTTGAGCTGGCTCACGTTCACCGCATCGGTGTCGGCCGCACCGGCTGCCACGTTGGTCACGCGGCGCTCCTTGCCCTCCGAGCCGACGGACACTTCGCCGACCGGCGAGATGCCTGCGATCGTAGCACCCGCCACCGGCACGTAAGCGGCCTGAGCGAGGTTGGCCGCGGTGCTGCTGTTGGCACCCAGCGCGACGCTGTTGTCCGCCGTGGCCGAGGCACCCACACCGGCCGCCATGCTGTTGATGCCCGTGGCGCCGTTGTTGTTGTAGTTACCGCCCTGCACGCCGTTGTCGTTGACACTGTAATAGTGCGTCTGCTGCGCCTTGAGCTGGTCGACGTTCACCGCATCGGTGCCCGCCACACCTGGGGCCACATTGGTGATCGTCTTGCTACCCGCATCGATGCCGTTCACGGTGATGCTCGGGCCGCCTGTGATGGTCAGACCGTTGTTGTTCATCACCGTGTTACCGGTCGTGACGCTGTCGACGTTCAGATCCTTCTTGAGCTGCACGTCCACTTCGCCCGCGCCATCCTTGCCGGTCTGGGCCACGATGACGTTACTGTCGCCCTTGAAGGTCACCTTGCCGTTCGGCGTGATTTGGGCCTTGTTGCCGTTGGCATCGGTCGCCGTCCAACCAGCGTTGGCCGTATCGCTCACCGCCTTCAGCTGGGAGCCATTGACAGCGTCCGTCGACGTGTCGCTGATGTCGCCTGCCGTCACGCCCGTGATCTTGCCCGTGTTGCTGTCGTTGATCGTGACGTTGCCGAACTTCGGCGAGTCGGCCACCTGCACGACGATCGTACCGGTCGTCGGGTCGGTGATGGTCTTCACGTTGGCCGCCGAGTACGTGCCCGCGGTCGAAGCGTCGCCACGAATCGACAGGGTCTCACCCAGTTTGCGCTGCACATCGCCCGCGCTGTTGTCGTTGCCGGTGAAGGTCAACGGCTTGTTCACGGCACCGTAGAGCTGCGAGCCGTTGATGGCATCGGTGGAGGTATCAGTGACATTGCCATTGGCGACATTGGTGATCTTCTTGTCGCCGGCGTTGATACCGTTCACGGTG
This sequence comes from Dyella japonica DSM 16301, assembly GCF_001010355.1. Taxonomy (GTDB): domain Bacteria; phylum Pseudomonadota; class Gammaproteobacteria; order Xanthomonadales; family Rhodanobacteraceae; genus Dyella; species Dyella japonica. The sequence goes on along the minus strand of NZ_JPLA01000071.1, from coordinate 4,936 downwards.
ATGCTCGGGCCACCGGTGATGGTCAGGCCGTTGTTGTTCATCACCGTGTTGCCGGTCGTCACGCTGGTGAACACGGGCTTGTCGGTCATCTGCACTTGCAGCACGCCGTTGGCGTCCACCGCGGTCTTGAGGTTATCGCCCACATAGGTGCCAGCCGTGGTGCCCTTGCCCTGGATCGACAGGGTTTCACCCAGCTTCTTGTCCACCGTGCCGGTGTTGCCGGTGAAGGTCAGCGGCTTGTTCACGACACTGTAGAGCTGCGAGCCATTTATGGCGTCGGTGCTTGATGAGGTGATTTGCCCGGCCGCGACATTCTGAATCTGGCGCTCGGCGCCTTTTGATCCGACGCTTACCGTACCCGCCGGGGTCGTACCCGCAAAGCCACTATACGTGACGCCACCCACCGTGGCACTTGATACGGGTACCACTGGTGCCGTCGCCTGCGAATTTGCGCCGAGCGCCACGCTATTGGCCACCGTGGCGTTGGCTTTGTGACCCAACGCCATGCCTTCATCAGCACCAAGGCCAACGGTCGAATTAGCGCCTAGTGCCACAGAATACTTCGTGCCCGGCGTCGTCAACGGGTTCTTGGGGTCGATTCCCGAGTTGGCGTTATGGCCGATGGCAATCGCCTCATAGTCACCGGTCGTTGCGCCAGCACCTGCAGCGACGGCATAGCTTCCCTTGGCTTTCGCACTGTTGCCCAACGCCAATCCTTCAGGATTGTAAGTTGTGGCGCCATTGCCGAAAGCAGTCGACTTATTGCCGTTAGCCGTTGCGCCGTTGCCGATGGCGGTATTTTGCGGCCCGTTGGCGACACTGTCTTTACCCAGGGCGATCGACTCGGCCCCCGTCGCCGCGGCACCTGTACCCACCGCAATGGCATCGTCCATAAAACCGCCATTGATAGTGTCGGCCCCACCCGCCTTAGCACCTGTACCAATGGCTATGGCATTGTTGCTCGCCGCCTTGGCGCTGTCGCCAATGGCCGTCATGCTTTTGGCGACTTCACCTGTCTTCGTGTTGGTCGCACCTGCGGCGGCCTTGTATCCCAGCGCCACACCGTTCTCTGCGGTGGTACTGGTTGCCACGCCGGCAGCCAGCGCGTTTTTGCCGGTGGCGCCGTCGTTGTTGTAATTGCCGTCCGTAGCGGTGGTGTCATTGACGCTGTAGAAGTGCGTCTTGGCCGCATACAGCTGACTACCGTTGACGGCCTCCTTTGACGAGCTGGTGACTGCACCGTCAGCCACGCCGGTGATCTTGCCGATATTGCCGGCGCTCTGATCGTTGATGGTAATGTTGCCAAACTTCGGCGAATCCGCAATCTGCACATCAATGGTGTTGGTGGTCGTGTTGGTGACCGTATTGACGTTGGCATCCGAATAGGTGCCCGTCGTGGTCTTTCCACCGGAGATGGTCAGGGTTTGGCCCAGCGTGCGATCGATGGCCGTGCCGCTGTTGGCGGCAAACGACATGGGCTTGCTGGCCACCGCATACAGCTGCGAGCCGTTGATGGCGTCGGTGCTGTTGGCATCGACGCGACCAGCTGCCACATTGGTGATGGTGCGCTCGCTGCCACTACTGCCCACACTCACCGTGCTACCGGGGACGATACCGGCGTAATTGTACGTGACGCCATTGATGGTGGTGCTGGAGGTTTTCACGGCAGAGTCCGTGCTCGAACCGGCGCCCAGCGCGACATCGTTAGTGTTGTTTGCGTAGGCCGACGGACCGAGAGCGGTTGAAGCCGCGCCAATTGCGTGGGCATTGGTACCCGCCGCAAGGCTCCACTTTCCTCTGGATTCCGCCGACACACCCAGCGCTTGCGATTGCATCCCAGAGGCCTTCGCCTTCGCACCCACGGCTACCGAAGACTCATCCAAGGATTGCGACTGCAAGCCTATTGCCACTGAATTGGCTGCGTATGCGTGAGCGGTATCGCCTAACGCTACGGTACCGTCCTCAGTCGCTTCCGATTGAAACCCGATCGCGATCGGGCTGCTATTGGCTGCGCTAGTGCCCGCCTTTGCGCTAGCGCCGAGAGCGACCGCATTGGTGCCCATGGCCGACGCCACCTTTCCGATGGCCATGGCGCTGGCACCCAACGTGTCGTTGTTGCCCGCCATTGTGCCGATGACAATGGCGTCGCTGCCCGAGCCTGCTGCAACCGTTGCCAGATCACCGATCGCGATGCTTTGAATTGCCGATGCGTTCGCACCAATGCCCAAGGCTACCGCATTACCGGCGGTCGCCTTGGCGTTGTAGCCAACCGCGGTGGCATTCACCGCGCTGGCCACGGAGGTATACCCAAGCGCGGTGGTGCCCGCAGCATTGGCTTGCGCGCCGTAACCAAACGCAGAGCCACCGGGCACATTGGGGCTGCCTGGGCCCGCGTTGGTGACGTTTGCCTGCGCGTTATAGCCCACGGCTGTGTTGTAAGTGGCGGCGGCACCACCACCGTCCAGGTTGCTTCCGCCACCTGCCACATACGCCTGTGCCGTACCGGCACCAAGCACGGCCGTCATGGCCGCAAATGCTGTCGCCGACAGCACAGACGCCTTTCGGCCGCCCCCGGAAGTGCTCTTTTTGCCGCGGGCAGTAGCGTGCTCGCCCACCACAACAAAGGCGTTGGTGCTGCTGTTCCAGACAAGTCGGTAGATTTTGTTCACGAGAAGCTCCGCCCCGGGGCGACCAGGGTCATGATGTAAAGGAAAGGGGAGTAGGAGATTTAGTGCGTGGAGAGAAGCTGCTGGATAACAGGCCGCTCGATCGATGCACTAAAGGAGGAAATATCGCGTTGGTATCGCTGGCGCGCAGCAGGCTCATCGCGCAGAACAAACTGCAGGTAGCTACCGGCAAACAGGGTTGCTTCGGTATGCGCATCGCGCCATGCCGGCGTGCCTTGTGTCATGGCACCGTCGATGGCTGCAAATACGTTGTCTGCAGCAATGTGCCCTTCATAGAGGGCTTTAAGCGCTTGCTGTTGTGCGGTTGCTGGCTGAATTTTCGCCGCTTCGTGCTTTATGTAGCCGCGCAACTCAACGTTGTTGCCTTGCCAGGTGCGCATATCCAGCCATAGCTGCCACAGTTGACTGTAGGCTTTGAGGTAAGCGTCGTCGCTTTTGCTGAGCTGCATGAAAGCGCGGCGGGCGTCTTCAAAGCGGCCCAAAAGCACCAGATTGACCGCTGATGGCACGGCCGAGAGGCCTGTCATTGCCGTGCCAACCAGTGCGTCGTAACCTTGACGCGCTGACTGGTGTTGCCCGGTTGCGTCATCCACGAGCGCCTGCTCATAGGTCACATGAACATCGTCTGGCGCCACACGGCGCGCTTGGTCGAGATAGGGGCGAGCTGCCTCGGGGGCACCCTTCAAATAGGAGAGGTGCGCTTCATCCACAAGATGGAGAACCCGTGCTTGGCAGCCAGCTGACACGGCGTGGCCGCTTGAGGCGGCAGAGGCGCAACCATTAGCCACATGGGCTGCAAGCGATGACGCATCACGATCTACTGCCTGGGCATACGCACTTTGCGTGGTTACCAAACCAAATGACGTCGCAACAACGATATAACTGGCCAACAGAACCTGTGTTGCAGCGCTTAGCCGTCGTTTACTTCGCGCCTTGCTGGCGCGCGTAGGCATTACATTCATCACACTCTACTTTCGATCTAGGGAAACGAAATACGCGCGTCCAAGTCATGGTTTGGAAGGTTGGTCGCTCTGTCGCCATACCGCTGAGCGCACGTGATTATGATCACAACGGCTATGCGTCAAGCGTCGCAAATTGTGAGGCTAACCTGCCTGGCAAACCATCAGACAAGTCTGATTTCGCCCACCACCCTGGCTTCAGGTTGTGCACATTTCATGTAGGGATAGGCCGAGTTTTTAACTGACCTGCACGGATGGATGTCGCTTTGAGCGACTGATCATTCGCAACTGAAAATCGCGCTTGACTTGACCGAAGCAGCCGCCTATCAAAATGGATAGACGAATGAACGGTTGAGTAATGTCTTCGCGGCCTGTCAGGCGAATATAGAATCGCCCGTAATCCGTTTCCCGTATGGTCGGACACACGAAGATTTCTTCATGGATTCCGTCGGCACAAGAATCATCTGCTTCCTGCATGAAGCAACGGACGTCCATTTCAAATCCTTCCAGGTCAGTTAGCCGGAAGTACGGTATGGGTATGTCGACCATCAGTGGCTCGCCACGAAGCGAACGTAACCAGGCCTGGCCTAGTCGGATTCGCTGGTGCGCGTCTCTTTTTGATGCGTGCTGCGTTGATTGACGGCTAGCGTTGTAAAGCAGATTTTTCATGGTGTGCTGTCTTTCCGATGACGCCGCTTCATGCCTGTCACTCGGATCAAAGTCGGGCAGTTCCACTACCCTTGCGTATTGGAGAAAAAACCGCCCCGGTTTCCCGAGGCGGCGGTGACTTCCCTGTCTCCCTTCAGACTCGCTTGTGCGGCATTACCAGCTGTACTTCACACCCACCTGGGCTTCGCCGCCGCGCTGGTGGCCGGCGCCCATCTGCACGCCCGCATGACCCCAGCCCGCCCAGCCCTTGCCCAGCTCGGCCTGCACGCCAGCCTTCACTTCGAAGATGTCCTTGGCCGTTTGCGCGGCCTGCTGTTCACCGTTGAAGGCCACTGCCTGCGCCTGGCCGTTATGCCACCAGTTGGTCTCAATGAACGGCTGCACGCGGTTCTGGTTCATGTCCAGCTCTCGGGTGTAGAGACGCGCACCCAGTCGCGTGGTCACGCCACCGCCCTGCGCCACGCTCACTTCGGTACCGTTGGCTTCCACGTGCTTGGGCGCGTGGTAGCGGTTGAAGATCACCTGTGCTTCGGGCTCGATGTACCAGGCACGGTTGGCGCTGTGGCCGATGTCGAAGGCGTAGCCGCTTTCCAGCGAGGCTGTCCAGTTTTTGGACTTGTA
>NZ_JPLA01000070.1 GCF_001010355.1 Dyella japonica DSM 16301 | reverse complement strand
ATTTGGAGTGTTCCGCCCCGCAGTGGGTGCGGACATAGGCGGTCTTGGCTTTGGCCATGCTTGGAATCCTGATCGGAGGTGCGGCGAATGGCCCAGCTTAGCGGGCCTGCATCGCATACCGCGAGACATTCGGTCTTGGTGGATTGAGCGCCTTGCGCTCGCTCAGGCTTCGTCTTCCACGAACAGCACGCGCTTGGTCATGCCGCAGGTGAGGTCATAGGAGATCGTGCCCGCTTGCGCGGCGATGATTTCCACCGGCAGTTCCGGGCCCCACAGCGTCACGCGGTCGCCCACTTTGGCGTGCGGTGCGTCACGCAGGTCCAGCGTGATCAGATCCATCGATACGCGACCGATCACGGGCACCTGGCGATCACCCACGAGCACCGGCGTGCCGGCCACCGCGCTGCGCNNCGTAGCCCACCGCGGCGACGCCGACCGGCATGTCCTCGGGGCAGGTCCAGGTGCCGTTGTAGCCGATCTGTTCGCCCTTGCCGATGCGATTGATGGCGATCAAACGCGTACTCAGCGTCATGGCGGGACGGAAGCCGAAATCGGCGCCGGTTTTGCCGTCAACTACGGAAAGGCCGTAAAGCAGGCCGCCCGTCCGCACCCAGTCGCCACGTGCCTCGGTCCAGCCGAGCACGGCGGCGGAATTGGACAAGGAGCGCGGCCCGCTCAGCCCGCGCGTGGCGTCGTTGAATCGACGGATCTGCGCGGGCGTTTCGACGCCATCGAACAGTTCCGATTCGGCGAAGTGGGTCAGCAGGCCGATCTCCGGATCGATGCCAGGCATGGCGGCCAGCTGCGCGTGAACGAAGGCGACAGTTTTCGGCGCAAAGCCCAGGCGATGCATGCCACTGTCCACCTTCAGCCAGACGCGCAGCGGACCGCGCGATGGCGAAGCCTCCTTCAACCAGCGCAGCTGTTCCTCGTGATGGATCGCGGCATCAAGATTCAGGCGCTGCATCTCGGCGATATCGCTGGCGTGATCGGGACCGGACAACACCACGATGCGCTGGCGATGCCCTGCCGCGCGCAAACGCAATCCATCGCCGAGGGCCGCTACCGCAAAGGCATCCGCCTCACCGTCGAGTGCACGCGCGACGCGCTCCAGGCCATGCCCATAGGCATCTGCCTTGACCACCGCCATCACCTTGGCAGGCGCGGACATCTGCTTGATGCGGGCGAGGTTGTGGCGCAGGGCGCCCAGATGAATGGTGGCGACGGTAGTGCGACTCATGCCTGGCTTTGCGCCCGACCGGGCACGGTGAGGAGTGGGAAAAGTTGGGCCGGATGGCCTGGAACA
>NZ_JPLA01000007.1 GCF_001010355.1 Dyella japonica DSM 16301 | reverse complement strand
GGGTGCGCTCCTACAAAGGGGGTGACGCAGGTATGGGGATGGCGGATCAATCTTGCCGGTCGGCTCTTTATGGGAGCGCACCCTGTGCGCGACAAACCTACGGAGCGGTACACCCAGGCGTGGCGGTCGCGCACAGGGTGCGCTCCCACAGACAAGTGGCGAGGTGCGAACTTGGGGCGCTACTGCGCGCCCTGCGCCGCAAAATACCTTGCCGGCGGCTGGCCGAAACTGCGCCGGAACATCGCCACGAAGGCGCTCACGCTGGCATAGCCCAAGGCGTCCGCCACGGCAGACACCGGCTCGCCATCGGCTAACCGCTCCAGCCCGTGCGTCAGTCGCGCCAGCTGTCGCCACTGGGCAAAGCTCAAGGCCGTTTCGCTGCGGAACAATCGGCTGAGGCTGCGCGGCGACAGGCCGGCCCAGCCTGCCCAGTCATCGAGACCGCGGTTGTCGTTGGGGTTTTCCAGCAGCGCCACGGCGATGCGCAGGGCGCGGCGATCCACCGGCATGGGCAGGTGCAGGGGTTCGCGTTGGGCGCGGCGGATTTCTTCCAGCAGCACGGTGGTCAGCCGCTCCTGGCTTTCGTCCAGCTGCGTTTCCCAGATCCACGAACTGGCGCGACGCACCAGTGCGCGCATCAGCTCGGTCACGCCGATCACGCACGGTTCGGTGGGCAGGCAGCCGCATTCGGACGGGGTCACGAATACGCCCCAGCCGGTCATCGGGCCGCTGAGTGTCACGGTGTGTTCCACGCCGGGCGGCATCCAGCCGGCGCGGTGCGGCGGGAGCAGCCAGGAACCCTTGGCCGTGCGCACATGCACCAGTCCGCTTTCCACGCAGTACAGCTGCCCGCGCAGGTGGGAATGCCAGCCGTATTCGCGGGTGCCGTCGTGGTACTCGCTGGCGGCTTCGCCCTCGGTCCAGTAGGCGATCACCGAGGGTCCATCGCGGCGCTCGATCAATTCGTGGAAGCGGTTCTCGTCGTGCTCGCTGACATGACCCATGGCTGGTTCTCGACAAACTTTGACCAAATAACGCTAACAGTAATCGCCCCGTCTGCCCAATCATGCTGGCCCGATCCCCACCGCTGCCGCCGCTGGCGGTGTCGAACGTGCCGTCAGTCGCGGTTTGCCGGCCCCGTGCCAAAGCTCCTGCTTGATCCGGAGCCGTCACGCCCGCACGCCGATACACGTCTTGATCAAGCCAGCGCGGCGCCGCCCCGGCGTCCAAGGGAGCCGATCCATGTCGATGATTGCCGTACGCATGCCCACCGCCGAGACCGAACCGCTCGAGGCGTTCGTGGCCTGTGCCCACCAGATGCTGGACCCCGACCTGCCCGAAGCCAGCCGCCGCGCGCTGGAGCCGAGGCTGGTCGCCCTGCTGCCGACCCTGCGGGCGCTGGGCGTGTTCGAGCTGTTCGAAGTGCGCCACCCGGCCCTGCGGACCTGGCTGGAGGATGAGATGCGGGAGGGACCCCGTTGAGTCCTGGCTAGACCTTGTCCGGGCAAAATCTAACCAACACATGTTTGCCTTGACAAATATTATTCCGGCAATAAAATTGCCGTCCCATGACCTCCTCCCACACCCCTTCCTACCCCCAGGACAGCATCGGCGTACTCGTCGGACTGGTTCGCGGCGAGATCGTCCGCAAGCTGGAAGCCGAGATGCAGGCCGCGGGTATCGAGCTGCGCTTCACCCAGTTCCTGATCCTCAAGCGCCTGGCCTTGATGGGCCCGATGTCGGCCAGCGAACTGGCCCGCGCGGTGGAACTGGATGGCGGCGCGATGACCCGCCAGCTTGACCAGCTCGAAGGCAAGGGCCTGCTGCGCCGCCTGCCGCATGAACAGGACCGCCGCGCCCTGCGCATCGAGCTGACGCCGGCGGGAGACGCCATGTGGCAGCAGATGACGCCATGCAATGAACACGTTCTGGATGCCGCGCAAAAGGCGCTGAATCCAACCGAGCGTGAACAGTTGCGCGATTACCTGGTGCGCGTGCTGGACGCGCTCCGCGATATGAACTGACCCGCTTCTACTCTTGGAAACCAACGCCATGCGTCTGCAAATCCTTGCGGCAGCCACCGGCCTCTCGCTTGCACTGGCGGGCTGCGTCAGCAGTGGCGGCCTGCACCCGGAAGGCACGCTGACCGAAGCCTCGTCACTGAAGGCCGATCGCAGCCTGTCCGGCGCCACGCTCTCCCCCGCTGCCTGGCCCGCCGATGACTGGTGGACCGGCCTGGGCGATCCGCAGCTGAGCGCACTGATCACCGAAGCGCTGAAGGACAACCCGAGCCTCAGCGTGGCCGACGCACGCGCCCGCCAGGCGCAGGCGCAAGCCGGTGCCGCCGATGCCGAGCGCGGCCCCAGCGTCACGGCCGGCGCCAATGTCATTGGCCAGCGCCTGCCGCTCACCGCCGCGCCGCCGGAACTGGGCGGCGGCAAGTTCACCTGGTTCAAGGACGCGCGCGCCAGCTTCAGCTGGGATCTGGATCTGTGGGGCGGCAAGCGCGCCGCGTGGGAAGCGGCCGTCGGCCAGCAGCATGCCGCTGAAATCGAACAGCAGGCTGCGCGCATCGAGCTTTCCACCAATGTTGCGCGCGCCTATGTACAGCTGTCCTACGCCTATGCCCAACAGGACGTGGCGAAATCCGAACATGAGCGCGCGGTCACCGCGCGCCAGCTGACCCAGCAGCGCGTGTCGGCCGGTCTCGACAACCAGCTCCAGCTCAAGCAGAGCGAGACCGAAGTGGCGAACTCGGACCAGCAGATGGCCGCAGCCAATCGCGCCATCGACGCGGCGCGCTCGTCGCTGGCGGTGCTGCTGGGCAAGGGCCCGGATCGCGGCCTCGACATCGGTCGTCCGCAGGCACTCAATCCGGCAGCGCTCGCTGTGCCGGCCGACGTGCCGACCGAACTGATCGGCCACCGCGCCGACCTCGTTTCCGCGCGCTGGCGCGTGGAATCGGCAGGCAAGGAGATCAAGGTCGCCAAGACCCAGTTCATGCCCAACGTCAGCCTCAGCGCGATGGCCGGCGTAGCCGCGTTCGGCAGCATCAACCCGCTGCAGTTGCCGGCGCGCTTCTACACTTTTGGTCCGTCGCTGAGCCTGCCGATCTTCGATGGCGGCCGTCTGCGTTCCAATCTATCCGCCAAGGACGCGCAGTACGACGAAGCCGTGGCCCAGTACAACCAGACGCTGGTGCGCGCGGTGAACGAAGTGGCCGACGGCTACGACGCCGTGCAGTCCGCGCAGGAACAGGTCGCCGCCCAGCAGCGCGCCGTGGATGCGGGCACGCAGGCCTGGCAGCTCTCCGAACAGCGCTACAAGGCCGGCGTGGGCAGCTATCTCGAAGCGCTGATCGTGCGCCAGCAGCTGCTGGTCGCGCAGCAGCGCCTCGCGGCCCTGCAGTCGCAGCAGATCGACCTCTCCGTGCAGCTTATCCAGGCCCTCGGCGGCGGTTTCCGTCCGCAGGCGGGCGCGGCCGACGTGGCCGTCCAATCTTCCTCTGAACATTCGCTCTAAAGGCTACCCCCATGTCTAGCCAGAATCCGCTTGCGGCCGAGACCGGCGCCGCCCAACCCCCCAAGAGCCGCCGCGGTTTCCTGTTGAAGGGACTCGTCGCCGTGCTGGTGCTTGCCGCCATCGGCTGGGGCGTGTGGTACTTCGTCGAAGGCCGTTGGTACGAAGACACCGACGATGCCTACGTCAACGGCAACCTGGTGCAGATCACCCCGCAGGTGACCGGCACCGTCATCACCATCGGCGCCGACGACGGCGACCTGGTGCATGCCGGCGACGTGCTGGTGAAGCTCGATCCGGCCGATGCCGATGTCGCGCTGGCGCAGGCCCGCGCCAACCTCGCCAGCACCGTGCGCAAAGTGCGTGGCCTGTACAGCAACGTCAGCGGCGCCCAGTCCGAAGTGGCCGTGCGCAAGGTGGCGGTGGACAAGGCGATGCAGGATTACAACCGTCGTCGCGATCTGGCCAAGTCCGGCGCCATTTCGGCCGAAGAGCTGTCGCATGCGATGGACGCGCTGACCTCCGCGCAGAGCGCCCTGACCAGCGCACAACAGCAGCTGCAGACCAACAAGGTACTGGTGGACGACACCGTGGTCGCCTCGCATCCGGACGTCCAGACGGCCGCGGCCAAAGTGCGCGCTGCCTATCTCGACGACGTGCGTACCTCGCTGCTGGCGCCGGTCGACGGTTACGTGGCCAAGCGTTCCGTGCAACTGGGCCAGCGCCTGGCGCCGGGCACGCCGCTGATGGCGGTGGTGCCGCTGCACGGCGTGTGGATCGACGCCAACTTCAAGGAAACGCAGCTGGGCAATATGCGCATCGGCCAGCCGGTGGAAATCCGCGCCGACGTGTATGGCGGTTCGGTCACCTACCAGGGCAAAGTCGAGAGCCTGGGCGTGGGCACGGGTAGCGCGTTCTCGCTGCTGCCGGCGCAGAACGCCACCGGCAACTGGATCAAGATCGTGCAGCGCGTGCCGGTGCGCGTGTTCTTCACCGATCCCAAGCAGCTGGAAGAACATCCGCTGCGCATCGGCCTGTCGACCAAGGTATCGGTGAACCTGCACGACACCAGCGGCCCGCTGCTCGCCAAGCAGGCGCCGACCCAGCCGGCCTTCAGCACCGATGTGTACAAGCAGCAGCTGGCCAAGGCCGACGGCATGATCGCGGAGATCATCCACGCGAACATGGCGGGTGAAGGTCAGAAGCAGTAAGCGGGCGGGCAAGGAGGCATCACGTGCCTCCATGTCTCCCTCAGTCATGAAATCTGTCATTCCTGCCTGCGCCGGAATGACGAGCAGGAACCGAGGCAGCTTCGGAACATGCGCAGCGCCAACCCTTCATTCCGCAGGTTATCCGTGCGATGAGCCAAAATTTCCAGCCGCGCAACCTCGCGTTGACGACCGTCGGTCTCTCGTTGGCCACCTTCATGCAGGTGCTCGACACGACCATCGCGAACGTGTCCTTGCCGACCATCGCCGGCAACCTGGGCGTGAGCGTCAACCAGAGCACCTGGGTGATCACCTCGTTCGCGGTGAGCACGGCCATCGCGCTGCCGCTGACCGGCTTCCTGACCCGTCGCTTCGGCGAGGTGAAGCTGTTCATCTGGTCAACGATGCTGTTTTCGCTGGCCTCCTTCCTGTGCGGCACCGCGCAGAGCATGCCGATGCTGATCCTGTTCCGCGCCATCCAGGGTGCGGTGGCCGGACCGATGTATCCGATCACGCAGAGTCTGCTGATCTCGATCTATCCACCAGCCAAACGAGGCATGGCGCTTGCACTGCTGGCGATGGTGACGGTGGTCGCGCCCATTGCGGGCCCGATCCTCGGCGGCTGGATCACGGACAACTATTCATGGCCGTGGATCTTCTTCATCAACGTGCCCATCGGCATCTTCGCCAGCATGGTGGTCGCCAACCAGATGAAGGGGCGTGTGGATGTCACCACGCGGCCGAAGATCGACTACGTGGGCCTGATCACCCTGATCATCGGCGTGGGCGCGCTGCAGATCGTGCTGGACAAGGGCAATGACGAGGACTGGTTCAGTTCGACCTTCATCATCGTCACGGCGATCGTGTCGGCCATCGCGATCGCCATCTTCCTGATCTGGGAACTCACCGACGACGAACCGATCGTCAACCTGAAGCTGCTGCGTCATCACAACTTCCGCACGGGCACGATAGCGCTGGTGCTGGCGTATGCGGCGTTCTTCGCGATCGGCCTGCTGATACCGCAGTGGCTGCAGCGTACGGTGGGCTATACCTCCACCTGGGCGGGCTTTGCCGCCGCGCCGCTGGGCATCCTGCCGGTGATGCTGACCTTCATCGTCGGCAAGTACGCTTCGCGCACCGATATGCGCCTGCTGGCCTCGTGTGCGTTCCTGATCATGGGCGCCACCTGCTTCATGCGCTCGAACTTCTTCCTGCAGATCGACTTCATGCACGTCGCCGGCGTGCAGTTGTTCCAGGGTCTGGGCGTGGCGCTGTTCTTCATGCCGGTCACCACCATCCTGCTGTCGGACCTGCGGCCGCACGAGATCGCCGCCGGCGGCGGTCTGGCGACCTTCCTGCGTACGCTGGGTGCGAGTTTCTCAGCCTCGCTAACCACCTTCCTGTGGGATCACCGGGCGATCGTGCATCACGCGCAGCTGACCGAACACTTCACGCCGTATGACAACTCGGCGCAGAGCACGCTGCAGGCGGTGGGTGTGACGGGGCAGGCCAGCAATGGCTTGCTGGAGCAGTTGATCAATCAGCAGGCGTACCAGATCTCGTTCAATGAGGTGTTCCACATGCTCGGTTGGGTGTTTATTTGCCTGATTGGTGTGGTGTGGATGGCGCGGCCGCCGTTTGGGGCTAAGGCTGGGCCTGGGGCGGATCATTGATTTTTGGGCGGGTTGATTAGGTATGACGGGAGAGGTCGCACTGATGCGGCCTCTTTTTTTCTTCTAGCTCGTCATTCCTGCGAAGGCGGGAATCCAGTGACTTTGCGCTTGGTTGTCACGTTATCGCCAGCTTGCCGCCTACGCGGCGGGCGTTTCGATCGGCTGCCGCCGCTCGAGTCACTTTTCTTTTGCTGGCCCAAAAGAAAAGTAACCCAAAGAAAATGGCCTGATAACGCCCGCAGCATTGTGTTGGGATAAGCCCGAACGCTTGAGGCAGGCCGTCAGGGGACAACCTCCGAGGGTACACAGGGGGTACTTCCAAGCGCTGCGCAACGCGCCCGAATCGCAGAGGACTTAAAGCGGGGCCTCGCTGCGCATTGGCTTGGGGCACCCCTTCTTTCCTTTGCCACGCCGGCTTGTCTGTGGGAGCGCACCCTGTGCGCGACGCCACGCCGCGGTGCACCGCTCCGTAGGTTCGTCGCGCACAGGGTGCGCTCCCACAAATAGCGGATCGGTGGGTTCAATTCTTCACGGGTACACCTTGTAGGAGCGCACCCTGTGCGCGACAGCCACGCTGCGGTGTACCGCTCCGTAGGTTCGTCGCGCACAGGGTGCGCTCCCACAAATAGCGGATCGGCGGGTTCAATTCTTCCTCGGTACACCTTGTAGGAGCGCACCTTGTGCGCGACCGCAGCGCAGGGGTGTACCGCTCCGTAGGCTGGTCGCGCACAGGGTGCGCTCCTACAGGTGATCTTGTGATGCAGCAGGCCGTCCAGACGTCCAAACAACAACGGCCCGCTTGGGGCCGTTGTGTTTCACTCCATCAGGGATTGAACGCCACGCCTACCAGCGCCATCGTTTCCCCGCGGTTGGAGCCCTTGATGCCGGCGTTGGAGACGTGGCGGATCTGGAAGGTCCAGTGGTCGCCTTGCCAGCCGACGGAATTGACGAATTCGCCGCCGCTGCTCAGTGCCAGCGTGCGGCCGCCCTGGGCGGCGATTTCGGAGGTCCAGAACAGGTGGTGGTACCAGTCGCCGCCGGTGCCGTAGCGCATGCGCACGCCGCCGCCGAGCAGCCACACGTCATCGGAGACGGCGTTGCCGTACTTGGATACGTTGCGGCCATTGATGAAGCCCAGGGAGGCTGCTGGCGCCCACGAAAACTTGCTGCTGCCGAAGGCGTGTTCGCCCCAGATGCTTTCGATCCACGCCGTATTGGTCCAGTAACTGTCTGAGTAGCTGCGGCCGCCGCTGATTTCGATACGGGGGTCGGCCAGGGTCGTAGCGGAAATGCCCATCAGGGCCAGCGCAACCGCACTGCGCAGGAGGGGATGTTGCATGGTCTTTCTTCTTTGACTTTGGGGGGAGGAGATTTGTGCACCGCTAAGTTTAATAACTTATTGGACCGACCGGTACTGGAAATAGGTCGAATCGAGACAACACAGCGTTGCCTGGGCGGCACGAGTGGTCGGCATCCCTGCGATCACGCGGTCAGCTTGTCTCAAGCGGTGTGAAGCGCACGCGGAGAACACCGTAAAACTACGGCGATACCAAGGTAGGGGATGGGCCTCCCGGCCGGTCCTCGAGGCTTAAAGGAGGACGCCGTCCACCGGCTGCAGCGGCGGCGGCAGATCGCGCTGGCCAAGCAATTCGCCCAGGCCGATTTCGATGGTGCGGCACATCGCGTCCAGTGCCAGGTCGTTGGGCAGGCGATCGAAAGGATTTTCGATCTGGTCGCCCAGCGCATCGAGTCCGAAGAAGGTGTAGGAGAGCACGCCCACCATCAACGGCGTCACCCAGCCCACGCTGCCGATCAGGCAGAACGGCAGCAGCAGGCAGTACATGTAGACCGTGCGATGCAGCAGCAGGATGTAGGCGAACGGGATGGGCGTGCCCTGGATCCGCTCGCAGCCGCCCAGCACATAGGACAGGCGTGTCACCTGCGCATCGATATTGGCCAGCAGCATCGGATCGAGCCGCTGTTCGCGATGCAGTTGCGCATAGCCCTGGCTGATCAGTGCCAGCAGCACGTTCGGCGGATTGGGCCGGCCGGCCAGCGCGGCGGCCTCCGTCCCCGTCAGCCAGCGCGATACCTCGTCGCCCGGCGCGGTGCCGCGCAACTGGTGACGGAGTGCGTGCGCAAAAGCGATCAAGCGATGCACCATGCGTTCGCGTTCCGGGCCCGTGAGTCCATCGGGTAGGCTCACCGTCTGGCGCGCGAGATTGCGCACCACGATCAGCAGCTCACCCCACAGCGTGCGCGCCTCCCACCAGCGTTCGTAGGCCACCGTGTTGCGGAAGCCCAGGAAGATCGCCAGGGTCAGTCCCATCAGGGTCAGCGGGATGGCGCCCAGCTCCACGCCGGTACGCGGCAGGTGTCGTTCCAGCAGCACCACCGCCACGGCCAGCAGCACCATGCCCAGCACGCGCTTCCAGATCACCGGGATGATCGATCCGCGCAGGGTGAACAGCATCAATCGAAGCGAGCGATGCGGGGGATGGATGACCATGGGAAGAGCGCGGCGGGAGGGTGGAGAAATTTTACCGCGCAGCGCCAGCTCAACTCGTCGGTGTTGACCTTTATTTATTACCCGGGCAATATTCGCGCTACATTTTATACCCGGGCAAAACCATGGCTGATCCCGCTTTCTGCGTCGCTTTCGACGGCCACCGCCGCATTGCGGCCGGCTCACTGGCGGAGGTCGCCGCAGCGACCAAGCGGGCGGTCGATGCCGGGGTCGACGGACCGGTGCTGATTTTCGACGAGATCGATGGCCGTCCGGTGGAACTCGACCTGCGCGGCACGCTCGCCGACGTGCTCGCCCGCCTCCCCGCATCACCGCAGGATGATGAACTTGCGCCACGTGGCCCCGGCCGCCCCAAACTGGGCGTCGTCGCACGCGAGGTCACGCTGTTGCCGCGTCATTGGGATTGGCTGGCCAGCCAGCCCGGTGGCGCATCGGCGAGCTTGCGGCGTCTGGTCGAGGAAGCGCGTCGCCATCATGCCGAGCGCGATGCGGCGCGTCTGGCCGGTGAAGCCGTCGATCGCTTCATGAGCGCGATCGCGGGTAATCTCCCGGCTTATGAAGAAGCATCGCGCGCGTTCTGGCGAAAAGAGCGTGAGCGTTTCATGCAGGTGACGGATGCGTGGCCGGCCGATGTGCGCGAGCATGTGCGCCGTCTGGCCATGCGTGCATGGCAAGCCAGCGCCGCCTGATCTCCCCTCCCCATCGCGGAATGATTCGATGTCATCTCTTGCTGCAAGGCAGCCCCTGCTTACCGAAGGACCGATCGCCAAGACCCTGCTGATGTTCGCCTTGCCCATCCTGGGCAGCACGGTGCTGCAGTCGCTCAATGGTTCGGTCAATGCGATGTGGATCGGCCACTATCTGGGCGAAGCCGCGCTCACCGCGGTGAGCAACGCAAACCTGATCCTGTTCCTGCTGCTAGGCGCGGTGTTCGGGCTCAGCATGGCCTGCACGATTCTGATCGGCCAGAGCCTGGGCGCGCGCAACATGCTGGAGGCCAAGCGCGTGGTCGGCACGGGCGTGACGTTCTTCGTCTCGGTTTCTATCATCGTGGCGATCGGTGGCTACTTCGGCACGCCGTGGATGCTCAACGCGCTCAATACGCCCGTCGATGCACAGGCGTTCGCAGTGCCGTACCTGCGCATCATCTTCATCGCCGTGCCCTCGATGTACTTCTACGCCTTCCTGATGATGACGCTGCGCGGCGCCGGCGATTCGCGCACACCGTTCTACTTCATGGTCTTGTCGGTGGCGATGGACATCGTGCTCAACCCGCTGCTGATCTTCGGCGTGGGACCGTTCCCGCGCATGGGCATCGCCGGCTCGGCCACCTCCACGCTGATTGCGCAATCGGTGGCGCTGGTGGCGCTGCTGATCACGCTGTACCGGCGCAAACACTTCCTGCGCCTCACGCGCAGCGAGCTGGGCTATCTCAAGCCCGACATGGAGATCCTGCGTTCGCTGGTGTTCAAGGGCCTGCCGATGGGCCTGCAGATGATCGTGATCTCCAGCTCCGCGATGATCATGATCCACATGGTTAACAACTACGGCTCCAAGACCACCGCCGCCTACGGCGCGGCCACGCAGCTGTGGACCTATGTGCAGATGCCCGCGATGGCGATTGGCGCGGCGGTGTCGTCGATGGCGGCGCAGAACGTGGGTGCGAAACTGTGGGATCGCGTGAGCCGCATCACCAAGGTGGGCGTGCTCTACAACTTCCTGCTGAGCGGCATGCTGATCGCGCTGATCTACCTGTTCAACCACGCCGCGCTCGGCATGTTCCTGCCCAACGACGGTGAGGCGCTGGCGCTGGCGCAGCATCTCAACAGCATCGCGGTGTGGTCCTTCATGTTCTTCGGCGTGACCTTCGTGCTGTTCGGTGTGGTGCGCTCCACCGGCGCCGTGGTGCCGCCGCTGGTGATCCTGTTCATCTCGATGTGGCTGTTCCGGCCGCCGTTTGCGTTGGCGCTGGCGCCCAGGCTGGGGGCCGATTCGATCTGGTGGAGCTTCCCGCTGGGCTCGCTGGCCTCGATGATGATGGCGATGGGCTACTACAAGTGGGGCGGCTGGCGTCGCGCGCGCATGCTGGCCACGCCGATCGACAAGGCCGGCCTGGAAAAGGCCAGCGACGAGGCTGCTGTCGCCGGCCAGCAGGCGCCCACCACCGGACAGGGCGTGCCTGCCTCGGCTGAGTGATCCGTCTCACCCTGCGCGTGGATGCGCGCAGAGTGAATCAGGCTTCACGCATTGCCATGTGACTGTCATCCGGGCTGCCTAGGGTTGCCCGATGACTCGCATGAATCCCTCGCGCCGGCAGTTCCTGCGCGGCATGGTCGATATGGTCGGCGCCGCCACGGCTGCCGAACTGGGCCTGCTCGCCTGGTCCTCGCCCGCCATCGGCGACGAGAAGATGGCGCGCATGGCCATGCCGCAACTCGCTGCGCCCAAGGTGCCGCTGGTGAACCCGGTGACTCTGGCGCGCTTTGTCGATCCCTTGCCGCTGCCCAAGATCGCCAAGCCGGCGGGGCAACGGGCGCATGCCGCATATCCCGGCAAGCAACTGCCGTTCTATCGGATGGAGATGCGCGCGTTCAAGACGCAGCTGCATCGCGATCTTCCGCCCACGCCCATGTGGGGTTACGACGGTTCGTTTCCGGGGCCGACCTTGCTGGCCAAGCGCAACGAGCCGCTGTTGATCGAATGGGCCAATGCGCTGCCCGAAAAGCACTTCCTGCCGATCGACCACAATATCCACGGCGCCGAGCGCGACAAGCCGCCAGTGCGCACCGTGACGCATGTGCACGGCGCGCGTGTTCCGCCCTCAAGCGACGGCTATCCGGAAGAGTGGTTTGTACCCGGTCATTCGAGCGTGTCGCACTATCCCAACGCGCAGGACGCCGCCACGCTGTGGTATCACGATCATGCGATGGGCATTACGCGGCTGAACATCTACGCAGGACTGCTCGGCGCTTACCTCATCGAGGATAATGCGGAATCCTCGCTGTCACTTCCCAGCGGCGAATGCGATCTGCCGCTGATCCTGTGCGATCGGCTCATCGCGAAGGACGGCCAGCTCTACTATCCCGTCTCGGATGATCCGCAAGCGCCGTGGGTGTCCGAGTGCAACGGCAACGCCATCCTGTGCAACGGCAAGTTGTATCCGTACTTCGAGGTAGAGCCGCGCCGCTACCGCTTGCGGCTTGTCAACGCAGCCAATACCCGCTTCTATGAGATGTCCTTGTCTGCTGGCCTGACCTTTACGCAGATCGCCAGCGATCAAGGTCTGCTGGCTGCACCCGTGCCGCGCCAGCGCGTCACGCTGTATCCGGCCGAACGCGCGGACGTCGTGATCGACTTCTCCGGCATGGATGGCAAGCAGGTGCAACTGCGCCAGCAGGCCGAGGCGATCATGGAGTTTCGCGTACGCGACAAGGGGCGCCGCGATACCGGCGCGTTGCCTGCCACGCTCCGCACCATCGAGCGCCTTGCCGCAGCCAGCGCCGTGCGCGATCGCGTGCTCACGCTGGGCGAACAGGATGATGCCGGCGGCAGCCCGATGATGATGATGCTCAACGGCAAGCATTGGTCTGCACCGATCACCGAAGACCCGCGCCAGAACACCACTGAAATCTGGAGCATGGTGAACCTCACCGGCGATGCGCATCCGATGCATCTGCACCTGGTGCGCTTTCAGGTGCTGGAGCGCCGGCCGTTCGATCTGTTCGCGTGGAACGAGAGCAAGACGCTCAAGTACACGGGGCCGGCGATAGCGCCTGGGCCGGAGGAGATGGGGTGGAAGGATACGGTGCGTGCGGATCCGGGGATGGTGACGCGGATCATCGCGAAGTTTGAAGGGGGGCCTGGGCGGTATGTTTGGCATTGTCATCTGTTGGAGCATGAGGACAACGAGATGATGAGGCCGTTTCAGTTGTTGCCGGGGTGACTTCGGTTTTTCGCGTGGTCTCGCACTTCTCCCTCTCCCCTTCGGGGAGAGGGTTGGGGTGAGGGGCCAATCTAGCCTCACCCTTCTTGCTCATCATTTGCGCCCGGTGGTCGCGCTACCGCGATCTGGCTCGCCT
>NZ_JPLA01000069.1 GCF_001010355.1 Dyella japonica DSM 16301 | reverse complement strand
GGCAGGCGAGCCAGATCGCGATACGGCGACAAACAAAAACCAGAGGCTCTGGACGACCAGCCTCCGGCTGTTGAATAGCGCTTCCGGCCTGCACCGAGAAAACGAGGAAAAAGCGATTTGCTCCGGGACGGCAAGAAAACCGGTCCATACCAAAATGGCGAGGCAAGAGACACGCCAATCCATGGACAAAACACGCCCGCTTACGCCGATCGCCGCCTCTTCACCCCCACCCCCAACACCCCAATCAACGTCAACGTAAACAAAATCTCCAACCACGCCAGCCAACGTTCCCCTGGCGCACTCCACGCCTCACTCACGCCATGGCAGAAGTAGAACAGGCTGAGTATCCCCACCCACAACAACGCCCGACGCACGTCGCCAATAGCGAGCAGCGGCAGCAGCAAAGGGATCACCGTGATGGCCAACACCAGCATCGGCGGCATGCTCTGCGCGGGAAACAGCCAGCCATGCCACACCAGCTGGAGCACCGTGAGTGCGGCCCAGGCGACCAGTCCCACGCGATAGTTGGCAGCCACCGGCGCGGTCATGCGGCGGCGCCCAGACGGCGCGCCACATCCGCAAGGCGGCGCCCGAGTGCACGGGCGAGTTCGCGTTCGTGTTCGGTGATGGCGTTGTCGCCCTTGGCGCCGGCCACGTGGCTGGCGCCGTAGGGCGTACCGCCGCTCTGCGTCGCAGTGAGTGCGGGCTCGGTGTAGGGCAGGCCTACCAGCAGCATGCCGTGGTGGAGCAGGGGCAGGGCCATGCTGAGCAGGGTGGATTCCTGTCCGCCGTGCATGGTGCTGGTGGCGGTGAATACGGCGGCCGGCTTGCCGGCCAGCACACCGCTGGCCCATTCCGCGCCGGTGGAGTCGAGGAAGTACTTCAGCGGTGCGGCCATGTTGCCGAAGCGGGTCGGGCTGCCCAGCGCCAGGCCGGCGCATTCGGCCAGGTCTTCGCGGGACACGTACGGAGCGCCTTCCTCCGGCTCCGGCGGCTGCGCCAGTTCGGTGACGGGCGCCACCGGCGGCACCTGGCGCAGGCGGGCGCGCATGCCGGGGATTTCCTCCACACCGCGAGCGATCAGTCGCGCGAGCTGGGCGGTATGGCCGGAGCGGCTGTAGTAGAGGACCAGGATGTCTTGGCTCATGGCGTTGGGCGTGAGTGTCTCGATCGGTTAGTGTAACGGGCGTTCAAGCCCCTGTTGCCGCCCTGTTCACGCACCTGCATGAGCGATCGCGCCACCATAGGGCGTTCGACGTTGAAAGGAGTCACCATGGCCTTGCGTTTCGATCGCGACCGCTTGCGGAGCTTCAGTCGGTTCCTGTGGCAGCGGTTCATCGACGACAAGTGCTTCGAGACCGCCGGCGCACTGTCCTACACCACGCTGGTATCGCTGGTGCCCTTGATCGTGGCGTCGCTGGCGATCTTTGCGGCCTTTCCCGCCTTTGCCGACGCGCGCAGCACGCTGATCAGTTTCGCCTTCGACAACTTCATGCCGGCCGCCGGCGTGCGCGTACAGGAATACCTGGACGGCTTCGCCGACAACGCCAGCAAGCTCACTGGCATCAGCGTGCTGGTGATGTTCTTCAGCGCCTTGTCGATGATGGTCAGTGTCGAAGATCGCATGAACCGCATCTGGCGCGTGCAGCGCCAGCGCGGCTGGGTATCGCGTCTACTGCTTTACTGGGCTGCGCTCACGCTGGGCCCGATCCTGATCGTGGGCGGCATCGCGGTGGCCTCGGTCGCCACGGCGCTGCCCATGCTCAGCGATGCGGCGAACACGCTCAACCTGAAGGCGCGCGTGGTCGCCGTGCTGCCTTTCGTCGTCACCTTCCTCACCTTGATGCTGATCTACATGGTGGTGCCCAACCGCCGCGTGCATTGGCGCAACGCCGCCATCGGCGCGCTGATGGGCGCGATCCTGTTCGAGCTGGCGCGCTGGGGCTTTGCGCGCTTCATCCATCACGCGCACACCTATCAACAGGTGTATGGCGTGCTGGCGGCGCTGCCGATCTTCCTGTTGTGGATCTATCTCTCGTGGGTGATCGTGATCCTTTGCGCGTCGGTGGCGGCGGCCGTATCGGCTTTCGACTATCTGCCGCCTTCGCAATTCCTTCCCGAACAGGCGGCCTTCCTGGGCCTGCTGGTGGTGCTCGGGCACTTCATCGAAGCGCAGCGGGAGGGTCGCAAGATCAATCCCGATACCGTGCGCGCCCTCGAGCCGCGGCTGCACCGCGCGTCGATCGTGAATTATTTCGGCGACCTGCAGCGCGCCAAGCTGATCCAGGGTGAAGTGGGCGCCGGCTGGCTGCTCACGCACAGTCTCGACAGCACTGACCTGATGCGCGTATATGCTCATTGCAGCTACCGCGTGCCGCTGCATCCGGCGCAGGAAGCGAGCGTGAACGATTTGCGCCTTCCTGCGCACTTACTAGCGCTACTCGACGAGGCTGCGCAATCGCTGGAAGGCGTGCTGCATACCTCGTTGCATCATGCTTATCCGCTGGGCCAGACGGCCTCGAATTTATCCAAGGACACATCGCGATGAAGTTGTTGAAAACGCTCGCCGTCATGGGTGGTCTGCTGGCCATGGCGGGCGCGGCGCATGCCGCCATGCCGGAACAGCCGTCGATCAAGCTGACCACGCTCGATGGCAAGCCCTACGACCTGGCCTCGCAGCGCGGCAAGTGGGTCATCGTCAATTACTGGGCCACCTGGTGCGTGCCGTGCATCAAGGAGATGCCGGACATTTCCAGGTTTGTCAGCGCGCACAAGGACAAGGTCAGCGCCATCGGCCTGGCGTACGACGATAGCGACCCGGCCGACATCAAGACGTTTATCGCCAAGCATCCGGTGAGCTACCCGGTGGCGCAGGTCACCATGGACAAGCCGCTGAAGGATTTCGACGAGCCGCGCGGCCTGCCTACGACGTGGCTGATCGGTCCGGACGGCAAGGTCGCCAAGCGTTTCGTCGGCACCGTCAACGAGGCCTCGCTGGGTCAGGCCATCAACCTGGGTAAATGACCATGGCAGCCGTGCGCTTCTTCGTCAAAGGTCGGGTGCAGGGCGTGTTCTATCGCGCCAGCACCCGCGAACAGGCGATGGCGCTCGGCTTGTCCGGCTACGCGCGGAATCTGGAAGACGGGCGCGTCGAAGTGGTTGCCATCGGCGCGCCAACCTGCATCGAGAAGCTGGAGCGATGGTTGTGGCAGGGCCCGTCCAGTGCGCAGGTCGATGAAGTGATACGCGAAGCCTGCGAGGAGCTGGACATCGAGGGCTTCCGCACGCGCTGATCGTTCACGCGGCCGCGACATCGGTCGTAGGGGAGTCGACGTGTCGAAACCCGTCGCGCTCATTCGTCCTACTCATAGGGCCGACAACCTGCCGTCCTTCACCAAGGAGACTGCCGCATGTCCACGCGATTCCAGCGCATCACGCCGTTCCTGTGGTTCGATCATCAGGCCGAAGAAGCGGCGCAGTTCTACGTGTCGATCTTCCCCAACTCGCGCATCCTCATGACCACCCGCTACACGGCGGCGAGCGCCGCGGCATCCGGCTGCGCCGAGGGCTCGGTGATGACGGTGGATTTCGAACTCGACGGCCAGAACCTCACGGCCTTGAACGGCGGCCCCGTGTTCCGCTTCAACGAGGCGGTGTCGCTGGTCGTGCACTGCCATTCGCAGCAGGAAATCGATCAGTACTGGGATGCCCTGCTGGCAGGCGCGGCCGACAAGGACGGGCAGTGCGGCTGGCTCAAGGATCGCTACGGCCTGTCCTGGCAGGTGGTGCCCGAGGAGATGATGCAGCTGCTGACCAGCGGTGACGCTGCCAGCATGGCGCGCGTCCATGCGGCCATCATGCGCATGAAGAAGTTGGACCTGGCCGAGATGCGACGCGCGGCGGCGGGTTGACCCTCACTTGCCGAACGTATTGGGCACCCAATCCGCCTTGCGCGTGACCTCCTCGTCCTTGGGCTTGCCCTTGAGCTTGGGCAGCTTGGGCTCGGGGATGGTTTCTTCGCTGCGCGGCACCTGTTCCAGCAGGTGCCGGATCAGGTTCACGCGGCCGACCTTCTGGTCGTTGAAGTCGACCACGAACCACGGCGCATGCGGCCGGCTGGTGCGCTCGATCATCAGGTCGCGCAGATGGCCGATTTCCTCGTACTTGTCGCGCGAGGCGAGGTCGGTGGGCGAGAGCTTCCAGCGCTTGAGCGGATCCTTGGCGCGTTCGTCGAAGCGTTCTTCCTGCTCCTCCTGGTCCACCGCCAGCCAGTACTTGAGCAGGATGATGCCGTCGTCGGTGAGCAGCTTTTCGAACGCCGGCACGGCCGCCATGAAGGCCTTGTACTGCGCCTTGCTGCAGAAACCCATGGCCGGTTCGATCACCGCGCGGTTGTACCAGCTGCGATCGAACAGCACGATTTCGCCGGCGCTGGGGAGATGCTCCACGTAGCGCTGGAAATACCACTGGGATGATTCGGCATCGGTCGGCTTGGCCAGGGCGGCGATGCGATAGCCGCGCGTGTCCATGGACTCGGTGATGGCCTTGATGGTGCCGCCTTTGCCGGCCGCGTCGCGTCCTTCGAAGATCACCACCAGCCGGTGGCCGCTGCGACGCAACCAGCGGTGCAGGCCGGCCAGCTCCAGCTGCAGCTCGGCCATGGCATGGCGATAGGTCTGCTTCTTCTTGCCCATGGTGCGCCTCCTTGGGTAACGCTCTCCAGCATTTTCCGTAGTCAAGGACAGGGCGGAGTGAAGACGCCGCCCAGACCCTGCTGCCGCCCGAGCTTACAGATCCAGGTCGGCCGGCTTGCGGCCAATGCGGTAGCGGGCGCTCATCGCCTGCACGGCACGCCGGAAGTCGCTGGCAAAACCCTGCATGTCGAACAGCGAGCTCTGCGTGCGCTGCTGCGACAGGTGCTGGCGCAGCGTGCGCAGCGCCTCGCGATCGTTGCCCAGCTGGGTCGCCATGGCGATGAAGGCTTCCTCGTCCTCGCAGATCAGCTCGGGCAAGCTCAGCTGCTGCAGCACGCTGGTGGCGACCCGTCCGGCGAAGGTGTGGCCGGTGAGGGTGAGCACCGGACAGCCGGCCCACAGCGCATCGGAAGCGGTGGTGTGCGCGTTGTACGGCAGCGTGTCGAGGAACAGATCGGCGTGGACGTAGCGCGAGAGATAATCCTGATGCGGCATGCGCGGCAGGAACACCAACCGTTCCGGCGCGATGCCGGCCGCGCTGGCGGCGGCGCGCAGGCGGTCGTCCGCGCCATCCACGCCGCTGAGCAGCCACAGCACGCTGTCGGGCACCTGCTGCAGCACCAGCATCATGCGTGCAAACGAGGCCGGATTGATCTTGTAGCTGTTGTTGAAGCAGACGAACACCGTGCCCTGTTCGGGCAGGCCGCATTCGGCGCGCGAAGGCGGTTGCGCGATCTCGCGGGTGTTGTCGTTGGGCTGGTAGCAGCGCGGCAGGCGCACCAGCTTTTCGCTCACCGTGGCGCGCTGATCGTCCGGCACGATGACCTTGTCGGCCACCAGGTAATCCATCCACGGTGCGCCCATGCTGCCTGCATAAGCCAGCCAGTTCACCTGGATGGGCGCGGGGCGCAGGGCAAACAGTTCGGCGTTGTCGCGCCCCGAATAACCGTTGAGGTCCACCAGCACTTCCACGCCGGTGTCGTGGATGCGCTGCGCGACCTGCGCGGGATTGAGCGCGGAGACGTCGTGCATGGTGGTCGCCGCGGCGAGGCGGCGGCGGATCGAGCCGCCATCGTCGCGCGTGGTGGCAAACAGATGCAGATCCAGATCGTCGTCGTTGGCCAGCGCCTCGAACATCGCTACCACCAGCAAGCCGGTAGCGTGATCATTGAAACCGTCGGCCACGAAACCGACACGGACCGGGCTGTCGGGCGCCGGCTTGGCGTAGCTGAAGGCCTGCTGTTTGCGCAGCGCGGCGACCTGTTGCTCGACGACCGCGGCAAAGGCCTTGGCGGCCTTCAGCTGCAGCGCGGAGTCGATCTCTTCGGACAGGGTGACAAACGGGCTCACCACGGCGGTTTCTTCGGCGATCGCCTGCTGCAGTCGGCGGCTCAGATCGTCGAGGTCATGCCAGTCGCACAGGCGGCGACGCAGGAACAGCAATTGGCTCAGCGTGCGGCCGTCGTTCGGATTGAGTTGCAGGGCGCGCTCGTACGCCTCGGCGGCGGCAGCCAGCTGGCCACCGTCCTCCATCGCCTGGCCGGCGGCGAACGGGTACTGCGGGTTGTGCGGTGCGATGCGTTCGGCCGTCAGCCACGCTTTGGTCGCTTCGGCGCCGCTGCCCTGGGTCTGCAGGATGCGTCCGCGCAGCGCATAGGCCGCGTCGAAACGAGGATGCAGCTGCAGGGCTTCGTCGGTATGCGTCTTGGCCTGGTCGATATTGCCCAGTTCGAGTTCGGCGGCGGCAAGGTTGAGGCGCAGGCCCGGATGGGCCGGGGCTCCATGGGTGCCCATCGCGTAGGACTCGCGGGCATGCTGGAAGCGGGCCGCCGCCATCAAGGCATTGCCCAGGGTCAGCAGGATGGCCGGATGACCGGGCGACTGGCGCAGGGCGGCGCGCAGGTGCTCGATGGCGCCGTCGGCGTCGCCATTGGCGAGCTGGGCACTGCCGAGGTTGCACTGCACTTCCACGCTCTGCGGCGCCAGCTGGGCGGCGTGCTGCAGAATTTCCACGGCATCGGCCGGCCGCTGCAGCTGCAGCAGGGCCACGGCGCGCAGGCGCGCCAGTTCGGCGTCGTCGGGATACTGCGCGCAGGCCTCGGCCGCGGCCTGTTCGCCATCATGGAATGCACCGCGCTCGAGCAGTTCGACGATCTGCTGGGCGAGCACCCGAGAAGAGGGGGTAAAGAGGTCAGTCATCCCGCCAAACTAACGCAGGGCGGGCATGGCTGCCAATCCGCACGTGCGGATTGGCCTCTCAGCCGGCGGTGAGCGCCTTCAGCTCGTCGGCCTGGTTTTCGCGGGTCAGCGTATCCACCAGCTCGTCCAGATCGCCCTGCAGCACTTCCGGAAGACGGTAGAGCGTGAGGTTGATGCGATGGTCGGTGATGCGGCCCTGCGGGAAGTTGTAGGTGCGGATGCGCTGGCTGCGGTCGCCCGAACCCACCTGGAGCCGGCGCGACTCGGCCTGCACCGCGGCCTGCTTGCTGCGCTCGTCGTCCAGCAGGCGGGCCTTCAGCAGGCTCATGGCGCGGGCGCGGTTCTTGTGCTGGCTGCGTTCGTCCTGGCACTCCACCACGATGCCGGTGGGCAGGTGGGTGATGCGGATGGCCGAATCGGTCTTGTTGACGTGTTGGCCGCCCGCGCCCGAGGCGCGGAATGTATCGGTCCTGATGTCGGACGGGCTGATCTCGATCTCGTCGATATCGTCCAGCTCCGGCAGGATCGCCACGGTCGCCGCCGAGGTGTGGATGCGCCCCTGCGATTCGGTTTCCGGCACGCGCTGCACGCGATGCGTGCCCGACTCGAACTTCAGCCGCGAATACGCGCCCTTGCCCTCGATGCGCGCGACGACTTCCTTGTAGCCGCCGTGTTCGCCGTGGTTCTCGCTCAGGATCTCCACGTGCCAGCGCCTGCGCTCGGCGTAGCGCGTGTACATGCGGAACAGGTCGCCGGCGAAGATCGCCGCCTCGTCGCCACCGGTGCCGGCACGTACTTCCAGGAACAGGTTGGCCTCGTCGCGCGGGTCTTTCGGCAGCAGCAGGATCTGCAGCTCGTCGTCGAGTTCGGCCAGTCGCTGCTCAAGACGGCTGACGTCGTCCTTGGCCATCTCGCGCAACTCGGGATCGTCCAGCATCGCACGCGTTTCGCCGAGCTCGCGCTCAGCCCCGTCGTGTTCGCGCAGCGAGTTCGTCACCGGTTCGAGCTGCGCATATTCGCGCGACAGTTCGCGGAAGCGGTTGTTGTCGGCCTGCACATCGGGCTGCGCGAGCAGCAGTCCGATTTCTTCGTGGCGTTCGGCGAGGGATTCGAGTTTGCGGCGAATGGATGGGGTCATGGGAGAAGTGAGTTGAGAGGAGTGAGTAGTGAGAGCAGGCAGGGCAGCCCTGGTGTTTTCTCACTACTCGCTACTCTTCACTCACTTCTGGTTTTTCCGTGATGCCATACAGGCGACCGGCTGCATGCAGCAGGTCCATGTCGCCGCTGAGTGCTGCTTCGCGCAGTTTCGCGCTGGGATGGTGCAGCAGCTTGTTGGTGAGCGTGTTGGCCAGGTAGGCCAGCGCTTCGTCGGGCGACTTGCCGCGCGCAATCATGGCGCGTGCCTTCTCAAGCACTTCGTCGCGATAGCTTTCCGCATGCTGGCGCAGGTCCACCGCCGGGTTGCGCAGCGACAGTGCGCGGCGCCAGGCCATGTACCGTTCCACTTGCAGGTCGATGATGGCGTCGGCTTCGCGCGCGGCGGCTTCACGCGAGCGGCGGTTGTCGTCGATCACCTGGCGCAGATCGTCGATGCCGTAGAGGAACACGTCGTCCAGCTCGCCGACCGCCGGCTCGATGTCGCGCGGCACGGCAATGTCGACCATGAACATCGGCTTGCGGCGGCGTACCGTCACGGCCTTTTCGACCATGCTGCGTGTCACGATCGGCTGGCGCGCGGCGGTGGAGCTGATCACGATGTCCGCTTCCGCCAGATGCTGCGGCAGGTCGCTGAGCGCGATGGCATAGCCGCCGTAGCGGCTGGCCAGTTCCTGCGCATTCTCCAGCGTGCGGTTGGCCACGATCAGCCGGCGTACCTGCTTGTCCACCAGATGGCGTGCCGCCAGTTCGATGGTGTCGCCCGCGCCGATCAGCAGCACACAGGCCTGGCGCAGATCGGTAAACACCTGTTCGGCCAGGCGCACGGCGGTGAAGGCCACCGACACCGTATGCGCGCCGATGCGCGTGTCGGTACGCACGCGCTTGGCCACGGCAAAGGTGTGCTGCAGCAGGCGCTCCATCGGTGCGCGCAGGGCTTGCGCATCGCGGGCCTGCTGGTAGGCGTCCTTCACCTGGCCAAGAATCTGCGGCTCGCCCAGCACCATCGAGTCCAGCCCGGTCGCCACGCGGAACATGTGACGCACGGCCGCATCTTCGTCATGGCGATAGAGGAACTCGTCCAGCTTGCCCGCAGTCAGATGATGGTGTCGGCTCAGCCATGCCTGCGGAACGTCCTCGGCTCCAGCCGAGACGCTCACATAAAGTTCGGTACGGTTGCAGGTGGAGAGGATCATCGCCTCTTCCACGCCGGGCTCACGGGCAAGCGCCTGCAGAGCCACTCCGGCGGACTCCGCATCGAATGCCACTTGTTCGCGCAAATTGACCGGCGCGGTGAGGTGGTTGAGCCCTAAGGCGATCAGCTTCATGGTTCAGCGATTCGAGGCGAGAGGCATCCGGCGGCGTAAACTAGCGGTTAGCGACGACCGTTCTACAGTGTGGATACGGCCGTGTCACGGACGGATGAGCGGAGAATAGTGTGCTGAGCAGGTGGTCCAAGTTCAAGCAACTGCGGCATTTTGCGGTCGGCGGTCTGGCGGCGCTGGTCCTGGCCGGGTGCGCCACTGTCTCCGGCTCATCGGGACGTTCGATGCCCCATGACAAGCAGCCGCTGGGTCGGCTGGTCGTCGCGGTGCCGGATGAGGATCACGACCTGATGGCCCAGCTGCTTGCTGGCGAGATGGCGCTCACCCGCACCGATCTCAAGGCGGCTTCGGCGGCCTATAGCCGGGCGATGCAGCTGTCGCCCGATCCCAAGGTCGCCGAGCAGGCGGCCGCGCTGGCGATCGCGGTGCGCGATACCGAGGCCGCCAAGGCGGCGATCGCCCGCTGGCAGGCCTTGGGCGGCAAGCCGGCGCCGCTCGCCCAGGCACGCGCTCAACTGGCCCTCAGCCAGGGCGATACGGAAGAGGCGCGCCGCCAGCTGGAAATCCTGGTTAACACCGGCGATCCGGATGCGTGGCGGCAGTTCGGCCGGGTGCTGGTCGGCGGCCGCGACGCGGCCCAATCCGCCCAGTTGCTCGAGGCCGTGGCCACGCCGCAGCGCCTGCCCAATGATCCCCAGGCCTGGCTTGCGATGAGCGAGCTGGGCGACAAGCTCGGTCGCCACGCCTACGCGCTGATGATCGCTGAGGCGGCGGTGAAGCGCTTCGGTACCGCCGAAACCTACGCCTGGCTCGGCCAGATGCGCTATCACGACGGCGACAAGAACGGCGCCAAGGTCTTGTTCGACAAGGCGCTGGCCAAGGATCCGAAGAACACCCATCTGCGTCTGGCCTACGCGACCATGCTGGGGCAGGGCGGTGACTACGCCGCCGCCGCGCACATGCTCGACAGCGGCCCGCAGGACGCCGATACCTACGCCATGCGCGCCGCCTTTGCCGCCCGCGCGCACGACACCAAGACCATCAATCGCCTGTATGTCCAGCTGCAACATTCGCCAGACGACATCCGTCAGGGCAGCGCCTACCTGCTGGGCCAGATGGCCGAGATGCTCGACAAGAAGGAAGAGGCGCTGAAGTGGTACGACCAGGTCGCCGATGACGACGATCATGCGTTCGACGCCGATCTGCGCAGCGCCGTGCTGTTGCAGGACCTGGGCCGCAGCGCCGAGGCGCACGAGCAGCTCGCCCAGATGCAGACCGACTACCTCGACCAGCCGGCCATGCTGCGCCGCGCCTACGAGGTGGACGCCGAGCTCTATATGGATGAGCAGCAGTACGCCCAGGCCGAACGTGCCTTCAGTCGCGCCCTGCAGGTGACCCCGGACGATCCGGCCCTGCTGTACGGCCGCGGCCTGGCCTATGCGTCCGCGGGCCAGACCGATCAGGCGGTCAACGATTTCCGTCACCTGCTTCAAGTGAAGCCCGATGACACCGACGCCACCAATGCGCTCGGCTACACCCTGGCTGATGCCAACCGCGACCTGCCCGAGGCCCAGCGCCTGATCGAGCAGGCCCGTGCGGCGCGCCCGGACGACCCGGCCATCCTCGATTCCTGGGGCTGGCTGCAGTACCGGCTGGGTCATCTGGACCAAGCCGAAACCACGCTGCGCGGCGCCTGGACGGCGCACAAGGATGCGGACGTCGGCGTGCATCTGGGCGAAGTGCTGTGGAAGCAGGGGCGCCAGGAAGACGCCCGCCGCGTGTTCGACGAAGTGCGTAAGATCGACCCGCAAAGCACCAACCTCCACAACACCCTCAAGCGCCTCAATCCATGAAGCTTCCGATTCGACTCCTCGCGGCAGCCTTGCCGCTGCTGCTGGCCGCCTGCGTCCATAAGGAAGCCGTCCGCCCGCAACCCACGGCCGATTACGCGGTGTTGCTCAACGAGCAGCGTGCCCGCGAGCATCTGCTGGAAAAGACCGATCACTGGGTCCTGCAAGGCAAGATCGGCGTGTCCGGCGAGGTCAATGGCAAGAAGGAGGGCGGCAGCGGCACGCTGACCTGGACACAGACCGGTGACAACTACGAATTCGTGGTGCGGGGGCCGGTGGGCAGCAAGAGTTTCAAGCTGACCGTGACGCCGGTGAGTGCGGTGCTGGAAGGTCTCGATGGCGGTCCCCAGCGCAGCCCGGACGTGGAGTCGCTGGTGCACAACGCGCTGGGCTGGCAGGTGCCGTTCCACGACCTGCGCGCCTGGGTGCTGGGCACCCGCGCCGACAGCGGCCCGGCCGAGCTGAAGTTCGGCGACGACGGCCTGCCCAAGACCCTGACCCAGGACGGCTGGACCGTGGCCTATCCAGGCTGGGACACCAAGCGCGAGCCGGCCCTGCCCACCAAGGTTTTCGCCAGCAACCCGACCAGTTCGGTGCGCCTGTCGATCGAGTCCTGGACCATTCAATAACCATCGCCCTCCCTTGTGGGAGCGCACTCCGTCGCTCTCACTTGTAGGAGCGCACCCTGTGCGCGACCCGTCGGAGCCGCAACCCTGCGCACCGCGGTCGCGCACAGGGTGCGCTCCCACAACACTCCTGATGCTGCCATGACCTTCCACATCCAACGCGCCCACCTCGAACAGGTCCAGGCTCTGTGCGCCATCGAGCGCGCGGCGGTGGAGCTGTTCCGCGGCCACCGCGCGTGGCCGTCCTACCGCAACGTCTCAGTGCCGCCGGAAGTGCTGCGCGAAGCCATCGCGCGCGGATTGGTGTGGGTGGCGGTGATCGGTTCCGGCGAGCCGGTGGGCTTCATCTGGCTGGACGCGGAAGAAGGCGGCAACGCCATCGGCGTGGCCGAGATGGACGTGCTTCCTTCACACGGCCAGCGCGGCATCGGCGCGGCCCTGCTCGAACATGCTTGCGGCTGGGCGCGCATGGCCGGCTACCACCGGGTGGACCTGGGCACGCTCGCCGATGTGCCGTGGAACGCGCCGTTCTATGCGAAGCACGGCTTCCATGTGATGGACAAGAACCAGCCCGAATTCGATTTCGCCCGTGAGCGCGATCGCGAGAACGGCTTTCCTGACGACCTGCGCGTCTTCATGAGCCGGCCGCTGGCGCCGCCCGATCTGACCGATTGGACCGTATGGCCCGCGCCCGCCAAGCTGAATCTGTTCCTGCGTATCGTCGGCCGTCGCCCCGATGGCTACCACGAGCTGCAGACGGTGTTCCGCCTGCTCGACTGGGGCGACGAGATCCGCCTGCGCGTCCGGCGCGACGGTGAGATTCAGCGCCTGAGCGAGGTTCCCGGCGTGCCGGCCGACACCGACCTGGTGGTGCGCGCGGCCCGCCTGCTGCAGCCCCTGGCGCCGGCCGGCGCGGGCGTGGATATCGAGGTGGACAAGCGCATCCCCATGGGCGGCGGCCTGGGTGGCGGCAGCTCGGATGCGGCCACCGTGCTGGTGGCCCTGAACCGCCTTTGGGGCGCCGGTTTGGACGAGGACGCGCTGGCCGAGCTGGGCCGCCAGCTGGGCGCCGACGTGCCGGTGTTCGTGCGCGGGCGCTCGGCCTGGGCCGAGGGCATCGGCGAAAAACTGACCCCGCTGGGCCTTCCGCAGCGCTGGTACGTGGTGCTGGACCCCCACGAGCACGTGCCCACCGGGGCACTTTTTCAAGCGTCTGAATTGACACGAAATGCTCCGCCCGCCACAATTTCTTCCTTTGCTTCGGGCGAAACGGTCGAGAACGCGTTCGCGCCCGTGGTCCGCGCGCGACATCCGCGTGTGGCTGCGGCGCTGGACTGGCTCGACGGCTTCGGCCGGGCAAGGCTTTCTGGCAGCGGTGCTTGCGTATTCCTGGAAACAGGGGACGTGGAACGGGCCGAGGCCATTGCGGAGCGATGTCCCGCCAGCTTTACGGCCCACGTGGCCAGGGGCGAGGACGTTTCTCCGTTGCATGTCGCCCTGGCGCGCTTTGGCGGTGTCGGCGGGAACGGCAAGTAGAAAATCCAGTTGTTACTGGGGCGTCGCCAAGCTGGTTAAGGCACAGGATTTTGATTCCTGCATGCGAAGGTTCGAATCCTTCCGCCCCAGCCATTCATATGGCTCACACAGGTTCTAGAGAAATGACTGTCGACATCTCCGGCCCGATGCTCTTCACCGGCAACGCGCACCGCGCCCTCGCCGAGGATGTGGCTCAACGCCTGGGTGTGCCGCTGGGCAAGGCGCTGGTCAGCACGTTCAGCGACGGCGAAGTGCAGGTGGAAATCGAAGAAAACGTCCGCCGCCAGGAAGTCTTCGTGCTGCAGCCCACGGGCGCGCCGAGTGCCGAGAATCTGTTCGAGCTGCTGACGCTGGTGGATGCGCTCAAGCGCGCCTCGGCCGCCAGCGTGACGGCGGTGATTCCGTACTTCGGTTATGCCCGCCAGGATCGTCGCCCGCGCTCGGCGCGTGTGCCGATCACGGCGAAGATGGTGGCCAAGATGATCGGCACCTCGGGTGTGGATCGCGTCCTCACGGTTGATTTGCACGCTGACCAGATCCAGGGCTTCTTCGACATCCCGGTGGACAACGTCTATGCCTCGCCGGTGCTGCTGGCGGACATCTGGCGCAACCACAGCATGGACGACCTGATCGTGGTCAGTCCGGACGTCGGTGGCGTGGTGCGTGCGCGTGCCATGGCCAAGCGCCTGGACGACGCGGACCTGGCCATCATCGACAAGCGTCGCCCGAAGGCGAACGTGGCCACCGTGATGAACATCATCGGTGAAGTCGACGGCAAGACCTGCGTGCTGGTCGACGACATCGTCGACACCGCCGGCACCCTGTGCGCGGCAGCTGCGGCCCTGAAGGAGCGCGGCGCCCGCAAGGTGGTGGCGTACTGCGTGCATCCGGTGTTGTCGGGTGCGGCGCTGAAGAACATCGAAGGCTCCCAGCTCGACCAGCTGGTGGTCACCAACACCTTGCCGCTGCGCCCGGAAATCGCCGCATGCAGCAAGATCCGTCAGCTCTCGGTCGCCGAGCTGCTGGCCGAAACGATCCGCCGCATCGCCTTTGGCGAGTCGGTGAGCTCGTTGTACATCGACTGAGTTTTTCGCGGTGGGCACGTGCCTGCCGCTGTTTCACGGCTCCTCTGGTCGCGGGGGAGTCGCATGACTGCCGCGAGGCAGCTCACTTTTGATTAGGTAATGCCCACATGGCTACGACTCATGAAATCAAGGCTTCGGCCCGCAATGACGAGGGGAAAGGTGCGAGCCGCCGCCTGCGTCATACCGGCGTCGTTCCTGCTGTTGTCTACGGTGCCGGCCAGGCCCCGCAGAGCATCCAGATCGAACACAACACCATCCTGCTCGCTGCCAAGCACGAGTGGTTCTTCTCCTCGGTGCTCGACCTGAACATCGACGGCAAGGTGCAGAAGGTGCTGGTGCGTGACTGGCAGAAGCATCCGTACAAGCTGCAGATGCTGCACATGGACTTCCTGCGCGTCGACGAAAACGCCGCCCTGCGCGTCAAGGTGCCGGTGCACTTCCTCAACCAGGACAAGTCCCCCGCCGCCAAGACCTCGGGCGTGGTGATCTCGCACAACCTGACGGAAGTGGAAGTCTCCTGCCTGCCGAAGGATCTGCCGGAGTTCATCGAACTCGACCTGACCGATCTGAAGCCGGGCGACATCGTCCACCTGTCGCAGCTCAAGCTGCCCAAGGGCGTGGAAATCGTTGCTCTGCACCTGGGTGCGGACCACGACATCGCCGTCGTCACCGCCAACACGGTGAAGGAAGAAGTCGACGAGACCCCGGCCGAGGGCGAAGCCGCCCCGGCGCCGGAAGCTCCCAAGAAGTAAGTCGCTACGGCCCATGCCCTTCGCGGGCATGGGCCGTTCGATCTTATGGCGGGTCTTCGACTCATTGTCGGACTGGGCAATCCCGGTGCCGAATATCTCCGAACCCGGCACAACGCCGGGTTCTGGTTTGTTGACGCCCTGGCGTCAGGGCAGGGCGAGCGCTTCGGTTTCGACGGCAAGCTGCATGGCGAGACCTGCAAGGTCCGCATCGGCGGCGAGCCGGTCTGGCTGCTCAAGCCCTCCACCTTCATGAACAAGAGCGGCATCGCCGTGGTTTCGGCGCTGCGCTACTACAAGATCGAACCGGAAGAATGCCTGGTCGCGCACGACGAGCTGGACCTGGATCCGGGCACCGTGCGCCTGAAGTTCGACGGCGGACATGGCGGCCAGAATGGTCTGCGCGACATGGTGGCGCACCTGGGACACGCCAAGTTCCATCGCCTGCGCGTGGGCATCGGTCATCCCGGTCACAAGGACAGGGTCACCTCGTGGGTGCTGGGGCGTGCGTCCGAAAAGGACGAGGACGCCATCGTCGATGGCATCTCGCGCGCACTTGATGTGCTGCCGCTGGCGGTCGACGGACAGTTCGACAAGGCCATGCAGAAGCTACATACACCGGCAGGCTGAAATCGTCCGCTGCGGCGCCAGAGCGCCAAGCGACATCGGCTGTTTCCCTTTACCATTCACCATTTACAGGCGCGTCAGCGCCGAATCCACGGAATTCAAAATGGGCATCAAATGCGGCATCGTCGGCCTGCCTAACGTCGGCAAGTCCACCCTGTTCAATGCACTGACCAAGGCGGGCATCGCGGCGGCCAACTTCCCGTTTTGCACCATCGAGCCGAACGTCGGCGTGGTACCGGTGCCCGATCTGCGCCTCAATGCGCTGTCGGAGATCGTCAATCCCCAGAAGGTGATCCCGACCGCGGTCGAGTTCGTCGACATCGCGGGCCTGGTGGCTGGCGCGTCGAAGGGCGAGGGCCTGGGCAACAAATTCCTCGCGCACATCCGCGAAGTGGACGCGATCACCCATGTGGTGCGCTGCTTTGAACACAGCGACATCATCCACGTGGCCGGCAAGGTCGATCCCATCGCCGATATCGAAACCATCGATACCGAGCTGGCGCTGGCCGATCTCGATTCCGTCGAGAAGGCGCTGAACCGCGCCGAGCGCGCCGCCAAAGCCAACGACAAGGAAGCCGTCGCCAAGAAGCCGGTGTTGCAGAAACTCGCCGCCGGCCTCAACGAAGGCAAGTCCGCGCGCAGCCTGGGCCTGGACGAGGACGAAAAGGCGCTGGTGCGCGACCTGTTCCTGCTCACGCTCAAGCCGCTGATGTACATCGCCAACGTGCGCGAAGACGGCTTCGAAAACAATCCGCATCTCGATGCCGTGCGTGCACGCGCGGTGATCGAAGGCGCCGAAGTCGTGCCGGTGTGCGCGGCGATCGAAGAGGAAATGTCGCAGCTGGAAGACGCCGACCGCGACGAATTCCTCAAGGACCTCGGCCTCGACGAGCCGGGCCTCAACCGCGTCATCCGCGCCGGCTACAAGCTGCTCAACCTGCAGACCTACTTCACCGCCGGCGTGAAGGAAGTGCGCGCCTGGACGATCAAGCGCGGCTTCACCGCACCGCAGGCCGCCGGCGTGATCCACACCGATTTCGAGCGCGGCTTTATCCGTGCCGAAACGGTGAGCTACGACGATTTCATCCAGTACAAGGGCGAGGCCGGCGCCGCTGCGGCGGGTCGTCTGCGCAAGGAAGGCAAGGAATACATCGTCAAGGACGGCGACGTGCTGCACTTCCTGTTCAACGTCTGATCGGGCATTCACCCATGAAAGAAAGCCGCGCATTGCGCGGCTTTTTTTTGCCCTGCGTTTGCTTGCAAAAGAGAGAGGCCGCGTGGATGTACACGCGGCCTCTCAGCTCGAGCGTCTTGCTATTCGATCAGAACTTGACCGTCACGCGAGCCCACCAGTAGCGGCCCATCAGATCGAAGTCGCTCGGATCGGTGTTGGCATTGAGCGTGTTGTTCGCGTAAAGCATGGGCGGCTGCTTGTCGAACAGGTTGTTGACGCCGAAGTCCAGGCGGGTATTGATCATGGCCAGGTTGTAGCCGACCGACACGTCGTTGTAGACCGTTGCACCGTACTTGAGGATCGTACCCGGCACGCCATTCGGTGCGGTGTCATTGGTCGATCCCGCGGCTCCTCCGTTCTGGAAGCGGCTCATAAAGCGCATGCGCCACTGCGCACTCCAGCCACCGGCCTGCCAGTCCACGAAGCCCTGTGCGCGCCAGCGTGGGAATAGGCAGACACCGGAGCTACTTGGGCAGGCTGCTTGTTGTGCTGAGCCGAACGGCAAGAAGTGGCCGACGTCGTTGTACGTCACGTTCCCTGATTGTCCAGGGGCTGTGTTCTGCGTGAAGTACTTCAGATAGGTCGCATTGACACCGATGTTGAATTGTCCCACTGCAAATTGCGGCAGCTTGTAGTTGGCCGACCAGTCGATGCCACCCGTGCTCAGGCTGCCCAGGTTCGCCACCGGCTCGATGGAAGATTGCGTCAATTGTCCAGCGTTCTCACCGGCTGGCGTTCGACTGATGTATCGGCAAAAGACCGTCTGGCCTGCTGCGCAAAGATCGAGCACGCTCTGCAAGCCGGCCGACGTAATCGTGTTATTCAGATACACGTGCCAGAAGTCGAGCGTCGTCGACAAGCCCGGTACATACGACGGACTGTAGACGAGCCCCAGGTCGAACGACTTGCCGGTCTCTGGTTTGATCGGAAAGCCTGCGAGCATCGCGCCCTCGCCAATGGCAGCGCCTTGCCCGCCATTGGTTGGGTCCAGCAGAACATTCTCGAAGCTGCCGTTGGTCGGCACGTACTGGCAGGCCAATGCCAGTGGCGAGCCCACGGGGGCACCTCGATAGCCGGTGCAGGGATCGCTCTTGATGCTGGGTGCGCCGGCAGACGAGGAGAACAGTTCTCCCAGGTTCGGCGCGCGAAAGACTTGCTGCATCGTGCCGCGCACCAGCAAATCATCGATCGGCTTCCATTCCAGCGCGAACTTGAAGTTGTTCGTGCTGCCGAAGGTATTCACGCGGGTGTAGCGATCGCCGATGCTGAGATTCAGAGATTGCGCGGCGGGAAGATTCGAAAGAATCGGTATGAGCGCTTCGGCATACAAATCCTTGGAGGTGTAACCACCAGACATATTGGCAACGCATTGGCTGCCAAGGATGCAGGAGCCGCTGGCGGGATTGAGCAAAAGCTCTGGGCTGGTGATCGTATTTTCGTGTTCCTTTCGGTACTCATAGCCCACCGCCAGCTGCACGGCGCCTGCGGGCAGGCTGAATAGTTCGCCGCCGAGGCCGACGTGCCAACTCTTCTGGATGGAATAGTCGTTGCTGACGGCAATCGTATTGGCCTGCCTGAGTGCCGCTACCGAGCCTGGCGAGTACAGGTTGAACGGGTTGAACTGACAGGAAACCGGGTCCGTGCCTGCCGGACAGGTCGCCGTGCCGTCGGCATTGAGTATGGATGGGCCTGAATACAGCTGAGTCTGGTTGACTAGACCGCTGGTCGTGGTCGTGACGCTCTGATGGCCGTAGTTGTAGCCGACGTCCCAGTTCCAGCTCTTCTCCAAAACAGTGAAGTCGCCGCGAAATCCCGTATTGATCTGGGCATCCTCGCGGCCGGACGCCGCGATGCGATAGCCAAGCGACGCGAGTCGCGATTTGAACGAAGCGCCGGTCCCGCCCCAGGCCCTTCCGGGAACCGGGTTGAAGGCGTTCTTGGGGTCAACCTGATAGCCTGTGTTGGCACCGAAAACTGCCGGGGCGAGCTGGAAATTCGACGACGTCTTTTCGTAAACGGCGTCCAGATAAGCGGTGACGTGATCGCCGAGCCGGTAGTCGCCGCCGAGGAATCCGCCGGTGCGCTCCTGCGGCGTCATGATCAGGTTGACCGCGGCATAGTTATATCTATCGGCAGAGGTGTAGCAGTGGTAGTTGGCCGGCGTCATTGACTGGGCGTTACCACCCGGGTTCAGTGACACATGGCGCGAGGCGCAGTTGGCGAAGGCGCTAGCTGCTGCGCTTCCGGCGGGGATTTGAATATTGCCGTAAGGCGTGGACGGAGAGCCCCCGACGGTGGCCTGGCTCCCATGCAATGACAGCGCGTTCTTGGAAAACGCGCGGTTGCCCGCTTCGACACCGTCCTGCTTGTTGTAATTGATGCCGGCCATGATGCTGCCCTTTTCGGACGTCTGGCCAAAGGTGAAGGTGTAGCCGCTCTGTTCGCCGTCGTTGCGGTCTGACTGGCCGACGTTCGCGGTGAACGTGGCGCCCTGGTAGTTCTTGCGCAGGATGAAATTCACCACCCCGCCGATGGCGTCCGAGCCATAAGTCGCCGAGGCACCAGTGGGCAGCACTTCGATGCGCTCGATGGCGTCGGCAGGGATAGCGTTCGGATCCTTGCTGAGCAGGCGCTGTCCATTGAGCAGGATCAGAGTGCGCTTCGATCCGAGGCCGCGCAGATTGATGGTGGAATTACCTGTTCCGCCGCCGTTATTGACCTGCGGATTGACGTTACCGCCCGTCATCGCCGGCAGCTGCTGTACCAGATCCCCTAGCGTCTGCTTGCCGGTCGCCTGGATGGCGGCGCGGTCAATAGTGACCACCGGGCTGGCCGTCTCGACGTCCACGCGGCGGATCAGCGAGCCGGTCACGGTGACTGTTTCGAGCGTCTTGCTCTTGGCCTGGCCGGTGTTTGCGTCCTGCGCAAAGGCCGCGGTGCCGAAGCTGCCCATGGCGAGCGCGCTTAGCGCCAAACGCACCGACATGCAAAGCGTATTGTTCTTAAATTTCATCCGATCTCCCCGTCCAATTAGGTTTTGGTTAAGTGATGTGGACGGTACGCAGGAGGCGGGAATTCCGATGTCAGAGCATTCCCGAGGCACGCATCGGACGACTCCGATAGAACTTCGTCGCAAAGAGGTAGGCGTGGTCAGCTTTCGCCCTGTCGAACCAAACCAGGACCGCGCCGCGGTGCGCTTGTCGGCCCGACAGCGGCGTGCTGTGATGCCCGCATGACTGCATTGCGTATGCGACTGGCGCGCAAGGACGATGCACAGGCCGTGGCGCGGCTGGCGCGCCGGGTTGTGCGTCGCTGGATTGTTCCCGACCAGCCGGCGGTAGCCGTCATCGCCTTGGAGGAGTCGCTGCGAACGAGCGTCATCCGCGAGAAAATTGCGACAGGCCAGCGTTTCCAGCTGGCCTTTGTCGACGGCGCGCTGGCCGGCGTGGCCGCGGTGCGCAACGACAGCCACGTGTTCCAGCTGTTTATCGGTACGCGCTACCAGGGGCAGGGCATCGCCAGGAAATTATGGGAACGCCTGCGCCGCGATTGCGTGCGTCGGGTCGGCACCCGGGCCTTTACCCTTAATGCCGCGCCAGGCGCCGTTCCGTTCTATCTCCACATGGGCTTTGAGATCGATCACGATCCAGCGCGCGTGCTCGGCAAAGTCATTGCGGTTCCGATGATTTACCGGGTCGACGGCGCTGCCTGAGCAGGATCGGTCGTGTGCGGCCGCACGTCGCGGCGCATAATTACTACTTATCCCGTTCCTGGAGTCACCGGTCCATGCCCGGCAAGCAGCACGAAGTGAATTTCCGTTTCCTGGCCCAGCCGACCGACGTCAACTTCGGCGGCAAGGTGCACGGCGGCATGGTGATGAAGTGGATTGACCAGGCCGGCTACGCCTGCGCCGTGGCGTGGAGCGGTGCGTACTGCGTCACCGCCTCGGTCAGCGGCATCCAGTTCGTCAAGCCCATCCTGATCGGCGACCTGGTCACGGTGCGCGCGCGGCTGATCCACACCGGGCGCTCCAGCATGCACATGGCCGTGGACGTGCTGGCGCGCGATCTGCGC
The DNA here is from genome assembly GCF_001010355.1 of Dyella japonica DSM 16301. Taxonomy (GTDB): domain Bacteria; phylum Pseudomonadota; class Gammaproteobacteria; order Xanthomonadales; family Rhodanobacteraceae; genus Dyella; species Dyella japonica. The sequence continues at coordinate 672 of NZ_JPLA01000069.1, read as the reverse complement.
AAGGACGAGCACCGCCTGGCCACCAGCTGCGTGATGGTCTTCGTGGCGCTGGACGCGCCCGACGGCAAGCCCACCCCGGTGGCCAGCTGGGAGCCGCGCGACGACCACGAGCGCCAGCTGCAGGAGCAGGCCATGCGGCTGATGAATCTTTCCAAGGAGATGGAGCAGCTGGTGGACGCCAAGGTCGCCGAGAACATCTGACGGACGGGTCTGAAGCCGTGAAAAAAATCGCGGGAAAACGTCAATTTTCCCGTCAGAGGTGTTGACAGCTTCGAGGCTGATCCACACAATAGCCGTTCTTTGTTGGAGGGATACCCAAGCGGCCAACGGGGGCAGACTGTAAATCTGCTGGCTTACGCCTTCGGTGGTTCGAATCCACCTCCCTCCACCAGACGAGTTCCGCGCAGGGCGGGAGTAGTTCAATGGTAGAACATCAGTTTTCCAAACTGATTACGCGGGTTCGATTCCCGCCTTCCGCTCCATTGGCTCTCGTAGTTTTTGCTGTTGCAGTGCTCATGTAGCTCAGTCGGTAGAGCACTTCCTTGGTAAGGAAGAGGTCGCTGGTTCGATTCCAGTCATGAGCACCATCTCACCGCGGTCCGCGGGTATCACCTTACTTTTCAACATTTGACTCCATCGGGGTTTTAGACGTATGGCAAAGGGTAAATTCGA
>NZ_JPLA01000068.1 GCF_001010355.1 Dyella japonica DSM 16301 | reverse complement strand
CAAGCCTACGGAGCGATACAGCGCAGGGTGCCTGTCGCGCACAGGGTGCGCTCCCACAGACAAGCGGCTAGGCGCAGTTACTCACCAGCGATAGCGCGCCGACACGGTGATCTCCCTCGGATACCCGTAATAGCACCAGATCGCACTGTTGCACGCACTGATGTAGTTGCGATCGAACAGGTTCGCCGCGGTCACCTGGAAACGCCAGCGCTCCAGATCGTAGTGCGCGTTCGCATCGAACAACGTATAGCCGCCCGTGCGGAACTGGTTGAACGCATCGCCGTAATGCTCGCCGATGAAACGCACGCCACCGCCGAAGCCCAGGCCCGCGAGCGCACCTTCATGCACGTTGTAGTCAGCCGACAGCGAGGCCTGCTGTTTCGGCACCAGCGCGACTTCCTTGCCCAGCGTGGCATCGTTCGCATGAGTGACCTTGGCGTCGGTGTACGCATACGCGGCCGTCATGTTCAGGTGATCGGTCACCGCCACATTCGCTTCCAGCTCCGCGCCGCGCGTACGCGTCTGGCCTTGCTGCAGCGAGAAGAACAGGTGATTGGGATCGACCGTGAGCGCGTTCTTCTGGGTGAGCTGGTAGATGGCGCCGGTGATCAGCGTGCGGCCATCCGGCGTCTGGTACTTCAGGCCGCCTTCGTACTGGTCGCCGGTGATCGGCTTGAACGCGCTGCCGTCGAAGGTAGTGCCCACCGTGGTCTTGAACGAGTGCGAATAGGCCACGTACGGCACCAGCCCGATGTCGGTGGTGTAGTTCACGCCCAGGCGGCCGGAGAACGCGTTGTCGTTCTGCTTCTCACGCGTGTTGGCGATCAGGTCCTTCACGTCGTTGCTGACCCAGTCCTCACGGCCGCTGGCGACGATGCCCCACTTGTCGATGCTGACCTGGTCCTGCACGTACGCACCCAGCTGCTCGAGCAAGGTGTTGGTGTGGAAGGTATAGGGCGCCGGCGGAATCGGCTGGCCATAGACCGGATCGAAAATATCGATGCTGGGCGCGGAACCGAAGCCCGACTTGTAGTCGTTGTGGCTATGCAGATAGTCCACGCCCATCAGCACGTTGTGCTGCACGCTGCCCTGGTCGAATTTCGCCTCGACCTGGTTGTCCACCGCGAACACGTTGGCATGATCGACCAGCGGATAGTTGTAGCGGTTGAGCGTGCGCAGGTCGTCCTGCAGGCCCAGGCTGCCGATGGAGCGATGGTCGACCTTCTCGTTCTGCAGGCGCAGGTCCTGGCGGAACGACCACACGTCATTGAAGCGATGGTTGAAGGCGTAACCGATCGACTCATCGGTTTTCCAGTAATGGTCGTAACCCGGCTCGCCCGGATTCACGTCGCGCGGAATCTGGCCGTTGGGGTTGGGATAGAGCGTGCCTTGGGACGGCAGGAAACCGCCCACGCCATCGGACAGCGCGCGTTGATAGCGCGGCAGGATGGTCAAGGAGGTGTTGTCGTCCGGCTGCCAGGTGAGGCTGGGCGCGAAGTAGTAGCGGTCGTCCTTGGAATGCTTGATGTTGGAATCGCCCTGGCGCGCCAGGGCCACCACGCGCCACAACCAATGACCGTCGCTGCCGAGCTGGCCGCCGGTATCGCCGGCCAGCTGCTTCTGGCCGAAGCTGCCGATGGTGGCCTCGATCTCGTGCGGTGCATCCAGGCTCGGACGCTTGCTGGTCATGTCGATCATGCCGCCGGGCGGCAGCTGGCCGTACATCGCCGAGGACGGGCCCTTGTTCACTTCGATGCGCTCGAGGCCGTACGGCTCGATGCGCGAATCGGCCGTCCAGTCGCCGTTGGGCAGCGCCAGGCCGTCGAGGAATTTCGCCGGGTCATAGCCGCGGATCAGGATCCAGTCGCTGCGCGGATCGGCGCCGTAGCTGCCGCCCACCGCGCCGGCCAGATAGCGCACGGCTTCATCCAGGCCCTGCACGCCGTACAGCGACATGCGATCGGGCGTGATGGTGCTGACCGATTGCGGGATCTCCACCGTCGGCGTCTCGGTCTTGGTGGTCGAGTAGACGACGTTCACCGGTGCCAGCGAAACGCTCTTCTTGTCGTCCGCCTTGGTGGTTTTGGACGCGGTATTGCTGCTGTCGGTCTGGTCGTCGGCGTAGGCCGGGCCGAGCAGGGCAAACGAGATCGCTGCCAGAAGCGCGGTTCTGGAAAAGGACGCGGACATGTTGAGGAAACCCTTGAAGAATCGTGGCCGCAACCGCTGGCGGCGGTACGGCTCGCCTGAGGCGAGTTACACAATGATAATGATTCTTATTTGTAGATCAACTTTCTACGTCAATCGGCCGTGGCGCGATGTCCGGCGCGGGTCTGCACCGCCTGCCGGTTGCGGAGGGCAAGCAATTGATCTGCTTCGGTTATGGCCCGGCTCGGCGATTGGCCCAGATGCCCGAGCGTTGGCTTAAAGGACGGCCCGTATGGCCGCCTCTGCCAGCGGATCCATCATCCGATAGCCCTCGCGCGTGGGATGAACGCCGTCCTCGGCCAGGCCGGCTTTCATGCCGCCCTCGGGCGTCGCCATCGCGCCGTAGTAGTCGACATAGGTGAATCCATGGCGCGCGGCATAGTCCTTGATCCACACGTTCAAGGCCTGGATGGTGGGGACGGTTTGCAGGCCCGGGCGCCAGGGGAAGCTGGCCGCGGGCGGCACGCTGGCAAGGATGACGCGGATGCCATGCGCCTTCGCCAGTTCCGCCATGGAGGCGAGGTTGCCTTCCACCTGCTCCAGCGTGGCCGGCCCCGTGTTGCCGGCCACGTCGTTGGTGCCGGCCATGATGTGCACGGCTTGCGGATGCAGCTCGATCACGTCCTGCCGGAAGCGCAACAGCATCTGCGAGGTGGTCTGGCCGCTGATGCCGCGATCGAGCTTGCGGTTGGTGAAGAACGCGGCGTCCTTCTGGCCCCAGAACTCGGTGATGGAATCACCCATGAAGACCACGCGTGGTGGCGCGTTGCCGGCTTTCATCAGCGCGGCATTTTGCACGCGGTAGTGGCACAGATCGGCAAAATCGCGTGTGAAAACCGTCGCGTTCGATGCGCCCGACGGCGCGCGCCCGGCGGCGCATGGATCGGCCACGATGCCAGCGACTTCGCCCTGCGCAACCGCTGGGTTGGCGACGGCGCCGAGCAGGCAGCCAAGCAGAGCCAGATGGATCGGGCGTTTGAGCTGCATGCGCGCTGTCCTCGTCGATGTCGATCGTTGCAGCGGCGCGGCCCGGCGCCGCATCGCTCGATCCATGTTACGAGGCAGTCACGCCGCTTCACAAATCCGCATGCACGCTCACAAACGCGCTGCGCGATTCACCCACGAGTGCGCCGGCGCCATTGGCAGCGATGAAATAGCGCCGGGTGGTGAGGTTGCGCAGATTCACATCCACGCCCCACACCGAGGCCTGGTAACCAAGCAATCCGTTCCACACGACGGAGGAGGGAATGCTGTTGGTATTGGTGAGATCGCTATAGCTCTTGTCCTGGTAGTTCACGCCGCCACCGATGCGGAAGCCGCCGATGCCCGCGATGGGAAAGCGATAGGTGGTCCACAGGTTGCCAAGGAAATTGGGCGCGCCCTGCGGACGATGTCCCACCGAGCTGATCCCCCGCGGATTGTCCGTAGTGTAGGCATCCTGGCTGGTCACATTGGCTAGGAGATGCCACTGGTCGGTGAGGGCGGTATCGATGGACGCTTCCGCGCCACGCGTCGCAGGAGTTTTCAAAGATGCCACGTGCCCGGCAGCGTGATCCGCGGATGCCGGGCACGCGGCAGGCAGGCCAGGCGTGCATCGCGCTTGATGCACGCGATCAGCCGTCAGCCAGTGGCACGCGATTGCGCCTCGCGCAATTTCTCTGCGCACTCCTCGCAACACACTTCCACCACGCGATGGCCGACGGTGACCTTGATGGCGTTGTCGTCCAGCGGGTAATCGCACGCGGCGCAGGTCTTCTCACTCATGGCAGCTCTCCGGATATCACCCGAAATTGGGTGAGCCCAGCAGACCACGCGCCTGGTTTCCCATGCTGTCGAATTCTTTAGTCATTGGCAGTGACGCCCGGAAATCACGTCGGCCCGATTTTTAGGACTCGTCCCATATTTCCCGGCGATAGCCATACCTAAGCTGCGCGGACTCACTCACACGCCGTTTTCCCATGTCCCCGAACCATTCCTCCACGTACATCGAGCGTCCCGTGGACGCACGCAGCGAACGCGCATGCCGCGCATGGGCACGTGCGGGCGGCACCGTCTGCGCCATCGCCACGCTGATCTCCATGGCCTACTCTGCCGAGTGGAAGATCCGCATGATGCTGTCCGATCCGCTCGCGTGGATGACGACCTTGGTGGCAATCGCGGCCGGACTCGTGGGTGGTTACGCGCTGGGCGTGCACTTGCACGTGCCCAGCGACGATTGACGATCAGGCCGGGCCGCGCGAGGCCTGACGGAACTCGGTCGGCGAGCGGCCATAAGCTTGTCGGAAGGCGTTGGCGAAATGACTGTGACTGGAAAAACCCAGTTCCGCCGCCAACGCCGAGAGATCATCCACCTTGCCCAGCCGATCGAGCGCGCGCGCCAGCCGCAGTTGCAGCTGATACCGATACAGCGGCATGCCTTCGACCTGCTTGAAGACCTGCGTCAGATAGACCGGCGAGCCGCCGATCTCCTGGCCGATCTCGGCCAAGGTCCAGCGACGCGACAAGTCGCTGGCCAGCAACATTTTCACGCGATCGGCGAGCCGACGACGGGCATGCGTGGACGTCGGCGCGCGCGAGGTGCGCGGTCCCAGGCTGCGGCACACCAGGGTGAGCGTGAGCGCTTCGGCCTCCAAAGGCTCGATGCTGTCGTGCTCGAGGTTGTGACGCAGCAGCGCCACCAGTGCCTGCGCGCGGGCATCGATGCGTTGCGACTGCGCGCGGAAGATCGTGCCTTCACCCGATTGCACCAGCGCCTTGGGCGCCAGCTCGGCGAGCAGTGCATCCGAGAGACGCAATGACAGACAAGCATCACCGCCCTGCAGCGGATGGCTCACCTGATAGCCCTGCTGCGCGTTGAAGAACAACACGTGATTGGCATCGGCCACGGTCTGGTCGGAGGCCACGTGACGCAGGTACAGCCCGCGATAGGGAAACTCCAGCTGGGTCGAGGCGGCGCACTCCTCCGCGCTGCGATGGCGGCAGGTACCGCTGCAGTGCACATCGCGCAGCGTCAACGTTTCCGTCGACAGCAGAACCTGGCTGGAAAAACTCGACATGGTCGGGCCGGCGGCATGCATCCGGAGGTGGGCCGAGCATAGCAAGGCTCCGCCTCCTCATCCTGTGCCAAAGAGCGGTAGCTAAAGATTCTGACAGCGGACCTGATGGGCGAATGGTCTCCTAGTCAGGCCCGATGGCGGGCGTCCCCAGGTCTTCACCATGAACCACGAGCAGACAACCCGAGCCCAGGCTTTCCACCAGCTGCATGCCGGCGCAACACCGCTGATATTGCCCAACGCCTGGGACGTCGCCAGCGCCCGCGTCATCGAGAATGCCGGCGCCAAGGCCATCGCCACCAGCAGCGCCGCCATGGCGTGGTCGTTGGGCTATCCCGATGGCGAGCAGATGCCGCTGGACGAGCTGCTCGCAGCGTGTCGCCGCATCGCCGACGCCGTTTCAGCGCCGCTGAGCGTCGATATCGAACGCGGCTACGGCGTCGACGCCGAAGACACCGGCGGCCTGGTCGGCGCCTTGATGCAGCTGGGCGTGATCGGCATCAATATCGAGGACGGCAAGGATCCGGCCACCGGCCAGCTCGCCGATGCGCGCCTGCTGACGCAGCGCATTGCCTGCATTCGTGCGGTGGCGGAGCATCGCGGCGTCGCGCTGTTCATCAACGCTCGCACCGATACCTATTTGAGCAAGGAGCTGTCCGGCGAGGCGCGCTTCGAAGAAACCCTCAGGCGCGCATTGGCGTATGTCGATGCTGGCGCCAACGGCATCTTCGTTCCTGGGCTGGCCGATCCTGGCGAGATTCAACGCCTCGCCGAGCTACTGCCGGTGCCGTTGAATGTCTACGCCGGTTACCCGGGCGCACCGGATGCGGCCACCTTGCGCGGCCTGGGTGTGCGGCGGATCAGCCTGGGCTGCGGCACCATGCAGGCGGTGCTGGCGCACCTGGCGCGCATTGCGCAGGAAGCGCTGGTCGATGGTCGTTACGACACCATGGGCGATCACATGCTGTCCGTGTGCGAGGCGAACGGTTTGTTCGTGCCGCCTTCGCCTCGCGTGGCCGACCAGCAGCGTCGGCAGGCCTGAGTTCGAATAGAGCGACGGTCCCTTCCATGCAAAGCGCCCGCCGCACCGGCGGGCGTTGTGCATGGTGGCTGTCATCGGCTTACCCGCGGTTGCGGTTGGCGGCGTCGGCGGCCAGACGCAGCTTTTCGTCGGCCCGGGTCAGCAGCGCCGTGGCGCGGGCGGTGTGGCCGCCAAATCGCTTGCTGGTATGGTTTGCGGGCACGCCGGCCTCGAGCAACGATGTGGAGGCCGCATGATCGATGACAGCTGGGAGACGGCCGCGCAAGCGCCGCATGGGACGTGACGATGCTTCAGAGAGCGGCCATGAAACGTGCCGGGCAGGGCGGCGTATCGATGACACGCGCATCGATGGTGATTGCCGCGCTGTCCACCATCGTGGAGTGGTACGACTTCACGCTCTACCTCTACTTCGCCACCGTGTTGTCGCGCGTGTTCTTCGGCGGTGGCGGCAACTCGTTGCTGGCGACGCTGGCGGGCTTCGCCATCGCCTATGCCATGCGGCCGCTGGGTGCGCTGGTGTTCGGCATCATTGGCGACAAGCTCGGACGACGCCACACGCTGCTGCTGTCAATGGCGTTGATGACGGTGGCGATGCTGATCACGGCGCTGTTGCCGGATTTCCAGCGCATCGGCATGGCCGCCGGGTATCTCTTGCTGCTGTTGCGATGCCTGATGGCGTTCTCGGTGGGAGGCGAATACACGGGCGTGGTTGCGTATTTGCTGGAAGGTGCGGACAAGCATCACCGTGGACTGGTCACGTCGCTGGCATCGGCGGCCAGCGAAATTGGCGCCTTGCTAGCCGTGGGCGTATCGGCGCTGACGGTGGGTTTGATGAGTCGCCAGAATCTCGATGCGTGGGGTTGGCGTATTCCCTTCTTCGTGGGCGCGGCGCTCGCGGCAAGCATCTGGGTCGCGCGCTCGGCCATGCAGGAATCGCCGGATTTCGAGCGGCAAAAGGCGCGCGGCACGGTGCCGGTTTCGCCCGTGCGTGACACGCTGGCGCATCATCGTGCAGCGATTGCCAGGACATTTGCGATCTCGGCATTGGGCTCCATCACGTATTACGTGGGCATCACGTATGTGCCGACGTTCTTGAGTTCGACCGGTGCGATCGGCGAGGGCATGTCGCTGGCGCTGTCGACGGTTGCGGCGGTGGCCGTGATTCTGGTCACGCCATGGGCGGGAGCGCTGTCCGATCGGCTTGGCCGCAAGCCGGTGTTGGTTGTGCTCGCCTTGCTGTGTGCGGCGCTGCCCTCGGCGATGTTTGCCTGGATGGCGCACGGTTCGCTGTGGCAGGTGGTGTTCGCGGCGGTGGTGTTGGCTTGCGTTGCCGGTGGGGTGAGCGCCGTGGCAGCGTCGGCTACGGCGGAGCAGTTTCCGGGCGAGGGACGTTTGAGTGGTTTGGCGCTGGGCGTCACCATGGCCACGGCGATCTTTGGTGGCGTGACGCCGTTTCTGGCTGAGCTGCTGGTGAAGATGACGGGGTGGGCGGCAGTGCCTGGGGTGATGATTGCGGTGATTGCGTTGGGGGTGTTGCCGGTGTTGATGACGATGGGGGAGACGCGGCCGCGGGGTTGAGGTGGGCTTGCTCGTCATTCCTGCGAAAGCAGGAATCCAGGCCACGGTGTTTGGTTCTCGCAATCTGGCTCGCCTGCCGCGGGCTTCCGTCCTCCTGCCGGAGGCCGGGTTACTTTTCTTTGCTTGCCCAAAGAAAAGTAACCAAAAGAAAGGGCCCCCC
>NZ_JPLA01000067.1 GCF_001010355.1 Dyella japonica DSM 16301 | reverse complement strand
GCGCAGAACTCGCTCGATGCAATTGCCATCGGCACCAAGGCGGTCGGTTACGGTCAAGGTTCAGTGGCGCTGGGTACGGGCACGTACTCGATCGGCCAGGGCTCCACCGCGATCGGTGGCTGGATCGACACCAATGGCGACGGCAAGCTGCCGGGTCACGGCAGTGGCAACGAGGAAACCTGGGCGTACGGTAAGGGTGCCAATGCCTACGGTGCGGGCGCGGTGGCATTCGGTGATTACGCCACATCGATGGGCACGCTCTCGTACGCGGGCGGCTCGCAGGATGCGGGTGACGGTGCGCTGAGCGGCTCGGTGGCAGTGGGTTACAAGTCCTTCGCTGCGGGCGACGGCACGGTGGCGATCGGTCGCGAGGCGGCCACGCAATACGACGGTGCGACGGCGGTGGGTTATGCCAGCGTCGCCTACGGCCAGGACAGCGTGGCGCTCGGTCACGGTGCCGTGGCGGCATACACCAACGACATGGCGCTGGGCAGCAACGCCTGGGCAGGCGGCGGATTCGGTTCGCGCAACATGGCCATCGGTGTCGGCGCGACCGCAGGTAATCCCAATACCGATGGTACCGATCCGACGCAGGACGTGAGCGACTCCATCGCCATTGGCGCCGGCTCGGTGGCCGACAAGAGCCAGGCGCAGGCAATGGGCGTGAATGCCATTGCCGACGGTGTGCAGAGCGTGGCGATCGGCAACAACGCCTATGCCGCGAGCGATTACAGCACGGCAGTGGGTTCGGCGAGCTTTGCGCTTGGCACGGGTGCAGCCGCGATCGGCAGCGGCGCCACCGCCACAGGCCAGTTCAGCTCGGCGGTTGGCTACAACGCATCGGCCGTGGCGGACAACAGCGTCGCGCTGGGTGCGAACGCGATGGCTGATCGGGCCAATACCGTGTCGGTGGGCAGCGCGGGTGCGGAGCATCAGATCACCAACGTCGCTGCCGGCACGGCCAGCACCGATGCGGTGAACGTCTCGCAGCTCAACCAGAGCATCGGCACGGCCACGCAATACCTGGCCTTCGGCCCGCATGATGGCCCGGGCGGTGGCATCAATGGCGCCTATGTTCCGGCATCGGCGACCGGTGTCGGCGCGGTGGCCGTGGGCATGAATTCGAACGCCAGCAATATCTTCACCGCGTCGTTCGGCATCATGGCGCGTGCGACCAATAGTCAGTCCACGGCCATTGGCGGCTGGACCATCGCCGGTGGTATTCGCTCGACGGCCGTGGGCGGAAGTGCACAGGCCAACGGTGACTCCTCGACGGCGATCGGCGATGCCTCCGCCACGCCTTTCCTTGGCGGCACGGCCCTTGGCGTGGGCGTGGGTGTGCTTTCCACTGAGAGTACGGCGGTCGGTCACGGCGCCAGCATAGGTGTGAATGCAAGCAACAGTACGGCGCTCGGATCGTGGTCAAGGGTGAATGGCGGCGTCACCAATAGCGTCGCCCTGGGTGCCAGTTCGTTCGCTGATCGAGCCAACACGGTGTCCGTGGGTGCGGTGGGTGCGGAGCGCCAGATCACCAATGTCGCCGCCGGTACGCAGGCGACCGACGCGGTGAACATGGCTCAGCTCAATGCCGTCGCTGGCACGGCGTCGCATTACCTCGCCGCCAACGGCAAGGGCGACGGCAGTGACAATGCGCTGGCCATCGGTGACTACGCTACCGCCGTGGGTTCGGCCAGCTTTGCGCTTGGCAATGAATCGTCTGCCATGGGCAGCGGTGCTTCCGCCATGGGCGACTACAGCACGGCCAGCGGCTACAACAGTGTGGCCGCGGGCGCCAACTCTGCTGCCTTCGGTGCCAATGCGCAGGCGCAGACTGA
>NZ_JPLA01000066.1 GCF_001010355.1 Dyella japonica DSM 16301 | reverse complement strand
CGGCGGAGCGGCTCTCTGTGGGAGCGCACCCTGTGCGCGACAAACCTACAGAGCGGTACACCCCAGCGCGGCTGTCGCGCACAGGGTGCGCTCCCACAGGCCAGCAGCAAGCGTGGGACCCGATGGGCCATGGGGGTGGCTGACTGGGGACCAGGCGCCACGGGCATCCGCTGCCCCAGGCCAGCAAAAAACCGTCAACCCGTTGCGTATCCCCCCAAATCCGGCAACCCTACGCGCTGACCCGCCTTTCGGCGGGCCGACGTATTCATGCCATGCCGCCTCAGGGTGGCCAACAGGGGACCCATCACATGACCGGACGACTTTCGTGAGCGGCAATCTTTCCCAAACCGAAAATCGCAAAGAGCTGACCGTACGCGGTCTCATCCTGGGCGTGATCATCACGGTGGTGTTCACTGCCGCCAACGTCTTCTTTGGCCTCAAGGCCGGCCTCACCTTTGCCACCTCGATTCCCGCGGCGGTGATTTCCATGGCCCTGCTGCGCGGGTTCAAGGATTCCACCATCCAGGAAAACAATATCGTGCAGACCATCGCTTCGGCGGCGGGCACGTTGTCGTCCATCATCTTCGTGCTGCCGGGCATGATCATGATCGGCTGGTGGACGGGCTTCCCGTTCTGGACCTCGTTCGCCGTGTGCGCACTGGGCGGCATCCTGGGCGTGATGTATTCGATCCCGCTGCGCCGTGCGCTGGTGACGACCTCCGACCTGCCGTACCCGGAAGGCCTGGCCTGCGCCGAGGTGCTGAAGGTCGGCAGTGGTGATGAAGCGGACGCCGGCAGTGTGGAAGAAGGCCGCGCGGGCTTGCTCGCCGTGCTGTGGGGCTCCATCGTTTCCGCGGTGTTTGCGGTGATCGTGGCCACGCAGGTGTTCGCCAGCGACTTCGTGCGTTACTTCCGCGTGGGCGACAAGGGCTCGGTCAGCGGCTTCGATTTCAATC
>NZ_JPLA01000065.1 GCF_001010355.1 Dyella japonica DSM 16301 | reverse complement strand
CACCCGCCCCGCCCGTACAATCGCCCCTTTACCGACTATCCCCACGCGCCAGCCCCGGCGCGCAATCGCGAGCCCCTGATGGACAAGAGTTTCGAGCCCGGCCAGATCGAATCGAAGTGGTATGCCGCCTGGGAAGCCAGCGGCGACTTCAAGCCGTCCGGCCAGGGCGAGCCCTATTGCATCCTGCTGCCGCCGCCGAACGTGACCGGCACGCTGCATATGGGCCATGCCTTCCAGCAGACCGTGATGGACATGCTGATCCGCTACCAGCGCATGCGCGGCATGAACACGCTGTGGCAGGTGGGTACCGATCATGCGGGCATCGCCACGCAGAAGATCGTCGAAAACCAGCTCGCCGTGGACGACAAGACGCGCCACGACCTGGGCCGCGAAGCGTTTGTCGAACGCGTGTGGAAGTGGAAGGAAGAATCCGGCTCCACCATCACCAACCAGATGCGCCGCATCGGCGCCGCCGCCGACTGGTCGCGCGAACGCTTCACCATGGACGAGGGCCTGTCGGCCGCCGTGCGCAAGGTGTTCGTCGAGTGGTTCCGCGCCGGCCTGATCTATCGCGGCAATCGCCTGGTGAACTGGGACCCGCTGCTGGGTACGGCGGTCTCTGATCTCGAAGTGAACAACGTCGAACGCGACGGCCACATGTGGTCGATTCGCTACAACACTGCCGACGGCAAGGACAGCGTCGTGGTGGCCACCACGCGTCCGGAAACCATGCTGGGCGACGTCGCTGTCGCGGTGAATCCGGAAGACGAACGCTACACCCACCTGGTCGGCAAGACGCTGCGCCTGCCGCTGAGCGGCCGCGAGATTCCGGTGATCGCCGACGATTACGTCGATCGCGAATTCGGCACTGGCTGCGTGAAGATCACGCCCGCGCACGATTTCAACGACTACGCCATCGGCCAGCGTCACCAGCTGGCGCCGATCAACATCTTCACGCTGGACGCGAAGGTCAACGACAACGCGCCGGAAAAATACCGCGGCATGGACCGCTACGAAGCACGCAAGGCCGTGCTCGCGGACCTGGAAACCGAAGGCCTGCTGGTCGAAACCAAGCCGCACAAGCTGCAGGTGCCGGTGAGCCAGCGTTCGGATGCGGTGATCGAGCCGATGCTCACCGACCAGTGGTTCCTCGACCTCACCAGCGAGAAAGGCCGCAAGGAAATCACCGAGCCGGCCCTCGAGGCCGTGCGCGGCGGCGAGATCAAGTTCGTGCCGGAAAACTGGAGCACGACGTACACGCAGTGGCTGGAAAACATCCAGGACTGGTGCATCAGCCGCCAGCTGTGGTGGGGCCATCGCATCCCGGCGTGGTACGACGAAGCCGGCAACATCTTCGTGGGCGAGGACGAAGCCGACGCGCGTGCGCACGCCGCCACGCCGCCGGTGGGTGCTTTGCGCCAGGATGAGGACGTGCTCGACACCTGGTTCAGCTCGGCGCTGTGGCCGTTCTCCACCCTCGGCTGGCCGATGGACGGCGCAGTGAAGGATGAGCATGGCAACGTCGTGGCCAACTGGGACGTCGACAACGTGTTCCTGCCCAGCGCCGTGCTGGTCACCGGCTTCGACATCATCTTCTTCTGGGTCGCGCGCATGGTGATGGCGACCAAATACTTCACCGGTCGCGTGCCCTTCCGCCATGTCTACATCAACGCGATCGTGCGTGATGCGGAAGGCCAGAAGATGTCCAAGTCCAAGGGCAATACGCTCGATCCGCTGGATTTGATCGACGGCATCGAACTGGAGCCGCTGGTGGCCAAGTCCACCAAGTCCCTGCTGATCCCGCAGGTGCGCGACAAGGTGGAGAAGCGCATCCGCAAGGATTACCCGGCGGGCATTCCCGCCATCGGCACCGACGCGCTCCGCTTCACCTTCGCCGCGCTCGCCAGCTATAGCCGCACGATCAACTTCGACATCAAGCGCGCCGAAGGCTACAAGGCGTTCTGCAACAAGCTGTGGAACGCCGCACGCTTTGTGTTGATGAACCTGCCCGAAGGCCAGCTGCCCGCACCGGGTGGCGCACCGGTGACCGAAGCCGAGCGCTGGATCCTCACGCGCCTGAAGCAGACGCTCACCGACGTCGAGCAGCACTTCGCCAGCTATCGCTTCGACCTGCTCGCGCAGGAGCTGTACGAGTTCACCTGGAACGAGTTCTGCGACTGGTTCCTGGAACTATCCAAGCCGGCCTTGAATGGCGACGATGCCGCTGCCGCCGCGTCCACGCGTCACACGCTGGTGGTGGTGCTTGAAACCATCCTGCGCGCGCTGCATCCCATCATTCCGTTCATCAGCGAAGAGATCTGGCACTCGGTCGCACCGAAGCTCGGCCTCGACGCCAAGTTCCTGCTGGAACGGCCGTGGCCCAAGGCCGACGAGATCGTCGCCGACGATGCCGCCACGGCCGAAGTCGAATGGTTCAAGAACGTGCTGAGCGGCATCCGCCGCATCCGCGCGGAAATGAACATCGCCCCCGGCAAGACCATCCCCCTGCTGCTCGCCGACGGCGACTCGAGCGATCGCGCACGCGCCGCCAAATTCGCCGCACAGATCAGCTTCCTCGCCCGCGTGGATGCACCGCAGTGGATTGAATCGGGCGCCGACGAACCGGCCGCCGCGGCCGCCGTGGTGGGTTCGATGCGCGTGCTGATTCCGCTTGCGGGCTTGATCGATCTTGGTGCGGAGAAGACCCGCCTTTCCAAGGAAATCGCGCGCATTGAAGTCGAAATCAAGAAGTGCGAAGGCAAGCTTGGCAACGCGAATTTTGTGGCCAATGCACCCGCCGAAGTGGTCGCGCAGGAGCGCCAGCGCATCGCTGATTGGGGCGTACAGCTGACGGCGTTGCGCGAGCAGGCGCAGAAGCTGGGCTGAGGCGTTTCGATCGGCTGCTCAGTGTTTCCAATCCAAAGCCCTCTGCTCTTCGGAGCGAGGGTGCTTGTCTGTGGGAGCGCACCCTGTGCGCGACCGCCACGCATGGGTGTACCGCTTCGTTGGTTTGTCGCGCACAGGGTGCGCTCCCACAAATAGCCGATCGGCAACGTTGAATCGCCCCACGGGTCCAATCCCCTGTAGGAGCGCACCTTCTGCGCGACCGCAGCGCGTGGGTGTACCGCTCCGTAGGCTGGTCGCGCACAGGGTGTGCTCCCACAAATAGCCGATCGGCGAGGTTGATTCGCCCCATGGGTCCGCTCCCTTGCAGGAGCGCACCTTGTGCGCAACCGCAGCGCGTGGGTGTACCGCTTCGTAGGCTGGTCGCGCACAAGTGCGCTCCTACACGAACAGCCGTCCGGCGTCCTCTATCCCGCCACCAAATCCAACGCCATCACAATCGCATCCTCCCGCCCATCCTTGGCCGGGTAGTACTTCGGCCGCCGCCCAATCTCCTCGAACCCCAGCGAGCGATAGAGACTCTGCGCGGACGGATTGGATGGTCGCACTTCGAGAAACACCCGCCCCGCCCCGTTCCATCGGGCGATATCGAGCAGACGGCGGAACAAGAACCGCCCCAGGCCCAGCCCGCGATGATCCGGGCCGACACACACGTTGAGGATATGCGCCTCGCCTGCGGCCACCGACAGCACGCCATAGCCGGCGATCACCCCATCCACCCACATCACCCAGCACGGGTGTCCTGCCTTGAGGCAGTCGCTGAAGATGCCTGCCGTCCAGGGAAAGTCGTAAGAGGCAGCCTCGAGCGCAGCCACCATGGGCACGTCGTCGCGGCGCATGGCGCGGATTTCGGCGTGAGGGCGGGCCACGGCGACCATGCAGGGACTACTCCGCGGCAGCGACCAGTGCGCGGCGCAGACTGCGCAGCGCGTTCCACAGGCGACGCTTGCCTGCACCGGAGGCGAGCACGCTCGCCGGTTCGTCAGCCAGCACGATATGGGCGCGACTCAGCGCCGCCGCCGGCAGTTCGCGACCCAGCGCATGCGCCTGCGCCTCGCCGAAGACCAGATAAGCGCGGGCCTGTGGCGCGGCCGGCAACTGGCCGCCGCTCACTTCAATGCGCGGCGCGCGCGCGATCGCGGGGCCGCAGGCCATCAGGGCGCGGCCCACCAGGTCCAACTCGCGCGGCGAGCAGCCCGCGGGCAGCACTACGACGCAGTCGCCCGAGACGACTTCGGCCACCGTATCGACCATCGGCAGCTCGCTCGCCGCAGGCTCTGCCACGGCGACGCGACGCACCCACGGCGTGACGCCCAGCGCGCGGAGCACGCGTTCGCGATGCGTCGTGGCGTGCGCGAGCCCGGCCATCAGGCCACTCCCCGACGACGACGGCGCGTGGCGCGGCCCCACAGGGTCATCACCGGGCCGGACAGCAGATACAGCGTGAATACCACGAACAACACGCGCGGCGGATCGATGAAAAACGGCACCAGCACGAGCACGCCGATCAGCACCCACAGGAACGGCACGCGGTCGCCCATCGGCAGCGATTTGAAGCTGTAGTAGCGAAAATTGCTCACCATCAGCAGACCCACCAGCACCGCCGTCACCAGCGTAAGGAAAGGCACCTCGGCGCCCAGTATCCCGAACTTGTCCATGCTCCAGACAAAGGACATGCATACCGCCGCCGCGGCCGGACTGGCCAGGCCCTGGAAATAACGCTTGTCGACCACGCCCACCTGGGTATTGAAGCGTGCCAGGCGCAGCGCGGCACAGGCTGCATAGATGAAGGCGCCGGCCCAGCCGATCTTGCCCCAGGTCGGGCCATAGTCCTTCAAGCTGGATAGCGACCACGTGTACATCACCAGCGCCGGCGCCAGGCCGAAGCTGACCAGGTCGGACAACGAGTCGTACTGCACGCCGAACTCGGTCTGGGTGTTGGTGAGGCGGGCCACCCGGCCATCCATGCCGTCCAGCAGCGCCGCCACGAACACGGCAATGGCGGCCGAGCTGAAATCGCCGGCGATGCTGGTCACGATCGCGTAGAAGCCCGCAAACATCGCGCCGGTGGTAAACAGGTTCGGCAGCAGATAAATGCCCCGGTGGCGCGGGGGGCGGACGGGCGTACTGTCGCTCATGAATCAATCCGTGACGGAATGCGCGCAGTGTAAACCATCCCCCGCTTGAGTCCGGCCGGACGGGGTGCAAGGATGCTACGGCGTCGCAGGGGGACGCGGCCGGCCTCGCCGGCGCGTCGGGCCAAGCCCGGCAAGTCCGCCCGGAACGACCCGACTTTCCTTAACAAACCCGCACACGCCCAACGTCCCGGAGCCCACCATGCGTCGACTGTTGATCGCCACCGCGCTGCTGCTCGTCGCGCCCCTGGCCGCCGCCCAGGCCTACAAGTGGACGGATGCCAGCGGCACCGTGCACTACTCCGACGCGCCGCCCCCGCAGGGCACCAAGTACAACAAGGTCACCACCTCGGGCTCGGTCGAACCTCTGGCGGCCGCAGAACCGAGCAATAGCAACAATACCGAGCCCAAGAGCGACAGCCAGCCGCAGGCCAAGCCACAGCCGATGGCCGATACGCCGGAAAACCGCGCCAAACTGTGCGCCAATCTCAAGAGCAATATGGAGATGCTCAAGAGCAGCGGACCCGTGGTGATGCAGGAAGGTGATCAGCAGAAAGTCATGAACACCGACCAGCGCAAGCAGCAGCAGGCCGCTGCCGAAGCCCAATACCAGCAGTATTGCTCGGGCGGCTGAGCCTCTCTCCGCGGGAAGAAGCTGCCGCGACCCGCGAGTTTGCGCGTCGCGGGCCGCTATAATCGGCCTCTTTCTCCGCCGGACCCGCTCGCATGCGCCTCAGCCAATTCCACCTGGCCACCGTCAAGGAAGTCCCTGCCGACGCCGAAATCGCCAGCCATCGCCTGATGCTGCGCGCCGGCATGATCCGCAAGCTGGCCGCCGGCCTGTACACCTGGTCGCCGCTGGGCCTGCGCGTGCTGCGCAAGGTGGAGGCTGTGGTGCGCGAGGAAATGGATCGCGCCGGCGCGGTCGAGTTGCTGATGCCGACCATCCAGCCCAAGGAGCTGTGGGAAGAAAGCGGCCGCTGGTCCAAGTTCGGCCCGCAGCTGCTGAAGGTCAAGGACCGCAAGGAGCAGGAGTTCTGCTATGCGCCGACCGCCGAGGAAGTGATCACCGACTACGCGCGCAACGAGCTCAAGAGCTATAAGCAGCTGCCGGTCAACTTCTACCAGATCCAGACCAAGTTCCGTGACGAGATCCGTCCGCGCTTCGGCGTGATGCGCGCGCGCGAGTTCCTGATGAAGGATTCCTACTCCTTCCATCTCTCGCAGGAATCGCTGCAGCAAACCTATGACGCGATGTACCAGGCGTACTCGCGCATCTTCACGCGCCTGGGCCTGAAGTTCCGCGCCGTGCAGGCCGACACCGGTGCCATCGGCGGCAACGCCAGCCACGAGTTCCAGGTGCTGGCCGATTCGGGCGAAGACGCCATCGCGTTCTCCGATACTTCCGATTACGCCGCCAACATCGAGAAGGCCGAAGCTCTCGCGCCCACCACGGCGCGCCCCGCCCCGGCGGCCGAGCTCAAGCGCTTGGATACGCCCACGCAGAAAACCATCGAAGACGTCTCCAGCTTCCTCAAGGTGTCGCCGCAGCAGTGCGTGAAGACCATCCTGGTGCGCGGCACCGATGGCCTGGTCGCGCTGTGCGTGCGTGGCGATCACGAAGTCAATGAAGTGAAGGCCGGCAAACTCGCCGAGATGCCGGGCGAATCCGTGCTGGCCACGGAAGAGGAAATCCTCGCCCTGACCGGCACGCGCCCTGGCTTTATCGGTCCGGTGAACCTGCCGGCGGAAATTCCGGTGATTGTCGACCGCGATGCGGCCGTGATCGCTGATTTCGTCTGCGGCGGCAACCAGGACGGCACGCATTACACCGGCGCCAACTGGGATCGCGACGCGCGCGTGACCCGCGTGGAAGACATCCGCAAGGTCGTGGCGGGCGATGCCTCGCCGGACGGCAAGGGCACGCTGCACATGGCGCGCGGCATCGAAGTGGGCCACGTGTTCCAGCTCGGCACCAAGTACGCCGAGGCGCTCAAGGCCACCGTGCTGGATGAAAACGGCAAGGCCCAGGTGATGATGATGGGCTGCTACGGCATCGGCGTCAGCCGTATCGTGGCGGCCGCCATCGAACAGCGCCATGACGACGCCGGCGCGATCTGGCCGGAACCCATGGCGCCGTGGCGCGTGGCGGTGTGCGTGATCAATCCCAAGAACGCCCCGGAGATTACCCAGGCAGCCGAGTCGCTGTATCGGACGCTGCAGGGCCGCGGCATCGACGTGGTGCTGGACGATCGCGGTCTGCGTCCGGGCGCGATGTTTGCGGATATGGAACTCATCGGCATCCCGCACCGCGTGGTGGTCAGCGAGCGCGGCTTGGCCGCCGGCACGCTGGAATACCGGGCCCGCCATGAAGCCGAAGCCCGCGCCATCAGCCAGGATGAGCTGTTCGCACTACTGGGCTGATCGCCACTGCAAACTCCAAGAAGCGGTCGCCCAGCGGCCGCTTTTTTTATGCGCATCGTTCTATACCCTGGGGCGCTTGCGGGAAGCGCAGGCACCACAGAAGGGACCCGCCCGGGGCCGGCGGCATGCCCGCGATACCGTTCCGATCCCTCAATCCCGATACGGGCTTTGGTCCCTATTGGCATTTAATGGGCCGCCGACCGCTAAGAATTTTTCCCAATCGACCTTATTTGCTTTGCAACAATTCTGTTAATCGGTAAAAATCAATAATCCAAAAGAGGTACGGCTTAAGTCGCAGTACCCAAGTCAGGCAGTCACACTCACCCCGGGAGTTACGCATGGCAGTTGATCTCAAGAGTCTCAACCATAACCAGCTCAATGACCTGATCAATAAAGCGCAGGTCCGCCAGCAGGAATTGCGCAAGGAAAAGGTCGGCAAGCTGCGTGAGAAAATCCACGCCCTGATCAAAGCCGAGGGTTATACCTTCGAAGACATCTTCGGCAACGCGCGTGGCGGCAAGACGCGCCGCAGCGGCGGCACGGTAGCGCCCAAGTATCGCAATCCGGCCGACCCCGAACAGGTATGGTCCGGCCGCGGCAAGCGTCCGCGCTGGTTCAACGATGCATTGAAGGCAGGCAAAAAGGAAAAGGATCTGGCGATCTGATCGCTAATCCACACAAAGAAAGCCGGCCATTGGCCGGCTTTCTTTTTTATTCGCGCGGATTGATTTTCAGAGCGAACGACGAAATGCCATTCATAGATCATCAGTCGGCGAGACGTCAGAACTGAAAGCGCACACCCACCATGGGATCAATCGTCGACGTGTGCAGGTAACCCGTGGCCATACCATCCGAAACACGCGAGAACATGGCGCCGGTATAAGCGTCGAAACGCTTGGCGAAGTTATGCCAGACCAGACGAACCGAATAGGCATCGAACTGACCGCTGCAACTGGCGGCGCTGCGATCACGACAACTCGTTTTGCCGTAGGCGTTCTGGCCGTAGTGATAGTAGGCGCCGGTAAGATCGAAATCCTTGTTGATGGCGTATTTCACGCCAAACCACGTTACATCGAGGCGCCTGGTATGCGGGAAAGCCTCGTTGTTGACTACGCTGAAAGTGTAACCCCCGAGGCCGGTGAAGCCCGGCCGCAGCGGGCGCGAAGGGTCCTCAAACTCGATCCGTTCGAAGCCCGCATATAGCTTGAACGGACCGCTTGTATAGCTACCGTCGATCGTCCACGAGGTGTTGTCCGAAACAACGGCAGCAAGCGAATCGTGCGGCATGATCCTGGCTTGTGCGGCATTGAGCGAGGCGGCGGCCACGCCATCCTTCTTGCTCGCGTAGACCGCATCCACCGAGAAATCCTGCCCATCGAAGCCCGCATTGAGTTGCCAGCCCGTACCCTGGCTGCCATGTCCGCCGTCGAACTGGTACAACGCCGCCAGACGCAAGCTGTCCCACTTCCCGTTGTACTTGAGCGAATTGTCAGCCCGCGCATCCTGCGTATAGCCACCGCCCGACGTGGTGCCCTGCAGGCCGATCAGCGAGAACGCGTACGAACTGTTCATCGGGTCGTAGCGACCGATATTGTCGAGCAGCACCGTGTTGTTGCGTCCGACCGTGAGCGTTCCCAGCTCCTTCGAACTCAGACCGACAAAGGCCGGACCGTTCAACACCTGGCCCGCACGAGATGAGTCGCCTGCCGACTTCTGCTGATCCAGCGGGCGACCATTGTTATAGGCAAGCGAGGCGAGACCATCGGAAAGGCGACCCGATTGCGGATTGAAGCCGACTTCGAGATTGAAAACGAAGGCGACGCCGCCACCCAGATCCTCCTTGCCTTTGACGCCGATGCGCGATTGAGAAAGCCCGTTAGGCGCTATCGCCGTCTGCGGCTTGTCGCTGTTCCTGGCGATCAGATAAGCCATGCCAACGCCCCAGTCCTTGGTCTGAGGTGCCCCGTGGGTCTGATGCACGAGGCCGATGTCGTAGGTGCCGTACAGGGTGATGCCCTGCCAGGTCAGCTCATCCGCAGCATGTGCCGTGGTCGTGGAACCGACCGCACCGAGCGCCGCGGCCAGGGACAAGGCATTACTCAGTCTTCTCTTCATCAACCGGCTCCTCGACGTTGCGCGGGAAAAAGGCCGCACTTCCCCACGGCCCGCTTGCGCGGACCGGGATAGGCGGAGGGAACAGCTGCTGCTTAGTCCTCGATCAACGAGGTTTTCTTGGTATCGGGGAGGAAGAGGTAAACCAGCAGGGAGCAGCCGATGCACCCCGTGACATACCAGTAGAACCCGCTCTCATGGCCGCTCTGCTTGAACCACAGTGCGACCGTCTCCGCGCTGCCACCGAAAATTGCGACGGCCAATGCATAGGGAAGACCCACGCCGAGGGCACGTATCTCGACAGGGAACAGCTCTGCCTTCACGACCGCATTGATCGATGTGTAGCCCGACACGACCACCAGCATCAGCATGATCAGCGCGAAGGCCTCATAGGGACTCGTGACGCCGCGCAGCGTGCTGAGCACCGGCACCGTCAACAGCACGCCGAGCACGCCGAACGCGATCAGGATCGGACGCCTGCCGATGACATCGGACAGGCCACCCACCAGCGGCTGCAACACCATGTAGACCAACAAGGTGGCGGCGTTTATCAGGGTCGCCGTCTCCTTGCTCAGCCCGACGCTGAGCACCAGGAACTTCGACATGTAGGTGGTATAGGTGTAGAAGGCCAGCGTGCCGCCCATGGTCAAGCCGACCACGATCAGCGCCGGACGCCAATGCTTGACCAGCAGGGCCAGCGAACTCCCTCGGCGGACGGTCGCTGCCTTGGCCTGGCTGCTTACGAACGCAGCGGTCTCGGCCATGTTCCGGCGCAGGAACAATGCGACGAGAGCGACGACGGCCCCTACCGCAAAGGGAATCCGCCACCCCCACGCCTTGAGCTGGCTCTCGGTGAAAAACCACTGCTGCAGCACGATCAGCACACCAAGCGCCAGCAGCTGGCCTGCGATCAGCGTGACGTAGAGAAAGCTCGACCAGAAGCCCCGTCGCTTACCCGTGGCCATTTCGGACAGATAGGTCGCCGAACTGCCGTACTCGCCACCTAGACTCAAGCCTTGCATCAAGCGCGCAAAGACCAGCAACACGGGCGCGGCGACACCCATGGCACCGTAGGTCGGACACAGCGCAATCAGCAGTGAACCCGCGCACATCAATACGATCGAGCGCATCAGCGCCGCGCGGCGTCCGTGACGATCGGCGTACCGGCCGAAATACCAACCGCCGATGGGTCGCATGAGAAACCCGACAGCAAAGATGGCCGCGGCGTTGAGCGCCTGCGAAACGGCATCACCCTGCGGAAAGAATGCCTTGGCGAAATACAGCGAGAACGACGTGTAGACATACCAGTCGTAATACTCGACCAGATTGCCGATCGAGCCACCCAGTATCGACTTCAAGCGTTGCATGGACGACAGCGACTGCGTCGCATCGATACCGTGAATTGCCTCTTCCTTGGCTCTCATTGTTGCTCCCCCGTCCTTGATCACGCGTTGCGCGCGACGCGAACGCCCCTCTGGCGGCCGCGTGGTGTTGATCCATCCTAGGGATGGCACGCTGGAGCGACATATAGTTAATTGGTACTAATGCACTGCAGCATCAAGGAAGATTGGGCGATCTCGCATGGACACGCGCAGTCGATTTGGACGTCCATATTCGCGCCTTCGGAACGAGTGGATGCCACTGCCTCAAATGCGACGATTCGCAATATTCTGAAGTGCTTCCTAGCACTTTATGCACTTCTTTGGCGGGTCAAATAGCGCCCGTCGGGGCCCTGGTCACAAGATCAATCTACCCGATCAAAGTGTGTTCCTTGGCCAGGTTCTATCAGGTGGCGCCTACATTGCGAATCTGCAAAGGCGAATTCGGCGAGTCCGACAGAAGACTGCGTATCAGTACCGCCGCCTGCGTGCGTGTACTGCATTGGAGTTTCTTCAGGATCGCGTTGATATGAACTTTGACGGTGTTTTCCGACAGCTGTAGCTCGTCGGCGATTTGCTTGTTGAGCAGGCACTCGCCGACGCGCAGCAACACGCGAAGCTGTTGCGTGGTCAGGGAGCTGAAACGCCGCCGGGTCCGGGCATCCGCACTGCCCTCATCGACATTGCAGGCCGGGAACCAGGTGCCCCCGGCGAGCACGATCTCGATGACATGCCAGAGGTCCCTCGCCGTCGCGGACTTGGGCACGAAGGCGGCCGCACCGAACTGCCGGGCACGGCCCACGGTATAGGGATCCTCGTAGGAGGAAATCACGATCACCGGCAACTCCGGGCGCTCGCAGCGCAGATGCATCAGCGAGGAGAAACCGTTGGCGCCGGGCATGGCCAGATCGAGCAGGGCAAGGTCGAACTCGCCCGCCATGACGGCCTCCCCCAAATCCGTATGGCTCGCCGCCTCGACGATGTTCACCTGCTCGTTGCGGGCGGCCAGTGCGTAGCGCAGGGCCAGCCGGAACATCGGATGATCGTCGGCGATCAGAACGCTGTGCGGCCGCCCTTCCACGATCGATGTCGGCTGCAATGGCTTGCTCCCTTCGGCGCAGTGATCATTGCAGCCAAACTAAAAGCCGGACGGCGCTTCGTCTGAGAGATATTGCGCCACGACTTACCGGTAATTTTCCTGATGTCCCGTCAGCGAGAGCCGACTCGGCGGGCCTGCTTCAGAGCGAGCGGCGTGGCGCGATCAACAGGTCGCCAAACAGCAACCCCGCCACCAACGCAATAAGCAGAGTGATCAGGAGCATGGTGCTGTCCATGCCCAGGGTCGTATCGCGCTCCAACATATACGACACGCTGCGGAACCCTACGCTACCCGGCACCAGCAGGATAATGCCCGGTTCGCGAATCATCGCGCCGGGCCGATGCACAAAGCGCGCATAAAGATTGGCGACACTGCTGAGGATCAATCCGCCCAGGAACACGCCAAATGGCGCCGCCGGCAAGCGACCGGCCAAGGCGCCACCCCAGCGCGTGGAGAGATATCCGAGCACAACGGCGGCCATCACCACCAGCCAATCGCGCCTGGCCGCCCTGAAAGAAATGGCAAACGCAAAGGCACCGACGATCAAGGCCGGATAATCCGTCCACGCTGGCAACGGTGGCAGCGCGTAATCGCGCCCTTCGATACCAAACGCGCTGCATAGCTGGGTGGCGGCCACCGTGCCGAAGGTGAGCTTGATCAGCGTGGCGATCGCCCCGCCCATGCGCGCCACGCCGGCGACCAGATGCTGGCTGGAAATCTCGCGCACCGCCGTGGTCAGCGCCATGCCGGGCATCAGCACGATCAGCCCCGCCAGGATCACCGACTTGATGGCCAAGGGCACGACGAATTGACTGACCACGATGGCGATGGTCGCGGCGACCAGGGCACTGATCGCCTCACTCGCCACGGCCAGACGTGGACGCGTGGCCGACAGCACGGTGATGGTGCCGATGATCAGACCGATCAGCGCGGCGGTGACCAGATCGGCCCACGAGCTGTGCAGCAGCAGCGCCACCACACTGGCGGCAGCGAGGCCATAGCTGGCGATCACCCCGGCCTGCGCGCGCCGTGTATCGGGCCGACCCAGCTCGCGCAACAGGCGAAAGCCCTCGCGCAATTCGATGTCGCCCGCGATCACCTTGTCGGCAATGGCGTCGGCATCGCTCAGACGTCCGAGGTTCACATCGCCTGGCGCCAGGCGCATCACCTGGGTCACCTGCGCCACCTCGTCCTCACCCTGGGACAGGTCGGTAAACGAAATGATGATGGCCGTGGGACTGGACCACACATCCGCCACCAGCCCCAACCGCTGGGCCGCGCCCCAGATCGCCCCCTCCAGGCGCGGCGCCGCCGTGCCGTACTGATGCAGACGCCGCGCCAGCTCCAGCAGGAACGCGATGCGCGTATTGAGCGGCGCCAGGGCCAGCGGCGTGAGGACGGTGGGCGGGTTCATCGCGTGACCGTCGGGGCGAGGCTGGTCGCGGATGATGGGGGTAGGGTCATGGGCATGACCGTAGTAAAACTGATTTGGATGGCTTTTTGTAGGAGCGCAGTTGTGCGCGACCATCCTACGGAGCGGTACACCCCAGCGCTGCGGTCGCGCACAAGGTGCGCTCCTACAAGGCAGGGCGCGGGATGGTGGGCGAGGATCAACGTCACCGATCGGCTATTTGTGGGAGCGCACCCTGTGCGCGACAAACCTACGGAGCGGTACACCCCAGCGTGGCTGTCGCACACAGGGTGCGCTCCTACAAGGGAGGGCGCGGGCTGGTGGGCGAGGATCAACGT
>NZ_JPLA01000064.1 GCF_001010355.1 Dyella japonica DSM 16301 | reverse complement strand
AGACCAGACATCGCGGGGATAGCGTCGCAGCGGGGCGAGGGTCGCCGCCACCTGGGGGGAGGGGACGGTGGCGGGACGAAAGAAATAATATGATCGACGGGTTATAGAAACAAATATATATTTAGGCGTCTACTTATTCGAAAACCCTATTAAAGCCCTCCCATGTTCGACTTCAGACAGCTTCGTTACTTTGTAACGGTCGCCGAGGAGCTGAGCTTCACTCGCGCAGCCCAGCGGCTCTATATCTCGCAGCCGCCACTTTCCCAGCAGATACAGGCGCTTGAAAACGATCTGGGGGTACGCCTGCTGGAGCGGAACAAGCGCAACGTCGCCCTGACCGAGTCCGGCAAACTGTTCCTGGAACAGGCCAAACAGATCCTGGCCAAGGCCGAAGAGGCTCGTGCCCAGATGGCTGACGCCGCCACCGGCTTCAGCGGAAAGCTGCGGCTGGCTTATACGGTGTCGGTGACCTTCCATCCCGCCCTGCCCCAGACCCTGCTGCGCTACCGCAGCTTTGCGCCCCAGGTGCGGCTGATCCTCAGCGAGATGTACACCGAGCAGCAGTACGCCGCCCTGCTGGCCGGCGAGGTGGACGTGGGCTTTGTGCGCGACGAACCTGAACGCCCCGGCATGGCGAAGCTACTGAGGCTAGACGTGATCGACCGCGAGCCCCTGCTGCTCGCCCTGCCCGCCAATCACCCGCTGGCTGACCGCGAAAGCATCTGGCTGCGCGAAGTGGCCATGGAGGCCTTCGTGGTCCAGCCCCGCGAACTGGCAGCCACCCTGTACGACCGCCTGGCCCAGATCGCCGCCAAGGCCAATTTTCACCCGCTGATCCGGCAGCACGCCCAGCAGATCAACGGCTTGCTGGTGCTGGTGGCCGCCGGCATGGGCCTGGCCCTGGTGCCCGCCTCGATGCGCTCGGTCAGCCTGCCCGGCGTGAAATACCTGCGCCTGGAGGACCCCGATGCCTATATGCTGCTCGCCCTCGCCAGCCGGATCGACGAGCCCTCGCCGGTAGTCCGGCGCTTTCTGAGCGCCATGACCGAGACCGATTGAGCGTGGGACCTGCCCGATTCGCCGTGAACCGGCAATTGGCAGTCGATCCAAAGACTTGTGCGACTCCTGAAATCTGTTTACACTTGCCGTCTTGTATTTTTCTTTTAATAGTTTCAGGAGCTGGCCGTGAAGGTGCTTTCCTCTTTGAAGTCCGCCAAGGCGCGGCACCGTGACTGCAAGGTTGTGCGTCGTCGCGGCAAAGTGTTCGTGATCTGCAAGAGCAACCCGCGTTTCAAGGCTCGTCAGCGCTAATCATTAGCTGCGACGTGTCTACGAAGAAGGGCCGCGAAAGCGGCCCTTTTTTGTTGCCTCTGATTTTCAGGCTTCCGAGGCTTCTCCCTGTGGGAGCGCACCCTGTGCGCGACTGGGGCTAGCATCAGTCGCGCACAGGGTGCGCTCCCACAGGTGTTTTTTCCCGCGAGATCAGGCGTAACGAACGCCCGTGATCTCGTAATGCTTCACACCATTGGGCGCAGTGAACTCAAAACTGTCGCCCTCGCTCTTGCCGATCAGCGCACGCGCAATCGGTGAGGACACGGCGATCAGGCGCTGCTTGATGTCCGCCTCCAGATCACCAACGATCTGATACGTCACTGCTTCACCGCTGTCCTCGTCTTCGAGGTCCACGGTGGCGCCGAACACCACGCGCGAACCCGCCGCGAGGCGGGTCACGTCGATCACTTCAGCCGTGGACAGCAGGGCTTCCAAAGCCGCGATGCGACCTTCGATGAAGCTCTGCTGCTCGCGTGCGGCGTGGTACTCCGCGTTCTCTTTCAGGTCGCCATGCGCACGCGCCTCAGCGATGGCCGCGATGATATGCGGCCGATCGGTGGACTTCAGCTTTTCCAGCTCGCTACGAAGGCGCTCGGAGCCTGCCTTGGTAATGGGCGCACGACTCATGCTTTCAGTTCCTTGTGCAGTTCCTGCAGGCTGTGCACCGAGCCGTCGCCGTGATAATCCAGCGAATGCACCAGCGCGCGGGCGCCCGCGACCGTGGTGGAGTACGTGACGCGCTGCTGCAGGGCTTCACGTCGGATCGAGAACGAGTCGGCAATCGCCGCCTTGCCCTCGGTGGTGTTGACGATATAGACGATCTCGCCGTTCTTGATCAGGTCGACGATGTGCGGACGGCCTTCGATCACCTTGTTGATGCGCTCGCAGGCCACGCCGTGCTCGGCCAGGTACTTGGCCGTGCCATCGGTGGCGACCAGGCTGAAGCCACGCTCCAGCACTTCGCGGGCGACCGGCAGCAGGCGATCCTTGTCGGCATCGCGCACCGACACGAACACCTTGCCCTTCGGCGGCGTCTTGATGCCGGCAGCATCGTGACCGCGCGCAAAGGCGGCGCCGAAGCTGCGGCCCACGCCCATCACCTCACCGGTGGAGCGCATCTCGGGGCCGAGGATGGGATCGACGTTCTGGAACTTCAGGAACGGGAAGATCGCTTCCTTCACCGAGTAATAGGCCGGGATCACTTCCTTGGTGGTGCCCTGCGCCTTGAGCGAACGGCCGGCCATCGCGCGCGCGGCGATTTTGGCCAGCGGCACGCCGGTGGCCTTGGACACGAACGGCACCGTGCGCGAGGCGCGCGGGTTCACTTCCAGGATGAACACCGTATCGCCCTGGATGGCGAACTGCGTATTCATCAGGCCGATGACCTTCAGCTCCTTCGCCATCGCCGTGACCTGGCGGCGCATTTCATCCTGCACCTCCTGGGTCAGCGAGTACGGCGGCAGCGAGCAGGAGGAGTCGCCCGAGTGGACGCCCGCCTCTTCGATATGCTCCATGATGCCGCCGACCAGCACGTTGCCCTCGGCGTCGGCGATGATGTCCACGTCCACTTCGACCGCGTGGTCGAGGAAGCGGTCCAGCAGCACCGGCGAGTCATTGGAAACCTGCACGGCGTCGCGGATGTAGCGCGAAAGATCGGCGTCGCTGTAGACGATTTCCATCGCGCGGCCGCCGAGCACATAGCTCGGACGCACCACCAGCGGGTAGCCGATCTCGCGGGCCGAGGCCAAGGCCTCTTCCGGCGTACGCGCGGTGCGGTTCGGCGGCTGCTTCAGACCGATCTTCTCGATCATCTGCTGGAAGCGTTCGCGGTCTTCGGCCAGGTCGATGCTGTCCGGCGAGGTGCCGATCACCGGCGCGCCAGCCGCTTCGAGCGCACGGGCAAGCTTGAGCGGCGTCTGGCCACCGTACTGCACGATCACGCCCTTGGGCTTCTCGAGATCGATAATCTCCAGCACGTCTTCCAGCGTGAGCGGCTCGAAGTACAGGCGATCGGAGGTGTCGTAGTCGGTCGAGACGGTTTCCGGGTTGCAGTTGACCATGATGGTTTCAAAACCATCCTCGCGCAGGGCGAGTGCCGCGTGCACGCAGCAGTAGTCGAACTCGATGCCCTGGCCGATGCGGTTCGGGCCACCGCCGAGCACGATGATCTTGTCGCGATTGGTCGGATTGGCTTCGCACTCTTCCTCGTAGGTCGAGTACATGTAGGCCGTGGTGGTGGCGAACTCGGCGGCGCAGGAGTCCACGCGCTTGTACACCGGGCGCACACCCAGCGTGCGACGCAGATGGCGCATGGCCGCTTCGTTGGTGTCGAGCAGCTCAGCCAGGCGCGCATCGGAGAAGCCCATGCGCTTCAACTCGCGCATGCGCGCGGCGTCGAGCACGGTGATGCCCTGCGACTGGACTTCCTTCTCGGTGAGCACGATGTCTTCGAACGCCGCCAGGAACCAGGGATCGACGCGGCTCAGACCGTACACGTCTTCCAGCGTCAGGCCGGCGCGGAACGCATCGGCCAGGTGGAACACGCGATCGGGACGCGGCTCACGCAGCTCACGCTTGAGTGCGTTGACGCCCTCTTCGGTGGTCAGGTCCAGGCCGGTCGGATTGAGGCCGGTCTTGCCGATTTCCAGACCACGCAGCGCCTTCTGCAGCGATTCGTGGAAAGTGCGGCCCATCGCCATCACTTCGCCGACGGACTTCATCTGCGTGGTGAGGCGTGCATCGGCCGAGGGGAACTTCTCGAACGCGAAGCGCGGAATCTTGGTGACGACGTAGTCGATGCTCGGCTCGAACGAAGCCGGGGTCAGGCCGCCGGTGATGTCGTTCTTGAGTTCATCGAGCGTGTAACCCACCGCCAGCTTCGCCGCGATCTTGGCGATCGGGAAACCGGTGGCCTTGGACGCGAGCGCCGACGAGCGCGACACGCGCGGATTCATCTCGATCACCACCACGCGGCCGTTCTCGGCATTGATGCCGAACTGCACGTTGGAGCCGCCGGTATCCACACCGATCTTGCGCAGCACCGCGATGGAGGCGTCGCGCAGGCGCTGGTATTCCTTGTCGGTAAGCGTCTGCGCCGGCGCGACCGTGATCGAGTCGCCGGTGTGCACGCCCATCGGATCGAGGTTTTCGATCGAGCACACGATGATGCAGTTGTCCGCCTTGTCGCGGACCACTTCCATCTCGAATTCCTTCCAGCCGAGCACGGATTCCTCGACCAGCACTTCGCCCACCGGCGAAAGCTCGAGGCCGCGCTTGACGATCTCTTCGAACTCTTCGCGGTTGTACGCGATGCCGCCGCCGGAACCGCCGAGCGTGAAGCTCGGGCGGATGATGGTGGGATAGCCCACCTTGGCCTGCGTGATCAGCGCCTGTTCGAAGGTGCGCACCACTTCGGCCTTCGGACACTCCAGGCCGATCTCGGCCATGGCGACGCGGAACAGCTCGCGGTCTTCGGCCATGCGGATGGCTTCGCGCGACGCGCCGATCAGTTCGACGTTGTACTTCTCGAGCACGCCGTGGTCGGCGAGATCCAGCGCGCAGTTGAGGCCGGTCTGGCCGCCCATCGTCGGCAGCACCGCGTCGGGGCGCTCCTTGGCGATGATGCGCTCCACCGTCTGCCAGTTGATCGGCTCGATGTAGACGGCGTCGGCCGTCTCCGGGTCGGTCATGATGGTGGCGGGGTTGGAGTTCACCAGGATGACGCGGTAACCCTCTTCCTTCAGCGCCTTGCAGGCCTGTGCGCCGGAGTAGTCGAACTCGCAGGCCTGGCCGATGACGATCGGACCGGCGCCGATGATGAGGATGCTCTTGATATCGGTGCGCTTAGCCATTCTTGCGGGCCTCCTGCATCAGGGCGGCAAAACGATCAAACAGGTAACTCATCTCGTGCGGGCCGGGGCTCGCTTCCGGGTGACCCTGGAAGCAGAACGCCGGACGGTCGGTGAGCGCGAAGCCCTGCAGCGAACCATCGAACAGCGAGGTATGGGTGACGCGCGCATTCGAAGGCAGCGTGGCCGGATCGACCGCGAAGCCGTGGTTCTGCGAGGTGATCAGCACGCGGCCGTCGTCCAGGTCCTTCACCGGATGGTTCGCGCCGTGGTGGCCGAACTTCATCTTCAGCGTCTTGGCGCCCAGCGCCAGGCCCATGATCTGGTGACCCAGGCAGATGCCGAACAGCGGGATCTTGGCGTCAAGGAACTGCTTGGTCGCTTCCACCGCATAGTCGCAGGCCGCCGGATCGCCGGGGCCGTTGGACAGGAACACGCCATCGGGCTTCATCGCCAGCACGTCGGCGGCCGGCGTCTGCGCAGGCACCACGGTGATGTCGCAGCCCTGCTCGGCCAGCAGGCGCAGGATGTTGTACTTCACGCCATAGTCGTAGGCCACGACCTTGAATCGTTTGGACGGCTGATTGAAGGCGGTGCGGTCGAGGTCGTAGACGCCCTCGTTCCACTGGTAGGACTCGCCCACGCTGACCACCTTGGCCAGGTCCATGCCGTTGAGGCCGGGGAAGGCGCGAGCCTTGGCGAGTGCGTCTTCGACGTCGATCTGCTCGCCGGCGACGATGCAGCCGTTCAAAGCGCCCTTGTCGCGCAGGATGCGCGTCAGGCGGCGAGTGTCGATGCCGGCCAGGGCCACGATGCCGTGACGCTTGAGGTAATCGGGCAGGCTTTCGGTGCTGCGCCAGTTGCTGGCAAGACGCGGCACGTCGCGCACGATCAGGCCGGCGGCGTGGACCGAAGCGGACTCTTCGTCCTCGACGTTGACGCCGGTGTTGCCGATGTGCGGATAAGTCAGGGTGACAATCTGTTTGGCGTACGAGGGATCGGTGAGGATCTCCTGGTAGCCGGTCATGGCGGTGTTGAAAACCACCTCGCCGACAGTTTCGCCAGTCGCGCCAACGGCGTAGCCGTGGAACACGCTGCCGTCTTCGAGGGCAAGCAGAGCGGGAATAGGCATGGGAGGACCGCCTTTTAGGTGCAGCAAGGTCCGCAAGCCGCACCAAAGCAGGCTTGAGGACCTTATTCGAGGAATGTTGCAGGGCGGGTCGCAATGATAGGTGCAAGCCCCTTTGCTGTCCACCAAAAACAGCTGAACGTGACCCGGCAAGAGGCCCTACGCGGCCCGGTCCGGGCGGTACACTAGCGCGGTCTCACCCATGCTCGGACATCCATGAACTCAGTCGCGCTGCTCGATCCCGCCCGTCTCGACCGACCGGACACCGACATCAGGGCGGAGCCGTTCCCGTTCCTGATCGCGCACGGTCAGTTGCCGGACGAGGCGCGCGGCGACCTGGAGCGCGATTTTCCGCGCTATGCGAGCGCCGGGTTCTTCCCCTACGACGCCAGCGACTGCGGCCCCTCGATCAACGCCCTGGTGAGCCGCCTGAGCTCGGCCGAGTTCGCCCGCGCCATCGGCGAGCGCCTGGGCATCGAGAACCTGGGCCAGTACCCCACCCTGATCACGCTGTGCCGGTCGCTCAACAAGCGCCACGGGACCATCCACACGGACAGCAAGTCCAAGGTGGCCACGGCCCTGCTCTACCTCAACAACCTCTGGCCCGACACCAGCGACGGCTGCCTGCGCTTCCTGGGCAGCATCGACAGCATCGACAGCATGATCGCGCCGGAGCTCAAGCCGCTGTACGGCGAATTTGCGGTGTTCAAGCGCTGTGAAAATTCCTTCCACGGCCATCTGCCCTATGAAGGTGAGCGTCGCGTGATCCAGGTGGCGTGGCTGACCAGCGAAGAGGAAAAGCTGCGCAAGACCAAGCGCGGCAAATTTGCGCGCGCGTTCAAGAAGATCTTCGGCTCGCTGGATCGAAAGCTGGGCGCCGATCGCGACCGCAACGCCGCGCACCGCGACTGATCAGCAAGGGCGCACCCAGCGGTGCGCCCTGACCGGGTACTTACAGCTGCGTGCCGTAGTGCCATGCGATATAGGCAGCAAACACGCCGTAGAGCAGCCCCACCGGCACCAGCCAGCGCGCGTCCACGCGTCCGCGACGGAACAACCACCACAGGTAGACGATGGCCACGCCGGTGAGCACGCCTGCGACCATCAGCGGCGCATCGAACAGCCACGGCGTGGCAAACAGCGCCAGCGAGCTGGGGATGGTCGCCTGGATCATCATGGCGCCGGAGATATTGGCCAGCGCCAGACGCTCCTTGCCCTGGCGCACCCAGATCAGCGCATTCATGGTCTCCGGCAGCTCGGTGGCCACCGGGCTCAACACCAGCGCCACCAGATGCGGCGACAGATTCAGCGCGATGCCGATCGCCTCGATCTGCTTGACGAAGGTATGCGAAGCGAAGGCAATCACGATCAGCGCCAGCGTGGTCTGCGCGACCACCCACCAGATCGACGGATCGGCCGACTTGGGCTGGAACTTCAACGGCTCGAGTTCTTCTTCCTCGGGTGCCGTGTCCGTGGACTTCAGCTCGCGCCACACGTACAGGCCATAAGCGGCGAGGAACAGCACGCCCAGCCACGGCTTGAACGCAAACGCGACCAGGCCGAGCGTGCACTTCACCACGAAGATCGCCAGGAACCACGATTGATCGCGCGCCAGGCGCCCGTGTGCCACACGCACCTGATGATCGGCGCGCTGCAGCTTGTGGCGATTCATCCACAACGCTACGCCGACCACCGCATAGGCGATGGTTGCCAATACCAAGGGACCGCCGAGCGCTGCGCCCACGCCGATGTCTCTTTGCTCAGGGGTCTTGCCGAGGATCACGGCGACGAAGGTCACTGCGCTTTCCGGCAACGCCGTACCGAAGGCCGCCAGCACGGTGCCCGTTGCGGTGGCGCCCAGGTTGAGCTTCTGGCCAAACCATTCCACGCCGTTGACGAAGTACTCGCAGGCGAGATAGATCGCACCAGCCGAAAGCAGGAACAACAGGGCAATAAGCATGCTTTTTCCAAGGCCGGGCGAGCGGAAAACCATTGGCGCAACGACGCGAGCTCGCCCGGCAGGGTGAGCGCGTCGTGGCCAAAGGTCTCGCCGGGCTGCCGGTCGCTGAAGCTACCGGTGACCATCCACGCCATGAAGCCGAAGCTTCAAGTCTGTTGACGCGGATTCCTCTGGAAGCGCAACCGGAGACCGGTTGCGTGGGGTGAGGATGGCTACTCCCCAATGACAACACACAGGATTTTAGAGGTCCGGACGCGCCCAGGCAAGCAACGACCGGGATTGCGACGCGTTCTCACGCCCAACCAGCTCAGCGCGAGGAACGATCCGCCAGCATCGCATCGAGATCGTAATCGCCCGCTTCGCGGCCGCTGAGCCAGTGCGCAGCCTCGAGCGCGCCGCGGGCAAAGATCGACCGATCGGTGGCGCGATGAACCAATTCCACGCGCTCACCCTGCCCCATCAGCAGCACTTCATGCTCACCGACGATATCGCCGCCACGCACCACCGCGAAGCCGATGGTGCCGTGCTGACGCGGGCCCACCCGACCTTCGCGTGCATACACCGCGCTCTCGCGCAGCGACGTGCCGCGTGCTGACGCAGCCGCCTCGCCCAGCGCGAGCGCGGTACCCGAGGGCGCATCTTCCTTGCGGTTGTGGTGCGCCTCGATGATGTCCAGGTCCCAATCCGGCAACGCCGCCGCGGCCTGGCGCAGCAGACGCGTGAGCACGGCCACGCCCAGGCTGAAGTTCGCCGAGCGCAACAAGGCGATGCGTGCCGCCGAGGCATTGAGGCGTTGCGCAAACGTGGCGTCCAGCCCCGTGGTGCCGGTGACCAGGGCCATGCCATGGGATTCGCAGTAAGTGAGCGCTTCGGCCAGACCAGCGGGGCCACTGAAGTCCACCACCACATCCAGCGCACCCGCTGCCGGCCATTCGTGCGTATAGGTCAGCGCGCCCTCGCACGCATCGACAGGCTGACCCAGCTTGGACGATTCGGGCGAGGCGATCGCCGCGACCAGCGAGAAGCGGGCGTCGTCTTTCACCAGGCTCAGCAAGGCCTGTCCCATGCGGCCGGTGGCGCCATTGATGGCGAGGCGAACGGGCTTGGTCATGGATGGCTTCCTTTCTGCGCGAGACGGACACGAGACGCGATGCTACCGCCTGTGGGTGCCCACGTGCGCAGCCGCCATGAACGGGTTCCATAAAAAGCAAAGCCCCGGCTTGAGCCAGGGCTTTATAATGGATAGGTCGTGCGAAATTACGAAGTGACGCGCGACCAGAACTGCTTGACGCCATCCACCCAGGTCTTGGCGCGCGGCGTGTGCTTGTCCGCCTCGCCATCGGCAAAGGTGGCCTCCAACTGCTCAAACAGATCGCGCTGCTGCTTGGTGAGGCGCACCGGCGTTTCCACGACGACGCGGCAGATCAGGTCGCCGTTGCGACTGCTGCGCACCGACTTCACGCCGCGGCCGCGCAGGCGGAACAGCTGCCCGGTCTGCGTTTCCGGCGGGATGTTGATCGGCACTTCGCCTTCGAGCGTGGGCACCAGCAATTCCGCACCCAGCGCCGCCTGCGAGAAGCGGATCGGCAATTCGCAGTGCAGATCGTTGCCGTCGCGCTGGAAGATCGCGTGCTCGCGCACACGCACTTCAACGTAGAGGTCGCCTGCTTCGCCGCCGGTCGGACCGGCTTCACCCTGACCAGTGAGGCGGATGCGGTCACCGTTGTCGACGCCGGCGGGAATGTTCACCGACAGCTGGCGGGTTTCTTCCAGACGGCCTTCGCCATCGCACTGCTTGCACGGCTTCTCGATCGCCTGGCCGCTGCCGCCACAATGCGGGCAGGCCTGCTGGATGGAGAAAATGCCGTTCTGCATGCGGACGCGGCCATGGCCAGCGCAGGTCTTGCAGGTCACCGTCTTGCCATCGGCCGAACCGCTGCCATTGCAGTGATGGCAATTGACCTGGGTGGGAATCTCGATCTTCTTCTCGACGCCGAACACGGCCTCTTCCAGATCGAGCTCCATGATGTAGCGCAGGTCGGAGCCGCGACGCGAACGTCCGCGTCCGCCACCACCGCCCATGCCGAAAATGTCGCCAAAGATATCGCCGAAAATGTCGCCCATGTCGCCAAAACCACCGGCGCCACCGCGACCGCCCATGCCGTGCTCGAAGGCGGCGTGGCCATGCTGGTCGTACATCGCGCGCTTCTGCGCGTCGGCCAGCACTTCGTAGGCCTCCTTGGCCTCCTTGAATTTCTCTTGCGCATGCGGATCGTCCGGACAGCGGTCCGGGTGGTACTTCATCGCCAGTCGACGGAACGACTTCTTCAGTTCGACCTCGGTGACGGTACGTTCTACACCCAGGACTTCGTAGTAATCACGCTTGCTCATCGTTGCATCCGGCATGGACTGCTCTCTTGCTCATGGACCCGTGGACCCATGTCTACTCAACAAACAGCCCGCGCCTAGGTGAACTCCCGGGCGCGGGCTGCGTCAGATCGGCAGCGCCGACCGGCCAATATTACTTTTTATCGTCCTTGACTTCAGTGAACTCGGCATCGACCACGTCGTCGTGACCAGCCGGGCCACCCTGCTGCTGACCGCCCGCGTGTGCGCCGGCGTCCGCCTGGGCACCGCCCTGGGCAGCGGCGTAGAGCGCCTGGGCGACCTGCTCGAGCTTTTCGATCTTCGAATCGATGGCCGACTTGTCGTCACCGTCCTTGACCTTTTCCAGATCCGACAGCGCGCCTTCGATCGTGCTCAGCTGATCGGCCGGCACCTTGCCGCCGTGCTCCTTGAGCGCGCTGCGGGTGGCGTGGACCAGCTGGTCAGCCTTGTTGCGCGTGCTGACGAGCTCGTGGAACTTCTTGTCTTCTTCCTTGTTGGCCTCGGCGTCGGCCACCATGCGGTTGATCTCTTCCTCGGACAGGCCCGAACCGGCCTTGATCTCGATCTTCTGTTCCTTGCCGGTCTTCTTGTCCTTGGCCGACACGTGCAGGATGCCGTTGGCGTCGATGTCGAAGGTGACCTCGATTTGCGGCATGCCGCGCGGCGCAGCGTCGATGCCCTGCAGGTCGAACTTGCCCAGCGACTTGTTGGCGCTGGCGCGCTCGCGCTCACCCTGCAGCACGTGCACGGTCACCGCGGTCTGGTTGTCGTCGGCGGTGGAGAACACCTGCGAGGCCTTGGTCGGCACGGTGGTGTTCTTCTCGATCAGCTTGGTCATCACGCCGCCCATCGTCTCGATGCCGAGCGACAGCGGGGTGACGTCCAGCAGCAGCACGTCCTTGACGGTACCGCCCAGCACGCCGCCCTGGATCGCGGCGCCGACAGCGACGGCCTCGTCCGGGTTGACGTCCTTGCGCGGCTCCTTGCCGAAGAAGTCCTTCACCGACTCCTGCACCTTGGGCATGCGGGTCTGGCCACCGACGAGGATCACCTCGTTGATGTCGGACACGCGCAGGCCGGCGTCATTCAACGCAGTGCGGCACGGCTCGATGGTGCGCTTGACCAGGTCTTCCACCAGCGCTTCGAGCTTGGCGCGGGTCAGCTTGATGTTGAGGTGCTTCGGACCGGAGGCGTCGGCCGTGATGTACGGCAGGTTCACTTCGGTCTGGTGGCTGGAGGACAGCTCGATCTTGGCGCGCTCGGCGGCGTCCTTCAGGCGCTGCAGCGCGAGCGGATCCTTGCGCAGGTCCATGCCCTGGTCTTTCTTGAATTCCTCGACGAGGTAGTCGATCACGCGCATGTCGAAGTCTTCGCCACCCAGGAAGGTGTCGCCATTGGTGGCCAGCACTTCGAACTGCTTCTCGCCGTCGACTTCGGCGATCTCGATGATGGACACGTCGAAGGTGCCGCCGCCGAGGTCGTACACGGCGATCTTGCGGTCACCGCCCTTCTTGTCCAGACCGTAGGCCAGTGCGGCGGCGGTCGGCTCGTTGATGATGCGCTTGACGTCCAGGCCCGCGATGCGGCCGGCGTCCTTGGTGGCCTGGCGCTGGCTGTCGTTGAAGTAGGCCGGCACCGTGATCACGGCTTCGGTGACCGGCTCGCCGAGGTAATCCTCAGCGGTCTTCTTCATCTTCATGAGGACCTTGGCCGAGATCTCCTGCGGAGCCATCTTGCGGCCGTCAGCCGTCTCGACCCAGGCGTCGCCATTCTCGTGCGCCACGATGCCGTAGGGCACGATATGCAGGTCTTTCTGCACTTCCGCGTCGGTGAACTTGCGGCCGATCAGGCGCTTCACCGCGTAGAAGGTGTTCTTGGGGTTGGTCACGCTCTGGCGCTTGGCCGGCGCGCCCACCATGACTTCGTTGTCCTTGGTGAAGGCAACGATGGACGGCGTGGTGCGATCGCCTTCCGAGTTCTCGATGACCTTGGCGGTGGTGCCGTCCATCACGGCGACGCACGAGTTGGTCGTGCCCAGGTCGATACCGATGATTTTACCCATGTTGTTTACTCCCGAATTCTTTAAGCGACCCCTCGGCCGCAACTGTTTGTCAGATGGGGTTTGCCGTGTGGCATCTCAATGCCGACAAGATCCCCGATGCCTTGCCACCGTTGCCGGCAGGGGACGCCATT
Source organism: Dyella japonica DSM 16301 (assembly GCF_001010355.1). Classification (GTDB taxonomy): domain Bacteria; phylum Pseudomonadota; class Gammaproteobacteria; order Xanthomonadales; family Rhodanobacteraceae; genus Dyella; species Dyella japonica. The sequence goes on along the minus strand of NZ_JPLA01000064.1, from coordinate 1,960 downwards.
CAGGCGTCCTCGACCGCCGGCGCGGGCGTCATTCCTTGGCGACCGCCACCAACGCTGGGCGCAGCAGTCGATCGTTCAGCACATAACCCTTCTGCAGCACGTTGACGACCGTGTTGGGGGCCGCGCCCGGGGCCTCCACCATGCTCACCGCGTGGTGCCGCTCTGGATCCAGCGGCTGACCCAGCGGATCGACCTGTACCAGGCCGTTGTTCTCGGCGATCTTCAGCAGCGACTTGAGCGTGAGCGCAATGCCCTCGCGTACGCTGGCGATGTCGCCGCCTTCCACCTGCAGGCCGCGCTCCAGGCCGTCATAGACCGGCAGCAGCTCGTTGAGCAGCTTCTCGTTGGCGAAGCGGCGAGCCTGCTCCACGTCCCGATGCAGACGGCGGCGCTGGTTCTCGATTTCCGCCTTTTCGCGCAGCACGGTGTCGCGCAGCTCCACGTTGCTGGTTTCCAGTTCGGCGATACGCGACTTCAGCGCTTCCAGTTCCGCGCTGCCGGTCTCGCCCTGCTGGCCTGGCGCCTCGTTGGACGCCGTTGGGTCGTTGCTTTGCATGAATCACTCCAAGCCTTATCCGTGGCCGGTGCATCGCGCACCAACCGTCAAACTTGCGGGTAAAACCCCGCCTCCCGAGCGGGTTATAAGGTCGTAGCGACGCGATTCAAGGCGTCGCTAAGCAATCCGGCCGTGGCTTGTACCACGGGGATGACCCGTTCGTAGGCCATGCGGGTGGGTCCGATCACCCCCACCGCGCCCAGCACGCGGCCCTGCGCACCATAGCTGGCCGTGACCACACTGCAACCATCCAGTGCGGCAAAACCCGATTCTTCGCCGATGAACAGCCGCACGCCAGGGGCCTTGGCACACACTTCCATCAGCTGCAGCAGCTCGTTTTTCTGCTGGAACGCCTCGAACAGTTCGCGCAGGCGCTCTAAGTTCGCTAGTTCCGAATAACCCATCAAGTTGGTCTGGCCGCTGACCAACACATCGTCGCTTTCGGTCTGGGGCGCGAACGAGGCCGCGGCCAGCTCCACCGCGCTGGACATCAGGCGGTTGAGTTCGCCGCTGGTCTCGCGCAGCTCGCGCAGCAGATGGGCGCGGATATCGTCCAGCCGCAGGCCGGCAAACTGGGTGTTGAGGTAATTGGCGGCGTGCTCCAGCTCCCGCGGATCCAGCGGCTTGGCCAGCTGCACGATGCGGTTCTGGACCTGGTTGTCCGAGAACACCAGGATCACCAGCACGCGGGCGTCCGGCAGCGCCACAAAATCGATATGGCGCAGCGGGAAGTCCGCCTGGCGCGGCACTGTGACCACGCCGGCAAACTGGGTCATCGCCGAAAGCAGGGTGGACACATTGCCCAGCAGGTCGCGGGTGGTGGTCGGGCCCGGTGGCAGTTCGCGGCGCAGGCGGGCCATCTCGTCCTGCGGCAGCGGCTGCAGTTCGATCAGGCTGTCGACGAACAGGCGCAGGCCGCGCGGCGTCGGCACGCGGCCGGCCGAGGTATGCGGCGAGGCGACCAGGCCGGCCTCTTCCAGGTCGGCCATGATGTTGCGGATGGTGGCCGGACTGACATCCAGGCCGGACGAACGCGAAAGCGTGCGCGACCCCACAGGCTCGCCGTCGGCGAGGTACTGGGCGATCAATGTGCGCAGGAGGCGTCGTGCGCGGGCATCGAGAGGGGCGACTGGCATGCTGTATCGGTTCTTGAGACACACAAGAAATAAGGTCTGGCGAGAAAGTTTGCAAGAAACGGGGATGGGGGATGGGCCGTAGGGGCGCAAAAACGGATGCCGGCGATGGGCCGGACGCCGAAGTGCGCGCCCCTACTACCCGTTCCCCGGCCCCATCCCCTTACAATCCCCCGACTCAATCACGCCGCCACCCATGCTCACCTCGCTCTACGTTCGTCATTTTGCCGTCGTCGAAGAAGCCGAGATTGCCTTCGGCCCTGGCCTCACC
>NZ_JPLA01000063.1 GCF_001010355.1 Dyella japonica DSM 16301 | reverse complement strand
CTGATGACTTCGTAGCCGTTCGTCAGGCGCACCTTGGCGACCTTACGCAGCGCCGAGTTCGGCTTCTTCGGGGTGGTGGTATAGACGCGCGTGCAGACGCCACGACGCTGCGGGCTGTTCTGCAAAGCCGGCGAAGCACTCTTGTAGGTCTTCGGGCTGCGGGATTTGCGAACCAACTGGTTGACTGTCGTCATTGAAGCTGTTCCTGAGAAACATAAAGGCAGACCGAACCGGCTCGGTCTGCCAAGAAGCGGGAATTTAACATGGGCAGCCTGTCACAGACAAGCTGACGCCCTGCCGGCCTTGGCCCGAACACGAGGCGCATTCCTTGCGCCTCTTTTCGTATGTCAGCGAGTAAAGCCCGGTAAGGGCTTACTCCACACCAATGTCGCTACCGGTGGTGGCTTCTGCGAAGGAAGCCGACGAAGCGGAGCCGGAGAGTGTTTCGAGCTCCGAGGCGGTAAGACCGCCCTGGCGATGACGCGCTGCGTGATACGCCAGACCCGTACCAGCCGGAATAAGACGGCCGACAATAACATTTTCCTTCAAGCCACGCAAGGTATCGCGCGTGCCGCGGACCGCAGCTTCCGTCAGGACTCGGGTGGTTTCCTGGAAGGAAGCCGCCGAGATGAAGGATTCCGTGGCCAGCGAGGCCTTGGTGATACCCAGCAGGACCGACTGGAACTCCGCCGGACGCTCACCGCGGGCGATGGCACGATCGTTTTCGCCGTTGATGCGAACACGCTCGACCTGCTCACCACGCAGATAGTGGCTCTCGCCCGGATCGGTGATCTCAACCTTGCGCAGCATCTGGCGAATGATCGCTTCGATGTGCTTGTCGTTGATCTTCACGCCCTGCAGACGGTAGACGTCCTGGATTTCCTTGACCAGGTAGGCGGCCAGCGGCTCGACACCCAGCAGGCGCAGGATGTCGTGCGGGCTGGGCTCGCCGTCCACGATGGTTTCGCCCTTCTCCACGTGCTCGCCTTCGAACACGATGACCTGACGCCACTTGGGAATCAGCTCCTCGTGCTCGTTGCCGTCCACGTCCTTGATGATCAGGCGCTGCTTGCCCTTGGTGTCCTTGCCGAAGCTGATCACGCCCGAGCGCTCGGCCAGGATCGCCGGCTCCTTGGGCTTGCGTGCTTCGAACAAGTCGGCCACGCGCGGCAGACCACCCGTGATGTCGCGGGTCTTGGAGGTTTCCTGCGGGATACGGGCAACCACGTCACCCACGCCCACCTGCGCACCGTTCTGGATCGACACGATGGCGCCGGCCGGAAGCATGTACTGCGCCGGCACGTCGGTGCCCGGCAGCTTCAGCTCGCGACCCTTGGCATCTTCCAGACGCACGATCGGGCGCAGGTCCTTGGCGGCCGTACCACGGCGCTTCGGATCGGTCACCACCGCCGACTCCAGGCCGGTCAGTTCGTCGGTCTGGCTCTGCACGGTGATGCCATCGATGAAGTCGATGAAGCGCACCGTACCGGCCACTTCCGACACGATCGGATGGGTATGCGGATCCCAGTTGGCCACGGCCTGGCCAGCCTTGACCGGGTCGCCGTCCTTGACGGCGATGGTGGCGCCGTAAGGCACCTTGTAGCGCTCGCGCTCGCGGCCGTTGGCGTCGATGACGCTCACTTCGCCCGAACGCGACACCGCCACCAGGTGACCCTGGTTGTGGTGCACGGTCTTCAAGTTGTTGAACTTCAGCGTGCCGGTGGTCTTCACCGTCACGTTGTCCACGGCAGCCGCACGGGAAGCCGCACCACCGATATGGAACGTACGCATGGTCAGCTGGGTACCCGGCTCACCGATCGACTGCGCAGCCACCACACCCACGGCCTCACCCATGTTCACCAGGTGACCACGGGCCAGGTCGCGGCCGTAGCACAGGGCGCACACGCCATGATCGGCGGCGCAGGTGATGGGCGAGCGCACCTTGACCGACTGCACGCCGGCCTTGTCGAGCTTCTCGACCAGGGCTTCGTCCAGCAGGGTGTCGCGGGTGACCAGCGGCTCGTTGTCTTCGCCCGGGCCGTAGACGTCTTCCAGCGCCACACGACCGAGCACGCGGTCGCGCAACGGCTCGACCACGTCGCCGCCTTCCACGATCGGCTGCATGGTCACGCCATTGTCGGTGCCGCAGTCGTCGAAGGTGATGACCACGTCCTGCGCCACGTCGACGAGACGACGGGTCAGGTAACCGGAGTTAGCCGTCTTCAACGCCGTATCCGCCAGACCCTTACGGGCACCGTGGGTGGAGTTGAAGTACTGCAGCACGTTCAGGCCTTCGCGGAAGTTCGCCTTGATGGGCGTCTCGATGATCGAGCCGTCCGGGCGAGCCATCAGGCCGCGCATACCGGCCAGCTGACGAATCTGAGCGACCGAACCACGGGCGCCGGAGTCCGCCATGATGTACAGCGAGTTCATCGACTTCTGGTTGACCGTCTTGCCTTCGGCATCGGTGACCTTCTCGGTACCGATACCGTCGATCATGGCCTTGGCGACCAGTTCGTTGGTGCGCGACCAGATGTCGACGACCTTGTTGTAGCGCTCGCCGGCGGTGACGAGACCGGACTGGTACTGCTCCTGGATCTCGACCACTTCCTTCTCGGCCTCTTCCAGGATCGGCTTCTTCTCGTCGGGGATGATCATGTCATCGATGCCGATCGAGATGCCCGCACGGGTGGCGAAGCGGAAGCCGGTGTACATCAGCTGGTCGCCGAAGATCACCGTGTCCTTCAGACCCAGGCGGCGATAGCACTGGTTGATCAGGCGCGAGATGTTCTTCTTGGTCAGCTCGGTGTTGGCCAGCGCGAACGGCAGGCCTTCGGGCATGATTTCGAGCAGCAGCGCGCGACCCACGGTCGTGTCCACGATCGAGGTCTGCTCGGTGCGGTTGCCGTCTTCGTCGATCTGCACCTGGTTGATGCGGACCTTGACCTTGGCATGCAGCTCGACCGCACGGTTGTCGTAGGCGCGGCGGACTTCGCCGATGCCCGAGAACACCATGCCGTTGCCCTTCGCGTTTACCAGCTCGCGGGTCATGTAGTACAGGCCAAGGACGACGTCCTGGGTCGGCACGATGATCGGCTCGCCGTTGGCGGGCGACAGGATGTTGTTGGTCGCCATCATCAGGGCGCGCGCTTCGAGCTGCGCCTCGATCGAGAGCGGCACGTGGACAGCCATCTGGTCACCGTCGAAGTCGGCGTTGAACGCCGTACACACGAGCGGATGCAGCTGGATGGCCTTGCCTTCGATCAGCTTGGGCTCGAACGCCTGGATGCCGAGACGGTGCAGCGTAGGCGCACGGTTGAGCATCACGGGATGCTCGCGGATCACCTCTTCGAGGATGTCCCACACCTGGCCTTCTTCGCGCTCGACGAGCTTCTTGGCGGCCTTGATGGTGGTGGCTTCGCCGCGAGCCTGCAGCTTGGCGAAGATGAAGGGCTTGAACAGCTCAAGCGCCATCTTCTTGGGCAGGCCGCACTGGTGCAGGCGCAGGGTCGGACCGACCACGATCACCGAACGACCGGAGTAGTCCACGCGCTTGCCGAGCAGGTTCTGGCGGAAGCGGCCCTGCTTGCCCTTGATCATGTCGGCCAGCGACTTCAGCGCGCGCTTGTTCGTGCCGGTGATGGCACGACCGCGACGGCCGTTGTCGAGCAGCGCATCGACCGATTCCTGCAGCATGCGCTTTTCGTTGCGCACGATGATGTCGGGCGCATTGAGTTCGAGCAGGCGACGCAGGCGGTTGTTGCGGTTGATGACGCGGCGGTACAGGTCGTTCAGATCGGACGTGGCAAAGCGGCCGCCATCGAGCGGCACCAGCGGACGCAGATCCGGCGGCAGCACCGGCAGCACGGTCAGCACCATCCACTCCGGCTTGTTGCCGGATTCGAGGAAGGCTTCGATCAGCTTGACGCGCTTGGTGAGGCGCTTGAGCTTGGTCTCGGAATTGGTCGAGCCGATCTCTTCCTTGAGGCGAATCACTTCGCCCGGCAGGTCGAGCGACTTGAGCAGCTCATAGACGGCCTCGGCACCCATGCGGGCGTCGAACTCGTCACCGTGCTCTTCGACGGCTTCCAGATACTGGTCTTCGCTGAGCAGCTGGCCGCGCTCGAGCGCAGTCAAACCTGGATCGATCACCACGAAGGCTTCGAAGTACAGGATGCGCTCGATGTCGCGCAGGGTCATGTCCAGCATCAGGCCGATGCGCGAGGGCAGCGACTTGAGGAACCAGATGTGCGCAGTCGGCGAGGCCAGTTCGATGTGGCCCATGCGTTCGCGGCGCACCTTGGCCAGCGTCACTTCCGTGCCGCACTTTTCGCACACGACGCCGCGGTGCTTCATGCGCTTGTACTTGCCGCACAGGCACTCGTAATCCTTCACCGGACCGAAGATGGCGGCGCAGAACAGGCCGTCACGCTCGGGCTTGAAGGTGCGGTAGTTGATCGTTTCCGGCTTCTTCACCTCGCCGTACGACCACGAGCGGATCAGCTCCGGCGAAGCCAGAGCGATCTTGATCGCATCGAAGTCAGGCGCGGTGCGCTGCTGGTTGAACAGATTGAGCAAGTCTTTCATGGATGTCTCCGAAGATCGGGAATAGGTAATGGAGAATCAGGAATCGGGAGAACGAGGAACGAACGTTCGTTCCTCGTTCCCGCCTCAACTCACTTCACTTCTTCCAGATCAATATCGATACCGAGCGAGCGGATTTCCTTCACCAACACGTTGAAGGATTCCGGCATGCCCGCTGCCATCTCGTGGTTGCCGTCGACAATGTTCTTGTACATCTGGTTACGGCCCTGCACGTCATCGGACTTCACCGTCAGCATTTCCTGCAGGGTGTAGGCCGCGCCGTAGGCTTCCAGTGCCCAGACTTCCATTTCGCCGAAGCGCTGGCCACCGAACTGCGCCTTACCACCCAGCGGCTGCTGCGTGACGAGCGAGTACGGACCAGTCGAACGCGCGTGCATCTTGTCGTCGACCAGGTGGTTGAGCTTCAGGTAGTGCATGTAGCCCACGGTGACCGGGCGATCGAACGCTTCGCCGGTACGGCCGTCGTACAAGGTGGTCTGACCCGATTCCGGCAGATCGGCGAGCTTGAGCATCGCCTTGATCTCGGTTTCCTCGGCACCGTCGAACACCGGGGTGGCCATCGGCACGCCTTCCTGCAGGTTGTTGGCCAGGGCGAGGATTTCCTCGTCGGTCAACGACTTCAGGTCGACATGCTGCACGGCGCCGGCGACGTGGTGGTTGTACACCTGGTCGAGGAACTCGCGGATCTGCGCCACCTTGGCCTGCGCTTCGAGCATCTTCTGGATCTTCTTGCCCAGGCCCTTGGCGGCCCAGCCCAGATGCACTTCCAGAATCTGGCCGATGTTCATACGCGACGGCACGCCCAGCGGGTTCAGCACGATGTCGACCGAGGTACCGTCTTCGGAGAACGGCATGTCCTCCACCGGCACCACGTTGGACACCACACCCTTGTTACCGTGGCGACCGGCCATCTTGTCGCCCGGCTGGATGCGGCGCTTCACGGCCAGGAACACCTTGACCATCTTGAGCACGCCCGGTGCGAGGTCGTCGCCCTGGGTGATCTTGCTCTGCTTTTCCTTGAAGCGCTTGTCGAACTCTTCCTTGTGGCGCTTGATCTGATCGGCTGCGCGCTCGAGGAACTCGGTGACGTCCTCTTCCTTGACGTTGACCTTGAACCAGTCGTCCTTCTTCAGGCCGTCGAGGTAGGCGTCGGTGATTTCGGCGCCGCGCTTGAGACCGGCCGGACCGCTCATCGCGGACTTGCCGACGAGCTGGGTGCGCATACGGTTGTAGATCGCGCCTTCGAGGATGCGGAACTGGTCATCAAGATCCTTGCGGATACGCTTGATTTCCATTTCCTCGATCTGCTTGGCGCGCTTGTCCTTCTCGATGCCGTCGCGGGTGAAGACCTGCACGTCGATGACGGTGCCGTCCATGCCCGGCGGCACGCGCAGCGAGCTGTCCTTCACGTCGGACGCCTTCTCGCCGAAGATCGCGCGCAGCAGCTTCTCTTCCGGGGTCAGCTGGCTTTCGCCCTTGGGCGTGACCTTGCCGACCATGATGTCGCCGGCCTTCACTTCCGCACCGATGTACACGATGCCGGACTCGTCGAGGCGTGCCAGCGCCTGCTCACCCACGTTCGGGATGTCGGCGGTGATTTCCTCGGCGCCCAGCTTGGTGTCACGCGCGATGCACGACAGCTCCTCGATGTGGATCGAGGTGTAGCGGTCTTCCTGCACGACGCGCTCGGAGAGCAGGATCGAGTCTTCGAAGTTGTAGCCGTTCCACGGCATGAAGGCGATCAGCATGTTCTGGCCGAGCGCGAGCTCGCCCAGGTCGGTCGACGAACCGTCGGCCAGCGTGTCGCCCACTGCCACGATGTCACCCACGTTCACCAGCGGACGCTGGTTGAGGTTGGTGTTCTGGTTGGAGCGGGTGTACTTGGTCAGCGTGTAGATATCGACGCCGGCGTCGTTGTCGCCAACTTCGGTTTCGTTCACGCGCACCACGATGCGGGCCGCATCGACCTGGTCGATCACGCCGCCGCGCTTGGCGGTGACGATGACGCCCGAGTCACGCGCCACGGCGCGCTCGATGCCGGTACCCACCAGCGGGGTCTGCGAACGCAGGGTCGGCACGGCCTGACGCTGCATGTTCGCGCCCATCAGTGCGCGGTTCGCGTCATCGTGCTCCAGGAAGGGCACGAGTGCGGCTGCCACCGACACCGTCTGCATGGGCGAAACGTCCATGTAGTCGACTTCAGCGGACGGACGCAGCTCGGACTCGCCACGGAAGCGGCAGGACACGAAGTCTTCGACGAACGCGCCATCCTTCAACGGCGAGTTGGCCTGCGCGATCACGTGATCGCCCTCTTCGATCGCCGACAGGTAATCCACCTGGTCGGTGACCTTGCCGCCCACGACCTTGCGGTACGGCGTCTCGAGGAAGCCGTACTGGTTGGTGCGCGCGTACACGGCGAGCGAGTTGATCAGGCCGATGTTCGGGCCTTCCGGCGTTTCGATGGTGCAGACGCGGCCGTAATGGGTCGGATGCACGTCGCGCACTTCGAAGCCGGCGCGCTCGCGCGTCAGGCCGCCTGGGCCCAGCGCCGAGACGCGACGCTTGTGCGTCACTTCCGACAGCGGGTTGTTCTGGTCCATGAACTGGCTGAGCTGCGAGGAGCCGAAGAACTCCTTCACCGCGGCCGCGACCGGCTTGGCGTTGATCAGTTCCTGCGGGGTCAGACCCTCGGACTCGGCCAGCGACAGGCGCTCGCGCACGGCGCGCTCAACGCGCACCAGGCCGATGCGGAAGGTGTTCTCGGCCATTTCGCCGACCGAACGCACGCGACGGTTGCCCAGGTGATCGATATCGTCGACGGTGCCATGACCGTTCTTGATGTCGATCAGCACCTTCAGCACGTCGAGGATGTCCGAGCGATCGCCCTGTGCGGCGACCAGCTTCTGGGCTTCCTCTTCCTTGCGGTCGGTGAAGTAGCGCTTGTCGTACAGCACGCCCGGACCGACGATCTCCTGACGGCCCACGCGACGGTTGAACTTCATGCGACCCACGGCCGACAGGTCGTAGCGGTCGAAGGTGAAGAACAGGTTGTAGAACAGGTTCTGCGCGGCATCCTTGGTCGGCGGCTCGCCCGGACGCATCATGCGATAGATTTCCACCAGCGCCTCGAGCGGCGTCTTGGTGTTGTCGATGCGCAGCGTGTGCGAGATGTAGGCGCCGCGGTCAAGGTCGTTGACGTACAGCGTCGGCACGACTTCGATACCGGCCTTGCGGAAGTTTTCCAGCTGCTCGGCGGTGATTTCGTCGTTGGCCTGGGCCAGCAGTTCGCCGGTCTTGGGGTCGACCATGTCGATCGCCAGGATGCGGCCGACCGGGTAATCGTCCGGCACTTCCAGCGCGGTGATGTTTTCCGCGGCCAGCTGGCGCACGTGGCGCGCCGTGATGCGCTTGCCGGCTTCCACCAGCACCTTGTCGCCGATGGTCAGGTCGAAGGTCAGCGTTTCACCGCGCAGACGCTCGGCAACGAGCTCCAGCGTGGTACCGCCCTTCTTGCCCAGGTGGAACACGTTGTGCTCGAAGAAGATGCCGAGCATCTCTTCGTTGGTGTAGCCCAGCGCGCGCAGCAGCACCGTCACCGGCAACTTGCGGCGACGGTCGATACGGGTGAACAGCGCATCCTTCGGGTCGAACTCGAAGTCGAGCCACGAACCGCGGTAAGGAATCACGCGGGCCGAGAACAGCAGCTTGCCCGAGCTGTGCGTCTTGCCGCGGTCGTGATCGAAGAACACGCCCGGCGAACGATGCAGCTGCGAAACGATGACGCGCTCGGTGCCGTTGATGATGAAGGTGCCGGTGTCGGTCATGAGCGGAATTTCGCCCATGTAGACTTCCTGCTCCTTCACGTACTTGACGGCCTTCTTCGACGCCGGGCTGTCCTTGTCATAGATGACCAGGCGCACGGTGACGCGCAGCGGCGCGCCGAAGGTCATGCCGCGGTTGCGGCACTCGCGTTCGTCAAAGGCGGGCTCGCCCAGACGATAGTCGACATACTCAAGCGCGGCGTTGCCCGAGTAGCTAACAATCGGGAACACTGACTTCAGCGCGGCGTGGAGACCCTTCTCATCGCGCTGCTTGGGAGCGACGTGCTCCTGCAGGAACTCGCGATACGAATCGGTCTGGATGGTCAGCAGGTTCGGCACGCCCAGTACAGGGGGACGCTTGCCGAAATCCTTGCGGATGCGCTTCTTCTCGGTAAACGAGTAGGTCATGGTGGGTACCGCCTCGGTTGTGTATTCGATGAATCGGGAGTCGGGAATAGAGAATCGGGAATAGAGAATCGAAAGCTACCCACCTTCAAGGGCTGCTTCCTAATTCCCTATTCCCCATTCCCTGCCTACAACAGGCAAAGCCCGGGGGCTTACGCCCCCAGGCTTGCTTGACGCTAGATCAAACTGACGGCGCGCAAGAGCGCCAATTACTTCAGTTCGACCGTGGCGCCGGCAGCTTCGAGGTCCTTCTTGAACTTCGCAGCGTCTTCCTTCGAAGCGGCTTCCTTCACGACGCCACCGGCTTCGGTCAGGTCCTTCGCTTCCTTCAGGCCCAGGCCCGTGATGGCGCGGACGGCCTTGATCACGTCGACCTTCTTGTCGCCGGCGCTCTTGAGGATCACGTCGAACTCGGTCTGCTCTTCAGCAACCGGGCCGGCAGCGGCCGGGCCGGCGGCCATCATGACCGGGGCGGCGGCGGTGACGCCAAACTTCTCTTCGATGGCCTTCACCAGGTCCATCACTTCCATCAGCGACTTGGCGGCGACGGCTTCAACGATCTGTTCGTTGGTCAGGGACATTTTCATTTACCTCTGGAAATTGATTCGAATGGAACAGTCAACGAACTTAGGCGGGCTCGGCTTCGGCCGGGGCTTCGGCGGCGACTTCGCCACCACCCTGCTGATCGGCCAAAGCCTTGACGACGCGGGCAAACATGGTGGCCGGCTCGGCCAACACACGTGCCAACATGGCCAGGGCCTGCTCGCGGGTCGGCAGCGAGGCCAGCACTTCGACATGGGAGGCGGGGTGCAGCTTGCCTTCCACGGCGACGAGGCGTGCCTTCAGCTTGTCGTTGCCCTTGGCGAATTCCTTGATCAGGCGACCGGCTGCGCCGGGCTCCTCGGTCGAGAATGCGTACAGCAGCGGACCGGTCAGGGCGTCTTTGACGACCTCGAACTCGGTACCGACGACGGCGCGCGAAGCGAGCGTGTTCTTGACAACCTTCAAGAAAACGCCGGATTCACGAGCCTTCTTGCGCATCGCGGTCATCTGTTCGACCGTGGTGCCTGCATACTCGGCTGCGACCAAGGAGTGAGCCTTCGCGGCAACTTCTGCCAGTTCGGCGACTACTTCTTGCTTCTGAGAGAGATTCAGAGCCATATCACTCCTCCTAAAATGGAACTCCGCTTACGGCTCCTGCCGCGTGCGGTCCTGAGCGACGCCGTCCGTGACGTCGGGGATCGCGAGATCCCGGGTGGTGGCCTTTCCAGAAAACATTCCAGAAGGGGCATCACCATCTACGCAGGCCAGATTCGCTAACGAACCCGATTAAGCGAACCCGCTTGCAACGACGGCGGTTCCTTGCCAACACGAGCTCCCTGCTCGTCGTCGTCGCGCGCTGATCGCGCCTGCGGTCTTTGACGGCGGCCACGGCGTGAAGCCATGGCTACCTTCAAAAACTTGCCCATGCCGGCACTGAGACCGGCACGGGACTTGAACTCTTACTTGGTCGACACCGTCAGGGTCGACACTTCGACCGGCACGCCAACGCCCATGGTGGACGACAGCGCGATCTTCTGCAGGTACTGACCCTTGGCGGTCGACGGCTTGGCCTTCAGCAGGTCGTTGACCAGGGCGTTCAGGTTGTCCGCCAGCTGGGCAGCGTCGAAGCTGGCCTTGCCGATGGTGGCGTGGATGATGCCCGCCTTGTCGTTACGGAACTTCACCTGGCCGGCCTTGGCGTTCTTCACGGCCGTGGCGACGTCGGCGGTGACCGAGCCGTCCTTCGGGTTCGGCATCAGGCCACGGGGGCCCAGCAGCTGACCGAGCTTACCGACCACGCGCATGGCGTCCGGCGTGGCGATCACGCGACCGAAGTCGAGATCGCCAGCCTGCATGCGCTCGGCCAGGTCGTCCATGCCGACGGCGTCGGCACCGGCGGCCTTGGCGGCCTCGGCCTTCTCACCGGCCGGCACGAACACGGCGACCTTGATGGTCTTGCCGGTGCCGTGCGGCAGCAGCGAGGAGCCGCGCACGCCCTGGTCGGACTTCTTGGCGTCGATGCCGAGGCGGACGGAAACGTCCACGGACTCGGCGAACTTCGCCTTGGCGTTGTCCTTGACGATCTTGAGGGCTTCATCCAGGCCGTAAACCTTGCCCGGCTGCACTGCGGCCTGAGCCGCCTTCATACGCTTCGTGAGCTTTGCCATGTCTTAACCCTCCACCACAAGGCCCATGCTGCGGGCGCTACCGGCAATGGTGCGCACCGCGGCGTCCAGATCAGCAGCCGTGAGATCCGGCTCTTTCTGCTTCGCAACGTCTTCGAGCTGCTTGCGGGTGATCTTGCCGACCTTGTCGGTGTTCGGCTTGGGCGAACCCTTGGCGACGCCCGTGACCTTCTTGATCAGGATCGTGGCCGGCGGGGTCTTGGTGATGAAGGTGAAGCTACGGTCGGAATAGGCCGTGATGATGACCGGGATGGGCATACCCGGCTCCATCTTCTGCGTGGCGGCATTGAACGCCTTGCAGAATTCCATGATGTTCAGGCCGCGCTGACCGAGGGCGGGGCCCACCGGCGGCGACGGGTTGGCCTGACCGGCCTTGACCTGCAGCTTGATATAGCCAGTTACTTTCTTTGCCATTGGATTTTCCTCGCGAGTTCAAGCGCCTTGCGGCTCCTCGCAGTGCTGTCGTTCCCTGAAAGAGGAAGGCCCGCCATCCCGCGAACCCCAGAAACACGGACACGCCGGGGCTAAAATCCCAGCGTGAACCGCATAATATATAGATTGATCAGTTTTTAAGCAAGCCCCGTGCCGCTGAGGGCATCGGCGGGTTTAACTGGCAAGTCGGGCATCCAATCCCCTCGCAAGCCGGTGAGGCGTAGAGCAGAGCCCGTGCCTATTGTCGAAAAGGCCTAGGCCTTTTCGACCTGACCAAACTCCAGCTCGACCGGGGTCGAGCGACCGAAAATGAGCACCGCGACGCGCAGGCGGCTCTTTTCGTAATTGACTTCCTCGACCACGCCGTTGAAGTCGTTGAACGGACCTTCGGTGACGCGAACCATCTCGCCCGGCTCGAACAGCACCTTGGGCTTGGGCTTCTCGACGCCTTCGCGAACGCGGCTGAGGATCGCATCGGCCTCGGAGTCGCGGATCGGCAGCGGGCGATCGGCAGTACCGCCGATGAAACCCATCACCTTGGGCGTTTCCTTGACCAAGTGCCAGCATTCGTCGTCGATGCGCGGCGCCTTGCCCTCGGTGTCCGTCTCGATCTGCACGAGAACGTAGCCCGGGAAGAACTTACGCTCGCTGCGGCGCTTCTGGCCGCCACGCATTTCAATCACTTCTTCGGTCGGCACCAACACTTCGCCGAACTTTTCTTCCATGCCGGCGCGACGGATCCGCTCATCGAGCGACCGCTTCACCTGGTTTTCGAAGCCCGAATAGGCGTGCACCACATACCAACGCTGACTCATGCCATCACCTCACGTACCGAGCTTGAGCAGCCAGTCGAGCACGACCGACTTCAGGATCAGGTCAATCAGGCCCAACAGCAGCGAGAGGACGACCACAACCACCATGATGATGCCGGTGGTCTTGAGCGTCTCGTCGCGGGTGGGCCAGACCACCTTGCGCATTTCAAATTGCGATTCGCCAAGGAAGGCGCGCACGCGTCGGCCCGGGGCGGTAAACGCACCGATGGCCAGCGACAGGACCAGCGCGACGACCACGCCCAGCAGTCGCACCGACTGCGGGATGGAACCGTCACTGCCGAACCACGAATACGCAAAAATGCCGGCTGCCAGCACGATGACGGCCAGCACCAGCTTGGCGATATCGGCGCCAGAGGCGCCCTTGGTCGATTCTGCCTTCGTATTCATGCGACGTGATCGGATGATAGAGACATCGACCGGATTACGGTCTGCATGCCATCCACCACCCGTCGTGGATCCTCGGGAAGATGGCACGCCAGGAGGGACTCGAACCCCCAACCTGCGGTTTTGGAGACCGCTGCTCTGCCAATTGAGCTACTGGCGTATGAAATAAGGGAAAAGTCGCTCGCTTTGCTCGCTGTGAGGTCGCGCCTTTGGCGCTGTAAAGGGGGAAGCGGTTCGGACCCAGGCCCTTCCCTTTCACCCTTTACTCTTCACAGCCCGCACGGCGGGCGACTTCCCAGTGTACTACTTACTTGATGACCTTGGCCACCACGCCGGCGCCGACGGTGCGGCCGCCTTCGCGAATGGCGAAACGCAGGCCTTCGTCCATCGCGATCGGGTGGATCAGGCTGACCACCATCTTCACGTTGTCGCCCGGCATCACCATTTCCACGCCTTCCGGCAGCTGGCAGGCGCCAGTCACGTCGGTCGTGCGGAAGTAGAACTGCGGGCGGTAGCCCTTGAAGAACGGGGTATGACGGCCACCCTCGTCCTTCGACAGCACGTACACTTCGGCTTCGAAGTCGGTGTGCGGGGTGATCGTGCCCGGCTTGGCCAGCACCTGGCCACGCTCGACGTCGTCACGCTTCAGGCCGCGCAGCAGCAGACCGGCGTTGTCGCCTGCCTGGCCCTGGTCCAGCAGCTTGCG
>NZ_JPLA01000062.1 GCF_001010355.1 Dyella japonica DSM 16301 | reverse complement strand
GTGATGTAACCAGTCTAGTGACGATTGAATCTTTACGTCTAGAATCCTTGGCAGAGATCTAAGAGCCGCCCCGCGGCGTTACTATAACGTCCCGTGATCGTCAGTGAGGTGATTGTTACGTCATGTGACTGTTGCGCGCTCTATTGTAACGTTGTTTATTGTTGCACGCATTATTATTTTTTATTTGATTAGTGTGCTATCTATTACATGACTATACTGTACCGTCCAGTATAATTACGTCTGTTACTATCCACCTGCCCACTGTGTGCTGTCTATGTATGTGCGGCCTGGTGTGTTCGGCGTGTGCTGTTACCTGGTATTTTCAGCACGCTCGCGCTACCTGGTATTTCCGGCACACCATCTACCGCATAGTCCCGGATGTTATTATTATGAAACACAACTAAAAAAATTCTAAAATAGTGCAGATAATAGTTGCATCTGATACCCTGCTGTCATATTATAAACGCGTGGGGTAAAGGGGGTTTTAAAGCGGGACACGGGTTCCGCGCCCGCTTCACCCGAAGGGAGATTGCATTATGTCCATTATCTACTTACCGCGTTCTATGTCCCAGTCCATGATCACCAAACGTATTATCGGCAAGCGCCTGCACCAACTGGGCCTTACTGCGGAAAAGGTTGACGGGGGTTGGGGTTTTGACGAGTATCTGGTAATGCTCCCGGGCAACGAAAAATATTCCAGCACCGCGTTATATATTCGCATTAACGAGGACGGCACTGTCAGCTCTTATAGCGTAATGTACGGTAGACCAGTATGCCAAGCGAATAGCCTTTGGTCTGTGTTCTGCTTCATCACAATGATAGCTAAAGCTATCCAACAATGATAGCGTGCTAATGGTTGCCCATTGTTACAGTGGGCTCCCACTAGCAATCCGCTAGAACAACATGGAGATAATTACAATGGTTACTATCACCCGCGTAGCAAAAGATGCTCGCTTCTTCACCAATATGTCTAACGCTCGCCGTGCCTTGAAAAAGGTTCTGGATGTGGACACTGCGACAGCTAACAGCTTTATTC
>NZ_JPLA01000061.1 GCF_001010355.1 Dyella japonica DSM 16301 | reverse complement strand
TCTCCCCGGAGGGGAGAGGGGGAAGTGAAGCGCGCGGCACGGACCCTCGGTCGCCTGATCAATCAAAACAAAAGCGCGAGTCGCAAGAATCAAACCCCACTCAAAACGTCGCCGCCAACCTCACAAACCCATACGCCAACAACGCCGTAATCGGCAGCGTAAGGATCCACGCCCACACCATCCGCTCCACCACCGACCAGCGAATCGCATTCCAGCGTTTGGCCGCGCCCACGCCCATGATGGACGCCGACACGTTATGCGTGGTCGACACCGGAATGCCGAAGGCCGAAGCGGTGAGAATCACGGCAGCCGAGCTGCCCTCGGCCGCAAAGCCATTGATGGGATGCAGCTTCACCATCTTGTGGCCCAGCGTCTTGATGATGCGCCAGCCGCCACCGGCGGTGCCGCCCGCCATGGTGAGTGCGCAAACCACGGCCACCCATGCAGGCACGTTGAAGCCGCCGTCAGCCGAACCATGGATGCGCAGGAAGCCCAGCCACTCGGGCAGGCCGTCGAACTGGCCGGCAGTGGTTGCGCCGGCCAAGGCGAGCGCAATGATGCCCATGCTCTTCTGCGCGTCGTTCATGCCGTGGGCAAGACCCATCGCGCTGGCCGAGACGATTTGCGCCTTGCCGAAAAACGCATTCACGAACGGCGTGCGGCCAAATCGCCGCAGGAAACCCGTGCGACTGGAGAACCAACTGAGCAAGGCGTACAGCCCGCCCATCAACAGGAAGCCGATGACAAAACCCAGCAAGGGTGAAATCACCATCGGCAGGATGACCTTGGGCACCACGCCCTTGCCATCCCACCAGTGCGCGCCGCCCTGCGACCAGATCACCGAGGCGAAATTGTTGCCGGATGCCGCGATCGCCGCGCCGACCAGCGCGCCCACCAGTGCATGGCTGGAGCTGGACGGCAGGCCCCACCACCAGGTGATGAGGTTCCATACCGTAGCCGCCAGCAAGGCGCAGATCAGCAATTGCGGCCCCGCATCGATCACATGCGTATCGATCAGGCCCGACGCGATGGTCTTGGCCACCGCCGTGCCCCACAGAGCGCCGATCAGGTTGGTGATCGCCGCCATCATCACCGCCTGGCCGGGTGTCAGCACCTTGGTCGCCACCACCGTGGCGATGGAGTTGGCGGTGTCGTGGAATCCGTTGATATAAGTGAAAGCCAGCGCGATCAGCACCACGGCAATTGCCAGACCGATGCTCATGCGCGTACCCCGCGCACAACGCCGTGTGCCCCGGACATGACCGGGCGGCTTAGCTGAGAGGGAATCATCAGGTCGCGCCTCAGGAATTCTTCAGCACGATCGAATACACGGTGTTGCCCACGTCGCGGCACTTGTCGATGGCTTTTTCGAGCAGCTCGAACAAGTCCTTCGCCAGCATCGCGCGCATGGCGTCGCCGCCTTCCACGTACAGCGTGCGGTAGGGCGAGAGCAGCATGCGGTCGCCTTCGGACTCCAGCGTCTGCAGGCGATCCTGCAGCTTCTTCACCGGATCGATGCGCAGGCCGCGGCGCAGCTCGCCGATCATTTCCGACACCACGCCGGTGGCGCGCTCGAGGATCAACGCACGCGCGGCGAAATCCACGTCGCTCACGCGGCCGGCAACGATCTCGTAGCGCTCGGCAAACTTCTCGATGGTCTTGGGGATCTTGTAGAGCGCCGAATTGAGCGCTTCGATGTCCTCGCGATCCAGCGCGGTGACGAAGGTGTTCACCAGTTCCTCGCTGATCTGCCCCGCCAGCGCCTTCTCGCGCTGGCGGGCAGCGGCGAAGGCAGCCATCACCGGGGCGTGATCCCGGCGCGTGACCAGCTCGTGCAGGGCTTTGGCGCTTTCGCGAGCAGCCTCGGCGCTCTGTTCGAGCAGGCCATAGAACTTGTCGCCTTTGCCGAAAATCGTTTGCAATGAAAACATGCGGTTATTGCCTGGGTGCGAGGGGGGCGGAAAATGACGGGTATGTTACAGGAGCCCCGCGCCGCACCGCATCAAACCCTGCCGGCCCCTCCGGGCCACTTAGGACTTACACTGCGTCTCATGTCCAAACGCGACCTCCCCACCGGCCGGCTACCCGCATGCTGACCGAAATCGCCCTCGTCATCGTGCTTTCGCTGTTCAACGGCTTTTTCGCGTTGTCGGAAATGGCCCTGGTGGCCTCGCGCAAGAGCCGCCTCAAGCACATGGCCCGCGACAGCCGGCGGGCCCGCATGGCCCTGCGCAATGCCGAGGCGCCTGAGCGCTTCCTCTCCACCGTGCAGGTGGGCATGACCATGGTCATCCTGATCACCGGCGCCCTGGCCGGCGACGCGCTGGGCGACCACATCGCCAACGCCATTCACGGCGGGCAGGCGGCCTGGATCGAGCCCTATGCCAGGGTCATCGGCCTGGTGCTGGGCTTCGTGCTGATCTCCTTCATCAATATCGTGATCGGCGAGCTGGTGCCCAAGCGCCTGGCGCTGTCTGCGCCCGAGCTGATCTCAGGCTACGTATCGATGCCGATGATGGTGTTGTCGCGCATCACCGCGCCCTTCGTGTGGCTGCTCAACCTCTCCAGCGGTTTCCTGCTGCGCCTGCTGCGCGTGAAGGGACGCGGCAGCGACGTGGCGACGGAAGAGGAAATCCGCCTGCTGGTGGCGGAAAGCGCCGAGCACGGCGTGCTCGATCGCGACGAACACAATATGGTCAACCGCGTGCTGCGCCTGGGCGATCGCACGGTGGACAGCGTGATGACGCCGCGCACGCGCATCGTCTGGCTGGATGCGGCGGCCAATTACCAGGAGAGCGCGGAAATCCTCCGAACCACGCCCTACTCGCGCTACCCGGTGTATCGCGGCGACGAAAGCGACATCCTCGGTGTGGTCGAAGTCAAACGCCTGCTGCGCAGCTACGCCGAAGGCAAGCCCGATATCTTCGGCCAACTGTCAAAGCCACTGTACGTGCCCGCCACCGCCCGCGCGCTGGACTTGCTGGAAGAATTTCGCGACGCAGAAACACAGCTGGCCCTGGTGGTGGACGAATACGGCGACATCGAGGGCCTGGTGACGCTCAACGATTTGCTCGCGGCCATCGTCGGCGCCACCCAGCTGGGCAGCAGCGACACCAAGGAAAGCCCGCTGATCACCCCGCGTGAGGATGGCAGCTGGCTGATCGACGGCTCGCTGTCCACCGACGACCTGCGCGAATTGCTGGGGGTCGATGCCCTGCCCGGCGAGGAAGAACACGAATACCGCACCGCCGCCGGCATGGTGATGGCCGTGCTCGGCCATATCCCGCAGACCGGCGAAACCTTCGAGTGGCACGGTTTCAGGGTGGAAGTGGTGGATCTGGACGGCGCGCGCATCGACAAGCTGCTGGTGGCGCGGTTGCCGAAGATTGATGTGGAAGAAGACGGGTTCTGATCGCCCCTCGAAGGATCCACTGTGGGAGCGCACCCTGTGCGCGACGGCCTCGGTGTCGATGACTGCCTCGCCGTCGCGCACAGGGTGCGCTCCCACAACAACAACGCGCCGCGCAGTGGCTTAGTCGCCCTTCGACGCCTTGATCTTGTCCGTGGCGATCTGCGCCATCCGCTGCGCATCAGCAAAAATGCCATGCATCACGCGCAACTCGCGCTCATCGGGCTGCGCCCGCTGAAACAGCTTGCGCAGGCGCAACATGATGGTGGTCGGCGCGCGTCCCTTGTGGAAGTCGATGTCGTCCAGCATCTGCGACAGGTGCTCGAAGAACCGCTCCATCTGCGCTGCATCGGCCGGCGGTTCGGCGTCGGCACGGACCGGTACGTTGACCTCGCCCAGCGATGCCACGCGCAACTCGTACGCCATCACCTGCACGGCCTGCGAGAGGTTCAAGGAGCTGAAATCGTCCACGCTGGGGATGCGCACCATCGCATGGCAGCGCGCCAGTTCTTCGTTCTCCAGGCCGGTACGCTCATTGCCGAACACCAGCGCCACCTGCTCGCCGCGGGCCGCGGCTGCCAGGGCGCGGTTGGCCGCTTCGCGCGGGGTGAGTTCCTCCAGGTCCACGCCGCGGCGGCGGGCCGACAGGCCCAGGGCCAGGCTGGTGCCGGCCAGGGCATCGACCAGGCCATCGCTCACCGTGGCGTTCTCCAGCACCTCGTCGGCGCCGGCCGCCAGGGCCGAGGCCTCCCGATCCGGGAAGCGATGCGGGGCCACCAGGGCCATGCGGTCAAAGCCCATGGTGCGGATGGCGCGGGCCGCGCTGCCGATATTGCCGGGGTGCGAGGTGCGCACCAGCACATAGCGGATGCGGGCGGCGAGGTCGGATTCAGCGCTCATCGGGGCAGGAAAACTCGGGTAAACGGGCGCAAAGCTTGGAAACCTTGGGGCTTCCTGTCAAACGCGGCGCCCCCGGCCGGGCCCTTGGGACTGCCTCGCGGCGATGTCTCTGTTAGACTTCGCGGCCAAAACCCCGTTCTTTTGAAAGCCGAAGCCATGCCAAGACCCGCCGTTAATGTCGCGGTGCGCGCCGCGCGCGCCGCAGGAAACATCATCCTGCGCTATATGAACCGTATCGACGGACTCAATATCGTCGAGAAGCAGCGCATGGACTTCGCCTCGGAAGTCGACCGCCTGGCCGAAGCCGAGATCGTGAAGGAACTCAAGCGCGCCTACCCGACCCACGCCTTCCTCGCCGAGGAAAGCGGCGCGATCGGCAAGGGGCCGCTGGTGTGGGTGATCGATCCGCTGGACGGCACGCACAATTACCTGCGCGGCATCCCGCATTTCTCCGTGTCCA
Organism: Dyella japonica DSM 16301; assembly: GCF_001010355.1. Lineage (GTDB taxonomy): Bacteria > Pseudomonadota > Gammaproteobacteria > Xanthomonadales > Rhodanobacteraceae > Dyella > Dyella japonica. The sequence goes on along the minus strand of NZ_JPLA01000061.1, from coordinate 29,388 downwards.
TCGCCCTGCTCGACAAGGGCGAGCCGGTGTACGCGGTGGTGTTCGACCCGCTGCGCGACGAACTGTTCACCGCCAGCAAGGGCGACGGCGCCTACATCAACGATCGCCGCATGCGCGTGGCCAAGCGCGAGAACCTGGGCGGCGCGATGATCGCCACCGGCTTCCCCTACCGCCAGCGTTCGCACCTGGATGCGCAGCTCGGCATGACCCGCGCCCTGCTCGGCCAGGCCGAGGACATCCGTCGCTCCGGTTCCGCCGCGCTGGACCTGGCCTATGTGGCCGCCGGTCGTTACGACGGTTTCTTCGAGATCGGCCTCAAGCCGTGGGACCTGGCCGCCGGCGCCCTGCTGGTGCGCGAGGCCGGTGGTCGCTACTGCGATTTCGCCGGTCGCGACGGCATCCCCGAGAGCGGCAACATCATCGCCGGCAACCTCAACGTGGCGCAGGCGATGGTGGATGCGATCAGCGCGAATGCGACGCCGCGGTTGTTGATGGCGTGAGGCTGGGTTATCGGCCACAAGAAAAGGCGCCCCAGGGCGCCTTTTTTTGTAGCCAGAGCCACCTAACCCACTGTGGGAGCGCACCCTGTGCGCGACCGTCCCGCTGCGTTCTACCTCAGTCGCGCACAGGGTGCGCTCCCACAAGGGACCGGCAAGAATCAGCTGCCCGGCTCCGACTCCCGCAAAAACACCCGCAAAAACGGCACCGTAATACGCCGCTTCGCCGCCAGCGAAGCCCGGTCGATCTGGTCCAGCAGATCAAGCAACGCGCCCAGATCACGCGCATAGCGATTGAACAGCCAGTCGAGCACCGTGTCGTCCAGCTCGATCCCGCGCGTCGCCGCCTGCTCGCGCAGCACGTTGCGCCGCTCGGCATCGTCCAGCGGTTTCAGCAATGCCTGCTGGCAGGCGCCCAGGCGCGAGCGCAGGTCCGGCAGTCCCAGACCCAGCTGCACCGGCAACACCTCGGCGGCGAACAGCAAGGCGGCGCCTTCGGCCTTGGCCTGGTTGTAGAGGTCGAACAGCGCGTGCTCCGCTTCGCGATCACCGGCGATCACGCCCAGATCATCCAGGGCGAGGAACTCGCTGCCGGCCACGCCGCGGATGGCCGCGGCCCGGTTGCCGATGCTGGCCAAAGGCAGGTATTGCACCGTGCGACCGCCCTGGATGGCGGCCTGGCAGGCAGCCATCAGCAGATGGCTCTTGCCGCTGCCGGTGGGTCCCGCCAGATACAGCCAAGGCGTGTGCGCCGCATGGGCCAGCTGCTCCACGGCAGCAAGCGTCCCGGCGTTGCTGCCGGGGTGGAAGTGTTCGAAACGCTGGCGGCGAGGCCAACGCAGGGCAAGCGGCAACTGCGGAATCATGGGGGTGGTACTGCGTCCTTCGGGTTGCCTCGGTCGACCACGGTGCGGGTTTCCACTTCGCCCTGCGGCGTGTCGACGACCACATCCACTTCAGTGAGCACGGGATCGCCCGCGCCCTCCTCCGTGTAGAGATCGCTTTGTCGGTAGCGCTCGGTCAGGTAGCGCAGCAGCACCAGGATCACGGATGCCGCCGGCAAGGCCAACAGCACGCCGAGGAAGCCGAACAGGTAACCGCCGGCCAGCACGGCAAAAATCACCGCCACCGGATGCAGGCCGATCTTGTCGCCCACCAGCTGCGGCACCAGCACGTAGCCTTCCAGCAGCTGGCCGACCGTGAAGATGCCCACCACGATCAGGACGTGCGTCCAGTCGCCGTATTGCACCATCGCGGCGATCAGTGCGGAACCGAAACCCACGATAAAGCCCAGGTACGGCACGAAACTGAGCAAGCCGGCGATCATACCGATCAGCGGGCCGACCGACAGCCCCATCAGGGTAAGCGCCACGCCGTAGAAGATGCCCAGCGCGAGCATCACCAGCAGCTGGCCGCGCACGAAGGCACCGAGCACGCTGTCCGCTTCGCGCGCCAGGTGGGCGACGGTCGGCTCGATTGAGCGCGGCAGGATGCGGTCGATCCAGGCCACCATGCGGTCCCAGTCGCGCAGCAGGTAGAACGCCACCACCGGAATCAGCACCAGGTTGGTGAGCCACAAGATCACGCCCACGCTGGAGCGGGAAATCTTGCCCAGCACCACCGAGGCCGCATTGCCGATCGAACCCAGGTGATCCTTGATCTGCTGGATCAGGCGATCGGTATCGAACGCGCTGGGATCGAGGTGCAGCTTGGCCTGCACCCACGGCAACGCGGTGTCGCGGGCCCACTCCACATAGCGGGGCATGTTGTCCACCAGGTTGTCGATCTGGCGGGAAATCAACGGGACCAGCAGGATCAGCGCACCGATGGTGACCAGCAGCAGCACGATGAAGACGATGCTGACCGCCAGCGTGCGCCCCATGCCCAACCGCTGCAGACGATCCGCCAGCGGATCACCCAGGTAGGCCAGCATCGCCGCCACGACGAACGGCATCATCACCGGCGCCAGCAGCCAGAACACGTAAAGGATGACCGCGGTGATCGCGAGCATTTGCCAGCGGCGGGAGCTGTCAGGCGTCATCGACATGGCTCATCCCATGAGAAGTGCGGAAAGAGACGCGCGCCGGATCCAGGCTGGCGCACGCATGAGGCGGCTCGCGCCGCCGTCGCATCAGTGGACCCAGCGCAGGCTGGCATCCGCCTCGGTGTGCGAGGGGCCGCGCAGGACACGGCCGCCGGCGGCAAGGCTATTGCCCAAGGCGTCCATCGGCAGGCTGGACTTCACCGCGAACAACATGCCATCGCCCTGCGCGCTCAGCGTGGTCACCTGGCGCACATTGGGATCGGCACGCAGGACGGCCACGAGGTTGGCGTAGTCCATGGCCGAATTGATCTGCGACACCCACAGCTTGCCGTCGACCGTCACCGAACCGATCACATTGAGCTGCTTGCCGAGGCGATCGACCAGGCCGTTGCCCGCATCGGTGAGCGCGGCAGCGACGTTGGCGCCCTGCGTGCTCCACTTCTGCTGGGCGCCACCCGAGACCAGCACCCAGTCCGCGGCATTGCCATGAACCTGGCCCAGCAGCATCAGGCCGGTCTTGTACTGGCGCGCCATGGCGGCCACCTGGTCGGGCTCGGCGCTGGTCAGGTTCGGCGTATCGCCGGTCTTGGCCGGGTCGGCCAGCACCGTGCTGTAGCCCTTGGCGGCAACGGTCTGGGTCAGCGCGGACAGCGCATCGCGGGTGAGCACGCTGCCGTCCTCATCGCGCACCACCAGCAGCACCGGCGGACGGGAACCGCCGCCGGACACGCCCATCTGAGACACAGCGCGCTGCACGGCGGCCTGATCGAAGGTGACCTGCAGGGCCATGCCGGTGGCAGCCCGTTGGTACTGATACTGCTGGACGATGCCCGAGGCGCCCTTGAGCACATCGGCGTAGCCCGGCTTGGCGCTCAGGTCCTGGCCGCCGGACGTGCGCGCCAGCACCTGGGCCAGGGCGTCGCCAAAGGCATTGTTGCGGGCAGCGTCGCTGGTATCGGCCACGGAAACCACCACGGTGTACGGCGACACCTGCCCCTGCGCATGCACGGACAGCAGCGGGGCGAGGCCCAGCATGAAACAGACGAGCAGCAGGCGGGACAGGCGCATGGGGACCGAAATCCGGTGGGGGACGCCGGAAGTCTGCCCAATCCGCCCCCTAGCGTCCATCGAAGATGTCCCGGTTCGGCGTCCCCACTCAGGAAACGATGCCCCTACGCTGCTACAATTTGTCGTTTCTCCCCGCCGGGTTGCCCCCATGTCCGACGCACTCACCTACCGCGCCGCTGGCGTCGATATCGACGCAGGCAATGCCGTGGTCGAACGCATCAAGCCGCTGGTCAAGCGCACCTCCCGCCCCGAAGTGATGGGCGGCCTGGGCGGTTTCGGCGGCCTGTTCGACCTGTCGGGCAAGTACAAGGAGCCGGTGCTGGTCTCCGGCACCGACGGCGTGGGCACCAAGCTGAAGCTGGCCCAGCAGCTGGGTCGCCACGACACCATCGGCATCGACCTGGTCGGCATGTGCGTGAACGACGTGCTGGTGCAGGGCGCCGAACCGCTGTTCTTCCTCGACTACTTCGCCACCGGCAAGCTGGACGTGGACACCACCGTGGCCGTAGTCGGCGGCATCGCCAAGGGCTGCGAGCTGGCCGGCTGCGCGCTGATCGGCGGCGAAACGGCTGAAATGCCCGATATGTATCCGCCGGGCGAATACGACCTCGGTGGCTTTACTGTCGGCGCCGTGGAAAAGTCGCAGCTGCTCAGCGGCAACGCCATCGTGGCCGGCGACGTGATCCTGGGCGTGGCCTCTTCCGGTCCGCATTCCAACGGCTACTCGCTGATCCGCAAGATTCTCGAGCGCGCCGGCAATCCGCTGGATCTGGACCTTGGCGGCGTCACCCTGGCCGACGCGCTGATGGCGCCGACCACCATCTACGTGAAGCCGATGCTGGATCTGCTGAAGAACCAGCCGGTGCATGGCATGGCCCACATCACGGGTGGCGGCCTGAAGGAAAACATCATCCGCGTGGTGCCCGAAAACCTTGGCATCCACATCGATGCGGCCGCCATCGTGCTGCCGCCGGTGTTCGAGTGGCTGATGCGCGAAGGCAATGTGGCGCGCGAGGAAATGTGGCGCACGTTCAACTGCGGCGTCGGCTTCACCGTCATCCTGCCGCGCGACGCCGTCGATGCTGCCAGCGCCCTGCTCGCCAAGCACGGCCTGGCCAGTTCGGTGATCGGCGAAATCGTGCCCGCCCAGGGCGACGAGCGCGTGCACATCGGTTGAGTTCGTGACTGCTCCGCGTCTTCGCGTCGCCGTGCTCGCCTCCGGGCGCGGCAGCAACCTGCAAGCCCTGATCGTCGCCCGCGATGCGGGCGTGTTGCCGGTCGACTTCGTGGTGGTGGGCAGCGACAAGCCCAACGCAGGCGCGCTGCAGCTGGCCAAGGATGCGTGCATCCCGACCTTCACGCTGAATCCGAAGGATTTCGCCAACCGGCGCGACTTCGACTTCGAGCTGTTCCGGCGCCTCGACGCCAGCGGCGCGCAGGTGCTCGTGCTCGCCGGCTTCATGCGCATCATCGATGGCGAGGCGCTCGCACCGTGGGTCGGTCGCATGATCAACGTCCACCCGTCGCTGCTGCCCAAGTATCGCGGCCTGCACACGCATCGCCGTGCGCTTGAAGCGGGCGACGCGGAACACGGTGCCAGCGTGCACTACGTGACGGCCGAACTCGATGGCGGCCCGGTGATCGCGCAGGCGCGCATCGCGATCCAGCCCGGTGACGACGAAGGCCAGCTCGCCCAGCGCCTGCTCACCTTCGAACACCAATTGCTGCCAGCCGTGCTGAAGCTGATCGCCGAGCAACGCCTGGACCTGATCGCGCCCAACCGCGTGGCGCTGGACGGCAAGCTGCTCGATACGCCGCTGCAACTGCGCCATGGCGCTTTGGTTGACTGAACGTTTTCCAGCCCTCTACAAGTCGTTCAGGAACGGCCCGTAGACTGAGGTCCCCATGACCTCATCCCACTCCCTCCGCACGTTCGCAGCCGGTCTCGCGCTGGCCCTTTCCACGACGGCCGCGTTTGCGGCGGCACCGGCCCCGACCCCGTTCACCGCGACCTACCAGGTCTCGCAAGGTGGCCAGGTGATCGGTGAGGCGGTGGTCTCGCTCAAGCCCGCCGGCAATGGCCAGTGGGTGTACAGCAACCAGATCAAGGGCACCGGCGGCATCGCCGCGGCGCTGGGCGCCAACTCCAATGAAACCACCACGTTCCGCTGGAACAACGGTGCGCCGGAAACCGTCAGCTACGACTACAAGATGGACGCAGGGTTCAAGAACAAGCAGCGCCACACCGACGTGAACTGGACCAGCGGCCAGGTGACGGTGGACGAAGGCAAGGGACCGATGACCTACCCCAGCGCACCAGGCATGGTCGATCGCAACACCACCTCGTACGCACTCGGCCTCGCCCTCCGCGCTGGCAAGCAGTCGGTGTCGCTGCCGGTCGCCGTGAAGCGCAATGTCGAGACCCAGGAATTCAAGGTCGCCGGCAAGGAAGCGGTGAAGGTGCCTGCCGGCAGTTTCCAGGCCGAACGCGTGGTGCGCAGCAGCGACCAGAACAGCTTCAACGCCTGGTATGCCCCGCAGAAATATCCGGTGCCGGTGAAGCTGTCGCAGAGCGATGGCGGCAATCTGGAATTGCAGCTGGTGAGCTTTAAGGGGCAGTAGTGAGTGAATAGAAGAGAGGAGTGAGAGAAACCACTCTCAGGCCATAGCCTTCTTCACTTGCCCGCGCTGTCAGGAGAAGTGAGAGAAACCACTCTCACTTCTCACTCCTCTTCCCTCACTCCTGCCCTTACGACGGCAGTCGACGAATCTTCGCCCCAAGCACGCCGAGCTTTTCCTCGATGTTCTCGTAACCACGATCGATGTGATACACGCGGTCCACCGTGGTGTCGCCCTCGGCCACCAGGCCGGCGAGCACCAGGCAAGCGGATGCACGCAGGTCGGTCGCCATGATCGGCGCGCCGCTCATCTTTTCCACGCCCTTGATGATGGCCGTATTGCCTTCCAGGCGGATATCCGCCCCGAGGCGCTGCAGCTCGAGCGCGTGCATGAAGCGATTCTCGAACACCGTCTCGGTGATCACGCCCACGCCCTCGGCCACGCAGTTGAGCGCGGTGAACTGCGCCTGCATGTCGGTGGGGAACGCCGGGTACGGCGCGGTGGTGATGTTCACGGCCTTGGGACGACGGCCCTGCATGTCCAGCTCGATCCAGTCCGGACCGGTGGAAATATGCGCGCCGGCTTCTTCCAGCTTGGACAGCACCGCGTCCAGCGTATCGGCACGGGCGTTGCGCGCGCGCACCTTGCCGCCGGTCATGGCCGCGCCCACCAGGAAGGTGCCGGTTTCGATGCGATCGGGCAGCACTTCGTACTCGGCGCCGTGCAGGCGTTCCACGCCGTGGATGACCAGAGTGGAAGTGCCGGCGCCTTCGATCTGCGCGCCCATGGCGATCAGGCAGTGCGCCAGGTCGACCACTTCCGGTTCCTGCGCGGCGTTCTCGATCACGGTGGTGCCCTGCGCGAGCGCGGCGGCCATCATGATGTTCTCGGTGCCGGTCACGGTGACCATGTCCATCGAGATGCGCGCGCCCTTCAGGCGCTTGGCCTTGGCCTTGATGTAGCCGTTCTCCACGACCACTTCGGCGCCCAGCGCCTGCAGGCCGCGGATGTGCTGGTCGACCGGACGCGAGCCGATCGCGCAGCCGCCCGGCAGCGACACTTCCGCTTCGCCGAAGCGGGCCACCAGCGGGCCCAGCACCAGGATCGAGGCGCGCATGGTGCGCACCAGGTCATAGGGGGCGAAATGGCGGTCGGTGGTGCGCGGGTCGATATGCATCTTCATGCGGTCGTCCAGCACCAGCTGCGTGCCCATCTGGCCGAGCAGCTCGATGAAGGTCGTCACGTCGTGCAGATGCGGCACGTTGCTGATCGCCACCGGCTCGTCGGCCAGCAGGCAGGAAGCGAGAATCGGGAGTACGGCGTTCTTGGCGCCTGAAATACCCACCTCACCGTGGAGCGGCTCGCCGCCACTGATCAGGATCTTGGCCATGAAAAGTCCTTGCGAATGAATGTCTCGGGAGTGCAGCGCAGCCTCAACGGCGCGCAGCGACTTCCGCGGGGGTCAGCGTCTTGAGGGCCAGCGCGTGGATCGCACCGCCCATGAGATCGCCAAGCGTGGCGTAAACAAGGCGGTGCCGCGCCAGCGGGAGCTTGCCGGCGAACTGTTCCGCCACCACTTGGGCTTCGAAGTGCACGCCGTCGTCGCCACTGACGGAAGCCTGAGCACCGGGCAGGCCTTGTTCGATCATTGCCTGGATGGTGGCAGCGTCCATGGTTTTTCCACTTGCTTGATGGGGGTCAGCGCCGCCGATCCGGTCAGGAACCGAACCCAATGGCAGCGACTATGACGTTAAAATGCGAATATGCCATGTTAATGGAAAACCTCTGTCGCAGAAACGACACGTGCTATCGGCGCCTTCTGAATTGAGCCGCCGATCACCCACAACCTATTGATACACCGTAGTTTCCCGTCTACTGATGCCCATTCAGGGTTATGTCGGGAAACCGCAGGACTTTTCGAGGACGCATGAACGCCTACGTCGCCCCAGCCAACCCGCTTGCGATCAACGCCGACGCCATTGTGCAAAGCGCGCGCACCGTGATCGCCACCGAGGCGGCGACCATCCGCGCCCTGGAGCCGCGCATCGGCCCTGAATTCGTGGAAGCCTGCCGGCTCATCATGAGCTGCGCGGGCCGCGTGGTGGTCACCGGCATGGGCAAGTCGGGCCACGTGGCCCGCAAGATCGCCGCCACGCTGGCCTCCACCGGCACGCCCGCGTTCTTCGTGCATCCGGGTGAAGCCAGCCACGGCGACCTGGGCATGATCCTGCCGCAGGACATCGTGCTGGCCTTGTCCAACTCGGGCGAAACCGACGAGGTGCTGTTCATCCTGCCGGTGATCAAGCGCCAGGGCATTCCCTTGATTGCGATCACGGGCAACGCGAATTCGTCGCTGGCCGACCAGGCCAATGTGCATCTGGACGCCAGTATCGCCGCCGAAGCCTGCCCGCTGGGTCTGGCGCCGACAGCCAGCACCACCGCCGCCCTGGTCATGGGCGATGCGCTGGCGATCGCACTGCTGGAGGCGCGCGGTTTCACCTCCGAAGACTTTGCCCGCTCCCATCCCGCGGGCAGCCTCGGCCGTCGCCTGCTGCTGCACATCAGCGATGTGATGCACACCGGCGAAGGCATTCCTGCCGTACCGCCGAACGCCTCGCTGACCCAGGCCCTGATGGAAATGACGCGCAAGCACCTGGGCATGACCGCCGTGGTCGACGCCGATCACCACCTGCTCGGCGTGTTCACCGACGGCGACCTGCGCCGAGCGCTGGACGACGACGACCTGGACCTGCGCGGCGCCACCGTCGCCGAGCTGATGACCCGCGGCCCCAAGACCATCGGCGCGGACAAGCTGGCCATCGAGGCCGCCCAGTTGATGGAAAAGCACCAGATTCACGCGCTGCTGGTGGTCAACGACAAGCAGCAGGTGGTGGGAGCGCTTAACATTCACGATCTGCTCCGCGCCCGTGTGGTCTGATCGAAAGGCTCGGCTGATATCCATACTCGCGTGCACCGTCTGCGCCCAACGGCGTTTGACGGTATCGCCACCCCGCCCTTTTGCCGACTCCGACGACTCCCATGTATCTGGCTGACCTCCCCGCCGACGTGCTTGACCGTGCCGCCAAGATCCGCCTCGTCGTGTTCGATGTGGACGGCACCCTGACGGACGGCCGCCTGTGGTACGCCGAAGACGGCCGTGAAACCAAGGTCTTCCACGTGCATGACGGCCTGGGCCTGAAACTGCTGATGGGCCACGGCGTGCAGGTCGCGATCATTTCCGCCCGTATCAGCCACCCGGTGGCGCTGCGCGCGGAGGAACTGGACATCGCTCACGTCTACCAGGGCCAGGGCGACAAGCGCGCCTGCCTCGAGCAGTTGCTGGAAGCGCTGAACCTGGCGCCGGAACAGGCGGCCTTCGTCGGCGACGACCTGCCGGATCTGCCCGCCATGGCCATCGCCGGCCTGGCCGTCGCGGTGGCCAACGCCCATCCCTGGGTGGCTGAGCGTTCGCATTGGCGCACCCGCCTGGGTGGCGGCCAGGGCGCGGCCCGCGAGGTCTGCGACCTGATCCTGCATGCGCAGGGCAAGAGCGACGCCGAGCGGGAGCGCTGGCAGTGAGCCTGCGATCCTATCTGCGCGACCGGGGCCTCCCGGTGGCGATCGTGCTGATCGGCCTGGCCACCGGCGGCGCGCAGCTGCTGTACTGGGCGCTGGCGCCCGCGCCCAAGGTCAGCGAGTTCGTCGGACCGCCGCGTTCGGGCTATACGCTGACCAACTTCCAGCTGTGGTCCTATGACGTGGACGGCCTGCCGAGCTTCGAGATGGTCGCCCCGCACCTGGAGCGCCGCGAGAACGACGAGTCGCTGTACATCAACACGCCCGATTTCACCCTGCCCTCCAACGAGGCCGGCGTGCCGCCCTGGCTGGGCAAGTCGCTGTACGCCTGGGTCGACAAAAGCGGCACCCTGCTCAAGCTGCAGGGCCCGGTCTATATGCACCGGGCGGCCTTTGCCCTGACGGATGCGGCCGAAATGCACACCTCCGACGTCACCGCCTGGCCAAAAGAAAACCGAATGGTGACGGATGCCCCAGCGCATATGAAGCAAGGCGCACGTACACTTAACGGGGTGGGCATGCGTGCCAACCTCAACACCAATCATCTGGAGCTGTTCGATGAAGTCACCGGCTCGTTTCCGCCGCGACCCAAGAAGTCTCAAGCTGCACCTCGCCCTGCTGGGCCTGGGACTGCTCATCCTGCAGCCGGCGCTGGCCAAGCAGGATGACCGCAATCAGCCGATGAACTTCTCGTCCAAGTCCATGGACGGGTTCAACGCGCCCAACACGGTCACCACCCTCACCGGCAATGTCGTGGCCACCCAGGGCACGATGAAGCTGACCGGCGCCGTGGCCAAGCTGTACCTGGATGCCGACACCCAGGTCGCACGTGCCGTCGTGACCGGCAACCTGGCCCATATCGAGCAGCTCGACGACGCCGGCAACCTGATGCAGGGCGACGCCTTGCAGCTGGACTACGACAACATCAACGGCATTGCCGTGCTCACCGGCAACGCCGTGGTGCGCCAGCAGGGTCGCGGTGAGTTTCATGGCGACAAGCTGGTCTACAACACGCAGACCTCGCTGATCACCGGTGAAGCGGCCGGCGATGGCCTGGTGCACGGTGTGATCCTGCCCAAGCAGAAGCCCGCGGGGGCTCCGGCTCCGGCCGCCACGCCGCCGAAGCCGGGCACGCCGCCGCAACCGGCCACGAAACCGGCCGAGGGCCACTGATGCTGTCTGCTGAAGGTCTGCAAAAAAGCTTCAAGGCGCGCCAGGTCGTGCGCGACTTTGCGTTTTCCATCCGCGAAGGCGAGGTGGTGGGTCTGCTCGGCCCCAACGGCGCCGGCAAGACCACCTGCTTCTACATGGTGGTCGGCCTGATCGAAGCCGACGCCGGCACCATCAAGCTGGACAAGCAGGACATCACCGGCCTGCCGATGCACCAGCGCGCCAAGCTCGGCATCGGTTATCTGCCGCAGGAAGCCTCGGTGTTCCGTCGCCTGACCGTGGCCGACAACATCATGGCCGTGCTGGAACTGCGCGAAGGCTGGGACGAAAAGCGTCGCACCAACGAGCTGGAAAGCCTGCTGGACGAGCTCAAGATCGCGCATATCGCCGACCAGAAAGGCATCAGCCTGTCCGGTGGCGAACGCCGTCGCGTGGAAATTGCACGCGCACTGGCCGCGCATCCGCGTTACATGCTGCTGGACGAACCCTTCGCAGGCGTTGACCCCATTTCGGTGGGCGAAATCCAGCGCATCGTGCGCCATCTGAAGGAACGCGGCATCGGCGTGCTGATCACCGACCACAATGTGCGCGAGACGCTGGGCATCTGCGACCGTGCGTATATTCTCAATGATGGCGAAGTGCTTTCGCGCGGAACGCCAGCACATATTCTCGCCGACGAGAAGGTCCGCGAAGTCTACCTGGGTCGCGAATTCCGCCTGTAACGACTGCGGAACAGCCGACCGTCAGGGCTAAATCTGAGGTAGTACGCGAATTCGCCTTCGACCTATGGCCGACCCGGGAGGCAAGAGTTAGGATGACCTTCACGTTCATCCTGACCGGCTGGCATGAAACCCGGACTGCAGTTTCGCCTCAATCAGCAGCTCACGCTGACACCACAGTTGCAGCAGGCCATCCGCCTCCTGCAGCTGTCGCAGCTTGAGCTTGAGGCCGAGCTGCGTCAGATCGCCGAAAGCAATCCCCTGCTCGAGTTCGCCGACGACAATCCCGACAATCTCGAGGGTGACGAACGCGAGTCCGAGCCGCCGATGGATGCGATCCCGGTCAGCTCGTCCAGCTCCAGCAGCAGCAGCGATACCGTCGATGACGCCGAAGCGCCCGAATGGGGCGATGTGGAGCGTGACGGCGGCAGCGACGATCCGGTCGACTTCTCGCTCAGCGGCGCCTCCTCGCGCAACAACAACGCCGACGAAGACGGCTTCGAGCCGCAGAGCGCCGCGCAGGAAACACTGCAGGAACATCTGCTGTGGCAGCTCAACCTGACGCATATGAGCGCGCGCGATCGCACCATCGCCACGGTGCTGATCGACGCGCTCAATCCGGACGGCTATCTCACCGAAAGCATGGAGTCGCTGATCGCGGCCCTGCCCACCGACATCAGGGCGACCGAAGCGGAAGTGGAGTATGTGCGCCACATGCTGCAGCGCTTCGATCCCACCGGCGTGGCCAGCGTCGACTTGCGCGACTGCCTGCGCGTACAGCTCGAGCAGTTTGATGCGGACACGCCGCAGCGCGAACTGGCGCTGCGCATCGTCGATACCGAACTGGAGCTGCTCGCGCGCAACGACATCGCACGCCTCGCGCGCAAGCTGCGCGTGAGTGAAGACGATACCGCCGCCGCAGCTGTGTTGATCCGCAGCCTCGATCCTCGCCCGGGCGCCGCGCTCGATGTCACGCCGGTCGAATATGTCGCGCCCGATGTCTATGCACGCAAGGACGTGGGTCGCTGGCGGGTCAGTCTCAATCCCGATTGCCAGCCGCGGCTGGGACTCAACCAGCACTACTGCGGCCTGATCGCCCAGGCCCGCGGCACCGACGCCAGTTGGATGCGCGGACAGCTGCAGGAGGCGCGCTGGCTCATCAAGAGCCTGGAATCGCGCGCTGAGACGCTGCTGAAGGTGGCCGAGGCCATCGTGCGCCGGCAGAGCGCCTTCCTCGATTACGGCCCCGAAGCCATGCATCCCCTGGTGCTGCGCGAAGTGGCCGAGGAAGTGGGCATGCACGAATCGACCATTTCACGTGTAACTACCCGCAAATACATCCATACGCCGCGGGGCACGTTCGAACTCAAGCATTTCTTCTCCAGCGGCGTGTCCACCGAAGACGGTGGCAGCGCGTCGGCCACCGCCATCCAGGCCATGCTGCGCAAGCTGGTCGATGCCGAGGACCCGCGCAAGCCGCTGTCCGACCAGGCCATCGCGGAGGAGCTGCATCGCAAGGGCATTCAGGTTGCCCGACGCACCGTCGCCAAATACCGCGAAGCCATGCGCATTCCCAGCTCCAGCGAGCGCCAGCGCGCTGGCTGAACGAGTTTGCCCGCGTCTGCGGCAAAGCGCCTCGGGAACTTGGCGGCAAAAAAGGCGTCCCCATACTCATAGGTAAGTCGATAACGACGGGAAAGCTGTCATGTCTGAGGCGTGAAGGTCTTTCTAACGCACAGGCAACTTCAGAGGTGCATAGTGACTATCCCGACTTGGTGAGGAGGCCGGAGGAAAACCTTCGCAATACCGGAGTTTTCAAAGGTGTGTCGGCCACGACATAAGCGACCGGCGCATCGATTCCAGCCGCGTCTGCGGCAAGTACCAGAGGAGGCGCAACATGCAAGTTCAACTCAGCGGTCAGCAGATTGAAGTCACCCCGGCCCTTCGGGATCACGTGAACAACCGGCTTGACCGCCTCACCCGCCTCGATGAGCGCATTCTCAGCCTGAGCATCGTTCTCTCCGTGAACAAACTGCAGCAGCGCGCCGAGGGCACGCTCAATGTCACGGGCAGCACCCTGCACGCCGAAGCGCTTGAGAATGACATGTACGTCTCCATCGACGTGCTCTTCGACAAGCTGGTGACCCAGTTGCGCAAGCACCGCGAGAAGATCTGCGACAAACATCAGCGCGCCGCCCGCGAGGAGCGCCTGTACGGCTGATCTCCGCCAGGCCCGCCCGGCTCCGGGCGGGCCTTTCGCCTCACTCCCTGCTCGTCCAAGGCGTTTGCCGGTGTGAACTGGCACAATATCCGTGTGGCCGCCCTCTTCCGGCGGCGCAAAGGACAAGGCTTGGACCGGCTCTCCGCCCGACAACTCTATGACAGCGTTCACGAGCGCATGGCTTTGCGCTGGGTGTCCGGCATGCGTGGCGAATCGCGCGTGCTCGAGCAGGCCGCGACGACCACGCGCCGCCCCTCGCTGATCGGCTACCTCAACGTCATCTATCCGAACAAGATCCAGATCATCGGCACCGAGGAGCTGAACTACCTCGACGGCCTCGAATCGCGCCAGCGCTGGGAAGCGATCAACAAGATCGCCGCCTATCAGCCGGTGGCGATGATCGTGACCAAGGATCAGGCCATCCCCACCGACCTGCGCGAAGTGGCGGAGGAAACCAATACGCCGCTGTGGATCAGCTCCAAGCGCGGCCACGAGCTGCTGACCTGGATGCAGTACCACCTGGCGCGCATGCTGGCGCCCAAGGTCACCTTGCATGGCGTGTTCCTGGAAGTGTTTTCGATCGGCGTGCTGATCACCGGCGAATCGGGCTCGGGCAAAAGCGAGCTGGCGCTGGAACTGATCAGCCGCGGCCATCGACTGGTCGCCGACGACGCCACCGAGTTCACCCTGATCGCGCCGGACGTGATCGACGGCACCTGCCCCGAGCTGCTGCAGGACCTGCTGGAAGTGCGCGGCCTGGGCGTGCTGAATGTGCGCGAGATGTTCGGTCACACCGCGGTCAAGCCATCCAAATACCTTCGCCTGGTCGTGCACCTGAAACCGCTGCGCGAGGGGGAAGACACCGATGGACTCACGCGCCTCACCGGCGATATCGGCCACCGCGAAATCTTTGAGGTGCCGGTGCCGATGATCACCATCCCGGTGGCCCCCGGCCGCAACCTTGCGGTGCTGGTGGAGGCCGCCGTGCGCAACCACGTGCTCAAGAGCAAGGGCATCGACCCGGCACAGACCTTCATCGACCGCCAGGCGCACCAGATGCGCCGGCTGCCTCCGTGGTGACCCATGAGCGACACGACAACCGCTAGCGCCCCTCCCGATGCGATCAACCTGATCGTGCTCACCGGCATGTCCGGTGGCGGCAAGACGGTCGCCCTGCGCGCGCTGGAAGACCTCGATTTCTACTGCGTCGACAACCTGCCCACCGCCCTGCTGCCCCAGCTGGTGGCGGCGGTGAGCCGCAACGTGGAAGGCAAGCGTCGCCACGTCGCCGTGGGCGTGGACGTGCGCAATCCCGGCGAAGACCTCAAGCGCATGCCGGCGATCCTCTCGGAGCTGGCCGCCGCGGGCGTGAAGGCGCACCTGATCTTCTTGGATTGCCGCGACGATGTGCTGATCAAGCGCTATTCGGAAACGCGCCGCCGTCACCCGCTGTCGTGGCAAGGCCTGTCGCTGGCCGATGCGATCGCCGAAGAGCGTCGCGTGCTGCGCCCGCTCTCGGCCATCGCCGACAAGGTGATCGATTCGAGCGAACTGAACGTGCATCAGCTGCGCCGCCTGTTCGCCGCCGGCTATGCGGAAGCCACCGAAGGCCTCACCCTGATGTTCCAGTCGTTCGCCTTCCGCCGCGGCCTGCCGCTGGATGCGGACTTCGTGTTCGATGCGCGCTGCCTGCCGAACCCGCACTGGGATCCCACGCTGCGCCCACTGTCGGGCAAGGATGCCGCCGTGAGCGCCTACCTGGATGCGCAGCCCATGGTCGCCGAGTACTACGCCGACACGGCGCGCTGGCTCGATACCTGGCTGCCGCGCTTCGAGGCGGACGACCGCAGCTACGTCACCATCGCCATCGGCTGCACCGGCGGTCGACACCGTTCGGTGTATCTGGTGGAAAAGCTTGCCGCCCACTACCGCGCGCTACGCAATGGCGTGCTTACCTTCCATCGCGAACTCGAGTGATAGCCATGCTGAGCATCCTTGCACTGCGGATCGGCACGCCGTCATGAGCGTCGGTGTGCTGTTGATGACGCACGAGGCGGTCGGCCAGGCGCTGATCTCCGCCGCCCACCACGTGCTGCCCAAATTGCCCCTGCGGGTGGAAGCGGCCGAGGTCCCGCCGCAGTCCGATCCGGATGTGATGCGCACGCTCACGGCCAAGCATGCGCGGGAACTGGACGAAGGCGACGGCGTGCTGGTGCTGGCCGACCTGTACGGCGCCACGCCGTGCAATATCGGCTTGTCGCTGGGTGCGCTGGGCGTGCGCTTGCGCTGCGTGTCGGGCCTGAACCTGCCGATGCTGCTGCGCGTACTCAATTACGCAGAAAAACCGTTGGACGAGCTGGCGGAAATCGCCGCCAGTGGTGGCCGCGGAGGGATCTTCATCGACCATGCTTGAACGCGACATTGTAGTTTCGAACAAACTGGGCCTGCATGCCCGCGCCTCCGCCAAGCTGGTGCAGCTGGTGCAAGGCTTCAAATCCACCGTGTGGCTGATCAGCAAGGGCCGCGAGGTGAATGCACAAAGCATCATGGGCGTGATGATGCTGGCCGCCGGCATCGGCACGCCGCTTACCGTTCGCGCCGATGGTCCGGATGAAGCGTCCGCCATCGACGCCGTGGTCGCCCTGTTCGACCGCAAGTTCGACGAAGGAGCCTGAGTGCGCAAAAAGATCGCCCGCGACTGCCGAGCTGAGGCCGTATTCACGGCCCGGTGGGCTGCGTCGTGCGATCTTTCTTATCCAGCATTCGACACGTTGGCCGGATGCCGACGTCGCGCACGGCCGGACTGGCCGTTACACCATGGAAGGCACGCATGAGACAGGTACTGGCAGGCACCACGGCAGCAAAAGGCATGGCGCTTGGCCGTGCCCGCCTGGTGCAGCCCAGTCGCTACCTGGTGGACACCCGTCCGCTCAATGAAGACGAAGTGGAGAGCGAACTCGCCCGCCTGCATCGCGCACTCGATACCGCGCGGCAGGAATTGCGCGAGCTGCGGGGCAAGCTGCATGGCGCGCTCGCCCGCGAAGTGAACGAATTCATCGATGCGCACAGCCTGCTGCTCGATGACCCCGAACTGCTGCGCGGCCTGGACGATCTCGTCCGCATCGGCCACTACCGTCCCGGCGCGGCGCTGAAGAAGCAGCGCGATCGCCTCGCGGCCGTGTTCGAGGCGATGGACGATCCCTACCTGCGTTCGCGCAAGGAAGACGTCGACCAGGTGATCGGTCGCGTGATCTCCGCCCTGCAGCGCCAGACCAGTCGCGAAGAACGCAAGCTGGCCGCGCGCGTGGGCGAAATCCTGATCGCCGACACCATCGCCCCGGCCGACATGGCGCACCTGGCCGGCTCCGGTCTGCTCGGCGTGGTGGCCAGTTCCGGCAGCCCGTATTCGCACAGCGCGATCCTTGCGCGCAGCCTCGACCTGCCGATGCTGGTGGGCGCGCGCGATGCGCTGTCGACCATCCACGATGACGACCTGATCCTGCTCGACGCCGAGCGTGGCGAGGCCGTGGTGCATCCCACCGCACAGGATCTGGCCCATTACCGCGCCTGGCAGCGCGAAGCGGCGGCCGAAGGTCGTCGCCTCGCCACGCTGGCGAACGCGCCCACGCGCACGCGCGACGGCGTCGACATCCGCCTGTTCGCCAACGCAGAGATGCCGGCCGACATCGCCATGGCGCGCGCACGCGGCGCCGACGGCGTGGGCCTGTATCGCACCGAATTCCTGTTCCTGCGCCAGAAGGGACTACCCACCGAAGACGAGCAGTTCATCGCCTATCGCGATCTGGTGCTCGGCATGGGCGGCTTGCCGGTCACCATCCGCACGCTCGATCTGGGCGCGGACAAGGCCGACGCCGCGGGACTCGTCCTGCGCGGCGAAGACAACCCTGCGCTGGGTGTGCGCGGCGTGCGCTTGTCGCTGCGTTATCCGGCGGTGTTCTCCACGCAGATTCGCGCCATCCTGCGCGCGGCGTGCTACGGGCCGGTGCGCGTGCTGGTGCCGATGGTGACGCAGCCCGATGAGCTGATTGCGGTGCGCACGCTGTTCAAGCTGGCTCGCCAGGAGCTCAAGCGCGAGAACATCGACCTGCCGGAAAAACTGCAGCTGGGCGCGATGATCGAAGTGCCGGCGGCCGCCATCAATGTGCGCGCCCTGCTCGAGCACGCCGACTTCCTGGCCATCGGCACCAACGATCTGGCGCAGTACGTGCTCGCCGCCGATCGCGGCAACGATGCGCTGGACAACATCTACAACCCGCTGCAGCCGGCGCTGCTGCGTCTGCTCGCCTATGTGATCACCGAAGGCCGCCGCGCGAAAAAGGGCGTGAGCCTGTGCGGCGAAATTGGCGGCGATGCGAATTTCACCGGTCTGCTGCTGGCCCTGGGACTGTGCGAATTCAGCATGCATCCCAGTCAGCTGCTGCATGTACGCGACCGCCTGGCTTCGCTCGACCACGCCGCCCTGCGCGCGCATGCGCCGCGCATTCTGCGTTCGCGCACGCATGAGGAAGCTGAGGCGTTGCTGGCTAGCATTACTGGTTAACCCGACCGCCGAACCGCTCTTTTGTGGGAGCGCACCCTGTGCGCGACTCACGGTCGCCTCAGGCCAGTCGCGCACAGGGTGCGCTCCCACAATTTTCATCGAGGTGATTAACCAGCGCTGGCCAGAAACGCCTCGATCAACGCCCCGCGATAACGCTGCCGATGCAACAGCAACGACAGCTTGCGATGTAGATCCAGGAACGGCGTGCGCAGGACTTTGAGCCGCCCCGCGGCCACTGCATCGATGATGGCCACTTCGGGAATACACGCGATGCCAAGACCGGCGATCACCGCCTGCTTAATCGCTTCGGCCTGATCCAGTTCCAGCACGGTTTCGCCGGGCGGCAGGCTGGCCAGCGCGCGCTCGCTCAGGCTGCGCGTGGCCGAGCCTGGTTCGCGCAGCACCCAGCGCATGCCGGCGAAATCCTCCGGCTCCAGGCGCCGTTTGCGTGCCAGCGGATGATCGGGCGAGGCGCACACCACCAGCGCGTCGTCGCGCCACGGCCGCACTTCCAATGAGGGATGGGCCACCGGCCCTTCGACGCAGCCCAGCTCCAGGCCATGATCGAGCATGGACGCCACGATTTCAGACGTGTTGGACACGCGCAGCCGGACCGAGACATGCGGATGGGCGCGCACGAACGCGCCAAGCAATTCGCCCACGCGGTAGTTGCCCACCGTATTGCTCGCGCCCACGCGCAGTTCGCCACCCAGCTCGTCGACGCGGCCGCTGCCCAGGCGTCCGAATTCCGCATAGCGCTCCAGCAGTTCCTGCGCCAGCGGCAGCAATTCCCGTCCACGCGTGTTGAGGCGCAGTCGGCCGCGCTCGCGGGCGAACACGGCGGCATCAAGCTGCCGTTCCATCTCCGCCAACGCCATGCTCGCCGCCGGCTGGGTGAGGTGCAGCATCTCGGCCGCCGCACGCACGCTGCCGAGGCGTGCGATCTGCACGAACACCTCCAGCTGGCGCGGACTGATATTGATCATCAGTTCATCTTATAACAGCCATCAATAATTCAAAGTTTTTCTGATGGACGGCGAGGCGGAAAATGCCGCCATTGCAGGAGAACCGCATGAACGCCACCGTCGCCATACCCACCACGCCCACGCCTTCCCGCCTTCCCGGTCTGCTGCTGTCGGTGGTGATCGCCCTGGTCGCGTTGGGGCTGGGCAAGCTGGCGCCGCTGATCGGCGGCCCGGTGTTCGGCATCGTGCTGGGCATCCTGGTGCGCAATACGCTGGCACCGGGCGGCAGTTACACCCCCGGCATCCAGTTCGCCGGCAAGCAGGTGTTGCAGTGGTCGATCATCGCGCTGGGCTTTGGCTTGAGCCTCAATCAGGTGGCGAAGACGGGATTGGAGTCGCTCTCGGTCACGCTGGTGACGATGACGGTCGCCTTTCTCACCGCGTGGGGCCTGGGCCGGCTGCTGAAGGTCGACGACAAGCTCAAGATCCTGATCGGCGTGGGCACGGCAATCTGTGGCGGCTCGGCGATTGCCGCGGTGACGCCGATCATCAAGCCGGACGAGCACGACACCGCATTCGCCATCTCCACCATCTTCCTGTTCAACCTGGTCGCGGTGCTGTTGTTCCCGCTGCTGGGGCACCTGCTGCACCTGTCGGACTTGGGCTTTGGCCTGTGGGCGGGCACGGCCATCAATGACACGTCCTCGGTGGTCGCGGCGGGTTACAGCTTCAGCAAGCAGGCCGGCGATTACGCCACCATCGTCAAGCTCACCCGCGCCACCCTGATCATTCCGATCTGCCTGATCCTCGCCTTCGCCACCGCGTGGAGGCAGAAGAAGCAGGGCGCCACGGATTTCAGCCTCGCGCGCATCTTCCCCTGGTTCATCCTGTGGTTCCTGGTCGCCTCCGCCATTCGCACGGCGGGCCTGGTACCGGTGGCGATCCAGCCGGCGCTGCATCTGGCGGCTGAGTTCCTGATCATCGTGGCACTGACGGCCATTGGCCTCTCGGCGAATCTGCGCAAGATGGCCTCCACCGGCGCGCGCCCGATCCTGCTGGGGCTGGGCGTATGGGCGGCGGTGGCGGTGAGCAGTCTGGTCGTGCAGTTGGCGATCGGGCAGCTGTAAGCGCGGCGATCGTTTACGCTTGGCGCTCAATGTCATGTCGATGGGACGCCGCCATGCAGCTCCAGGGCCAGTGCCACTGCGGAAATATTGCCTACACGCTCAACTGGGAACCAGATCCCGTCGAAATACCCGCGCGTGCCTGCGATTGCACGTTCTGCACCAAGCATGGCGCCGTTTGGACGTCCAATCCAGATGGCGAGCTGCGCGTCACCATCGGCGATTCTGAACTACTGAATCGTTACGCGTTTGGCACCGGCACGGCCGCGTTCCATATCTGCCGGCAATGCGGCGCGGTCCCGCTGGTGACCTGCACGGTGGATGGCCAGGTCTACGCCGTGGTCAACGTCAACACGATCGACAATCTCGACCCTGGCTTGCTGCAGCATCGGGCAGCGAGTTTCAGCGAAGAAGACCTGGGCACCAAGCTCGCGCGGCGACAGTCCAACTGGATCGCCAACGTCAGCTTTGTCGAACGCAACGCCTGATCAGGCAGAAGGCTTCAGCGCCAGCGATTTGAGGATGGCCAACGGCCCCGCCAGATTTCCGGCAAGCGCTTCCGGTAAGCGGTAGCGCCCGAGAATGTACTCCGGCGTGTTGCAAGCAATCCAGGTTGCACCGTGGCCGTCATCCCACACCAGCGCCTTCAGCGGAAGATCCAGTCCCACCACCGGCTCCAACTGCATCAGTGGCGTACCGCCCTTGGGATTGCCGAACAGCAGCATTTGCTCCGCACGCATGGTGAGGCCGGCGCGCGCCGCATCGCCACTGAAGTCGATCAGCGCGAATACCGTTGCGCCGTGCGATTCCACCGCCTCCCGAAGCTTGGCGATGGTGGTGGGCACATCGAACGCCGACTGGAATTGAAGGATCCCGTTGTTGCTCTGGCTGGACATCCGGATGCCTCGTTACGGGTGAAATAGCGAAGCATTTTCAGCCCATGCGCGTTAATCCGACGCATGCAAAAAAAAACGCACCCCGGCCCACACCGGGGTGCGTCATACAGCCAAGCGCGATGGATCAGCGCATGCCGCCGCCGGCGTAGAGCTGCTCGCCGGTGAGCCAGTAGGAGTCGTTGGAAGCCAGGAAGGTCACGATGGAAGCGATGTCGTCCGGCTGGCCGATGCGGCCCAGCGGGGTCTGCGCGATGGCACCCTGGTGGAAGTCCGAACCGATGAAGCCGGCGGTATGCGTGCCCTCGGTTTCCACCATGCCCGGATTCACCGCATTGACGCGGATGTTGCGCGGGCCCAGTTCACGGGACAGCACGCCGGTGATCGCGTCCACGGCGCCCTTGGTGCCCGTGTAGACCGCGCTCTCGGCCGGCACGATGCGCGACACCAGCGAGCCGATGTTGATGATGCTGCCGCCGTCCTTCATATGGCGCGCCGCGGCCTGCGTGGTCAGCAACAGGCCAAGCACGTTGACGTTGAACTGCTTGTGGAAGTGTTCTTCGGTGATGGCATCCAGCGCGCCAAATTCGTAGACGCCCGAGTTGTTCACCAGGATGTCCAGGCGACCGAAGTTGGACACGGCGGCGTCGGCCAGGCCCTTGGCGTCAGCTGCCTTGGAAACGTCGCCACCCACGGCCACGGCCTTGCCGCCCGCCTTGGTGATCTCGGCAACCACGGCATCGGCGCCGGCCTTGCTGGAGGCGTAGTTCACGACCACGGAAGCGCCTTCGGCGGCGAGCGCCTTGGCGATGGCGGCACCAATGCCCTTGGATGCGCCGGTAACGACAGCCACTTTACCTTTGAGCTTGCTCATGACGGATACCTGTTCAGGTTTGTGAGGAATAAGGGGCTGGAACGACACTCTGTTCCATAGTTCGTAACATACGAACTTAAGAACTACATTTCAAGTGCTGCTAAAATGAGCACATGAGGCCCCTGACCCACCCATCCATTGACGATGTCACCGTCGAAGGCATCCTGCATGCCCTCTCCGATCCGGTGCGCGCCACCATATATTGGCAACTGTCCTGTGCGGACAGCGCGAACAGCTGCTCGGTGTTCCTCAAGCTGGAAGACCGCTGCATCCCCAAATCCACGCTGTCACAGCATTTTCGTGCGCTGCGCGAAGCCGGCCTGATACGCAGCGAACGTCGCGGCGTGGAGATGCTCAACACCACCCGCTGCGCGGAGATCGAGGAACGTTTTCCGGGATTGCTGCCGGCGATCAAGCATGCCCAGAGCATCCAGTGCGCCGCGCGCAAGCAAGATGCTGCGCCCAAGCTCGTTGTTGGCTGAAGGCGCGCGCGACGGCTGAATCAGCCGCCGCGGGGAACAAGCTCAAGCCTTGCCCTGCTCCACCAAGGTGAGCGCCACCTTGTCGCGCAGATACACCGGCAAGGCGTGTTCCGGCGCGCCGGCACGGCCGGCAGAAAACTCGCGCGCAGCGAGCTCCGCCACATGGCGAGCCTGCGGATAGCGTGAGCCCTCCGCGGAACGCAGTTCGCCGGTGAGATGCGGACGCAGCACGTCCGCATAAGTCGTCCAACCGGTGCCGACCACGTGCCATGCCGGCGATGGCGACAGGCTCAGCGCGGCGGGCATGCAGACGCGTTCCTCATCAAGCTCGATGAGCCCGCCGTTGTCGTCGCGCCGATAGCTGGCGGCGTAGATCTCGCCCATGCGCGCGTCGATCACGGCAAGGATGGTGGCATCGTCCTCAGGAGCTTCCAGCGCCAGCGCGGCCAGCGATGACACCGTCACCACCGGCACGTCCAGCGCCAGCGCCATGCCTTGTGCGAGCGAAATGCCCAGGCGCACGCCGGTGAAGGCGCCCGGTCCGCGGCCAACGGCGATCACATCGAGCGCGTGCCGTCCCAGGCCAGCCTCGGCGAGCAGCGCGTCGGCCATGGGCAGCACCAACTCGGCGTGACGACGCGGAGCGAGTTCGCTGCGGGCAACCACTTCGTCGCCGTGGATCAGGGCGACGGAGCAGGCTTCGGTGGAGGTTTCGATGGCTAGCAGATTCATGGCTGCTCCATGATAGCCGGGCCGGCTGCTGCAGGCATGCTGGCATACCAGTCGATGCGGCGGGTCAGGTACATCAGCAGGGCCACGGTGAGCACCAGGACGATCGCGCCGATCAGCAAGGCGTATTCCTCGGCGGCGAGCACCACATAGAGCATGGCGTAAACCAGGGCGAGTGAACCGCCCAGCAACAGCCCCGCACGGCGCGCACCAAGCACCGCCATGGCATAGCCGCCCACGATCGCCACCACCGCGCCCGCTGCCACCGCATAGGCGAGTCCAAAGCCGATCTGCTCGGACAAGGCCAGCAGCAGCACATAGAACGCGGTCAGCGCCGCGCCCACCAGCAGGTATTGCACCGGATGCACGCGCAGGCGCTTGAGCACCTCGAACAGGAAGAACGCCACGAAGGTCATCGTGATGAACAGCAGTCCGTATTTCCCGGCACGCACGTTGCGCTGATAGACATCCACCGGCTGGAACAGCGCCACGCCGAAGGCCGCATCGTGCACGGCGCTGTCGACGCGTGTATCACTCGTATGCCACGACTGGCCGAATTTGCGGTTGAGATCCAGCATATGCCAGCGCGCCGAGAAGCCCTGTGCATTCACCGTGCGCTCCAGCGGCAATGCAGCCCCGATGAAACTCGGATCAGGCCATGGCGCATGCATCGTGACATCGGTGGTGCGCGCCAATGGCAGCAACTGCAGCGACTGCGTCCCCGCCAGCTTCAGCTTCACCGAAAACGCGATCGGCTGACCGTTCAGCGCTTCCAGATCAAGCGGCACAACCACCGTGGAGGACGCGCCTGCCAGGGTCGCCGCCGATGATGCGAAGCGCTGCGGCTTGCCATTGACCAGCAATTCGGTGACTTCCTGCAAGCCGCGAAGATCGCCCACGGCCAAGCGCAATTCCGCCTTGCCATCCTGCCAGGCGGCGCTGTCCATCTGCCGCTGCTGTGCGATGTCTTCGGCGGTGAAGTTCCCGTGCAACTCGACCGTGGAGGCGAACACGGGCGCTTCGTAGATGCCGTAGCGGCGCTTGTCCACCGTCATGCCGATGCTCATGTCGGCAGTGTCGGGAAGCACCAGCGTGGTATCGCCCATATCGCGCGGCTCGCCGGCGACGGGGGCGACTTTCTGTTGTGTCGGCACGGCAAGCACGAGGCCGCCCACTACCTGCTCACCACCCCAGCCCTGGGCGATCTGATCGATCGCTGCCTGCCGCATGCCCTGGCGCTCTTCCACCAGCGACTGCACCTTCCACAACGGCAGCAACATCAGCAGCGCCAGCAGACCCACGCCCAGCACCTTCGCCGTCCAACCCTTCATCCAGTGTCCCATGGCTCCATCCTTAGTTTCGGAGCCTTCAGGAAAACAAACCTCTGAGGTAGACGGCGGGCGCATCGCTGCCGACTCGCGCGCAACTTATGACAGAACGATGGCGATGCTCGCGACCACTCTAGTCCGCCACGACGCGGCGACCGCGGCACACCTATCGACGCCGGCTTGCGCTCAAGCCGGCGGCTGCCACAACTCGATGCGCGTGCCTTCCGGATCCATAATCCAGCCGAAGCGGCCGAATTCGCTCTCTTCCACCTTGTCGTCGACGGTGACGCCATCGGCGCGTAGCTGGGCGAGCAGTGCGTCCAGGTCATCCACGCGGAAGTTGATCATGTACGGCAGCGTGCTGGGCGCGAAATGCGTGGTGTCGGCCGCGAACGGGGACCAGAGCGTATAGCCCGGGCGCTCGGCGTCCTCGTTGAAGCGCGCGCCGCCCCATTTCTCCACGGGCAGTCCCAGATGTTTGGCGTACCACGCGTTCAATGCCTTGGCGTCCTGCGACTTGAAGAAGATGCCGCCGAGTCCGATGACCTTTGCCATGTTGGTGCCCTCTTCGCTGGGGGTAAGGCACCTATGATCTTGCCGGACGTGGCTGGAGGCTAGTGCCTTCCCACGGCGAGACTTCGTGGGGGCAGTCATGCTGGATACTGGGGCAAACCGATAGGCCGCGGTCGCGCACAGGGTGCGCTCCCACAAGGTCCTCGTTAGCCGGGGGAGGTGTCGCTGAAGAAGGCGGTGACCTGAGCCAGCTCCTTGGTGCGCGGCATCGGCGGAAGGCTGTTGAGGAACAGACGTCCGTAACCCTTGCTGGTCAGTCGCGGGTCGCACAGCACCAGCACGCCGCGATCATGCACGTCGCGAATCAGGCGCCCTGCCCCTTGCTTGAGCGCGATGACCGCGCTGGGCACCTGCCATCCCATGAACGGGTTGATGCCTGCCTGCTCGAGCGCTTCGAGTCGTGCCTGCAGGACCGGATCATCGGGCGAGGCGAACGGCAGCTTGTCGATCACCACCACGCTGAGCGCTTCGCCGGCGACATCCACGCCTTCCCAGAAACTGGCCGCACCCAGCAGGACCCCGTGTCCGCTCTGGCGAAACTCTTCCAGCAATCGATGCCGCGGCGCGGTGCCTTGCACGAACAGCGGCCACGGCACGCGCTCCTGCAGCAGCTCCGCGGCACGGCGCAATGCGCGATGCGAAGTGAACAGCAGAAAGGCCCGGCCATTGGATGCGTGCAACACCGGCAGCACCGTCTCGATCACGCGATCGGTGTAATCGCGCGCAGAAGGATCGGGCAGGCCGGGCGGCAAGTAACAGAGCGCCTGCCTGGGATAGTCGAACGGGCTTTCCACCTGCAGCGTCTGCGGATCTTCCAGACCGAGCTGCCGCGCAAAGTGATCGAAACTGGACGACACCGACAGCGTGGCCGAGGTGTAGATCCAGGCGGCCTGGGTTTGTTCGCGCATCGACCGCAGGGGCGCCGCCAGATCCAGCGGCGTCGCGTGCAGGGCGAAGCCGCGTGGAAACAGCTCATACCAGCGCACGTCTCGTTCGCTTTCGCGCTCGGCGATGCGATCGAGCCGCTCGCTCATCAGGGCGGCGCGCTCGTGCGCGTTGGCGAAACCGCGTGAACGTTCCGCCTGTGAGGCCAGCACGTCGGTCAGCGCCGCCAGCACGTCGCGCAGCTCATGCAGTTTGTCGCTGATCTCGCGATGGGTTTCCAGCTGATGGAACGGCCCGCGTTCTGCCAGGCCATCCATGCTCAGGCGCAGCTTGCGCACGGCGTCCTGCATGGCTTCGACTGGCTCGAGCACCAGACCGATGGCGCCCGTGATGCCATTGCATTCGCTGAGACTGTCCTGCGCCAGATCGGTGAGCTGACGCGCGCTGAGGCTCTGCGAAAAAAACTGGCCCGCCAGCTCAGGGATCTGATGTGCCTCGTCCAGGATGAACGCGCTGGCGCCAGGAAGAATCTCGCCGAAACCTTCCTGCTTGAGCGCCAGGTCGGCGAACAGCAAATGATGGTTGACCACCACCAGCTCGGCCTCCTGCGCCTCGCGCCGCGCCTTGATCACGTGGCAGTCGTCGTAGAACGGACACTCCACGCCCAGGCAGTTCTCCGGCGTGGAGGTGACGCGCGGCCACATCGGCGATTCCTCCGGCACCTCGGCCAGCTCCATGCGATCGCCGCGCCGCGTGCGCGCCGACCAGGCACGGATCGCCGCCAGCTGGGAAGCCTGGGCGCGATCAAAACTCGCACCTTCGCGCACCGTCTGATCCAGCCGATACAGACACAGGTAGTTGGAGCGGCCCTTGAGCAAGGCCGTCTTCAGGCGCACGTCCAGCACCGAGCGCATGCGCGGCAGGTCGCGGAAATACAACTGGTCCTGCAGCGCCTTGGTGCCGGTGGAGACGATGACGCGCTCGCCGGACAGCAGGGCTGGCACCAGGTACGCGAAGGTCTTGCCGGTACCTGTGCCCGCCTCGGCAATCAGTGTCTCGCGCTCGGCGATGGCGTGCTGCACCGCGCGCGCCATCGCCTGCTGGGCGGCGCGCGGGGCGAAATTGGGCAACTCGCGGGCGAACGGGCCTTCCGTGCCCAACAGCGCCGCAACATCCTCGTGATCGATCATCCCCCCAGTATCGCCGACCTCGGTCGCATCCGCGAATACTCTAGACTGTGCCCTTCGCAACCGTGGAGCCTTGCCATGTCCTCACGGATCACCGGCATCGGCCAGATCGCTGTCGTCGTCAGCGATGTCGATGCAGCGCTGTCATTCTATCGCGACATCCTCGAACTGCCCTTCCTGTTCCGCCCCGCCACCAACCTGGCGTTTCTCGATGCCGGCGGCGTGCGGCTGATGCTGTCGACGCCGCAAGGCCACGGCAGCGTGGGCGGCAACTCCATTCTCTACTTCAAGGTCCCGGACATCGAGCACAGCTTCCGCGCGCTGCTCGATCATGGGGCGGTAGGCGAACGCGAACCGCAGGCCACCGCCGAGCTCTCCGACCACACGCTGTGGCTGGCCTTCCTGCGCGATCCGGATGGGAATCTGGTGGGGTTGATGGAAGAACGCGGGCGCTAGCCGCCTTGCCCCACAACGTCGTAAAGACCCTCCGGGGTTTTCGCCCCGGAGGCAACAGGAAAACTACTTGCTCTCGCCGAAGCGATAGGTAGCCTGCAGGTAATAGGCGCGGCCGTAGACGTCGTAGTTGCTGGAGTTGTACGGCGACGTGCTGGTACCCGGGTAGCTGCTGTCGTGCGGCGGCATGCGGTTGAGCAGGTTATTCACTTGCAAGGCCAATTGCAGTGCTGGCGTGGCCTGGTAGGACACGCTGGCGTTGTAGCGTATCCATGGCGCCAGCTTGCCCGCGCCGGGGTATTCGTAACCGTAGTTGTAGGCGAGATAGTTGGGTGTCTTGCCATAGCGGTTGCCGTAGAGCGTGGCCTCCCAACCGTGCAGGCGCCAGGTTGCCGAGGCATTGAAGCGACTCTTGAAATCCGTGCTCCAGGTGGGATCGCGCAAGGTGTCCACCATGGCGTCGCCGGGATAGGGTTGATAGTCGTGCTTGAGCATGTCGTTGTATGACGCCTGCAGACTCAGGTCGCCCCAATGGCCCAGATCGACGCCGTAACGCGCATCCATCACCAGCGCCGACACTACGCGCCGCGATACGTTGACCTTGCCGCGGTAGATCGACGTGATGGCGCCGACAGTGCCGTCATCGCTTACGCTTGCGCTGCGGATCACCTGTGACAAGGCGGCCAGACAAGAGGGAGAGTTGATATCGCGCTTGCCCTGGCGGCACAGCATTTCGTCGCGCAGCAGATCATCCACGCTCTGCCCTTGCACCTCGCCCTGGATATTCCAGTGCAGCAAGTCGGCACTGAGCGAGAAGCGTTGCCATGGCGACCAGACGACGCCGTAGCTCCATGCTCTTGCTTCGATGGGTTTCAGGCTGGCATTGCCGCTTTGTGTTCCGTAGTACTGCGCGTTGCTATAACGCGCCGGACACTTGTCGATGGCGCCGCCGGTATAACCGAGTACGGCGCAGTTGTAGTAGTCGACGGCGGTGCTATAGAAGCCGCTGAGCCCCTGAAACTGATCGGCCAGCGATGGCGCCTTGAATGCCGTGCCTACCTTGCCGCGCAATAGCAGCGTCTCCCATGGACGGTACTCAAGGGAGATGTTCCAGGTGGGTTTGTCCACCTGTTGGCCAGCCACGTCGTAACTGTCGTAGCGCACTGAGGCGTCCGCTGTCAGCTGTTGCAGCAGTGGTGCGCGTGCTTCCAACGTTCCGGCGTAGCGCGAGCGATGGCCTGCCCCCTGCACCGCGGTTGTGCCCCATACACCGCCACTGAGCAGACGGGGGTCCGGCGAGTAATCCCAGCCTTGGTTGCCCGCTTCCACCACGGCGGCCACGCCCAGATCGCCGCCCGGCAAGGTGGCCAGCGTAGCGCTGGTCAACTGGGCACGCAGGAGGTTGTCCCAGGTCTTGCTG
>NZ_JPLA01000060.1 GCF_001010355.1 Dyella japonica DSM 16301 | reverse complement strand
CCTCCCGACCCCGCTACCATGTCCGCCCCAAGCCAGCGCAACGCCGGCACGCATGGGCCTATAGCTCAACGGTTAGAGCAGGGGACTCATAATCCCTTGGTTCGAGGTTCGAATCCTCGTGGGCCCACCAATTTCTCAAGTCTTTTTCGTCTTGGCCTGATTCGCCAGTGAGCGAAAAGGGTCAGATCCCAAAGTTCGGCAGAGCCAATAAGGCGGGCTCAGCTATGCCGAATTGCCTTCGCCACCATTTCCCCAAAAACTGGCTGATATGAGGCTGACGACCTATGCTTCTCAAAGGAGCCACCCCAATGGGTGCTAGGTCTGTGCTTCATGGATAAGAAAAAGCTATCTGAGGCAGATATCTGTTTGAAATTCATCACGCCTGCGCTCGTCGCACGCGGATGGGATTTACATGAGCAGGTCTTTCAGGAATTCACCCTTAAGGCCGGCCGCATGGTGGTCCGAGGTCAACGTGCCGCACGCGATAAGGCCAGTATCCGCCGTGCCGACTATATGCTGTGCCATCACGCCGATCGGCCTATCGCAGTAATTGAGGCCAAGGACAATCACCACTCGCTAAACGCCGGTATGGCGCAGGCGATCGAATACGCCCAGCTTCTGGACGTCCCGTTTGCGTTCTCCAGCAACGGCGACGGTTTCATCTTCCGCGACCGTACGCTTGCCGATGATGTACTGGAGCGCGAAATCACCCTGGATGAATTCCCAAGTCCAAGCGAGCTGTGGCAGCGATACTGCGCATGGAAAGGCTGGTCGTCCGAGGTGCGCACTGTGGCCGAGTCCGCGTGGTTTCCAGGCAAAAGCGCGCGCTACTACCAAATCACCGCGGTCAACCGCACCGTCGAGGCGATCGCCACCGGTCGCGACCGCGTCCTACTAGTGATGGCCACTGGCACCGGCAAGACCTTCACCGCCTTCCAGATCATTTGGCGTTTGTGGAAGTCCGGCGCCAGGAAACGCATTCTGTACCTGGCCGACCGCAACATCCTGATTGACCAGACCATGGTCAACGACTTCAAGCCTTTCAAGGGGGCAATGGCGAAACTCAGCCCCAACCAGAAAGGTGTGGAACGGGTCGACGCCGATACTGGCAAGCGCTTCATTGAAGATCTGGACCTCGCCTTGAATAAGACCACCAAGCTGGTCGACAAGTCTTACGAGATCTACCTGTCGCTCTACCAGGCGGTTTCCGGTCGTGAGGATGAGGCCAACATCTATAAGCAGTTCTCGCCGGACTTCTTCGATCTGATCGTGGTCGACGAATGCCATCGCGGTAGCGCGGCCGAGGATTCGGCCTGGCGGGAGATTCTTAGCTACTTCAAGAGCGCGGCGCAGATTGGCCTCACCGCCACCCCGAAAGAAACAGAGGAGGTTTCCAATAGTGATTACTTTGGCGAGCCCCTGTACACCTATTCCCTGAAGCAGGGTATCGACGATGGCTATCTCGCCCCATACAAGGTCATCCGCATTGACCTAGACCGGGATGTGCTCGGGTGGCGCCCATCTGCGGGCATGACCGACAAGCATGGTAACGTTGTCGAGGACCGCATTTATAACCAGAGCGACATGAACCGCTCTCTGGTGTTGGAAGCTCGTGACCAGCTGGTCGCCGAGAAGATAACCGACTATCTGAAAGCCACTGACCGCTACGCCAAAACGATTGTCTTCTGTGAGGACATTGATCACGCTGGCCGCATGCGCCAAGCACTGTCCAACGCCAACGCCGACATTTGCGTCGATCAGCCGAAATACGTCGTTCAAATCACCGGCGACAACAGGGAAGGCAAGCTGGAGCTAGATAACTTCATTGACCCGGAGAAGACTTTCCCGGTGATCGCCACTACCTCGCGGCTCATGTCCACTGGCGTCGATGCTCAGACCTGCAAGTTGATCGTGCTGGACCAGACCATCAAGTCAATGACGACGTTCAAACAGATCGTCGGACGCGGTACTCGTCTGCGCGAAGATCTGGGCAAGACCTGGTTCACCATCATGGACTTCAAACGCGCCACCGAGATGTTCGCAGACAAGGAGTTCGATGGTGACCCGGCGCAGGTCTACCAACCCGGCCCGGGCGAGCCGGTCGAGCCGCCCGAGCCACCGCCACCCGGCGGCATCTGCGAGGAACCCGGTCACTGGAGCGATGAAGAATCCCCCTTCGAATTTACAAAAGGCACTGGGCAAGGCGACGGGGAGTTGCCGCAAACGGTCAAGCGCTTCGTCATCGACGGCAAACGCGTACCCGTCAGCATCGCCAAGGAGCGCGTGCAGTACCTTGACGCGGAAGGCAAGCTGATCACCGAAAGTCTGCGCGACTACACGCGAATCAACGTCAAAAAACAGTACGAATCACTTGATGCTTTCCTTCGGGTCTGGAGCGCGGCAGAACGCAAGGCGGTGCTAATCGCCGAGTTGGACGATCACGGCGTCTTCCTCGACGCGCTGGCAGACGAGGTAGGCAAGGATTTCGACCCTTTCGACTTGGTGCTTCACGTCGCCTACGATATGCCCCCGCTCACCCGTGCCGAGCGCGCCAACCAGGTACGTAAGCGGAACGTGTTCACCGAATATGGCCCCGTAGCACGTCAGGTCATCGCGGCTCTGATCGACAAGTACGCCGACAGTGGCGTGCAGACTATCGAAAGTATGGACGTGTTACGTCTGCCGCCGATTGACCACCTAGGCACCCCAATCGAATTAGTGCGCGCATTCGGCGGCAAGCCACAATTCCTGCAGGCGGTGCGGAGTTTGGAAGCAGAGTTGTATCGCTCTTAAAGGCCTATCAGCGGACCGATGGCCTGTGCAGCACCAGCCTTTCTTTTTCTAGTGCAGAACCCAAATGTCCAATCTCAGCTCAATTGTGAAATCCATCCAAGACGTCATGCGCCAGGACAGCGGCGTTGACGGCGATGCCCAGCGCATTGGCCAGCTCACCTGGTTGTTCTTCCTGAAGATCTTCGATGCGCACGAAGAGCAATTGGAGGTCATGCACGACGACTACCGTTCGCCCCTGCCCGAGCACTTGCGCTGGCGAAATTGGGCGGCCGATCCAGAGGGGCGCACTGGCGGAGAGCTCCTCGATTTCATAAACAATCAGCTGTTCCCAACGCTCAAGGAACTTCCCGGCGATTTGAAGCGAAACCCGCGCGGCTTCGTAGTTCGGGGCGTTTTCGAAGATGCCTTCAACTACATGAAATCTGGTCAACTCCTCCGCCAGGTAATCAACAAGATCAACGCGATCGACTTCAACCGCAAGACGGATCGCCATCAGTTCAACGATATCTACGAAAAGATCCTCCGCGATTTGCAGTCCGCCGGCAACGCAGGTGAGTTTTACACGCCACGCGCGGTCACCCAGTTTATGGTCGACATGATCAACCCACAGCTCGGTGAATCTGTGCTTGATCCGGCCTGTGGAACTGGGGGATTTCTAGTTTGTGCGCTGGAGCATTTGCGAAAGCAGGCGCGAACCGTTGTGGATGAGGCTACTTTGCAGGCGTCCATCCACGGTGTGGAGAAGAAACAGCTGCCGCACCTTCTGTGCGTCACGAACATGCTGTTACATGGAATCGATGTTCCCAGCGAGATTCGTCACGACAACACGCTTACTCGCCCTCTGCGAGACTATGATGCCAAGGATCGCGTCGACGTCATCGTGACCAACCCCCCATTTGGCGGCACCGAGGAGCCTGGCGTAGAAGCCAACTTTCCTGCCGACGTGCGCACCAAGGAAACTGCCGATCTGTTCCTAGTGCTGATCAAGCACCTATTGAAGACGAATGGCCGAGGGGCGGTGGTATTGCCCGATGGCACTCTGTTCGGCGAAGGCGTCAAATCGCGCATTAAGGAACAGCTATTGGCGGAGTGCAACCTCCACACTATCGTGCGCCTGCCCAATGGCGTATTCAGCCCGTATACTCCCATCAAGACTAATTTGCTCTTCTTCACTAAGGGGCGGCCAACCGAGCACATCTGGTACTACGAGCACCAATATCCAGCTGGCGTGAAGAACTACAACAAGACCAAGCCGATCCGTATCGAAGAGTTCGACGTAGAAAAAGCCTGGTGGGGCGATGCCGCCGACGGCTATGCCAGTCGTGTCGAGAACGAATTCGCTTGGAAGGTCGGAATCGACACAATTAGGGCGGCCAACTATGACCTCGATCAGAAAAACCCGTATGCCGTCGAAGAAGTCAGTCACGATCCAGAAGTGCTGTTGGCCAATCACCGACGCCTCCAGATTGAGGCGCAAAGTTTACGCGATCAACTAAAGGTGTTGCTTGGTGCTGCATTGAGTGGTGTCGAGGCGCAAGGATGAGGCAGTCGAAGGTCGCCCAGAACATCGCTGCACCTGCGGCGAACGTACCGGTGCAGAAGGAAACGGTATTTGGTGCCGCGTTCGATCTGCTGGTCCAGTCTCAGCAGGGCATAGCGAAGTTGCGGGAGTTGATTCTCTCGCTCGCGTTTCGAGGCAGGTTGCTTCCGCAAGAACCAGGTGACGAGTCCGCTCTCGTCTTACTCTCACGCGTTCGCGCAGAGAAGGAGAGCCTCATTGACGCCGGGGTGATATCGCGCGAGAAGTCATTAGAACCAATTGCCGATGAGGAAATTGCATATAGTCTTCCGGCGGGCTGGATCTGGGTTCGTTTGCCACAAATCTATTTCCCCCTTTCTCTGGGGAAGAAAACACTACTTTCCTCGGCCATTAAAGATAAAGGCTCCATTCCTGTTGTCGATCAAGGGCAGCG
This sequence comes from Dyella japonica DSM 16301, assembly GCF_001010355.1. Taxonomy (GTDB): domain Bacteria; phylum Pseudomonadota; class Gammaproteobacteria; order Xanthomonadales; family Rhodanobacteraceae; genus Dyella; species Dyella japonica. The sequence goes on along the minus strand of NZ_JPLA01000060.1, from coordinate 59,174 downwards.
CCACGTTGCGGGTTATACCGACGAGGTCGAACTGATGCTCAATATTCCGGGGCCAGTGGTCATCTTTGGCGATCATACGACCCAAGTGAAATACATAGATTTTGATTTTGCGCCCGGGGCCGAAGGAGTGAAGGTTCTTCGCCCAGTACTGCAAAATGAAAAGTATTTCTTCTGGCAGCTCAAGGCTTTTAGGCTCGAAAGTCGAGGTTATGCACGGCATTTCAAAGCCTTGAATTCTAAGCTATTCGCCTTAGCACCCCTGGCCGAACAAGCCCGCATCGTCGACCGCATCGAGGAGCTAATGAGGATATGTGATGCACTTGAGGCCCGCGGTCAGTTGCAGGACGAGCAACACGAGCGACTCGTCGCCACGTTGTTCGACACGCTTGCTTCCAGCGAATCCGCCGAGGCGCTGTCTGAGAACTGGCGGCGCATAGCCACCCATTTCGACCTGCTATTTGACCGTCCTGAATCCATTGATGTTCTAGAGAGGGTCATCCTTCAACTTGCTGTACGTGGACTGCTTGTCGCGCAAGATGCCACTGATGCTCCTGCTCGTGATCTCCTGCAAGAGATTCAATCTCGGCGAGGAAAATTCGGCACAGCTGTCAGCAATCACGATCAAGCCACACGTCGCGAAGATCTCCCCTTTAAGCTTCCCAATGGCTGGGAGGCGGTTAGTCTTCTGGACGTCTGCGCGGTGGGCGGCGGTGCGACACCCAGTAAAGGGAATCCACGCTTTTGGGATGGAAGCATTCCATGGGTCAGTCCAAAGGACATGAAGGTAGATGTGATCAATGACTCTCAGGATCACGTTTCATCCAAGGCGATCAACGAAACACGGTTGCCATTGATATCTGCCAACAGTCTACTTGTGGTGGTTCGTGGGATGATTCTTGCGCACTCATTTCCCGTGGCCGTAGCCGCGCGCGAGGTGACCATTAATCAAGATATGAAGTCATTCACACCGTACTTGGTTGAGCTACTTGAGTTTTTGTCATTGGCGCTCAAGGGCTTTAAACCTGAGATACTCTCGCTGGTTGCGCGCTCGACACACGGCACCTGCAAGCTAGAGTCAGGCAGACTTTTCAGCTTTATGTTCGGCCTCCCGCCATTGGCGGAACAGCGGCGAATCGTTGCCCGTGTCGATGAGCTTCGGCGGCTTTGCGTGGCCCTTCGAGAGCGTTTAAGTGAATCCCGAGGTATGCAATCTCGTTTAGCAGATGGCCTGATCGGCGCTGTGAGCTGATCGCTCCCACCAGGTCACGACGGCGAATGGCGGCGAGCGCGGCCGAATGATGTCCTGGAAGTGCTGCAAAACAACCGTTGGTTGGACTGAATACCGCGTCACTTTGAAGCGACGCCATCGGCGTGCTTCGATGCCATTCTCGCGCCTCAGCCTTGCAATGTGATGGCGGCCGCAGGAAATGCCTTGCGCCACGAGTTCCTTCCAAACTCTGCGTGCTCCATAGACCTCCCGCGAGTCGCGATGCACCCGGCGCACGTGAGCGAGCAATGCTCGGTCCTTTACATCTTGGCTGCTTAGTTCGCGGCCACGCGAAGCATGTAACCCGCTGCGGCTTACCGATAAAGCGCCAAGACCGGGGTCAGAGCGCACTTCCCCTGCCAGCTTCAATGGAAAGTCCACACTGACCCGGGTTTAGCAAGAATACACCCTGACCCACGTTTCGGCTTTGGCCGCGATATCGATATTTCATCGAATTCGACAAGAAATACGGAGGCGGTATTTGGGTCTGATGCCTGGACAAAAAGTTAGGCAGGTGGTAAATCCACCAAAATCCTAGGGGGACGTATGGCTAAGGAAATCAGCGCGGGTATCGAACAGGCCTACTATGAACGCACGGATTTGTTGGTGGTTGCGCTTACAGGAAGAACTGGTAGCGGCTGCACAACCACCGCTGGCGTATTTACCAAGGAATACTCCGAGCTGGTCGTTTCTGAGGGCGATCTTCCGAAACCCGAAGACAGAAAGCTGCTTATAGCTAAATCTTTTCTTGAGAAAGCCTGGGTACCATTTAAGGCGATAACGGTATCGACTGTAATTCTCAGCTATCTTTTTGCGCACGGCGACGAAGATATTCGCGCCTTCTTCAAACGACATAAAGTTGAGGATTCGTCAATAGATTCGCTACTTGGCGAATTTCAAATTCTGAGGAAAGATAAAAATTACCCAGCCTTCGTAGACTGCGTTGTTCACGATCAAAAACAACACGGTCCGGACGCATGGACATTTTACAATAATATGTTGTCGCCAGTGGCGCAAAAGACCAAAAGTATGCTGGGCGCTATCTATGGGCCTGTATTTCAGGAGCTCGGTGACAACATTCGATATAGCGGCTCTGCCTTGTCCAACAAAATAAATCAGGACGAACTATTTTCCTTAATTCGGCGCGTCAAGAGACTGGTGAAAGCGGCTTTCAAGCATGACAGTAGCCTTCCTCGTCAGAGCACAAGGATAATAATTGACGCTATTAGAAATCCGCTCGAGCTCTTGTATATGCGAGACCAGTTTGCGGCGTTCTACGCGATAGCGATAACGGCGGACGACGATGACAGAATAGCGCGCCTGGAGTCTCTTGCCCTTAACAAGAAGGATATTCAGAAGATAGATTCGAAGGAGGCGTCGGGAAAAAAATCTCTAAAGAGCTACGAGAACTTTGTATCTCAGAACATACAGGAGTGCATTCAAAAATCAGATTTGTTCTTTGCGAACTCAGGTCGACCCGAGGAGTTTGCGACAAACATAAGAGGGATCAATGCTCAGGTGATTCGCTACACGGCACTTATGGTACGGCCAGGCCTAGTTACGCCCACGCGTGACGAACGCTGCATGCAGCTCGCCTTCGTGGCCAAAGTGAACAGCGGATGCATCTCCAGGCAGGTAGGGGCCACGGTCGCTGATGAGGGTGGGTCGATAAAGGCCGTGGGGTGGAACGACGTGCCGAAGGGGCAAGTCCCCTGCCTGCTAAGAGATGTGAGCAACCTGCTTTCTGGAGGTGATACGGTTGCCTTCAGCTACTACGAGAGGACAGATCCAAAGCTTCGCCGAAATCTAGAAAATGACTTCGCGGGCAGATCGTCCTTGAAAGTTGCGACAGGTCTACCCTGTCCATATTGTTTCAAAGATGCTTATAACGCGATCAATGATGATGACAATAACCAGGTGCATACTCGTTCGCTGCATGCCGAGGAAAACGCTTTTCTTCAGCTCGCAAAGTATGGCAATAGCGGTATTCAAGGTGGCGTACTATATACAACTGCCAGCCCGTGCGAGTTGTGTTCGAAAAAAGCATTTCAGCTTGGCATAAAGGAGGTCATCTATATAGACCCCTATCCCGGCATCTCTTCGACCCATGTATTGCGATCGGGCGAGGAGGTGATGCAGCCAAAATTAAGGCTATTTAATGGTGCAATCGGCCATGCATACCATCGTCTGTATGAATCAATATTTCCTATCAAGGATGAGTATCGTGCTAGGTTGAGCGTGGACCCACAAGGGCGTCTTCTTTAAATCTATGATCATTTCTTCGTCGCATCCATATGGGCGAATCTAGGTTAGTGCGAAAGGGAGCTATTGGAAGACTTGATGGGCTCATTTGTCGATACATCTAGGCGGTGGTACGTCGCGATGCAGATGTTTTTTTGCACTACATAATGCAAAAAAGCGTCAGGACAAGAATACGCCTTTTGTTTCAACGTTCATGGGATATCCGCTTTGCTCCCGGTTTTGATTGGCTTTTGACTAGATGCCCATAGCAGTCCAAGGCGGCAAGTGACTGGGCACGTCTTTAGAGCGACCCCGTTTGTAGGGCGGATAAGAGAGCTTTGCGGTGAGAAAAGGGGTCATCCGCTAACCCAATGGGATGGCCCGCTGCTTGAATTGCCGTCGTGAGATGCGACAATTGGTACGTGGCTTGTGCCCGCGAAGTATGCCCCGATCGAAAGCAGGTATTTCTTTGGTGGGTGAGGAGTCGGGGAGTACGTCGTCGAGAGGCAACTCGATCGTTGGAAGTACAACCCAGACCCGACTGCAATTTGACGAGCGAAGCCAATAGTGACTTCGACCCAACAAGACCGAGGAATGTCTCCCATGTCGATTAGCGAAAAGTTGGCGCTCGGACCGGGCGAGACGCTCCGCATGAATAGCACACGCACTAAGGGCTTCGTGGGTGAGACCGATGTAACTTGCTACTCCGTCTTGGACGCGTCGGGAAATATCATTGGGACTGTCACGCATACTGAGCACACTGCCGTTAGGGGCTTTCGAGTCACCAATTCAGCCACTCGAACAGATCTGCAAGGCAATGATGTTTTGACTGCGAACTGGTAAAGGGCCCTGGGCGCATCGCGGGGCTCAATGACATCCGGGAGGTATCTCGTCATGTCCGCTATAGCGCCCTTGCGTACGCACGTAAGCGTGCACCCCAACTTTTAAAGGGCTCAGGTATCAAGGGGAAACCCATGAAGCCAGTTGATGTCGTATTGAGCGCGCTCACCTTGTGAGGCGTGGGTGCGGGCGCGGGTAGAAGTAGAGGAAATCAATCAGCGCATAGTTGATTGCTAGAAGGCAATCATCACAAGAGCAACTATTAAAACTGGGGTCAGAGTGCACTCTTTCTGCCCGCCTCCATAGAAAGTCCTCTATGACCCTGGTTTTGGAGGACGCATCGCTTGGCTACGTCTGTCAGCCTTCCCCATGAAATCGCCGCGTCTCGAACCAAATCGTCATGTAGGGCTATCCTTACCGCCTAGTGAGCCGGATACGCGGGAGGGGCGGCGATGCGGTACTGGTGGGTTAACCACAAGCAGACGGCGCGGCAGGAGATTGAGGGTGGGTATCTGTGGTCGCCGTATCGGGCGGCGCATGGGGCGCGGAATCTGTTCTACGACAACATGCGAGGCGCAGCGCCTGGCGATGTGGTGTTGTCGTTTGCGGGTGGCCTGATTCGGTACGTCGGGTATGTAGAGGACTATGCGAGTCCGGCCCCGAAGCCGGATAGCTTTGGTACTACGGGGCATTACTGGGATGACGAAGGTTGGCTGCTGCCTGTGTTGTGGGAGCCGCTAGCTGCGCCCGTTCGGCCGAAGGACCATATCAAAGAACTTGGTCCTCTCTTGCCAGACAAGTATTCGCCCATCCAACCTAACACGGGCAACGGTAACCAAGGGGCTTACCTAGCCGAGGTGGGTCGCGAGGTCTATGAGTTCCTCATAGGGCCCCTGGGTATGCCTGACTCGGGTTATGAGGTGGAGGCATCCCAGATTGATGCGCCACTCGCGCGTATTGACGATGCCATTCAGGCCATCATTCGGGATGACCCGAGCTTGGATGCGACGACTAAAGAGCAGGTGGTCAAGTCGCGCTACGGGCAAGGTCTTTTTCGTCAGAGCATCTTCAACTTCGAGTCCTCGTGCAGGCTCACCAAAGTGAGCAATCCACGGCTGCTGATTGCGAGTCATATCAAGCCGTGGCGCCTCTGCGAGAACTCGGTCGAGCGACTCGATGGCGCAAACGGCCTCTTGCTCACGCCGCATGTCGACCGGCTGTTCGATCGAGGGTTTATTAGCTTTGAAGACGATGGTGACGTGCTCCTATCGCGCAAGCTCGATCACACCGATTTGGATCGGCTTGGGTTGAGTGAAGCGTGTGCGAACGGATGCGGAGTCTTCCATCCGAAGCAGGCGACCTATCTCGCCTATCACCGGAGCAATGTCTTCCTGCGGTGATGCGCTGAGAAATGCACTAGAAGCAGCCGAAACCAGCAAAACTGGGGCTGAGTGCAGATTTCAATAGTGCGCAAATTGAGGATCAAGGGAAAGTGCACTCTGGACTACCCCGGGTTACCCAGTTTGACTCCACTCTGACCGAGGCTTCGGGCTAGTTCGCAGGACACAAAAAAGCGGCCATCAGGCCGCTCTTTCAGTGAGATGAATGCATAGCGTCCCATTGAAGTGAGGCTTACAAAGACTTTGCCCACTTCCTTAGGCCATTGGCATTCGCGTGGCCTCCAAAGAGCTGCTCGACTAGCCTTTTTGAGCTTTCCATCTGAAGCTGCCGAACATAGCGCTCTACTTCTTGACGTGTCCGCCCTCGAGCCTGAGCTTGGGCAATGATCGCAAGAAGTGTGGACTCCAGTTGGGCTCTGTTATCAATAGTCATAACTCACCTCTCGAGCCTGAATATAGGGGTCGTCCAGCCTCTTCGCAAGGCGGGTGTTAAAGAAATATTTGATGGCACCCGCCGAGGGAGGGATAAGTGCTTACCCCTCCATCGCTCCGGCCGTCCGCCGTGTATTCCGTCTCACTGTAGTTCCATAAATTGAGCACCACCGCTACCGCATTGGGATTCAAGGTGATCTCCTTAAGCCCATTTTCTGCGTCCTTCCAAAGCGCCACAACCCGAGACCTACTAGAGCCCGGGGGAGGGGTGGCCAGCTGTGTCATTCCCAAACTAGTAACGGTCAACACAGAGCTGCCCGGATCATCCGCAAGCACAGTAGCGTAGCGAGCAGGCCAACGTTGGGCGATTTGGGGGCCGTCGGATAGAAGGGCGATGACCAAATTGGGGCCTACTGACCGAACCAACTGCGCCACTGGGTCCTGCCGTGCGAGATCTTCACAGATCAGGCAGCAGATCGTTAGTTCGTCGTGAATTGCAACAAAGTTGACTGATCGACCTTCGATCCCGGTGTGTTCCCACCATTTGAATTTGGGATCGAGCGAACCTCCGAGGCCATACATCTCGATCTGGGAACGATTCAGTTGCCAGCGGTGATGCTTCCCTTGTTTGACAACTCGATCGCTTCGATCCTCATCCAAACCGAAAGCCATCCACACTTGATTAAATGGCTCTTGACCATCTCTGCCTGAAACCCCTGCGACCACACAAGAACAGCCATGATTTCTTGATACTCGTTCTACGGTCTGAAAATCGCCCGGGGTTAGCGCCGCCTCCGGGAACACTATTCCCTGGATATCTCCACAGATCATCTTTGCTTCGAGGAAGATCTGCTGCAAGTAGCCCTCAAATCCTTGATGGTCGGAGGTACGGCTAAGCAGATCATCGGCCGCCTTCACTTCGTAGTTGAAGCACTTAAAGGGGTCTCCAAAATGAACATAATTCACCGGTGCTTCTGAAAACTGCGTGGGGAAAATTTCCGGCGGCCAAGGCACGACGAGCAAATTAAACCGCGGTTCCCGTTCGAGACCTTGAACGGACCATGTGGGCGCAACCTCACCTCCAGTAAAAAGGGCCAGATGATGCGTAAGGGACCGCATGGTGATACCGAGCCTCGGTGTGTGTTGCTTGGGCAATGTACACAGCCGGGTCCTGGGGAGCCTTGGAGTAAAGGTGCCGTGCGTAATGAGCAACTTCTGCACTTCGAAGCTGAAATCTAGTTCGGGATCATCGCGATCTAGCGGGAGCCCGAATCCGACGCAAGCGGCATCAGCCAGAGCTATGAGAGTGAGGAGAGCTCCGCACAACTTGGAGTTTTCGGCGAGAGATATTTGCTCGACAGGGACGTTTCTCGAACTCCAGACAATGCGCCAAAGCTTTTTTACTTCTCTCGGAATGTTGGATTGTGCCGCAGGCGTAACTTGAGGCGGCGATGGCGTCTCATCTGTGTATGCGGCGAGCGTCGCATTTGCGCTTCTGCGCCAAGCAGAGGCGTTCTTTTCAATGAACTCTTCCCAAGCTCCAGGGTCTCCGTTGGGTGGCCAAGCTTTCATGATGTTGATGTATGCGCCACTCACCTCAAGTAGATAGGCGCATACGGCGAAGACATCTGGCGGCCACCCCAGTTGCCGAGGAGAGTGCCAGCTATTGCCCAGTAGGTCGGCCAACTCGTCGCCAAGAGACACAGATTTTTGCAAAAAGTAGTCAGTCATTGAACGCCCCCGTGCGTCCAGTTGAACGCGCACTACATGTTAGCGCCTAGTCGAAAAGTTAGTCATTGACCAATGTGAGACATTTGATTGGTCGTCTACTAGCGAGGATTTCAAAGAAGACGTCCTGGGATTGACTGTAGATAGAAATTTCTTATCCGATCGCCAAGCCACCAGATGTGGTGGTGTCAATTCAAGGCCGAGTACCCGCTAAACCTGCCGGACGATGCTGACACATGGCCTGGCCAGTGCTTGCGTACCCACCACACCCCGCAAGGCGCACACCCACCCCATCGAATCCCGACAGACGCCCCAATCGCCGATTGCTAGTTTCGTTTAGCCATCCGCGCAGCAGAATTTTCTTGTAACGCATCGCGAATGACCATGACCCCAAGTCATGAAGCGCGAGCCGTGAGTGCGCCAACACCCACGACCCGCTAACCATCTCCAACTACCTCAGAGTTGATCATGGCTATCCGCGATCATACGTCACGCGCTCGCCCGTCAGTTCCCGCTGACGACACCCTCCCAGGCTCACCCGACGACCTCCCTCCCGCACGCGTCGCGTGGCCCGAAGCCTCCCCTCCGAGCACTCGCGCGGACATCGCCCTGGCGTTGCTCACGCTGACTCGCCTGCATCACGACAGTGAGCAATGGCGCAAGGCGCAGGCTCGCGGATTCCTCGCCAGATCGTTGGTATGGCCGCTTTCCGAGGCGGAAGCCACTCGCCTCGGCACCGCGATCCAATGCCTGCAGCAGTACGCCAGGCTGTTCGGCCACGTGCCTCGCGTGAGCTATCCACCCGGGCATTGATCTCCCCCGGCGGCGCATCGGCCTGCATGGCGGTGCGTCGCCACCTGGGGATCGCTGATGTACCTACCAGGCATTCGCTGACGCGAATGACCGTAAGTGCGCGCCCGTTCTAAGGGCGTGTCCGACAGGGGAAGGAAGTCCATGGAACTGATCAATCTGACGCCCCGCCTGGGCGTGGATGCGTCGTCGCGCCTGCGCTCTCCCGGGGACGTGCTGCTGCACGACTACATGCGTACGGAGGGGCTCAACCCCTCGCAACTCGCACGCCGCATCGGCATCCCGGCCTCGCAGATCAAGGAGATCGTTGCCGGCGAACGATCCGTCACGGCAAGACACGCGATACGGCTTGCCATCGCGCTGGATACATCGGCGCTCTATTGGCTTGTGTTGCAGGCGCGCTACGACCTGGCGCGCGAGGCGCGAGGCATCACCACCGCCGGCCGCTCAACGGCCGGCGCCGAGGCGCCTCCCGATTTCCGTTAGCCGCCCTTGATGGCCGCTCACGCGATCCGCCAACCACCCTCTCACGACAAAAGGAATCGATCATGGCTAGGCCAGGTCAGCAGGTACGCACGTGTCCGTCGCTCGCATGGCGCCCGCCCGCTACGCACTCGGTGCGAAGTGTGTCGGCTCACGAAGTAGAAATTTCGCCCATGATGGGTTGCGGCGCGCTGCGTCATCGCCGCCGCTCCACGTTGGCCATCGCCTTGCTGGGTCTGTGTGCAGCGAGCGTGTCGCCGGACGTCATTGCCGATCCGCAGGCATCCGGACGCCCTGCGGAAACGGAAACCAAGCAGGCCGGCGCTGATCAGAAGCCCGCCACCAAGAAGCTGGAAGCGATCACGGTGACGGGTTCGCTGATTCCCCAGGTCGAGATCGAAACCGCCGCGCCGTTGATCATCATCTCCGGCGAGTCGCTGCAGGCCCGCGGATTCGGCACGGTGGCCGAGGCGTTGAAGCAATCCTCGGTGGCCACCGGCAGCGTGCAGGGTGCGCAGAGCTCCGCCTCGTTCACCCAGGGCGCGGAGACACTCAGCCTGTTCGGTATGCCGCCGGGTTTCACCAAATACCTGATCGACGGCCGGCCGATGGGCAATTTCCCCGCGCTGTACAACGGGCGGGATGTGTTCAACAACTTGTCCGGCATCCCGATGCAGCTGGTCGATCGCATCGAGATCCTGCCGGGCGCGCAGTCGTCGTTGTACGGATCGGATGCGATCGCCGGCGTGATCAACGTGGTGCTGAAGAAGCATGTCGATGGCGCGGCGCTGGATGCGCGCTACGGCTTCTATCAGGAGGGTGGCGGCGTCAGCCGGCGGCTGAGCTTCAGCGACGGGTTTCAGCGTGGCCGCTTCAACCTGATGGGCGGCGTGCAATACGAGAACGTCGATCCGATCTGGGGCTATCAGCGCGAGCTTACCCGCCGCCGCAATACCGACGGCACCGGCCCATCGATCGCCAGCGGCGATTACCTGCTGGTGAGCGGCACCACCGGGCGCTACATCAACGTGGAAAAGGTCGACGCCAGCGCCTGCAGTCGCGTGACCGAACAGTTTGCCGGCACCACCGGCTATCGCGTGCGCTCGCCCAATGGCAGCTACTGCGGCTCGTTCTATTCACCGGGTTATCGCACGCTCGCCAACGCCACCGAAAACGCGCAGCTGTATACGCACGCCACCTACGATGCGGGCGAACACGTGCGGTTGTATGGCGACCTGCTCTACAACTACAACGAGACCAGCACAGCGACGGGGTCCAATTACACGTGGTGGGGTAGCAGCTCAAAGTACCGCTACTTCTACGACACGAAGTTGCGCGACTACGTGCAGATGCAGCGCGCGTTTTCGCCGGAGGACGTGGGCGGCTACGACTCCATCATGAACAAGTCCGTGGAGAACGCGTACATGCTGACGCTGGGTGCACAAGGGCGCCTGGGCTCCAGCGCGTGGGATTACGACCTTGGCTTCACACATTCGGACGACCAGCTCAATCAGCGCGGCTTTGCGCGCTGGGCCGATCCGATCAACGACTACTTCGCCAAGCACGTGCTGGGCCCCGACCTGGGGCCCGACCCGCGCGGCCGTGGCTATCGAAGCTTCGCACCCGACTACGCTGCGTTCTACACGCCCATGTCGGTCGCCAACTTCCGCAGTTTCACCGGCTACACCAGCAGCCGCAGCAAGACCTGGGACAACCTGGCGCGCGGCCAGCTCACCAACGCCTCGCTGTTCACCTTGCCGGGTGGCGACGCGGGTATCGCCGCGGTGGTGGAGGCCGGCAACCAGGGGTGGGATTACACACCGGATGCGCGCCTGATGAATGGCGGTGTGTGGGGCACCACGGCCGTGCAGGGTGCGGGCCACCGCTCGCGTTACGCCGGCACGCTGGAGTTGCGCGCGCCGGTGTGGCGTCAGCTGACCGTCGATGCGTCGGCGCGCTATGACAACTACAAGGTGGCCGGCAAACAGGTGGCCAGTGCCACCTGGAACCTCGGCCTGGAATATCGGCCGATCGAAACGCTGCTGTTGCGAGGCAAGGTCGGCACCGCCTTCAAGGCGCCGACGCTGTCCGATCAGTTCCAGGGCTTGAGCGGCTACTACAGCAGCGCAACGGATTACTACAATTGCGCCGCGCTCGGTTATCGGGGCCCCAAGATCGACCAGTGCCCGGCCCGCTACGGCAACGTGCAGTACTTCGGTCAGCAGTCGGGCAACCCGGCGCTCAAGCCGATCGAAGCGAACGCCTGGAGCTACGGCGTGGTGTGGTCGCCCGTGCCTCGCATGGCGGCCAGCGTCGACTACCTGCACTGGAACGTGCGAGGCGAAGTGCAGAATCAGAGCGTGGACTCGCTGCTCAACGACGAGATGCTGTGCCGGCTTGGCGAACGGGACATCAATACGCCGTCCTGCCGTACCGCCTTGGCGCAGATCACCCGCAGTACCGGCGTTGCCAACGACGGCACCATCGGTGATATCACCTCGATCTATCGCACCAAGGTCAATGTCTCACGCCGTGTCATCAATGCACTGGTCGCGGATTTCCGCTATGGCTTCGGTATAGGGCGTTATGGCGACATGAGCTTCACCGCGACCTACACCGACATGCTCAAACACGACTATCAGCCGTACGCCGGCGATCCGATGGTCGACCGTCTGCGCGACCCCACGTGGAGCACCGATTTCAAGACACGCACCAACGCCTCGGCCAACTGGCATCGCGGAAAATGGTCAGCGACCCTCTATGCCAATCGCTACGGCAAGACCCCCAACTACCTCGCTGCCAACAATGGCTATGCGTATCCCGGTGCAGGCACGCTGGCCCCATGGATCCGCTACAACGCAAGCGTGTCGTATCAACCGATGCCCAGCCTGCTGCTCTCGATGCAGGTGAACAACCTGTTCAACGTAATGCCTCCACGTGATGGCAGTTATCCCGGTACGTCGGGGGCGCCGTATAACTCGAGTAATTACAGCGTTTATGGGAGGGCGTATTACTTGCAGGCGACGTATCGGTTTGGGGAGCTGAAGTAGTGCTCAGGCCCTCACATCGACGCCTGCCGACGATGTGAGGGCTCGGATGAAATCGGCCAGCTTACTGGTGGTGGCTTCCACCTCGGCATAGCCGGCGTTGCTTTCCTTGAAGAACGACAGGCCCTTCATCGATTGCAGCGCGGCACGCTGCCGCTGAAACACCTGCAGTACGTTGATGGGCGCATCGCCGTCCACCTGCTGCACCATCATCGTCCCGAGCGAAATGCAGGAGATCTGCCCTTCGGCAAACAGCGTTGACGCGAGTTTGGCGAGTTGGGTGGGACGGATATGGGTAAGGTCGACGCCCTTGAGCGCATGCTTGACCTTGTCGGAGGCAGTCGCCAGGGCAGCTTGAGTGGAGCTGTTCTCGATGGGATTGTCGACGTAGCCGTTGTCGTTGGAATACCGGCGTTGCAACTTGGCTCCGTTGGAACGGGGCGATGGCGTCCTGATCGGCGGGATGTGCATGGGTCTCTCCAGGTGTCCTTGACGAACCCGTCGCTAGGCGGGGCATCCTTGAATGAAAGGCTTCCTCGTCTTAGGTATCGGCGCTGGAGCGTCGCTCCCTAATGCCGCTCGGCATCGGTTGCAGGTAGGGATTTGCCACGCTTGCCGTTGGGGCTATGAGGACCCTGCGTCAGTGCTGCGTCATCCTACGGAACGTGGTAGTTATCGCGATTTAACTGCCTCCGGCCCGTGCATCAGTGGAAAGTCCACTCTGACCCCCGTTTCCATTGTTTCAGTCACCGGCCAGGAAGGGCAGCACGTGGCGCAAGCTGGCTTTGGCTTGGAGCAAGCGCGCCTTTACGGTGCACAAAGGTATGCCAGTGATCGTGGCTATGTCGTCCAAGCTATGACCTGCGCCGTACACCAGCTCAAATACCAGACGCTGGTCGGCGGTGAGGCGGGCCAGGCCATGAGTGATCCGATCCCTCAACTGGCAATGCTTCCCGGCGTTGGGCGCGGGCGTCAGATCTTGAGTGAAGCAATCGCCATCGATAAGTTCAGCGCCACGTCGGTGTAGCGCCTTCAGCCCTGCGCGATAGGCGATGCCCAAGATCGAGATGGAGACAGGGGACGCCTGTCGAAACTCCGATGCCTTTTGCCAGACGACCCAGAAGCATTCATTGATCACCTCATCGATGATTTCTGCATGTCGGGTCAGGCGATAGAGAAACTCACAAAGTCTCTCGTGATAGTTGTAATAGAGCGTCGCCAGCGCGTCTCGATCGCCATCGGCGATGCGCTTAAGGAGCAGCCTGTCCATGGCCTCGGTGTCCTGCTCTCGGTGGGAACGGGTCTTCATTAGTGACCTAACGCCCATATTGAAATATTCAGAGGAATAGAAGCCCGTCGGCGCTATCGGCCGGTATGTGGCTCTACTTGTATTGATGGGCTGGGGTAGGGGAGTGAGCCCACGGCATCTTGCGATATACGCGTATGTTTTTGCGATGCCACAAATAAGACAAAGCATGCTTTTGTGGGGCCCGTCGCATATCGGGCGCCTCGTGTTTCTGCAGAGCAATTTCTGATGATGGAGGCGAGCGCACGCGACCGTCTCAGGCTATGGTCAGATGTATGCGTTGCCGTTTTGGGTACCTCGAATAAGGCCTCCAGAGTCGTGCAAAGATTTCGAATGGACGGCCGATACAGGCGCAGATTCTCCACGCATTCCTCGGGTCGGCTGTTTTAGCCGCGACGTCGCGCCCTGCAAACAAGCAAGGCCCCCTGCATGGAAATTCAATTCATGAGGCCAGGCAGATATGCAGACGAAAAGCAGTGGAAGAACGATCGGCGCGAAGTCAGTCTTTTGGTGGGTCGTAGGAGTTGCTGGAGTTGTGAGCGCCTTGACCGGAACGCTTTCACTCCTCAAGACAGATGCTCCCGCGCCGGCTGGAGTGCAGAGCTCAGTTGTGAGCTACAACCAGTCTGGTGGAATCACTGCTCAGAACGTAACGATTGAACCTTCTATCAGGCACATGACGGATCAGGTGGGGCAAGAGATCCGGCTGCACATACCTACCAGCGCGAAAGTGTCCGTTACTTCCGTACTCGGAGATTCCGAGTCGATGCAGTTCGCGACTGAAGTATTGCAGTGGCTCCGAGCAAACGGGTACTCAAGGGCCAGCGGAGTCGATCAGGCCGTCTACTCGGTTCCTGTCTCAGGACAGCACGTTGAGCAGAAGAGCAGTGACGAGTACGAACTGGTTATCGGCAGCCGCCGGTAAGGAAATCAGCCATTCCAGTGCAGGAAAATTATCCACCGGAATAGTCCACGGGCGCAGCCAGGGATTTTCTCCGCTATTGTCTCTGACACTTTCTCCGATGCGTGCAGTGAACAAACCTGCAGCGAGATTGGAGTCATCCGAATTCAATCGGTCGCGCCGATCTTTGGCTAGAAGTTAGGAAAACTGCGGTCGGAAAACTTGGGTCAGAGTGCACTTTCCTTCCAGCTTTCGTGGAAAGTCCACTCTGACCCCGGCATTGGCCTGCCTTTTACTGCCTTCTCGCCACCCCGCGATGCAACGTGAGGTCACGTGATGGCAGGCCCCAACGGAAACTCCCTCGCAAAGACCAGCCGCTCAACCACCTTAGGCTGATGATGCGAAAACGGCTGCACAACAACTTCCTGGTCCGATAGATGCCGTTCGTATTCGCGCAGCATCAGGCGCAGGCGCTTGCCCTGCAGGTTGGCGGGGATGCTGATACGACCTACCCAGACACAGGTGTCCAGCGAGACCAGTTGTGCGATCAGGTCTGGGGTGAGGTGGGTGATCTTTGCGGCTTGCGAAACGTTGGCGGTCGCCGCCTCCCGGGTCAGCGCGGGTGCGGTCGTTGAAACTGGTTCCACTTGAGCGAAGCCCGTCAGCATGGTGGCGCCGATCTGGTCGAGCAGGCCGAGTACGGCTTGTTGCGGGGTGGCGTCGCCGCTGGGGTGGGTCTGGTTGGGGACGTCGTACCAATCGAGGTCGGTGTCGAAGGTCGTGTTCTGCCATTGCAGCACGACTTCGATGCGGTTGTGGCCGGGTCCGGGGCCGAAGTACTCGGTCAGGATGGACGACACGCCTGGATACATGGCGGCGGTGGAGCCCGCGCCTTGCGTGGGCTCCGGGCCATAGACCTTGAACGTATACGCATCGCGCGCTTTCGATAGGTCGATGCGACGGCGCGGCAGGAGTTGCGCATAGGGCGCGACCACGACGGTCGACAGGCGCGTGTCGTAGCTGGCATACGGCTGATAGCGCACGAGGCACAGTCGAACGAAGGGCATGTAGCTGTCGCCGGCGTCGATGCGCACATCGGCAAACCACTCGTTGCGATCCGCATCGAAGTAGACACGATGGCCCGCGATCAGCATGTCCTGATTGGCTTCGGGCAGGAACTCGGTTTGCGTGTAGACGGCGTTGGGGAATGCGGAGGCGGTGAGCGTGCCGCGCGGCAGCGTGGAGTCGAACAACGGATCCTGTCCCCATTGGCTGACGAAGGCGTCGCCCGGGTCGGTCAGTTTGGCCAGTGTCCTGGGATCACTGCCGGAGATCACCACAACGCCCAGCAGCTCGCCGTCGCCGGAGGTGAACCAGGGGCGCTCCAGGTAGATGCGCAAGGTGCCGCCGTCGCGTACCACGCGATGCACGCCGCCGACCTCCGAGTCGGACCAGTGTTGCGTGGGCATGATGTAGACCAGGTGCGGCGGTTGCGGGCGGCCCGAGGCGGGAACGATATAGCCCTGCGGTGCAACGTTCGATTGGAGCAGCGGTGCGCCGCATGCGATGTCGGTGGCTTCGACGGCGTCGTCGTAGTAGTTCGCCGGCAACGCGAGTGCATGTTGCAACCAGGGTTGGCCTTGTCGCGTCACCTGGGCCGGGTCCGCCGTGATCGATGGCGGCAGGTATTCCCGAAAGCGCGTGGTCGCCAGCAGGCTGTAGCGTACGAAGCGGAACTTCTGGTCGCCGAAATCGTGGCGCACATGCGGGCGGACCGTGTCGCTGTCGGGCACGGGGCCGAGGAAGCCATAGTCCGACTTGGTAGGCTCGCTGGCCGCGATGCCTGGTTGTTCGATGCGCACGGGCTTGAGCCGCGCAGTGACATGCTTGCGGTAGGGCGGCTTGCCGGAGGCCACGTCGTCGATCCATTCCATCCAGTCGGCCATCACTTCGAGCTGACCGGTGCTGCGCGCGTGATAGCGCACAAACGTTTCGCGCTGGAAGTCGATCCAGGTGGCGCCGTTGTCGCGATGGCCGTTGATGGTGAGGAAGGTCGGCTCACACACGGGATGCTGGGTGGCGTGCACGAGGGTGAGCGTGCGGTCGGGCGTCATCGTCCAGTTGGCGCCGCAGATGCCGAGGATGGCCGCCCACACACCGCCCAGCGGCGTGCTGGTCCAGGCGGGCAAACCCATCTTGAGGATATGGTCGACGCGGATGCCTGTTGAATAGCGCACCGGCGCAATCTCGCCCTTGCGCAGGAAGATCGTCAGCGTGCGTTTGGCGCTGTCCCAGGTGGGAACGGCGTGCGCCACATCGACCGTGTCCGTGCATGGCACCGCGTCGATCTGTTCCGCCAGTTCGACAATGGCCATGCGAAATCCATCGACTTCCGGCCACGTGCCTTTCAAGGGTACGTAGAGCACCAGTTCCTGGGTGAGTGGAATGTAATCGGCGTGGACGTTGTCGGCGGCGTCGATCACCACCGGCGCGACGATGCCCGGCACGCCGCGCAACACCACGGCCGCTGCCGCGGGGTCGGGCAGGTAAGGTGTTGCGAGGCGGTCCTCCGTGTGCACCAGATACTCGCCCGGCTGCAGTCGGAAACCTTCCGGAGGCGACTGCGTCAGTGCCTGTTCTTTGGATGCCCCATCGATGGCGGGCGTGATGATTTTCACCGCCGCGCCGCCGTCATACAGGGTGCCGGCTTCGCGCTTGGCGATCAGCTCGAAGGCCTGGTGGATGGCGGCGTTCTTGCCGGGGCCGACCGGCGCATCGAAGGCGTCGTCGAAGCAACCGTGCTGCTCGGCCAGCGTCTGCGAGGTTTTGGGCGGTACCACGTGGCGCAGATTCACGTCGACATAGGCGAAGCCGCTGACCAGCGGATCGTTGAGCGCATAGGGACCTTGCGCGATGTATTCGCTGGTGGACAGGCTCTGGAAGCCGGCATCCGTCGCCACCACATCGGAGCGGATCACAGCGCGCTCCAGTGACTCGCCTTCCGATACGCGACCGTGCAGCGAGAGTACGGGTGGGTCCACCGGTTCCAGGCGGCGATAGGTGATTTCGTCGCTGGCCTGCTCCAGGTCGGCGATCGACTTGTCGGTGAGCTTCAGGCTGTTGCCGGCGAGGTCGACCGTGCGTGCGCGCAGCCGATAGGTTTCGCCAAAGCGAAGGCGCGGCAGCGTGCCAGGTTGCCAATGGGTTCGCGTCAACATGGGCGACGCCCCGTCGGCGGCATCGGCATCGCTTTGCGCCTGCACGGTTTCTTCCTGGATCAGACCGTGTTCGTTGACCGGCACGATGCGCTTGCCGGGGCGTTCGGCCACCAGACTCCAGCCGGCCCATTTGAACAGCGCCTCGTGCAGGTAGTGATCCTGGGTGTCCTTGTTGTTGTCGACGTCATCGGGCGCGGCTTGGGTGGTGGTCGATGGACCCTGCACGCAGCCTTCGTCGTGCACGTCATCGATCAGCGGCGATTGGTCATCGGTGGCGCGATAGTTGGCGATGCGGGCGCATAGCGAGCGCCACTGGTTGGTGCGCTTTTCGCGCACGTCCACGCGGAAGCCGCGCAGCACATCTTCGGCGTAGAGCAGCACGTTCGAGGACTGGCTGGCGTCGTCCAGTGCATCGTTCTTGAGCGAATGCGCGGCGAGATCCGCGGCCAGGTCGGTGGCGCGGTTGTGGCGCGTCACGGTGATGCCGGCCGAGCGCAGCGCGGGCGTGGCTTCCTGGTTGTTGTTGGTGGTGTAGGCGATACCGGCCGGTTTGCCGAGCGCGTCGTCGTCGTCCGCGTCGGGTGTGTTCTGCAGGTGGGTGAGCGTGCTGTTGACGAAGTTGACCGTCTTGATCGCTGAACCGTCGGCGTCGACCTGGACCAGGCTGAAGGGCGACTTGTCGTCAGCGGCTTTGGCATCATCCGAGCGCGCCACTTCCATCGCGCCGGCCAGCGCCAGAAAGCCATCGGTGACATCGGTGGCCGTGCGGCTGCGCACGATGAAGCGCCTGCCGGTGAGGTGCCAGGCCGTGCGCGGTGTGGAGTCTTCGGCGGTGCTGTGTCCGCGGTGCTTGACCTCGAGTTGCATGGTGCCAGTGATGCCGGCGGCGTTGGCCCGCCCCTGTTCGATGAGTTGTTCTGCGCCGACCACGGAGGCATCGATCACCAGGCCGAGCGTGCGCATCATCGCCGGTGCATCGCCGAACGAGCCCACCACCTTGTGGAAGTCGTACTTCGGCGTCGGCAGGGGTTGCTTTGTTGCAGTGGGATCGGGGTAGGGCGCGTAGGACGGCGGCGTGTCTACCCGTGAATAGAACCGGTTCGCCTGGTAGAGCGCGTAAGCCGGCGTGCTCTTGCCGAACAGGTTCTTGAGGCCTGGGGGCAGATCAGCCGGCAGCGCGCGGGTCGGTGTGTGCTTTTTGTTGGCGGTGGGGCGGCCGTCGATGCCGACGATTTGTTCGGGCACATATTTGCTTTGCTTGCCGAAGTACTCTCCGCGCACGCGTCGATCGATATCGCTGTTCACCAGCAGATCGCCGATGCCGTTGGGTCGGCGGTTGTCGTACTTGCGCCGGCCCCAACGTTCGCCGCCGGCCGCCTGCGTGATCATCGGCTTGAACGGACTGCCGCCGATGGGAAACAGGGCAGGGCGATCCAGTCCCTGCTGCGCAGCGAGGTCGCCATAGTGATCCTTCAGGAAACGCACCACATGGCGCACCGGAAAGGAGTTGAGGTTGTGCTGGCTCATGTCCGTGTATACGAACGGCGCCACGCTCATGTCCGGCGTGAACAGTTTCTTCCAGATGACGCTCTTGGCGGCTTCGTCGAGTTTGAGATCGAAGGTGGTGCTATCCGTCTTCAATTTGAAAGCGATCTGCGCCAGCGTCTTTGGCCAGTCGAGGAAATCCGGATAGCCCGACAGCAGCGCCTGCGCATTGCCGCTGTCCGGGTCCGGCGTGAGCCTGGGTGAAAGCACGATGGAGACGCGCAGTTGGCCATGGCTGTCAAAGCCATAGGGCAACACGGTCCAGACCAGTTTCTCCGCCATGATCGTCTCCTTGCGAGCGTGGTTCCTTTCGCTCAGGCGAAAGCGTTGACGTAGTCGCGCCAGGGGTATGGCGTGTCGTCGGTGACGGGCCCGGCATCCGGTCCCATCAGTGCGGCAAACGAGGGATCGCCGTTGGAACCGGCGAAGCTGCGCTCGCAGTGGATCGACGCGCTGACCGAGAACATGAACAGGCTCACCGAGATCGTGAGCGTGGCTTCGCCCTTGGCCTTGCCGGTACCGCTGTCGTAGCTCAGTGCGAGGTAAAGCTCGATCGACACCGAGACGATGCCGAGCACGCTCACGTTGCCGCCCAGGCGGAAGTAGCCGGTCAGCTGGCAGGCGTCCTTTTCCATGCGGAAGTAGATGCCGGCCATCACGTGCACGCCGCCAGATGCCACGCCGAAGTCCACCGCGATGGCGGCGCCAAACTCAAACGCCGCCTCCATCAACTGCACGCCGTGCGGATCGATGGTGATGCCGAAGAAACCGCCGCCGCCGAACATCGATACGGTCAGGCAGAACGGTTGATCGCGCGTGCAGAAGTTGAAGCGCACCGACAGCGGCTGGCCGATGAAAGGCACGGTGAAACCCGCGCCGAGACTCAGATTGCTCAGGTTGAGCACGCCGACGGCCAGGTTCGGCAAGGCCATCGAGAAGCTCGCGTCGATGCCTTTCTCGGAGATATCCAGCGAAGGTGGATCGGAAAAGCCATCCAGCGGGATCAGGTCCTTCAGTGTTTCTACGAACTTCAATGGCCCGATGAAGTGGATGCCGTCGAACTTCACGTCCACGTCCATCTTGGCCGAGGAGTCGGCACGAAACTCGATCTTCTCGAACGCGAGCTTCATGAAACCCAGCTTCTCGCCCAGCAGGATCAGGTCGAAAGCGCGCAAGCCGCACAGCACCTTCACGCTGGCCTCGCCCGTGCTCTTCTTCACCTTGGCTTCGACCGAGACGATGAAGGCATCCACATCGTGCGGCTGGAACAGCGTGCCCAGCGCGCCGTACAGCGAGTTGGACGGATCGGGCCAGGGCTTGATGGTGGGGTGCCAGTCAAAATGCACGGTGATCTCGTCGCCGAGCAGCGAGGACAGCAAGCTCGCGATGTCCGCCGCCTTGTCGGTGATGGCGCGCAGTGTGGCGGCAATCTTGTCCACGGTGCCGCGCACGCCGCCGGCAAACAGATTGATCTTGTCGAAGGCCGCCTGGAAGTCCGTCAGCGCGTTGCCCACGGCCTGGATCTTGGCCTGCACATCGGCTTCGTTCTTGAGCAGGTCCGCCAATTGCTCGGGCGGAACCAGCAGCTCGGATACCGCGTTGAACAGCGCTTCGGCCGGAGCCACCATGGCCGGAATGCGCCTGATGTCATCGACGAAGGCCTGGATTTGCGCAATGCGCGTGCGGATCGGCACGAGCTGTTGCTGCACGACGTTCTGCACGGCGGTGGAAAGTCCGCTGCCAGGCAGTTGCGTGATGCGCAGGTTCACGGCCGCCAGCAAAGTGCCCAGCTCGCCCTGCATGTTGTTCAGCGCGGTGGTGAGTCCGCTCGCTGGTGGCTTGAACGCATCGGCCGCCTTGATCGCATCGATCAGGTCCTTGCCCACGTCCACGGCCTGGTCGAGCTTGCTGGCGAGCGCGGCGGTGGTGGCATCGAGCGCCTGGATCTGCGGCTTGATCTGCTCGAAGGCCAGATTGATCGCCTGTTCCAGCGCCGACTGCGCAGCCTTTGCGGCCATCGATTCAAGTTGACCGAGCAGGTCGTTGGTGTTGCCCAGGGCACCGATGAAGTCTTGCAGCGCGTCAGCCGCTTCGGAGACGAACTTCGGCAGCCTGTCGATGCCATCCGTATCGATGTTCACCAGGTTGAGCAACTCGCCCAGCGGAATGCAGCCGAACAGCACGGGGTTGACGATCGCGCTGAAGGCTTGCGAGCCGTCGAAGGCGCCGCTGTTGAATCCGGCGACATCGCCGGTGATGGGACCGGCCAGGCGTGAAATGCCGGACGGGCGCAGGTTGGGTTGCACGAAACCGCCGGAACGATCGCCCTTGCTGGTGAAGTCCAAATCCGGGCCTGAGGCGATATCGGCAAACACTTCGCCCTTGTCGAAATCCTTTGCACGTGCGGCGTACTGTTTGTTCCACTTCAGCTCGCTGCCGGTCTTGCCGCCGGTGAGGTAGGTCAGCGATGGAATGAAGGCGCTGGCCTGCCGGATCGAGGGATACGTCAGCGGCCCGCTGCGCGTCGCCGGATCGTGGCGCAGCTGGCGCACTTCCATGCCGAACTCGATCTCGTCCAGTTCGCAGGTTGTGTCGCCGGGCTTCTGGCTGGGTGCCATGCAGACACGTTGCCGGCGCGTGCTCGCCTTGCGCCATGGCTTATTGGCGTCGGTGTACCAGTCGTTCTGGACCTTTTCGTAGTTTGCTTCTGCGTCGCTGCGATCGCCGTAGGGCGAGGGATTGGCCAGTGCGTTGTCGATGAAGATGCCTGGCAACTCGAACGCGACGTCCCTGCCATCCAGGTCGGTACCCACGTAGCGAAACGGGAACGGCGTGCCCGCATCGACGCAAGGCCAGAACATCTGCATGCCTTTGCCGTCCACCTGCTTGCCGGTCGGATCCTGCAGATCGGGCGTGACGTGCGTGAGGCAGCGGATCTGGCTGAATGGAAACTGGCGATGGAAGTAGCGCGTATAGCCGGAGTCCGCGTCGCCGGCGATGGCGTCGCTCGATGGAACCGTCATCGTGGGATAGCTGTGCACGGGTTCGCGGACAATGATGAAGGTTCGCTGGCGCAGATAAGCCGGGTTGCCGGGCCTGTCGTGATGGAACTTGCGCTCGCTCACCTTCACCAGCGAGACCTGATGGCCAAAGGGGCACAGATAACCCTTGTAGACCACCTTCACGTAGTGGTCGCGCGCTTGCGTGGCCTGATGCACCCATTCTTCCACCGACAGTCCGGCCGGCACTTTCCACGCGCCGCGTGCATCCAGCCAGCCGCCGAGTGCGGACAACATCAGCCGGTTGCATTCGATGGGTTCCTGGTTGCCGTCGGGAATACGGAAGTTGCTCGACTCGTGCACGATGTTGAAACGATCGCGGTCGTCCAGCGTCATGCGGAACGGGACGGTATTCGGTGCTGGCGTGGTGGCGAGCTTGGGAATACCGGGATCAAAGGTGGCCGGCACCGATTGCGGCCCGAAGCGTGCCCATACAGCGCGCACTTGCGTGCCACTGTTCGGGCCTTCCTGGACGACACCGGTCTTGCTGTCCAGGTAGCCCAGCCGCGTATGCCAGAGCGGCGTGCAGCCTGTCGGCGTAAAGGTCTGCGAGACGCTCGTATGTACGAAGCGACCAGTTTCGTTGGGTGAAAGTATCAACCGGTACGGCAGCTCCAGCGATGTTTGCGTGGCGCTGGGCAGGGTGGGGATGGGCGGACGCAAATACCAGGACGGCGGCACTTTGGTGATTTCCAGGCCCGCCGATCCGACCACGCCATACAGCGCCATGGCCGACGCGCTGTGCAGTGATTGATGTGTGGCGGGACGAATGGTGCCGGGCACCGGCCTGCCTGGTTCGAGTACTTCCGGGCCCGCTTGTTCTGCGGGCATGGCGAGCTGATCGGCCCGCAGTTCGGCGCGGCGCAGCAGCAGATGCAGGCCTTCCGCGCCGCTGTTTTGCGCAACGCGCAGATTACGCAGCGTCGTGACGAGCGTGCGCGCGCGTTGACCCGGTGTGAGCGCGGCGAAGGCGGCACGTTGTCGTTTCTGCAGCACGCCGGTGAGTGGACCGACCACGATGCGCCGCACGGGAGCACGGGCCGCATTCGCGGTGATGCTCAGGGGTAGATGCAGGCAAGCGTCGAGTATGCCTTGCAAGGTGTAAGGCACCGATGGCATGCCGGCATCGGCCAGCAGTTTGGCGTCGTAACGAAACACCGCGCGGCTGCCGTTCGCGATGCGCGAAGGAATGGGCGGGTAACGCGGCGGCTCGCCGGCCGTGTTCGCCGGAGGCGAGGTCGGTGGGCACTGCGGGTCCTTGTCCTTGATGCCGGTGGTGGGCGCCTGGTAATACACCTCTTCGGAGATCGACTGCGGCGCGAAGCGCAGCACGATATAGCCAGTCTTGCCCTGTTTCGCCTTGAGCGTGGCCGGACCGTGTCCATCGGGCGCAACCACATCCAGGTTGATCAACGAGAAATTGATCGACAGGAAATCATCGGAGCGGATCACCGATTGGCCGAGATCCACCACGGCGGCGATACCGCCCACAACGGGTTCGATGCGCGTCAGCTGCGCGCGATCAAAGCCTGCGACAAATCGCGGATCGTTGGCCAATTCGGCCAGGTCGCGCTGGATGGTGGCGCCGCGTCGCGTCTTGCTGGGCATGACCGTCCCTCCGTCGTGAAAGACTCACATCGGAACGGCAGATCTCTCAGGCATCGGAGCGCACCGCAAACATCCCGCACGCACGCCCCGCGGGACGCGCATCAGGTCATGTCTGCCAAACCGTTCGTCGATGGCTTCCCCAGTGTTCCCTGCCCAATCTCCCGCGCCAGATGGCATGGACCGGCATCCCGGCAGACCCAGATTTGCGCAACAGGAAACCCTGCCGCCCAAGTCAGCAAGACAAAACCGGTCACTCCAAACGAATCCACTTCGCGACAGCCGTTGTCGGCTGCGTACCCCAGCGGGACCCAATGCGTGCAGCGCCCCCGCGAACACCCCGGCGCAAGAGCCTACGGTAAGGGAAGTTAAGGCGGCGTCGAACCTTGAGGTCAGCGGCTATGGGAGGCGCAATGTCTTGCAGGCGTTCGAGCGTGACAAGCTAAATCAGTGGGCAGCGCCAGACGTTCCAGTCGTTCCCGTGGTGCCGGTCGTTCCGCCCGTACCCGGCGGCGTGTCTTGCTTTCCGTGGCTATCGTCGCCACCGCTGATGGCTGCGGCGACGACCGCGGCGGCCGCCACTCCCGCACCGACCCTGACGGCGGTCAGCGAGCCGGTGCTGGTTTCCCCGGCATCGGCACTGCAAGGGATGACTGCCGCGCCGTCACGCTGCGCATCGTCGTTCTGGCGTTGCGAGTGCTCGGCGGCGCCGCTGCACGGTCCGGCCAGTGCCTGCGAATGATCGCCATCCTTCGGATTGGCCTGTGCCCAACTGGCCGTTGCAAACGCCATGCTGGCAGCGAGTACGAACATCGTCTTCATTGAGCTCTCCATGCGGTTGATCGCCAGGAGATGCTAGAAATTCAAACCACGCTTAGACATCGGATCATTCCGAGGGTGGCTACGGGGCTACCGATGACAGATCGGCTTTCAGCCTGTGGATGAGTAACTCGAGCTGCTCGATGCGTTTGGCGATGAAGGCCTCGCGTTCCTGCAAGCTGGCATCGGACGCCGGCTGCGAAGCCATGTCCTCAAGTCCAATAACGCCCAAGGAGCCCTCGATATGGTGAAGAAGGCGCCGCTTTGCCGCATCGTCATCGCCAGACATCAAGTGCTTCAGTTCGGCGGAGTCCTTGCGGCAAACGGAAAGCAGCTCATCCAGCACCGCCTTGAGTTGCACGGGGTCTTTGTAAAAGCTGATCAGGTGCGCTGCCTGCGCATCGACTTCATCCATGATCGTCGACGCTGGTTGATCGCCGCCCGATCGGGTAAGCGAAGATATCTTTGCATCCAGATCGCGGAGCGTGACTGGCTTGGCCAGAAAATCGTCCATGCCGGCATCCAGGCAGGCCTGAATCTGCTCCGGAAGAGCGCTCGCCGAAAGTGCGACGATGGGCAGATGTTGGCCGGCGCGTTCCGACTGGCGAATGCGGCGCGTCATTTCAAAACCGTCGATCCTCGGCATGTGGCAATCGGCCAGCAGCAGGTCATAGTGCGCGCTTTCCAGCACGGCCAGCGCCTCCGCGCCATCGCCGACCACGGTGTGTCGATAGCCCAATGCCTCAAGCTGCCGACTGATGAGCGCCTGGTTGATCGAATGGTCCTCCGCCACCAGCACGTGTATATCCGGATGTCCTGCAGCAGCGGATGCGATGGGCTCGGCAGCCGTCTCGATCAAACCCAGCTCTTGAAGGCATAGGTCACGCAACGGCGCCCACAGGATGGGGTCGAGCTTCAGTATGGAAGCCTCCGTACCCTGCATGTCATGAGGACGCCCAAGCATCACGATGCGCGACGAGGCTGGAATGTTCGTGCTCGCAGCCAGCGGCGCGTCCATGAACACGAGTTCGGGACCGTCTTCATCGTCGTCAAATTTCGCGGACGGTTCCCGAACGCTCCAGTGGAAACCAAACGCCGACAGTGCGTTGCCAAGCTCTTCCTGGAGCATGGGGTCGGACGTGATCAGCGCCGCGGTACGCCCCGCCAGGCCCAAGGGCGGCTCCCAATCTTCAACGACGTCCATGGCTACTTCGAAGACAGCTTCTGTCCCACGACCCACAATGCTGTGCAGGCAAAGCTTGCCACCCATCATCTCCGCTAGACGCCGGCTGATCGACAAGCCCAGGCCGGTGCCGCCAAACCGACGAGTCGTCGACTGCTCCGCCTGGATAAAGGGCTGGAACAGTCGCGCAAGACTGGCGGCGGGTATGCCGATGCCCGTATCGGAGATGGTGAACTTCAGCCGATGCCGGCCATCCGAATCGACCAGGCATTGCGCGCGAAAGACAATGCTGCCCTCTTCGGTAAACTTGAGTGCGTTGCTTAATAGATTGGCGATGATCTGGCGCATGCGCAGCGCGTCGCCTTTGTACAGTCTGCCCAGGCGCGCATCGTGGACGGCGTATAGCCGAAGGTGCTTCTTCCCGGCTCCTGCCGAGCACACGCCAACAAGGCTGTCGATCAGCTGGTGCATGTCAAATGGCGCTGACTCCAGTTCGATGCGATCGGCTTCGATGCGAGAGTAATCGAGGATGTCGTCAAGAATCTGCAGCAGCAGCCTGGCGGAATCCTGGGCCATGCCCAACATGTTGGCCTGCTCGGCATCGAGTTTCGTGCGGGCCATCAGTTCTATCAGGCCGAGCACGCCAGCCATCGGCGTGCGGATTTCGTGGCTCATGGATGCGAGAAAGGCGCCTTTCGCCAGCACCGCGCTCTCGGCCTGAGCCTTCGCGTGGATCAACTCATCGGCCTGTCGATGCGCGGCGGTTGTGTCGATCCAATAGCCGCTCCATTCCGCGGTGCCGTCGGGCAGCCGCCTTGAATGCCCGCCCTCGGTGCGCAACCACTTCCACTCGCCCCGGACCAGGATGCGAAAGTCCACCGGCGGCATGGGTTCGAGCGCGATGGCCGCTGCGTTGACACGATCGAACAGCATCGGGAGATCGTGCGGATGCAGCCGGCTGGCAAGTTCGGGCTCGTTGCCGATGATCTCCTCGGGTGCCATATCGAGCAGAGACTTCGAATCGCCGCCGATATAGGTGAAGTGACGGCTGGTGGGCGAGGTGACCTGAATCTGGAAGACGACGGCAGGCATCGCTTGTGTGATATCGGACAACCGCTGTTCCGATGCCCTGGCGCGCGCTTCTGCACTACGTATGTCGCTGACATCGACGATGGTGCCGAGCATGCGGCTCTCGTGCGACGTCTCGCTGACAAACGGACGGCGCCACGAGATGGTGCTGCGAATGGATTCATCCGGCGCCAGAGGCGGAAGAAGGATTTCGCTGCGCTCACTCTTGCCCATCGCCATGACCCGCAGATCGGCATCATGGAGGTCCAGCGGATTGGGCTGCGTGAGGTGCTTTGTTTGCGCCAGCGTCTTGCCGAGAATGTCCTCGCGTAAGACCCCCAGCAGCTTCTCGTAGGCGGCATTGACCGCCAGATACCTGCCTTCAGCGTCCTTGACGAAGACCGGATAGGGCAATGTCTCAAGCAAGGCCTGCTGGAAGCTCAGCTCATCGCCTAACTTCTTCTCCGCCAGCGCTTGCGCTCGCGATGCACGACGCAGTCGCACATAGGCAAAAGCACCAATGCCGAACAGCAGGCACGCCGAACCAAGCCCCGCGATGACCCATGCCCACGGCACGCCGTAGTAATAGTCGGTCGTCAGCCAACGGGAACGGATGGCCTGGCGCTGGGCAGAGCTGAGGATGGCCAACTCACGGTTGACGTACGGAAGCAGCGCCGCGTTGGACGGGAGCATGCCGATCGCAAGGTCAAGATTGATATCGGCCGGTCCGACGACGCGAAGTTCCGCGGGGTAGCGGTTTCGAATCAGCGAATCGATGGCCGGCAGGGTGCCGATATAGGCATCCGCCTTTCCGCTCGCCACCAGGGCGAGCCCTGCTTCGTTGCTTCCCACAGGAACAAGCGTGCTCCCGCCCAATATCACCCTCGCCCTCGAGAGCATGCTTTGCTCTTCGCGTATGGCCACCACGCGTTGGGAGAGGTCGGCTGGGCCGGTAATCGGCAGGCCGCCAACGCGTGTGACGATCACCCCGGGGAAGGTCTCATAGGGTTGGCTGAACAGCATGGCGTCGCGAGGAAAATCATTCGCGCTGCCGGCGGCAATGATGTCCACTTGATGATTGGCGACCAATGCCTTGACCGTGGTCCAGTCGTCGGCGGGCACAAGCTTGAACTTCAGTCCAAGACTATCGGCAACCAGCCGCAAGTAGTCGGCCGATATGCCGGCGAAGGTTCCCTTGTCGTCGACAAAGCTGTACGGATAGCGATCTGTCTCGTAGACGACGCGAAGCTCGGGCAGCTGGCGTAGCCATTGGTTCTGTTCCTTCGTCAACGAACTCAAGGGCGGTGGAAGCACGTCGACGGTGGCGTCCATGCCCCAGCGCTTATGCAGCTGTGCCAGGTCGTCGGACGTGATGTTCGTTTCCGCCTTCCTGAGGACCTGGGCAAGCACCTCCCGATCTCGTGGAATGGCGACGGCGACGCCGGACGTGGGAAGGATGGCCTGTCCGAGCACCTGAAGATCGTCACGCGGCCTGCGTTGCAGCAGGGCGCGGGTGCGCAGATCGCCGGTGCCTATGTAGGCATCGGCGTCGCCGCGAGCCACCATGTCCAGCGCCTCGGATCCGTCGTTGGCGAATACCAGGGCCGCCTTCGGATAGGACTTGTGGATAGCGACATTGGCGAACCGCAGGGGGCGCTCGACGGCGATGCGTCGACCCTCCAGCGCGCTATCCCTGCGCAGAGTCTGCTCGCCTTGCCGAACAACCAGAATGCCGGTGTCCGTGATATGGGGCTTCAAAAAGTAGAAGCGCGGCGCCAGCTCATCCCAAAGCCCTTGGCCGACATAAAGATCGAACGTCGAAGTTGGCGTGCCATCGCCCAGTGCCGTGGACCAGTCGGTAAACGGGTGAAACTCGAGCCGCAGTCCGGCGTAGCTAGCCAGCAGCCTGGCGTAGTCAACGCCGATGCCTTGGGGCTCGCCGCCAATCCATCCCTCGATGGGCATGTGGTCGCCAGCGTAAATGCCAACCTGCACCACGTTGTGTGCGCGAATCCATGCCTGTTCTTGGGCACTGAATGGCGCAGTCGATGCTGCCACTGCCGCCGGGCTCAGCAGTGCCGATGTCCCTACAAGCATCGCCAGGGCTAGAAAGAGCAGTCTCTGCAGCAGCCGCGCCACGCTTTGGCAGGAGCGACTGGCATTTGCGCGCCGAGTCTGGCCACGCAATGCAGACGTGTATGCATGGCTCATGCGTGTGTCCTCGAGATAAGGCCAAAGCCCACCTCTGCCATCAGGTTCATTGAGCGGCCAGTCTTGTGAATAAGGGGTGTTGAAGCGAATCTGCGGGGCATCGCCTCGCCCATTGCGAAAGGCACCTACGGTGGGACGAAAGTCTGTATCCGACCCTGTGCGCTCTGCCGGCCCCGATCGCTCGAATCGCGAAAGATTATCCATTCGCGGTTGGCGGGCGATACAGGGTTTAGGATTCGTCCGATCCGCCGCCATCCCGACGGGCCCGCCTAGGATTCATCCGATTCTTTCGGGTAGCGGCATGGGAAAAACTAAGCACATGCAGTGAAGGCGGTTGCTTCATTCATCCGCAACGCATCAGTCTTCGAACGCCCGTTCAATAAGGCGGGCGATTCCTATTGCAAGAGCGATGAAAAAAGGCGTGGCCTCGAGATAGGGCAAGTGGGCCTGCCGAACCAGGATATGGCGGTTGGGCAGGCACAGCCCAGTCAGGCGTTCGCCGTGGCGGCCCCTTCCTGTTCGACCGCTCAGTCCGCTCTTGTGCAATGACCATGCATGTCCAGCTGCTCCATGTAGCCATCTCGGCCTCTCGCCACATAGGCCGTCCAGCGACCAGAAGCCTATCGCATAGCGCGATGGCGGTAGCCCTCGCCGTCGTGGCGTTCACGGGCTGCCTCGACGGTAGACACCAGGCCATGGCCGGCGAACTGATCGGTTCGCACATGGAAATACATGGGGCGAGCCTCGACGTTACAGCGCGCCGCGATTCTGCGTGCCATGAGGTTGCCGTCCATCCGGCCAGCGGCATCGTCTCCG
The DNA here is from genome assembly GCF_001010355.1 of Dyella japonica DSM 16301. Classification (GTDB taxonomy): domain Bacteria; phylum Pseudomonadota; class Gammaproteobacteria; order Xanthomonadales; family Rhodanobacteraceae; genus Dyella; species Dyella japonica. The sequence goes on along the minus strand of NZ_JPLA01000060.1, from coordinate 29,195 downwards.
GTTGCGCTGATGTGGATCGCGCATATGGCATCACCACGCAGGAGTTGCGCCTGTCGCAGGAGCAGGCACTCGTGGATGATGCCGCCGATCAGCCCGCGGAAGCCCGGAACCGCCATGAGCTCCTGGCAGGAGCGCCTTGGGAAGCCGGGGCAGCGATACTTTCCGCGATCAATCTTGTATCACTCGATCGCCTCGACGAGGCTCGACGAGCATTCGCGGCGCTGAGCGGTAGTACGGACCCCCGCATTGCCGGATACGCACAACTTTGGCAGCTGTGGATCACTATGCGGAGTTATCGAGGCGATGCCCATGGCCTCCGCGAACAGTTGGCGCGCGCCACGGTTGGGCTCCGCGCCGCCGACAGCTTCCAGCAGTCCGTGCTCAATCTTTATGCGGGGCAAGGTAGCGTCGAAGCGGTGTTCTCCGCCGCAGAGGCGGCCACCCTCGCCGGGTCACCCCAGCGCCGCGATGCGCGAACGCAGGCGGCCTTGTTTGCCGGCAGCTATCTCCAATACGTGGCCGGCGACGCCGCGACGGCGCGACGAATCTATCGTCGGGAATTCCCGCAGTCGTCAGGATCGCTGGAGCGGCCGGTGCTTCAGCGACTCATCGGTGATCCCTAGGCGCGGCGGGCGAAGCGTTGCTCTGCGAACGCGCGAGGATAACGTCGACCCAAGTCGGCGGCCTTCGCGATCTTCTGCTGGCCGACCGAGCCATTGAACAACAATCCCGTGGTCACGGACGATCACGAATCTTTCACGCCACGGCGCGCATCTCCACAGCGACGGCCGGCGTCATACTGGGGCAGCTTATGCGTATTGTCATCGCCGATGATCATCCCGTTATCTTGATGGGTCTGCGCCTGGGTCTTACAGGGCAAAGCGCGCGGTTTGAGATCGTAGGCGAAGCCAGGAGCGGCAAGGAACTCTTCAGCATCCTCGCCTCCGGGCCGTGCGATCTTCTCATCACTGACTTCTCGATGGTCGGCGAGGCGGAAGGGGAGGACGGCTTGGACATGCTGTCCGCGCTCCACGAGTCCTATCCTTCGCTACCGGTCATTGTCCTCAGCATGCTCAACAATCCTGCCCTTGTGCAGGGCATGCTCGCGTGTGGTGTGCGCGCCGTGGTGGACAAGACGTCGCTCACCAAGGAGCTGATGATCGCCATCAATGCCGTCGTGGCCGGCCGCATGTACCTGAGCGAGTTCACCAAAAAGCAACTGCTCGAACACAGTGCGGAGGGATCGCGGGCGCTTTCGGCCCGCGAGGCGGAGGTCGTGCGCCTGTTTGTCCAGGGAATCAGCGTGACTGAAATTGCTCAACGCACGGGCAAGTCCGTGCGGACCATCAGCCAGCAGAAGCGCGACGCCATGCGCAAGCTCGGCATTGCCAACGATAAGGACCTCTACGAATACGCCCGCAGCACAGGCTTGGTCTAGCGCGACGCGACGCCATGCTTGGGCCGGGCTGCCGGCGCGTCATGCGTGCGTATTTCGCCCCATTGACGCGAGTCAGCCCACTATCGCCGACCAAGAGCGTGACATAGTCACCCGTCGGCGGTCTTCGGTGTGATGCGCTCATCCACGATGAGCACGCGAGACATTCTTTGATGGACTGCCGATTCGTACTCGGCGAGCCTATTAGCGATGTCGATGGCCTCGACAACATTGCTGGCTGAGACGATCCGCTTGCCTTGCTGTTTGATCTCCCATCCAAGCTCATGGCACCTCACGATGAGATAGTCGAATTTTCCTTTCATGGTTGGTTTTCCGCGGACGACAGCATAGGCCGCCATGCTGCTTGCTGATGGCGCGCGATGACATCGGACATCTCCGGCTGAGCCGCCAACTTCAGGCGCAATCATGGCCAACGACTCAACGCGAAGCCGGCGATTGATCTTGTGAACGTTGCATCGTGAAGCGCTCCATGAGCGACGCGAAAGGCCGCGTCGCAATGGATTCACTTGTCAGGTGACAAGGCTGCGCCCGAACCAGGGCCTCCACGCCTGTTGGCGGCAGAGCCGCCCTCCCGCTTTTTCTAATCTATGCGAGTCGGTGGAGAAGGCGCGAACAGCCGGGCGCAGAGCAAAAAGATGCGGCGGTCGGATTCCTCCGATATTTACGCCTATGACAGGTCGCGATGATGGCTGGGTTGGCCAATGGAACCCCGTTCCCGCCGACAGTACGCCTCACCCTGCAAATGGGGCATCGGATCGCGAGGCCAGTACCAATATTCCAGCCGATCCCTGGAAAGACGACATTCAACCAAGGAAAACCATGAAGAAGACTGTTTTCTCCGCCGTTCTGGCCGCCGCCTTTGGCCTCGTTGCTATGCAGGCGTCGGCCTCGGATGGCCAGATCAATTTCACTGGCATGATCACGGCCACCAACTGCAGCGTCAGCGGCGGTACGGGTACGGACGGCGCCGCCAAGAACATCACTGTTCCCCTGGACACGGTCAGCACGGACGCGCTGTCGACGGCAGGCGCGACCGCCGGTGACCATCCGTTCTCGCTGACCTTTGGTGGTTCGGGCAGCACCGGTTGCACCGACGGCACCAAGGTCACGCTGCACTTCGACTCCGCCGCGGCGCCGACCGGCTATGCCAGCACCATGGTTGACTCGGCCACGGGCAACCTGAAGAACACGACCGCGACGGGCGCAGCCACCAACGTGGAAGTGGGCCTGACCACCGCCGCCGGTTCGCAGATCAACATGTACACCAGCAACGGTTCGCCGCAGGCCACCATCGCCAGCGGCACCGCCACGATCAACTACGTGGCGCGCTACGTTGCCACCGGTGGCGCTTCCACCGCCGGTAACGTTGCCAGCGCGGTGATGTACTCGGTGATCTACAACTGATCGATCGCTGACAGATCGTGCTCCGGTGGGGCCGGCTTCGGTCGGCCCCACCAACCCAACGCTCCATCACATGTACTTGCTTTGAGAAATTTCATGAAGACTTTCGCTCGTATGGCCTGTGCGCTCGCCCTCGTTGTTGGAGGTGCCGGTAGCGCCAATGCAAGCATCCAGATCAATGGCACGCGTGTCATCTATCCGGCCGGCCAACGCGAAGTCACGATCAGCATGGAAAACAACAGCAGCGCGCCTGTCCTGCTGCAGTCCTGGGTCGATGAAGGCAATCCCAAAGACAGCCCTGAAAACTCGAAGGCGCCCTTCATTCTCACGCCGCCTTTGGTGCGTGTTGATCCGGGCAAGGGGCAGACGCTTCGCATCATGTTCACAGGAGCCAACCTGCCGCAGGATCGCGAGTCGGTGTTCTGGCTCAACGTGCTTGAAATACCCACCAAGCCGAAAGCTAAAGAGAGCGATACGAGCAACTACCTCCAGTTCGCCATTCGCTCACGCATGAAGATCTTCTACCGTCCCAATGGCCTTTCGGGCAACGCATTCGATGCCGTCGAGAAGATCAACTGGCGTGTGGAAAAAGACGGCAACGGTTATGTCGCCGAGTGCAACAACCCAACCCCTTACTTCGTCTCGTTTGGCTCCCTGAACTTCAAGGGCGTGGCGCCGGAGAAGAATCTCGAGCCGAAGGGCGGCATGTGCCCGCCGATGGCCAGCGAAAAGTTCCCGCTCAAGGGAGACGCCGCCGCGGCGGCCGGCAAGTTGACCGTTGAAGTCATCAACGATTACGGCGGATTCGATACCCACGAAGTGTCCTTCACCCGCTGACGGGCGCGCTGGCCTGGCGCGATGCGCTTTGCCACCTTGTTCTTGCGCGGCACGTAACACCACGAACGTTCCCATTCAGATCGCCCATGCCTTGCCACATGGGTAGCGGGAGCTTGCGGCCAATTTCGGCGCTTTTTGATGCGGTGGGCAATGTCTCCACCGAGCACAGTCGGAAATCATTCATGCCTACACGTAGCTGCGACATGCCGTCTCCCCGTTTCCCCAATGCCAGTGGATTGAAGAAGAAGCATCTGGCGGTGCTGGTGGCGGCAGCGCTCGGCATTCTTCCCACGTTTGCATGGAGCGCTTCAGCGGCGGTTGATCCGGTCGCATCGATTGAACCCAGTGGCGGCTCGGTCGAGTTCAATGGTGCGTTTACCGGCAACAGCCAGAGCGTGGACCTGTCACGCTTCGAAAAGGGCAACCCGGTCATGCCTGGCCGCTACCGTGTCGATCTTTACGTCAACGAGGTCCGCCTCGCCACGCAGGATGTGACATTTCGCGCCGTCGAAGGCAGCGACATGGCCCAGCCGTGTTTTAGCTACGACGACATTCTGCACATGAGTGTGGATACCGCCAAGCTCGACCCGGTGGTGTTCAACAAGACCAATGCATGCATCCAGGCGTCCGATATCAGCCCGGATGCGTTTGCCAAGATGGACATGGGTTCGCTGCATTTGAATGTGTCCATTCCGCAGGTGGCGTTGCTAAGTCATGCGCGTGGCTACGTGGATCCGCAGCTGTGGGACAGTGGCGAAACCGCGCTCCTGCTTGGTTACAGCTTCAATGCGTACTCAACCAGCACCCATTACGACGGTGAGCACGGCCTGGGTTCCGGGCAAGCCATCGCCGCCGATGGTGGCTCGGTCAACGTTGAAAACGGCAACTACTACAAGCAAAACCAGGATGGCACCTATTCGCCCAGTCCCAACGGCACGTACATGTTGGCCACCAACGGCAGCTTTGCGCCGGTCAAGTACAACAGCTACACGGCCTGGAACAACGGTACGCATTCGGGCGATACCAACGCCTACCTTGGCCTGAATCTGGGTCTCAATGTAGCCGGCTGGCGCCTGCGATCGCAGGAGACTGTGCAGTGGGATCAGAACACCGGTCGCACCTATTGGCACAACATCAACACGACTGCGTCGCACGACATCACGCCGTGGAAGGCGCAGCTCACCGTGGGTGATACCTTCACCCAGGGTGTCGTGTTCGACAGCACAGCGTTTCGTGGCGTTACCATCTATAGCGACGACCGCATGTTGCCGGACTCCCTGCAGGGCTATGCACCGATCATTCGCGGCGTGGCCAACACGCAGGCACGCGTTGAGATTCGCCAGAACGGCAGCCTGCTGTACGAAACCACCGTGGCGCCGGGGCCGTTCAAGATCGACGATCTGTATGCCACCGGTTATGGCGGTGACCTGGTGGTCACCGTCTACGAGGCTGATGGCGGCACGCATACATTCGCGGTGCCCTATGCTGCCGTGCCCATGTCGCTGCGACCGGGGCTCAGCCGTTGGGTCGTCACGGATGGTCAGATTCGCGATGAGTCGCTGGTCAATGGCAAGCCGTACTTCGTGGAAGGCACCTACCAGCGCGGCATCACCAACTGGCTGACCTTGTACGGCGGCGTGCAGTCGACGTATCGATCCCTCTACAAAGCCTATCTTGGCGGCGCCGCCGTCACCACGGAAGTGGGTGCATTCGGTTTCGACATCACCAATTCGCACACTGCGTTCCAGGGTGCGGGGCAGTCGCTGTCCGGGTATAGCGCGCGCCTGAGCTACGCCAAGACGTTGCCGACGTATGGCACCACCTTCGCGGTGGCTACCTACCGCTACTCCAACACCAACTTCCTCTCGTTGGACGAGGCCGTCCAGGCGCAGGATCGCCTGACGAGCTACCGCTCCCACGACATCGATGTGGGCGCTCCCTACCGCTCCAAGCAGCGCTTGCAGGCCAACATCAATCAGGATTTTGGTGGTAACAGGGGTTCGCTATACCTCAACGGATCGCGCATGACCTACTGGGACGGAGCGCCCGCCGCCACCACCTACCAGGTGGGCTACAGCAACCATTGGCGTGACGTGAGCTTTGGCATCACGGCCAGCCGAACGTACTCGTCGTCACCGATCTATAACGGCAACCACTTCGACAACCAGTACGGCCTCAATCTCTCCATCCCGCTGGGTGGGCCGCGCGTCAATCGTCCCACCCTGTCGTTCAGCACTACGCAGGACGACTACGCAGGCGCCACCGATCGCGCCAGTGTCAATGGCGGTTTCGGAGATCGTCACCAGTACAACTACAACGCCAGCGCCACCTACAGTGACCAGGATAATGCGCAGACTACGGTCAGCGGCAGCCTGGGCTGGCAGGGCAGTGATGGCAACCTCGGCGGCAGTTACTCGCATGGCGATCACTACCAGCAGGGTTCGCTCAGTGCCTCTGGCGGCATGGTCGTGCACGCCGGCGGCGTGACACTGGCACCGTATATGGATGGCAACAGTGCCATGGCCATCATCGAGGCCCTCGACGCCCAGGGCGCCACCAGCGGTGCTACCAAAGTTGACGGTCGCGGCTATGCGGTCATCGGAGGCCTGCGTCCCTATCGAATGAACGATGTGACGCTCGATCCGTCAGGTACCTCCACGGATGTGGAACTGGAAACGACGCGTCTGCAGACGGCGCCGCGCGCCGGCGCCGTGATCCCGCTGAAGTTCAGCACTGTATCTGGCCGCGCCGTGCTGATTCGCGCGACCCAGCCCGATGGCGAAGCGCTGCCGTTCGGTGCGGACGTGCTGGACGCAACAGGCCAGAACGTGGGCACGGTCGGGCAGGGTGGCCAGATGTTCATTCGTGGCGCGGAAGAAGGCGGCACGCTGCTTGTGCGCTGGGGCGATCAGGCCAACCAGCAGTGTCACCTCAGCTATCAGCTGAAAGCGCGTGGCAAGGGTGAGAGCGCTGCGGTTGTTGCCAACGTAGACGCTGCCTGTCTTTGAGCAAGCGCTCCTATCCGATCTGCCTTCCATCAGGTAACCATCCATGAAAGCCCTCTATCTCCATATCAGCAAGTTGATACTGCTACTGATCCTAGGCTTTGGCTTCCACGGCCAGGCCCATGCACTCAGCAATTGTGCGGCGACTTCCGGGCTGCCGGGTCCGATTCTCTACACCCCTACGATCAAAGTAGCGTCGAATCTTCAGCCGGGTGACACCATTCCCAACACCTACAAGACGTTTTCCATTTCGGGACAATGCGTCCTGGGCAAAGGAACGCCCCTGACCATTCAAGTGGGATCCACCATCGTCATGTGCTCGCTTGATGGCGGCTCGACCGAGGTTCAGCCCGGTATTTACACGACAGCCGTGACGGGTATCGGCATCCGCGTCCGCGATGGCTCGGGAAACTTGCTCACTAACGCCGGAGGGCAGACTTGTCAGTCGTCAATCGCAAAGGTTCAACCCGGAGGTTACTACTCATTCTCGGGTAGCTTGGAGTTGGTCCGCCTAAGCGGAACCATACCCAACAATGGGCAGATCAGTGGTGGTCCTACCGGTACCGGCGCGTTCGCCTTCGGCGTTTACAACACGAACATCGTGCTGAACAACGACGCGGGCAGTATCAATACGGGGAACAGCTCGATCTACCCCACCGGCAACATCACGTTTCAAAACATTGCGTGCAATGTGGATTATCCGCAGACGGTAAATCTCCCCACCGTGTCAGTGGCATCCATGCAAACGACAGTAACGGCCGGTGATACGCCTTTTACTATTGGTGTCACTTGCGATCAGCCAGCCGGTGCGTCCATCTCGTTTACTGCTCCGTCGGGTATCGCCGTGGTCGACACAAACAATGGCGTGATCGGCATTCAGAGCGGGGCGGGCATGGCATCGGGCGTGGGCGTTCAACTAGTCAATAGTGGCTCAAGCCCGCAACCCTTGAACACGTTCACGGCGCTCGGATCCCTCTCGGCCAATGTACGTTCGCCATTCCGGTTCTATGGGCGCTACTACCGGACTGGGACAGCGACGCCTGGCAATGTGCAGAGTGCGGTGGTGTTCACCATGAGCTATCAATAGGGTGAAACGAGAAACAGAGGTGGGATGCTCTGCCTCGGTGCTCGGCCAGATGCCCGAGACATCTGCAATCGACCTTGATCCGACGTCCCCCGTTTCTTTAGCGCGTAACCGGATCTCTCTTTCTGGCTATTTACGCGACCGCGAGACAGAGTAACCTCGCCTGGCGATGTTCCCCTGCGGAGCCTTGGCCATGCGCAACCTGTGGAAGTTCGCGGTACTCGCCGGGGCTGGTGTCGCATTCACCAGTTCGACGCCTGTCACGTCATTCTCATCCGAGGCGCGGGCGTTTGATCCCGCTCTTCTGGTTACAGCGATGTGTGGAAGCGGGGCGGCCACGTGGTCCCTGACGCGTCATCTGGCCTTTGCCGCGGCGGTTGCCGGGCCGGTGGGCGTGGCTTCGGCGCCGATGCCGCTGTTTGCCGATCTCACGGCAGCGCATCTGCCGATCACGACGCAGAGCGAGCAGGCCAGGCGCTATTTCAATCAAGGCTTGCTGCTCACCTACGGCTTCAATCACGCGGGGGCGGTGCGCTCGTTTCGGGAGGCGCAGCGTCTCGATCCGGGCTGCGCGGTGTGCTGGTGGGGTGAGGCGCTCGCGTTGGGTCCGAATATCAATGCGCCGATGGACGATCGCGATCGCGACACGGCGCTGGCCGCGATGGATCGGGCGCTCGCGTTGCGTGGGCAAGCATCGCCGCTTGAGCGGGCGCTGATCGATGCGATTGCGCATCGCTACTCGCGCGATGCAAAGGCCGACCGCGGCGCACTCGACGCAGCCTATGCCGATGCGATGCTGGAAGTCGCGCGTCGATTTCCCAACGACGATGATGTCGCCGTGCTCGCTGCCGAAGCGGCGATGGACACCAGTCCCTGGAACTATTGGGAGGTCGACAAGCGCACGCCGATAGGACGCAGCGGCGAGGCCGTCGCCTTGGTCGAGAAGGTGCTTGCCCGCCATCCGGACAACCTTCAGGCGGCTCATCTCTACATCCATCTCATGGAGAACAGCGCCGACCCACGCCGCGCCGAGGCCGCGGCGGATCGCCTGGCGCAACCGCTTGCGCCAAGCGCTGGGCACCTGGTCCACATGCCGGCGCATATCTATGCATTGACCGGACGCTACGCCGACGCCATCCGCGTCAACGTCGCGGCGGCCCGATCCGACGAAGCGCTGATTCGCCGAACGGACGATCACAGCCTTGTGCGTTATGGCTATTACCCGCACAACATCCATTTCATCGTCACCTCGGCCCAGATGACGGGCGACATGGATACCGCGATCCGCGAGGCCCGTCGCCTCCGCACGGTGCTCGATCCGGATACTTCGGCGCGGATTGCCTGGGTGCAGGCGATTGATGCCGCGCCTTATCTGGCGATGGCGCAGTTCGCGCCGCCCGAGGCGATCCTCGCCATGTTGCCGGCGGATGCGCGTCTGCCGTATGCGCAGGCCATGCGTCTCTATGCGCGCGCGGTGGCGCATGCCGAGCGACAGGATCGCGCCGGCTTCGATCGCGAGCTGACGGCGCTCTCCGCGCTGCGCACGTCCGATGCGTTCGCGCCGATGATCGAACAGGGGGTGCCCGCGCCCGACCTGCTGTCACTCGCCGAAGCCGTCGCGCGAGGGCGGTTTGCGCACGCGCAAGGGCGCTTCGATGAAGCGGCCGATCACTATCGGGAAGCGATCGCGCTTGAGCGCAAGATTCCCTATCAGGAGCCGGCGTACTGGTACTACCCGGTCAGTCAGTCGCTCGGCGCGGCATTGTTTGGAGCCGGACGCTATGACGAAGCCAGCCGGGCATTCCAGGCAGCGCTGAAGCAGACGCCGCAGAACGGCTGGGCGCTCTACGGGCTGGCCCAAAGCGAAGAAGCATTGGGACACAAAAGCGAAGCGGCTGCGGCGCGCGATGCGTTTCAACGCGCCTGGCAGGGCGATCCGTCGTGGCTGCGCATGGAGCGGCTCTGAACCGTAGCGGATAGTCGTTCACGCGAGGTAGGAACGATCTTCCGGCGGGCGCCGAGCAGCACCCATTGGTGCTGCTCGCGATGCCGTGGTCGTGGCGTTCAAGCGATGGAGTAACCACCATCGACCAGCAGGCCGTGCCCTGACACAAACGACGCATCATCGGATGCCAGGAACGCGACGACGTTCGCCACTTCCGCCGCTGAGCCCGCACGGCCGGGAACGGTCGAGGCGGCAAAGGCGTCTTTCGCTTCGGCGCTCGGCCAGATGCGATCCTGAAACGCCGTGTCGATGATGCCGGGGTTCACCGCATTGACGCGGATGCCTTGCTTGAACAGCTCGATCGAGGCGGTCTTGGTCAGGCCGAGCACGGCATGCTTGCTGGCGATATAGAGCGCGGCGTTGGCGAAACCGATGACGCCGCCCATCGATGCATTGTTGATGATCACGCCACCGCCCTGCGCGAGCATGGCCTGCGCTTCGTGCTTCATCGACCAGAACACACCGCGCACGTTGGCGTTGAAGATGGTGTCGTAGGCCGCGTTGGACTGCTCGACGAAGGGACTGAACTCGCCTTCGGTGCCGGCGTTGTTGAAGGCGATGTCGACGCGGCCGTAGGTGCGGATGGTCGCGGCCACCAGGTCGATCACGTCCTGCTCCACATTGATATCGGCGACCACCGCGGTGGCTTCGTTCCCTTCGCGCTTGATCTCGTCGGCGAGGGCGTCGATTTCCGGCTTCCTGCGGGCGCTGACCACCACCTTGGCCCCGCGGCGTGCCAGTTCGAGGGCGGCGGCGCGGCCGATGCCGGAGCTGGCGCCGGTCACCATGGCGACCTTGCCCGCGAGCGTTTTGACTGCGACATGTGCGTTCATGTTCATCTCCAGAATCAAAGGTTTGGGGTTGAAGGACGGAGCTGGACTGCTGTCCTTGGTCGCCATTCTGGTGACTTGAACTGCTGCGTTAAAGTAAGCAATATTTCCTACGGTGATGAATGAGGTTCACTAATGGAAACCACCGAACTTAGCGAACTCGCCGTCTTTGCGGCCGTGGCCAGGCATCGGAGTTTTCGCCAGGCCGCCACCGAGCGCGGCACCTCGGCTTCCGCCATCAGCCACTCGATACGCAATCTCGAGACGCGCGTGGGGATACGCCTGTTTCATCGCACGACACGCAGCGTCTCGCTGACTGATGCGGGGGAGATGCTGTTCTCCCGGCTCGAGCCGGCCTTGACGGATATGCGCGCGGCCGTCGACGCGTTGAATTCGTTTCGCGCCACGCCGTTCGGCACGATCCGCTTGAACGTACCCAACTCACTCGCGCCCTACCTACTTCGGGAGGTGGTGCCGGCTTTGCTCGCCAGCAATCCCGGGCTGAAGCTCGAAGTCGTCGCCACGGATTCGCTGGTGGATATCGTTGAGGGCGGCTTCGACGCCGGTATTCGTCCGGGCGAACGTTTGTCGCAGGACATGATCGCGGTTCGCATCAAGCCGAGCTTCCGCTTTACCGTGGTGGGAGCGCCTAGCTACTTGGCGAGAAAGCCAGCGCCGCGCACTCCGCAAGATCTCAAAGTGCACGACTGCATTCGGTACGCCTTTCCCAGCGGCGCCATCTTTGGCTGGGAATTGGCCAAAGATGGCGAAGCCATCCAGGTGGACGTCGATGGGTCGCTCACCCTGGACAGCCAGGAGCTGATGGTCGAGGCGGCGGCACAAGGCGTGGGGCTCGCCTATGTATGGGAGGATCGCGCCGTCCCCTATATTGCCGATGGCCGCCTTCGCTATTGCCTGGAGGACTGGTGCACGACGCAGGAGCATCTCTTCCTCTATTTTCCAAGCCGCAAACATCAGTCGGCTGGGCTGAGAGCGCTGATCGAGGCGATGAAGGCGTAGATCCGGATTGGCCAGGGCCGGCTTGTTGACGTCCTTGTTGGAGATCTCCGCGGCAGGCAAGGTCTCTGCGCTGTGATCAGCATTGCTTTGCCAGCAAGGCAAGTCCGGCCCGAAAGGCCCTCGCGCCACCATTGGATGGATGACGGATCTTGTCTGCCTTCATGCCCAGCTTTTGGAGCGAATCGGCGGCTACATTGCCAACTGCAACCACAGTGACCGTCGGCAACGCGCAAACAAGCGTGCGCAGCAAGACCATGCCGATGGCCTTCTCGGTTTCGTTCGGTGCGCGGTTGGACAAGGACGTAGGGCCGTAAGGGTGCCAGGGAAAAGCGCCCCACAGGATCGTGCAGTCGGCCAGTCCTTCTTCGCGCAGTGCACGCCACACGATGGTGGACGACGGCTCGCGCCAGGGAAGCCGCCGCGACGTCAGTCGGTCGCTCACTTTGCCGATGCGTGGCACGCCTTGTTCCAGCAGCAGGGCTTCGGAGGTGAACGGGCAACCGGTAACGCGTGTCCCTTGATAGCCGGGTGCCTCGCCGATAAGCAGCAAGCGGGGTGCGGGTGCACACAGATGCAGCCTAAGACGCTCGCGACGGCCTTGCACCGCGGCAGGAGCCACGTCGTCAGTGGAGACGGCGTTCCAGGGATCGAACACGCGCGGCATGCCAGCCGTTGGCGCGGCGAAGAGTTGTTCAAGAAATGCATCGATCTTCGGGGTGGTGTGTGTTGCCATGCCATCGCTCCAGGCCCTGTGATCGAAGGGGCGTGCTCCCGGCATCGAGAGCAAACGCGCTTGGCTTGCCGGTCATCAGTGGCGTTCATTGACACCCGCGGCGGGTGCCTGCCGATCCCTTCAATGCTTAGCCGCAGGAGATTCCTGGTGAATCATGCCACCGAGCGCAACCCGGCCAGTGCGCCGCCGCATGCGATTGTGCTGGCTTTCGGCGGTGTCCGAAGGCAAGCTCGGCATGGAGGGCTCGCGTTGTGGCCCGGTATGGAATCGAGGCCCTCTTGTGATGACGTTGAGCCCGGAGCCGGCCAGGCCGGTACTGCCCTTGCGCCTGGTTCTTCTGGAAGATGACGACTTGTTGCGCGACCGGGTGCTGGTTCCGAAGCTTTCGCAGTTCGGTTTCGAGGTGACCGCCGTCGGACGGGTATCGGACCTGCGCGAGGCGATCAAGGCCGAGGCACCGGACATCTTCATGCTCGACATCGGCCTGCCGGACAGCGACGGTTTTCAGGTGGCACGATCGCTGCGCGCGGAACTGCCCGATGCGGGCATCGTCATCCTGACCGGGCGCGCGGACAACGTTGACCGCGTGCGTGGCCTGTTTGAGGGGGCCGATGCCTACCTGTCCAAGCCGGTGGAGATCGACGTGCTGGTGGCGACGCTCTACAGCGTCGCCCGCCGTCTGCGCTCGGCGCCGCAGGTGCCACGCGGGAAATGGGGTTTGAGCCCTGACGAATGGTTCCTGGTGTCGCCCTCGGGTGCACGGGTGATGCTGAGCAAGACCGAACGACGGCTGCTCGAGGCGATCATGCAGCGCGCCGGCGAAGTGATGTCGCGAGAAGAGCTGATCGCCGTGCTCACCGATGACGTCCTTGCATTCGATCCGCACCGGCTGGATTCGCTGATCCATCGGCTGCGTCGCAAGGTTCTGGCCGCGGCAGGCGAGCCTTTGCCGCTGAACGCAGTGCACGGAACGGGCTACGTGCTCGAAACCTGAGCCATCGCCCGTCGTCATGTGCGTCAGGCCGGTGCGAACGCGATGGACGTCTTGACGGCCGGTGCGACCACCGGCAACACCATGCGTATGGCGGTTCCCCGGCCAGGCTCGCTGTCGACCGTTGTGCGACCGCCGGCGCGTACCACCAGTTCATGCACCACGCTCAGTCCCAGCCCTGTGCCCCGCCCGGCGGGCTTGGTGGTGAAGAAGGGCTCGAACATGCGCGCCTTCACGTGCTCGGGTATGCCAGGTCCGGTGTCCCTGACCGATAGCATGAGCTCGTCGCCGTGCACCTCCAGGGAGAGCGTGCATTGGCCACCATCGGGCATGGCGTCGCGCGCGTTGGTGACCAGATTGATGATGGCCAGTTCGAACTGGCTGCGGTCAAACCGGATGTGCTGTGCGCCTTGCGGAAGCTGCATGTGCAGTTGGCAACTGGAGGACAGCGATTGCTGGACCAGCGGGCGCAGGTCGCCCAGTGCGGCGACGACATCGAACACCTCCATGTAGGTAATGTCGCTGCGGCTGAAGTTGAGCAGCTTGCGGCAGACGGCGGTGCCGCGACGCGCGGCAAGTTCGATGCCTTCCATCGCATCCGCGACGGCCTGGAGGTTCTCGTCGATGGGCGCTTCGTCAGGCTGGATGCGGTCGCGTTCGGTGGAAAAGCCCAGGATGATGTCGAACACATTGTTGACGTCGTGCGCGACGCCGCTGGCGAGCTTGCCGATGGCATCCATCTTCTGCGAATGCAGCAGTTGCTCTTGCGTGCGCTCTCGCTCGGCGATTTCCTGCGACAGCTGCTGGCGCCGGCTGTCCGATTCGGCCAGGCTCTGGCGCAGCGCGTTGATGCTTCGGTCAACGATGACGGCGATCAGCAGGTAGCTGGTGAGCGCGCGCATCGGAAGCACGTTGTAGATGCCCAGCAAAAGCGACGGCAGGTGCAGCGAGTTCTGCACCTTCAGCGGATCGACGCTGACGATGAGAATGGCCGCCTCCGCCGCATAGGTGATCCACAACGCCTTGCGCCCGAGCATCATGCCGCTCAACGCCAGGATCATGATGAGGGTGAGGTTGCCATCGGTCGCGTGGTAACCGAACGCCGCATAGGCCAGCGCGCCGGAACCGAGCATGGTGGCGATGTACTGCGCCACGGCCGGGCGGAAACCGCCGCGCCTGATCAGGTAGAAGCCCAGCCACGCCGACAGCGTCATGGCCAGGTCGGTCGCCATGTCGATGGCGATGGCCGCAGGCGCGCCGACGCGCGCCTTGGCATAGAAATGCTCCTGCAGGTAGGTCCAGTGCAGCGAGGTGAGATAGATCTTCGTCGCCGGAATGCGCAGGCCTTCGAACGCCAGCAGCAGCTGCATGAAGCTCGCGTTGCGACGATCGACGGGATCGTCGATGGGCGTGTCGCCAAGCCAGTTTCGTATCCGCGAAATCATGGGTTCCCCCGCACCGTCGTCTGGGCACTGAACGCCGCGTCCGGGGAATCGCTGACCACCAGGCGCACCTGCGCCGCTAGCGGCCGGATGCCCCTGCTGACGGTGAGAATTCCGTGAGAAATCGGCCAGCCGAGCGTGTGTGACTGCCACGGGAATGTAAAGCTAATCTCAAAAACGCTCAGGGAGTCTTGGCTGGGGAGTCAGCGTCCATGGGTCGGCCCCGCCGTAGGCGGGGCAAAAAAATCAATCTGAATCAATGCACTGCGTGCGAGGGGAGAGTATGTCAGTCAATACGTACAAGCCATGGCTTGTCGGCGCCTTGTTGCTGCTTGCGGGAGGTGCAGCCACCGACGCCTGCGCCACTGCCGATGTCGCCGGTTCGACCGCCAGCAAGCCCCTCATCGACGGGTCCAGGATCGACGCCCGCCAGACGACGACCCTGCATGGCACGGTCCCGTTGAAGGTCGCCAAGAGTCAGGACCTCGGCGCCATGGGCCAGACCGAAACGATTCCGTCGATGACCCTGGTGCTCAAGCGCAGCGTCGCGCAGCAGAAGATGTTCGACGCCTTCCTGGCCTCGCTGAACAATCCGGCCTCGCCGAACTTCCACAAGTGGCTCACTGCCAAGCAGGTCGGCGAAATGTACGGCCCGAACGCCGACGACGTAGCCACGGTGACCAAGTGGCTCAACTCGCAGGGCCTGGGCGTGAAGAACGTATCGCCCGACCGGATGCGCATCCGCTTCACCGGTTCGGTCGGTGCAGTGCAGCGCGCCTTCGGCACCTCGTTGCGCCGCTACAACTCCGAAGGCAAGACGCACTTCGCCAACGCCACCGAGCAGAAGCTGCCCGCAGCCTTGACGCCGGTGGTGGCCGGCGTGGCGTCGCTGACCGACTTCTTCCCCAAGCCGCTGGTGAAGAACGTGCAGGCCGTCAAGCGCGACGGCAAGGGGCACTGGGTGTCGGCCGGCAACCGCTCGTCTGACTTCAACTTCATTTTCAACAATGACATCTACAACGATGTCGCGCCGGCCGACTTCAACACCATCTACAACGTCAACCCGCTGTGGAGCCAGGCGACGCCGGTCCGCGGTGCGGGCCAGACGGTGGTGGTGCTGGAGCGCACCGATGTGCAGGACGCGGACGTGGCCACGTTCCGCCAGACCTTCCTGCCGAGCGACGCCGCGGGCGTCTTCTCGCAGGTGCATCCGGCCGCCTTCAGCGGCGACACCAGCTGCGCCGACCCGGGCAGCAACGGCGACGAAGGCGAAGCCGCGCTCGACGCGGAATGGGCAGGTGCGGCAGCTCCCGATGCGAACGTGACGCTGGCCGCGTGTGCCGATACCGGCGCGGACTTCGGCCCGTTCCTCGCCGCGCAGAACCTGCTGGCGCAGGACACGCCACCACCCATCCTGAGCCTCAGCTACGGCGAGTGCGAACTGGTCAGTGCTGCGGTTGGCGATCTCGAACTGGCCGCCTCCCTGTGGTCGCAGGCGGCAGCCGAAGGCACCACAGTGTTCGTGTCATCCGGCGATGCCGGTGCGGCGGCCTGCGACCAGAACGAGTCGGCGGCGAGCTTCGGCATCGCCATCAATGGCCTTGGCAGCACGCCGTACAACATCTCGGTGGGCGGCACGGACTTCAACGACTTCAAGCAGACCAGCAAGTATTGGCAACCGGCCAACGGCAGCCTCGCCGCCAGCGCGATCAGCTACATCCCGGAACAGACCTGGAACAGCTCCTGTGCGAGCAGCCAGCTCTACACGATCCTGGGTTACGCCGATCCGGTGACCTCGTGCAACAGTGACAAGGGCGAGAACTTCCTCGATACCGGCGGCGCCGGCGGTGGCCCCAGCTATGCGTGGTCGCAGCCGTCGTGGCAGGTCGGCATCGCCGGCCTTGGGCAAGCCTTGACCCGCGCCACGCCTGACGTCTCACTGTTCGCCGCGAACGGCATCTATGGCCATGCGCTGATCTTCTGCATGTCCGATGCGTCCGAAGGCGGCACGCCGTGCAACTACATCGATCCGACCAACGCGATCTACAACAGCGCGGGTGGCACGTCGTTCGCCGCACCCGCGATGGCAGGCATCCAGGCACTGGTCAACCAGGCCTCCAATGCCAGCCACGGCAACATCGGCCCGACGCTGTATGGCCTGGCGCGCAAGCAATACGGCACCACCGCATCCCCGGGCGTGGGCTGCGCCGTGACGGACACCAGCTGCGTCTTCCATGACGTGGCGACGGGCGACATCGACGTCCCCTGTTTTGCCGGCACGGGCGACTGCTACGCGACGAGCGGCAACGCGTTCGGCGTCGTCAGCGACGGCGGCACCAAGTCGCTGGCCACCGCATGGGCGGCAGGCAAGGGTTACGACTATGCGACGGGTCTGGGCTCGGTCAACGTGACCAACCTCGCCAACGCCATCGCCAATCAGGAGTCGCGCGGCAAGAACATCCAGCGCACGTGGGATCTGTTTGGCATGCTCGGCAGCGGAAATCAGGGCGTGGGCCTCAACTCGATCCTCGACGGCCACAGCAGCCTGTTGATGATCAGCCAGACCAGCGGCAACGCGATCATGCTGCACATGAACGGCGGCACCGTGCTTGACACTAATCCCTGGGACTCGATGTTCGAGCCGAACGATCAGGTGAAGGCCATACCGACCGATCTGTATACGGGCGTACTGAGCGGCCAGACCGTGATGGAGAGCGACAATCCGGTGGACCACACCACCAATCTCGCCATTTACAGCTATGGCTGGGTCAACTTCCGCTTCCCGTATCCGGCCGGCTGGACGCTGGTGGGTTCGGGCGTGATCGACAGCTCGGGCGTGTCCAAGGAAATCTGGCGCAACAACAGCACGGGCCAGTTCGGCTACTGGACCATCAACTGCACCGGTACGATCCACTTCGGCCAGTTGTTCAACATGGGCTGCGATCGCGTCATCGGCGACACCATCGCAGCTGCGGCAGGCTATACGCCGCACCTGGCTGATCTCAATGGCGATGGCTACCTCGACATCGTCTGGACCGGCCCGAGCAACGACATCTACTACTGGATCAACGACGGCCAGGGCAACTTCAGCAAGACCTATGGCGGCACGTTCCCGGCTGGCTGGACCCTGGAAGGCGCGGGCGAAATCGCTGGCAGCGGCAAGACCGACCTGATCTGGTCCAACGCCTCGACCAGCCAGGTCGCCTGGTGGGTGATGAACGGGACCACCGTCACCGACCGTCAAACGCGAAACGTGACGCCGGGTTACTCGATTGCGTCGATTGAAGACTTCGACGGTGACGGTCTGGCCGATCTGCTGTGGACGGATGCCGCCGGCGATGCGTACATCTGGCTGGGCAACGGCAAGGGTTTCGTTTCGCAGCGCGTCGCTGACGGCGACGGCGCTCCCTACAACATTCCTGCCGGCTACGTCGTGCAGAAAAATCGTCTGCAAGGTGTCACGCAGCCGGTGGTGCAGACGCTGAACGCCACGGTTGCTTCAAACGGTACGCACTGACGCGAAGGAATCGCACATTGAGGTGGGCGGGCAACCGCCCACCTCTTTTTTGTCCACGCTGTCGCACATCGTTCGATGCGGTTTTGAACCCACGGAACACCAGGATGTTCCGTTGTCCTTCGCGGGTGGCAGCGGCGCTGATCAGTGCGGTGCGATCGACGGGCGGGCGCTACGGCTTGACCCGCGTCAAACAAGCCTTGAATGTGGTCGCCAAGGTGCGGCCACCCGCGGTGTGGCAGATGCGGGACAGGCACAGCGCCTGCGCATCGACCAACCACCATCGTCAGGAAAGAGGCGGCAGATAAATGGGCCGCGCCGCCGTCAAACCTTGCTTCACCTGCACGCTGCGCTCATCGGCCAGCACTTCATCCTCGCCCGCTTCGAGACCGTCGAGCGCGCGCTTGACGATGTCCTCGGCGGTGGATTTCGGGGCGTTGAAGTCGCGCGCCAGATCGGTATCGACAAAGCCCATGTGCAGCGCCGTCACCTGCGTATTCTGTCCTGCCAGTTCGAGGCGCAGGGCATTGGTGAGTGACCAGGCAGCGGACTTGCTCGCCGAATAGGCGGCCATTGCGCCGCTCACCCACGAGACCACCGACAACACATTGAGCAAGGCGCCGCCGCCGTTGGCCTTGAGCACCGGCGCGAAGGCTTTGCTCATGCCCAGCATGCCGTAGAAGTTGGTTTCGAAGATGCGTCGCGTGACCGCTTCGCTGTCTGCGGCAAGAAAGCCGCCGGCCTGGGCAATGCCGGCATTGTTGATCACCAGCGTCACATCCGAGGCCAGCGCGGCGGCCGCGGCCACCTCGTCCGGATTGGTGACGTCCAGCCGCAAGGGATGGACGCCGGGCTCGGTGATGGTGGCGGGGTCGCGCGCGGCGGCGTACACCTTGCGCGCGCCGCGGGCGAGCAGCTCGCGGGTGAAAACCAGACCGAGTCCGCGATTGGCACCGGTGACAAGCACCGTGGCGTCTTTGATGTTCATAAGAAACTCCGGGAAGTGGGGAAGTGGGGTGTCGCCTGAAGCGGGCCGGCCGTGATGCGTTTCGTGACAAGGTCCAGCACTCCCCCGGTTGGCCGGTCGCTTGGAGGGGAGCGTTTGTTTCAAGGGTTCATCGCATGGGTGCAAAGGCTAGAACCTTTCAAATCAGGGCACTAGACGGTAAATTCGGAAGGCACCCTTTCATCTGGTGAGAGGCCGTGGACCGACTCGAAGCCATGACCGTGCTGTTGACGGCGGTAGACGCGGGCAGCCTTTCCGCCGCCAGCCGGCAGTTGCACATGCCGCTGGCCACCGTCAGTCGGCGCGTGTCGGAACTGGAAGCGCATCTGAACGTCCGCCTGGTGCTGCGCGGCGGCCGCAAGCTGGTGCTGACCGATGCCGGGCGCGATTACGTCGCCTCCTGCCGGCAGATCCTGGAAGACATCGAACAAGTCGAACGCACCGCCGCCGGCGAATACCGCGCGCCGCAGGGCGAGTTGATCATCAGCGCGCCGGTGGTGATCGGGCGCAATCATGTGGTCCCGGTGCTGGTCGCGTTTCTGCGCAGCGCCCCGCAGATTCGCGCGCATATCCAGTTGAGCGATCAGGTCAGCCATTTGCTGGAGGAGCATGTGGATCTGGCGGTGCGGCTTGGCGCCTTGCCCGACAGCAACCTCGTGGCCACGCGCATTGCACTGATCAACCGCGTGCTGTGCGCCAGTCCAGGCTATCTGCAGGCACGGGGCGTTCCGCAAAAGCCCGAGGACCTCGCGGGGCACGATTGCATCACCTACGTGGGCTATTCGGCGGCGGACATGTGGGAATTTGGCGAGGGTCCATCAGCGCAGCTGATCAAGGTGTCCTCGCGACTGAGCGTCAATTCGGCAGAGGCCGCCGTGATCGCCGCCGTCGAGGACGGAGGCATCGTGCGTGTCCTGGCCGATCAGGTGGATCCTCTGTTGAAGGCGGGGACGCTGGTGCGCCTGCTGCAGGCCCATGAGCCGGCCCCGATGCCGCTCAGCCTGGTCTATCCAGGCCAGCGTCTGATGCCCTTGAAATTGCGCGCCTTCATCGATTTCGCCACGCCGCGATTGCGGGAGCGGTTCGGCTATCAGCATCCGTGACACCGACGGCAACTCGTCCGGGTCATCCCACTTCGACCATCCCGACAGCACGCGGTGATCGAAGAGACTGCGCAGCGGACGCGAATCAATCTAGACTTGCGCGCTCCGTTCCCTGTGCTGTCGCTGGTTGCAATGAAACGTCGCTCGATCGTGTTGTGGGTGTTGCTTGGCTGTGTGGTGTGTTCGTCGGCTGTCGCTGCCGGCGCGCCGGTGAGGCATGTGCGGTTGGGGCCGTATCGCGTCGAACGCGACGTGACGCCGGGTCGCAATCGAGTCGTGGGGACGCTGACCAATGTGGGGCGCGTGCCGGTGCATACGGCCAAGGTGAGCTTCCGCCTGTTCGACGCCAAAGGTCATGCGATCGGGCGTGCAACGGATGAGGTGCACAATCTCGCGCCAGGACAGACGTGGAAGTTTCATGCGTCCGCGCGCGGCAACGTGAGCCGCGCGCGCCTGCTGCGGATCGAGGACCGGTAACGGCTGCGCTGTCGATCGAACGGGATTTGGAAAGTCCGCGCTCGCGGGCGGCACGACCATCTCCGCTTCTCCTATCAAGAGCAGCAAAGCCTGGAAACGCGCCGCCATCGCCATTGCCTTCAATGTCTACGCCGGGTGAGCGCTGGTGGACCGGGCAGGGCGCGGCGAACACGTCGCGATCACCCGATGAATGGACCATGAGAGAGCGCCACTGAGTTGGCGTCCCCTTGATCACTCCAGGAGTCGCCCATGAAAGCCGTCACCTCGCTGGCCCTGCTTGCTGCCTGCCTGTGTCCCACTATGCTGCTTGCCCAGTCGGGCGGTTGCGATGCCAAGCGCCAATCGATCGAGCAGGAGATCGCCTATGCGCAGGCCCACGGCGACGACTCGCGCGTGCAAGGGCTGCAGACCGCTCTTACGCAAGTGAAGGCGCATTGCACCGATGCGTCGCTGCACAGCGATGCCGAGCAGAAGGTCACCAAGGCACAGCAGAAGGTAGTCGCGCGGGAGCAAGAGCTGGCGGAGGCCAGGGAGCAAGGCAAGAGCGCCGACAAGATGGCGGACCGCCAGCGCAAAGCGGACGAAGCCCATGCCCAACTCCAGCAAGCCATGATGGACGCCGAAGCCTTGCATTGATTGCGCGGGGCGACGCCTGCACTGGAGAAGACCTCGCCCATCCGCGTATGGTGAGGGCAATGCGCTGGACGAGCTGGCCTGATAAGAGCCACGTGGCAGCGCGTCGAGCATGATGTTCGATCATTCCCCACGATACTTGCCCAGCCGAGCCGCCCATGACGCAAGCCTCCGTCGACACGATCGATGCCTCTACCCTGGAGCGCGAATTCGCCGCGCTTGGCTTGCCCAAGGGCGCTGTGGTGATGGTGCATGCGTCGCTATCGGCGTTCGGCGCAGTCGATGGTGGTGCGGCGGCGGTGATCGATGCGCTGCGCCGATGCGTGGGTGAGACGGGCACCGTGGTGGTGCCGACGTTCACGCCACAGGTGGCCGATCCCACGCCGCCGTCGGTCCCGCGCGATGCGACCTTGATCGAGCAGGCTCGCCAGCAGGTGTCGCTCTACCACGCGGACTTGCCGACGCCGATGGGCGCCGTGGCCAACGCGCTGCTCGCGCATGCCGATCGCCGACGCGGCAGTCATCCGCAGGCGTCGGTGGCCGCGATCGGTGTGCATGCCGATGACATCACCGGCCACCAATCCTTGCGCTATGCGCTGGGCAAGGGCTCGCCGTTCGAGCGGATGTACGCGCTGGGCGCCTATATCCTGCTGCTGGGCGTGGGCCATAACCGCAACTCCTTCCTGCACTACGCCGAGTCGCTCGTGCCGCATCATCGGACCAAGCTGCGTGGCTTTCCCTATGTGATGGCAGACGAGCGTGTCTGGCTGGAAGTGCCCGACGTGGGCGACGACAACGGCCGCTACTTTCCGCGTCTCGGCGAGGCTGCCGAGGCGGCCGGCCTGATCAGGCGCGCGCGCATCGGGCAGGCCGCCTGCCAGCTGATGCCCAGCGTGCCCTTGGTCGACTTTGCCAGCGCCCGCTTGCATGAATGGCTGGCAGAAGGCCGATGAAGCGTGGCGCCTCCTGCCGGTGAGGCCGACATTTCATGCCGTGTGGCCATTGAATGTGGAGGTTGGAGTCCTCATGGTTGAGCTGCGTTCGAATCAAGGAACCTCATGAACGACTCGTCCCACCTGACCCAGCAAGCCGTTTCCATACGAGGGATCAGCAAGACTTATAAGGGCGGCTTCCAGGCGCTGAAGGCGGTCGATCTGGACATACGGCGCGGCGAGATCTTCGCCTTGCTGGGCCCCAATGGCGCGGGCAAGACCACCCTGATCAGCATCATCTGCGGCATCGTCACGCCCAGCGGCGGCAGCGTGACCGTGGATGGTCACGATGTGCTGCGCGACTATCGCGTGACGCGCACGAAGATCGGCCTGGTGCCGCAGGAGCTGTCCACCGACGCCTTCGAAACGGTGTGGGCGTCGGTGCGCTTCAGCCGCGGCCTGTTCGGGCGCGAGCGCAACGACGCGCATATCGAGAAAGTGCTGCGCGCGCTGTCGCTATGGGAAAAGAAGGACGCCAAGATCATGACCCTGTCCGGGGGCATGAAGCGCCGCGTGCTGATCGCCAAGGCGCTGGCGCATGAGCCCAGCATCCTGTTCCTGGACGAACCCACCGCCGGCGTCGACGTGGAGCTGCGCCACGACATGTGGCAGATGGTGCGCGGGCTGCGCGAAACCGGCGTCACCGTGATCCTCACCACGCACTACATCGAAGAGGCCGAGGAAATGGCCGACCGGGTGGGCGTGATCACCCGCGGCGAGCTGATCCTGGTGGAAGAAAAAGACGTACTGATGCGCAAGCTGGGCAAGAAGCAGCTTTCCATCACGCTGCAGACGCCGATGCAGGCGCTGCCTGCAGGCCTGGACGCTTCAGGGCTGGAACTGGCCGACGACGGCGCCACGCTGATCTACACCTTCGACGCCCAGAGCGAGGACACCGGCATCGCCGACCTGCTGCGCAAGCTGGCCGAGCGCGGCGTGGATTTCAAGGATCTGCATACATTGGAAACGTCGCTCGAAGACATCTTCGTCAGCCTTGTGCGGGGTGCGCCATGAACTTCCCCGCGATCCGCGCCATCTACCGCTTCGAGATGGCCCGCACCTTCCGCACCCTGACCCAGAGCATCGTGTCGCCGGTGTTGTCGACGTCGCTGTACTTCATCGTGTTCGGCACCGCGATCGGTTCGCGCATGGGCGAGATCGGCGGCACCAGCTACGGCGCCTTCATCATCCCCGGCCTGATCATGTTGTCGCTGCTCAACGAGAGCATCTCCAACGCCTCGTTCGGCATCTATCTGCCCAAGTGGTCGGGCACCATCTATGAGCTGCTCTCTGCACCGGTGTCGGCGCTGGAGGCCGTGCTGGGTTACGTGGGCGCGGCGGCTTCCAAGTCGGTGATGCTTGGCTTGCTGATCCTGGTGACGGCGCGCTTCTTCGTGCCGTACAGCATCCTGCACCCGGGTTGGATGATCGTGTTCCTGCTGCTGACGGCGGTAACCTTCAGCCTGTTCGGTTTCATCATTGGCCTGTGGGCAGATGACTTCCAGAAACTGCAGGTGATCCCGCTGATGGTGGTGACGCCGCTCACCTTCCTGGGCGGTGCGTTCTATTCCATCGGCATGCTGCCGCCGTTCTGGCAGAAGGTCGCGTTGTTCAATCCCGTGGTCTATCTGATCAGCGGCTTCCGCTGGAGTTTCTATGGCCACTCCGACGTCAACGTGGTGTTGAGCGCAAGCATGACCTTGGGCTTCCTGCTGCTCTGCGGCGTGGCGGTGGCCTGTATCTTCCGTACCGGCTACAAGCTGCGTTCCTGAGTCCGGGGGCGGGCCGCCGCCCCCAAAACGCTGAAAGTCCCCAGTGCCCGGGCCGTGACGTCTGGGCCATTGCTTCGTCACGGCCGCGATGTATACAGTGTATACATGAGCCGCCTGACCACCGCCGAGAAAATCCTCAAGGCCGCGCATCGGCTATTCGATCGCGAAGGCGCCGACGCGGTCACCATGCGCCGCGTCGCCGAGGCGGTGGGTATCACGCCGATGGCGATCTATCGGCACTTCCCCACCCGCGATGCGCTGCTCAAACAGCTGTCCGACGACAGCTTCAAGGCCGTCGCGCATGAGTGGGAGGAGCAGCGCGGCAAGCGCCGCGACGTGCTCAAGCGGCTGTTCGCGCTGGCCGGGCCTTACCTGGATTACGCGCTGGCGCATCCACACCTGTTCGATCACGCCTTCTCGGTGCGCCGGGACGACGCGCGGCGTTACCCCGAGGATTTTCGCGCCGGGTTGTCGCCCACCTTCAACGTGGTGGTCGACACCGTGATCGAGGGCATGGCCAAGGGCGTGCTCAAGCAGGACGACCCGCACGATGTCGCCATGGCTCTCTGGGCGCAGCAGCATGGCCTGGTCGCCCTTTATCGCGCCGGTCGTTTCAGTTTCGACGAGGCGGCGTTTCGCGCTTTCTATCTGCAATCGATGGAGAGGTTGATCCATGGACTCAAGGCTTGATGTTTCCGCTGTGCTGACCTGGCTGGGCGCGACGGCGCTGGCTGCCGTGTGCTGGTGGTTCGGCACGGGTGTGCACACGTTGTGGTGGTTCACCTGGCTGGCGCCGCTGCCGGTGTTGTGGCTCGCGCCCAGGGTGCGTGCGCCGATGGCGGCACTCGTTGCCTTCACTGCGTATGCGATCGGTGGTTTCAACCAGTGGGATTACCTGCACCACTACATCGGCCTGCCGATACCGTTCATTGCGTATGCGATCGCCATGCCGGGCATTGCCTTGGCTGTGTACGTGCTGCTGTTCCGCCGGCTGCTGCTGCGCGGCCGCAGCGTGTGGGCGGCGCTGGCGGTGCCCACGGCCTGGGTCGCCATCGAATACATCAGCAGCCTGCTTTCGCCGCACGGTACGTTCGGCAGCATCGGCTACACCCAGATGGATGCCTTGCCTATCCTCCAGGTGGCGGCTGTCGCGGGTCTATGGGGTATCAGTTTCCTGGTGTTGCTGGTGCCCACCGCCATCGCGGTGCTGTTGACGCCGCAGGCTGCGACTCGTGGCCGCTTGATTGTGGCGGTGCCGACCGCAGTCGTGCTCGCCGTGTCGCTTGCCTATGGCGGCTGGCGGTTGCAGGCGCCAGCCGTGTCCACCATGCGTATTGGCCTGGTATCGCTGGAGAAGCCGATCCGCCCCGCCCTTGCGGAGGCCGATGGTCAGGCGCTGCAGGCGCGCTATGTCGACGCCCTGAATCGTCTGGCGGACCAGGGCGCGCGCCTCGTGCTGATACCCGAAACGTCCTTCGCTACGCCCGACGCCAGCGTTCCCGCGCTGGCGCAGGTAGCGACGCAGCGCGGCATCACCGTGGCGACGGGCATCGACTTCAAGGGTGATGCGCAGGTCGAACGCAACATGCTGACCGTGCTGCAACCGGCAGCCAGCTCGCCCGCCACGTACAGCAAGCATCACCTGATACCTGGCCTCGAGCGGCAGTACACGCCGGGCGGCAACTACACCATGCTTGCCGGCGCACCGCGCATCGGCCTGGCGGTCTGCAAGGACATGGACTTCCACGACATTGGCCGCGCCTATGCGGCGCGCAACGCACAATTGCTGCTGGTGCCTGCGTGGGATTTCAGCATCGATGGCTGGCTGCACGGCCGCATGGCCATCATGCGCGGCGTGGAAAGCGGTTTCGCCGTGGCACGCGCTCCGCGTTCCGGCCGCCTCACCTTGAGCGACGACCGCGGCCGCGTGGTCGCCGAAGCGTCCAGCGAACAGCACGATGCCGAACTGGTCGGCGACCTGCCACTGCGTGAAACACACACGCTCTACAGCCGGTGGGGCGACTGGTTCGTCTGGCTCAGCCTGCTGGGTCTGGCCGCTTGCCTCGTATCCGCCTGGCGGCCGCCGGTGATGCAGCGTTGAAACACTAAGCGGGCCTTTTGCACTGGCGGCCACGACCCGCAGTGGGCCGTGGTCCGGGCCGCGTAAAATTACGGAGTTGCGGCCCGAAGAACTGCTGTTTTCCAGGCGCATCTGACCCGGCGAATATCAGCCTCGCCTCGTTCAGCAGGAACTTGCGGTTTTGCGCCGAAATTGACCTCTGCTTTCTGGCCTATAGCGGAGGTTGCGGCCCGCTCAATCCGCGACGGCGTACTCGCTCTTGTGCAGCAGGGAAGGGCAGGCCGGTGGATGACCTCCCGGTCCGCGGCACACCACGATGGCGGATGCGGCAGCGTAGGCCGCCCGATCAAATACATGGTTCCTGCCGTAGTCCGGCGGCGTCATGCCGAGGCGATAAAGCATCTCCCGCATCACATGCACCTTGGCGTTCCGGCGTGTGGCGTCGGTGTTGTAGGTGAAGCTGATGGTGGTGGACGATTCGTCGCTGGTCTCCACCATATGCGGACTGGTCAGCGGCATATACACGCCGGTGCCGGGTCCCAGGCGGAACACGTGCGCACGCTGGCGGAATTCCTCGCTCCACAGCGTGCGGCTCAGGTCGTGGCGCATATGGAAGCAATCGCGCGCCCGGTCGCTGCACACGGCGGTATCGTCGGCGTCCCACACGTAGACGGTCTTGGTGCCGCGCACCTGCAACAGCAGCACGTGGCTGCGATCGATGTGGAAAGGCGTGGCCGTATTGGGCGAGGCGGAGAAGATCCAGCCTGCCCGGTAGTAAAGACCCGGGTCCTTGCGCTCGATCTGGGGCTGGATCGGATTGATCACGGCATCGACCAGCTCGCGATAGAGCGGGTCCGCCTGGATATGGCGCAGCAGCACCCACGCCTTGGCCGCGCTGATATCGCGCAGCGAATCGACCGCCGACTTGGCGGTGGGAAACAGGCTGGCGGCGTCGTCGAAGTCGGTGCCGGCGGTGACATCGCTGTTGAACGCATACCAGCGCTTGGTGCCACGGCAGCGCTTGCCCAGTTCCACCAGCTGCTCGGTTTGCAGCAGTGGATGCTCGGTCAAACTGTGCTTCAGTGGTTGGATGCGCCATGGATCAAACGCATCCCAATCCATCTCGATAACCGGCTTTTTGCTTTCACTCATAGTGGACCCCCAGCCCTGGCGAGCGCATGCGTCGCGTGTGATGTGTGGCCCCTGTGGGAAATATTTATACGCTGTGGCATCGCCAGCGAGCAGACGTCTAAACGCAATACGCCGTGAAAGAAACTGCGCTTTGAGATGCGTCGAAACACATCGTCGCAAGAGATTGCATTCGATGGTTTGTCGTCAGCTACGACGAAAATAGTTTCGTCGCGCATCGACCACGAAGCGCATGGCGCGCGATGCAAATCGTCGTTTGGTGCCCTGAAAAACGCTGCCTTACGCGTATCTGTCGATAAGCGTTGCTGATACAGCCATGCGTCACTTGTGCTTGCGCTGGTGACTGACGATCAGCTTGCGCGAGGCTTCGCCTTGGCGCGCTTGCGCGTGCTTGGCGCACGCGCGGCATCACTCGAAGTCGGCGCATTTGCGTTGATCTGTTCGATCCACGACAAGCTGTCCGCGTACGCGAGGAATTGTTCGAGATAGCCTGGCGACAGTTCGCGCATGAGCGCCATCGAGCGATGCACGAGCGCGCCGGAATTCAAGGGGCCGGCATTCTCCGGGACCTGTTCCAGCGATTGCCGCATTTGGCTGCCGGTGCGCAGCGTGGACCAGAGCTTCTTGAACTGATCGAGCAGGTCCAGCGTGGGATAGCTGGCGCTGGGCAGCGCATCGCGCGTGGGCGCGTGCTGCATGCGCGCTGCCACGCCGGCTTCGATGTGGATGAGCAGATCACCCAGTGAGCTTGGCGTGCCCGCCTGGGCGATATTTGCGTTGGAGGCCGCGTTGTCCAGGTCACGCGCATACGTCTGGATCAACTGAGCCAGGCGAGCATCCAGGATGCGCCTCGCCTCGCCCTCATGATGGGCCGCACGCGTCGCCAGCGCTTCCATCCGATGAAAGCGCATGGGATCGACCCGGTCTGCGCCTTGTTCGCGCCACGCGGCGAGCGTGGCGCGGACCGATGTCACATCAAGGCTCATGCGTGGCCACGTTGGCGTTCGACGGCCGCGGCATCGGCGCCATTTCCACGCGGCGATTCTTGGCGCGGCCTTCGTCGTTCGCGTTGGTGCTCACCGGTTGTTCCGCGCCAAAGGCGGCGGCGAACACCGATGACGCGGGCACGCCTTCGGCAATCAAGGCGCGCGTGACGGTGAGCGCGCGCTCGGCCGACAGTTCCCAGTTGTCGGCGAACTGCCGGTTGCCATCGCGCACCTGGCGGTCGTCGGTGAAGCCGCTGACCATCAGGATCTCGTCGCGCGACTTCAAATAACCGGACAGCGGGCCGGCGAGGCTCTTCAGCAGTTCGCGGCCTTCCGGCTGCAACTGGTCGGAGTTCAGCGCAAACAACACGCTGCCGCGGATGCCGATGCGGCCATCGACCAGGGTCACGCGTCCGGCGGCGAGCGGTCCGGCCAGGGCCTGTTCCAGCGTCTGGCGACGCTGTGCTTCGGCCTGCCGCTGCTTGACCTCTTCGTCCAGCCGGCTCGACAGCTGCAGCTGCATGCCGATCACGCCGACCAGGATCAGCACGAACGCGCCGAGCAACACCGACATCAGGTCGCCGAAGGCGGCCCAGATCGTGGCGCTCGATTCGGCTTCGCCTTCCAGATCGTCGATCATGCCGTTTCGGCCTCGATCGCGGCGCGCTGGCTGGCGAGC
>NZ_JPLA01000006.1 GCF_001010355.1 Dyella japonica DSM 16301 | reverse complement strand
CGGAGGGGAGAGGGAGAAAGCGTCAGCCGCGCAGCTGCCTGCCGTACGCGTGCACCTCATCCACCAGCACCTTCACATGCTCCGGATTCACTTCCGGGGTGATGCCGTGGCCCAGGTTGAACACGTGGCCGGGATGGTTGCCGTAGCTGTCCATCACCCGGCGCACCTCGCGGCGGATCACCTCGGGGTCGGCCTGCAGGATGGCCGGGTCCAGGTTGCCCTGCAGGGCGACGCGGCCAGCGACAGCCTGGCGGGCGTCGGCAAGGTCGATGGTCCAGTCCACGCCCAGCGCGGTGCAGCCGGTGTCGGCCATGGTGGCCAGGTGCTGGCCGGCGCCCTTGGAGAACAGGGTGACCGGCAGGTCGCGGCTGGCGGGGTGGGCCTTCAGCGCCTCGACCACCCGGGCCATATGGCGCAGCGAGAACTCGCGGAACGGCGCGGGGCCGAGCAGACCGCCCCAGGTGTCGAAGATCATCAGGGCCTGGGCGCCGGCGGCGGCCTGGGCGATCAGATAGGCCGCCACGGCCTGGGCCAGCGTGTCGAGCAGCTGGTGCGCGAGCGCGGGCTCGCTCCAGCACATCGCCTTGAGGCGGGCGAAATCGCGCGAGCCCTGGCCTTCGACCATGTAGCAGGCCAGCGTCCACGGGCTGCCGGAAAAACCGATCAGCGGCACGCGCCCGTCCAGTTCCTTGCGGATCACGCGCACCGCATCCATCACGTAGCGCAGCTCGGTTTCCATATCCGGCACGCCGAGTTTCTCGATGTCGGCGCGCGTACGTACGGGATGCGCAAACTGCGGACCCTCGCCCTGCGCAAAGCTCAGGCCCAGGCCCATCGCATCGGGGATGGTGAGGATGTCGGAGAACAGGATGGCCGCATCCAGCTCGAAGCGTTCCAGCGGCTGCAGCGTGACCTCGCAGGCCAGCTCGGGGTTCTGCGCCAGGGCCATGAAGCTGCCGGCGCGTGCACGAGTGGCGCGATATTCCGGCAGATAGCGGCCGGCCTGGCGCATGACCCACACGGGCGTGGTGTCGGTGGCCTCCCGGCGCAGGGCGCGCAGGAAGCGGTCGTTCTTCAATGCTTGGGTCATCTTAAGGTCCGTACGGGCCGTCCAGGCCTTGGCTGAACATCACGCGGAAGCCGCGCTTGATCTGCGCGTCGCGTGCTTTTTCGAAGGCGGCAAGCGCGTCGTCGCGCTCCAGAAACTGCTCGCGCTTGAGGGTGGCCTTGCCGCCCTGCACACCCGATTCGCGATAAAGCGTCCAGCCGCCCAGCAAGTCCTGCTCCAGCGTGATCTGGGCATAACGCGGCGCCTCGGCGGTGGCGGTCATGGCTTGCAGGTAAAGGCGCATGGAGTCCGGTTCGAAGATGAGGGCGGAAAACCGCAGACCCGCATTCTAGAAGGCTTCGCCCCTGGGGGGCGAGTGCGGCGGCGTGTCGCGTTGGGGCGAAAGGCGAGTGTTGTGAGTCTGTTGGCGGACCACGTCGCGCACAGGGTGCGCTCCCACAAGTGTCGGTCGCCCATGTGGGAGCGCACCCTGTGCGCGACGGCGACGAAGCCGAGTCTCTTAGCTTGCAGCGCGCTCCAGCACCGCCAGAACGTCCTTCTCACCCACCCCACTGACGATTTCCGCGCGCCCAACGCCCCGCCAAAGAATCAACCGCAGCGTGCCCGCCAGATTCTTCTTGTCCAGCCGCATCAGCGCGAGCAGCTGCTCGGGATCCATGCCGGCAGGAATCGCCGTCGGCAGACCCATCGCAGCCAGCAATCGATGCAGGCGTTCGGTATCGGCCGCCTCGCTCATGCCCATGCGCTCGGACAACTGCGCGGCCAGCAGCATGCCCACGGCGACACCTTCGCCATGCAGCAGCACCTGGTATTTGCCGGCGGTTTCCAGCGCATGGCCGAAGGTGTGGCCGAGGTTAAGCAGGGCGCGTTCGCCTTGTTCGGTTTCGTCGCGCGCAACCACGCCGGCCTTGTATTGCACCTTGCGTGCGATCGCTTCGATCAGCGGTGCGCTCTCGCGTGCGTTCAATGCTGCGGCATGATTTTCCAACCAGGCAAAGAACGCTGAGTCGCCGATCGCCGCGCCTTTCACCACTTCGGCGAGGCCGGCGCGGTATTCGCGATCAGGCAACGAGACGAGCGTGTCGGTATCGGCGATCACGGCGCGAGGCTGGTGGAAGGCGCCCACCAGATTCTTGCCTGCGGGCAGGTTCACGCCGGTCTTGCCGCCGACGGACGAATCCACCATCGACAGCAGCGTGGTCGGCATCTGGATGAAGTCGATGCCGCGCATCCAGCAGGCCGCGCTGAATCCCGCCAGATCGCCGACGACGCCGCCGCCCAGCGCCACCACGCAGGCATCGCGGGTGGCGCCCAACTGGGCGAGTGCCTCCAGGGCGCGGCCGACGTTGGCGAAGGTCTTGTGCGCCTCGCCATCGTCGAGCAGGAAGCTCGACCAGTGCAGGCCATCCAGCCCTGCCGCCACGCGCTCCAGGTACAGCGGCGCCACGGTGGTGTTGCTGATCACCAGCGCATGGCGCCCGCGCAGGGCGGTGCGCCAGCGGGTGGCATCGGCGAGCAGGCCGGGGCCGATCCACACGGGATAGCTGCGATCGCCGAGGGCAACGTCGATGGTGCGGGGCGTGGTTGTGGTCATGCGGCTCGTTGCCAATGCTGATCGATCAGGAGAATGCTGCGCGCGCTGGCGGCATGCACGGTTTCGTGGGCGCCGGGGATCGCCAGGTCGGCCAGCTCCTCGTAGAGCGAGGTGCGACTCTTCGCCATGGCGGTCAGGCGCTCGGCGCGGTCCACCCCGGCCAGCAGCGGCCGCTGCCGATCCTGCGCCAGGCGCTCAAGCTGCTGTTCCAACGTGGCCTGCAGCCACAGCACGTAGCCGCGCTCGGCGAGCAGTCGACGATTGGCCGGATCGAGCACCGCGCCAGCGCCGGTGGCCATCACCACGCCGTTGCGCCGGCTGGTTTCCTCCAGCAGCGCGCTTTCGCGCTGGCGAAAGCCGGCCTCGCCCTCGATCTCGAACACGGTGCTGACCGGCACGCCGCAAATCCGTTCGATTTCCTGGTCGATATCGATGAAGCTCAGCCCATAATGGTCCGCCAGCCGACGCCCGATGGACGTCTTGCCGGCGCCGGTAGGGCCGACGATGAACAGGTTGCACGATGGATTCATGGGTAAATGCTAGCAGGCGCGTAAGCGCATCGTGGTGCGGACCGGGCAGCATGCCATGAGTGCGCGCGTCCTGATTGCCGGCGCGGGCGATGTCGGGCTGCGCGCGGCGCGTCTGCTGCGGGCGCGTGGCGACGAGGTCTGGGCGCTGCGGCGTGGCGCGGGCAGCGGCGAGCATGGCATCCATTGGGTACAGGGCGATCTGACGAAGCCTGAAACGCTGCGTTCGCTGCCCGATGGCATCACCCACATCATCTACCTGCCGACACCGGACGCTCGCGACGAGGCGCTGTATCGCGCGGTGTTCGTGGATGGCCTGCAACTCCTGTTGGATGCGCTCGACACGCAAGCCTTGCAGCGCCTGCTGTTCGTGTCCTCCAGCGCGGTCTATGGCGAACATGGCGACGCCTGGGTCGACGAGGAAACACCGCCGGCACCGCCCGGCTTCAACGGGTGCGTGTTGCTGGAGGCCGAGCGCCATGTGGCGAAACACGCACCTGCCGTGGTCTTGCGCTTGGCGGGGCTGTACGGGCCGGGACGCATGCAGCTGATCGAACGCCTGCGCACCGGCGCCGTGCGTGTGCCGCGCGCGACGCCGCATTGGGCCAATCGCATCCATGTCGATGACGCCGCCGCAGCCATCGTGCACTTACTCCTTGTGCGCGACCCGCTGCCGCTCTACCTGGGCGTGGACAACACGCCGCTGCCGCTGGATGTGCTCTACGACGAGCTTGCGCGGCGCGTGCATGCTCCGCTGCCAGCCGAGGGTGAGGCGCCAGCAGGCGTCGGCAGCAAACGCTTGAGCAACGCACGCTTGCGCGCCAGCGGCTTCGTCCCGCAATGGCCCGATGCGCGCGACGGTTACGCCGCGTTGCTGGACGGCGACGCTTGAGTCACGATCCGCTCGCACTGTCGTCCAAGCAAGATCAGCCCTGATATTCCACTCAGCTCGGAGAGTTCCATGCCCAGCAACGTGTCGCTCCATATGATCACCACCGGCAACGAACTGCCGGGTTATCGCATCGTGCGCCCGATGGGCATCGTGCGCGGCATCACCGTGCGTTCGCGCAGCGTAGTGGGCAATCTCGGCGCCGCCTTGCAGACCCTGGTGGGCGGCAATATCACCATCTACACGGAACTGTGCGAGAAGGCGCGCGAAGAGGCCTTCGAGCTGATGATGCGTCACGCGGCCGAGCGCGGCGCCAATGCGGTGATCGGCATGCGCTATGACGCCAACGACGTGGCCGAAGGCGTGACCGAAGTGCTGGCCTACGGTACGGCAGTCGTGGTCGAGCCGGTCGCCTGATCAGCTGTGGTTGAGCGCGATGACGTGACGGTCATCGTCGTATTCCACCGAGGTATCGGCCTGTTCCTTCAAGGTGGCGAGCGCGTGGCGGCTCAATCGCTCGTAATGGGCGAGAAAGCGGACCATGGTGTCGGCGTCCATCGCCAGTGGCGCATGGCGGGCCAATAGTTCTTCTTCCTGTTGGCTGCGCCAGCGGCGCACGATTTCCCAGTTGGGCGCCTGCAGCACGATCAAGGCATCGAGTTTGCGCCACAGCGGCTGGTAGGCGCGCAGCTGCTTGTTGACCCAGTGGCGCCAGATGCCTTCGGGGTCTTCGTCGCGTTCCAGCGAGTTCACCGGTGGCTCCAGCGCCGCCTGCAGCTGCGGGCGCAGGCCCAGCGCCCAGCCTTCCAGGATCACCAGCTTGGGCGGCCGGGTGACCTTGGGCCACTTCGACGGGGCCACGCGCGTGTCGCGGCCCTTGTCAAAGCGCGGGTAGCTCACCGGCAACTTGTCAGAAGCCTGCGGCAATGCGGCCAGCACCGACAGCAACAGTTCGATTTCGTGGGTGCCCGGCACGCCGCGGGTGCGCAGCAGTGGGTGGATCTGGTGAGCAAGGACTTCACGTTCGCTTCGCGAATAATAGAAGTCGTCCAGCGCCAACACCTCGGTCGGCCAGCCACGGGTTTCGGCCTGGGCCTTCATCTCCCGCGCCAGCGTGCTCTTGCCGCTGCCTTGCAGGCCGGAGAGCCCCAGTACGTAAGGGCGCCGGGCGCGGGCAATGCGCCCGGCATACTGGTCGAGCAGGTGCCCGGCCAGCGTGGAATTCTGCGTGCTAGCATCTGGTGACATGCCAGCCATGATGGCGCGCGCGAGCCACGATTCAAGACCCCCATGCTGAAACCTGAAATCCTTGACACATTCGTGCAACTGCTGGACGAGGCCACGGCGACGGGAGAACCCGAGCCCACGGCCATGAGTCTGGCCACCGTCGATGCGGCCGGGCGGGTGAGCTCGCGCATCGTCCTGCTCAAGGGCGCGGACGAACGTGGGTTCCGCTTCTACACCAATTACGAAAGCGACAAGGGCAGCCAGCTCGAGGCGCATGCCCAGGTGGCGCTGTGCTTCCACTGGAAGCAGCTGCGCAACGCCGTGCAGGTGCGCGTCGAAGGCCTGGCGCGCAAGGTGCAGCCGGAAGAATCGGATGCGTACTTCGCCACGCGTGCACGCGAGAGCCAGCTTGGCGCCTGGGCGTCACTGCAGTCGCAGACGCTGCCCGACCGCGAAACCTTCGAGCAGCGCTACGCGCGCTACGAACACGAATTCGAAGGCCGCCCGGTGACGCGTCCGCCGCATTGGGGCGGTTACGTGGTGGAGCCGGACATGGTGGAATTCTGGTACGGCGCCGATTACCGCTTGCACGAACGCGTGCGCTGGAGTCGCCACGGCCAGACCTGGACGAGCCGCCTGCTGTATCCCTGAACCCGACCAAGGCCATACGCATGCGTGCAGCGCCCGCCGATCACGTCGCCCAGAATGGCTTTGTCGTGCACACCCGCGGACGCGGCTTCACCGACATCAGCGACAAGGTCGGTGACGTCGTATCCGCCAGCGGCGTGCACACGGGCATCGCCCATGTGTTCAGCCTGCACACCAGCTCCTCGCTGCTGATCAGCGAAAACGCCGATCCGGCGGTGCGCGAGGACCTGGAGCGCTGGTTCTCGCGCGCCGTGCCCGACGGCGACGCGATCTTCCAGCACGACGAGGAAGGCCCGGACGACATGCCGTCACACGTACGTGCCATTCTTACCGGCGTCAGCCTGGTGGTGCCGGTGCACGCGGGAAAACTCCAGCTGGGAACCTGGCAGGGCATTTATCTATGGGAACACCGCCGCGATCCGCACCAGCGCAAAATCACGGTGACCGTCTTGGGACATTGAAGGCGTGACTGATATTCGCAGCAACACCGACCACTATCCGCAGCGCATCGTCTGCCTCACCGAAGAACCCACCGAAGTGCTGTACGCCCTCGGCGAGGAACATCGCATCGTCGGCATTTCCGGCTTCACCGTGCGGCCGCCGCGGGCGCGCAAGGAAAAGCCCAAGGTGTCGGCCTTCACCAGCGCGAAGATCGAGGAGATCCTCAAGCTCAAGCCCGATTTCGTGGTGGGCTTCTCCGATATCCAGGCCGATATCGCCCGCGAGCTGATCAAGGCCGGCGTGGAAGTGTGGATCAGCAACCACCGCAGCGTGGACGGCATCCTTGCCTATATCCGGCGCCTGGGCGCGATGGTGGGTGCGTTCGACAAAGCGGAGGCATACGCGCGCAAGGCCGAGCAACAGATCGAGCGCATCCAGGCCGCAGCTGCCCAGTTCTCGCAGCGGCCCAAGGTGTATTTCGAGGAATGGGACGATCCGCTGATTACCGGCATCGAGTGGGTGGCGGAACTGGTCCGCATCGCTGGCGGTGAGGATGTGTTTCCGCAGATGTCGGGCGAGTCGCTGGCCAAGCATCGCATCCTGGCCGATCCGGGTGAGGTCGTGCGCGCGGCGCCGGACATCATCCTGGGCTCATGGTGCGGGAAGCGCTTTCGGCCGGAGAAGGTGGCCGCGCGCGATGGCTGGAATGCGATTCCAGCCGTCCAGCATGGCGATCTTTACGAGATCAAGTCGCCGATCATTTTGCAGCCGGGACCGGCGGCGTTGTTCGATGGGCTCGAGGCGATGCACGGGATTTTTGCGGAGTGGGACAGAAAACAACGCAACTGACCTGCTTCTAGAGGCCCCGCCGCAAACGGCAAAAACACTGTGGGAGCGCACCCTGTGCGCGACAAGCCAACGGAGCGATACACCGCAGCGTGACTGTCGCGCACAGGGTGCGCTCCCACAGAGAGATGCGATCCCTCTCCCGCGAGGAAGAGGGATCAAGAGGCACTTACCAGATCTTCACCCGCTGATTCTCCGGCCGCCACATCGGCTGCCCCTGCTTCACATCGAACGCCTCATAGAAATCCGGCACATTCGACAGCGGCCCATTCACTCGCCACTTGGCCGGTGCATGCACATCGGAGAGCAGGCCGGTGCGCAGCTGTTCCTGGCGTTCCTGCGACAGCCAGCCCAGGGCGTAACCGAGGAAGAAGCGCTGCATCGGGGTGTAGCCGGCGATCTTCTCGCCCTTCTTGTATTGCTCGGTTTTCTTGAATGCATCGATGCCGATCATGATGCCGCCGAAGTCGGCGATGTTTTCGCCGAGGCTGGCTTCGCCGTTGATGTGCAGGCCGGGCAGCGGTTCGTAGGCATTGAACTGCTTGACCATCACGTCGGCGCGCTGCTTGAAGCGGGTGGCGTCTTCCTTGGTCCACCAGTCGACCAGGTTGCCCTTGGCGTCGTACTGGCGGCCTTCGTCGTCGAAACCGTGGGTGATTTCGTGGCCGATGGTGGAGGCGGCGACATAGCCGTACACCACCGCATCATCGATCTGGTTGTCGGCGAAGCCCGGGATCATGAACTGCGCGGCGGGCAGCACGATCTCGTTGTTGGAGGGGTTGTAGTAGGCGTTGTACGTCTGCGGGGTCATCTCCCACTCGTTGCGGTCCACCGGCTTGCCGAACTTGCTGATCATGTCTTCGGCCTGCCAGCGCGTGGCATTCATCATGTTCTGCGCGTACGAGGTGCGGCCGATGGTGAGCTTGGAGTAATCCTTCCACTTGTCCGGATAGCCGACCTTCTTGGTGATCGCCGCCAGCTTTTCGTGCGCCTTGGCCTTGGTGGCGGGGCTCATCCAGTCGAGCTGGTCGATGCGTTCGCCGTAGGCGGTGCGGATGGCTTCCACCATCGTGTTATAGCGCTGCTTGGAGGCCTCGGAGAAATAGTCCTTCACATAGATGCGGCCGAGGATCATGCCGAGCGCATTGTTCTCGGCGCGCAGGGCGCGCTTCCAGCGCGGCTTCTGCTGGGCCTGGCCCTTGAGCGTGCGGCCGTAGAAGTCGAAGTGCTCGTTGTCGAAATCCGCGCTGAGATAACTGGCGTATGCGTCCACCAGGCGGGCGCGCATGTAGTCGCGCAGGACCGGCGTGGGCGTCTTGGCCAGCAAGGCCTGCATGCCGCTGAAGAATTCCGGCTGGCCGACGATCACCGTGCTGGCCGACAGCTTCCAGCCGGCCAGGCGTGTGTTCCATGCGATGGCGGGCGTGTACTTGGCCGTGACATCGGCCGGCGCCATCTTGTTGTAGTTCTTCTCCGGATCGCGCAGATCGGCGAGCGGACGCGATACCTTGGCCAGCGCGGTTTCCAACGCCATCACCTGCTTGGCGCTGCTGGCCGCTTCGGCGTCGCTCTTGCCCAGCATGCGGAAAGTGCGGTGCAGGTGTTCCACGTACGCGGTGCGTACCTTGGCGACGCCTTGCTCCTTGTTGAAGTAATAGTCGCGCTCCGGCAGGCCCAGACCGCCCTGCCACAGATGCACCGCCATCACGTCGCTCTGCTTTTCATCCTGCTGCACGGAGAAGTCGAAGAACGGCCCGACGCCCAGCAGCTGTAGCGCGAACGCCTCGTCGAGCGCGGAGTTCACATCGTGCACGGCATCGATGCGCGCCAGTTCGTCCTTCAGCGGGGTGATGCCGAGCTGGTCGGCCAGCGCCTGGTCCATCGCGATGGTCCAGAAATCGCCGATCTTCTGTTCGTCGCTGCCGGGAGCGGCGCTCTTGTTGGCGGCGGCGTCCTCGCTGATCTTGCGCAGCTTGGCGTACAGCTCGTCCTGCACCACCTGGCCGATGCCCCACTGCGATTCCTCGGGCGGGATCGGATGCGCCTTGAGCCAGGCGCCATTGGCGAATTCAAAGAAGTCGTCGCCAGGCTTCACCGAGGTGTCGATGTGATCGGCGACCACGTCGGGCTTGGTCGTTGTCGGCGCCGCGGTGGTGCTGGCGGCATACGCGCTGCCGACCGAGGCGGCGGCAAGGGCCAGCACGATCAGGCGGCGGCGCAGGGTAGGCAGAGTCGCTTTCATCCGGTGAATGCTCCAGGAGAGAGGTTGGACATGACGATGAAGCGTCCAGGGCGCGCCGGCCGGCGATGCGTGCCGGCAACCCGTGCGTCATGGACGTGGAAGAGGTTCAGAGGCCCAGCGCCAGGCGCGCGCCGAGGTCGGTCAGCGGCGACACCAGCAGCAGGCGCGCGAGGATCAGCACGATCATCACCACCCACGGCGCGAAATCCAGGCCGCCGGCGGTGAGCTTGCCGCGCAGCGGACGCATCAGCGGCGCCACCAGGCTGCCGGCCAGGCGATAGACCGGATGGTAGGACTCCACCTGGAACAGGCTCATCAGCGACCAGATGAAGATCAGCACCACATAGAACATGGCGATGAAGTCCAGCGTGTCGGCAATCGACAGCACCAGCAGCCCCAGCACATGGGGAAACAGGCCGAGCAGGGCGAACAGCACGATGCGCTTGATCAGCATCAACAACCACACCACCAACAGGGCGGCGATGTTGATGCGCCGCCAGTTCGGCAGCAGGCGACGGATCGGCGCCAGCACCGGGTTGGTGGTGCGGTAGACGAACTGGCTCAGCGGATTGTGGAAATCCACGCGGCTGGCCTCGGCCAGCAGGCGCAGCACAAACAGCGCGGCGGCGGCGCCAAAGGCCAGCTCGACCAGGAAGGAGAGGGCGTTGACCAGGTAACTCACGATACGTTGTCCAGGGCGGCGGCCAGCTCAGCGCCACGGCGCGTGGCGGCAGCCACGGCGTGGGCGACGGCCTGGGCGAAATGATCGGTGGCGAGGCTTTCCAGCGCGGCCTGGGTGGTGCCGTTGGGCGAGGTCACCCGCTGGCGCAGCACGCCGGGGTCTTCACCGCTCTCCACCAGCATGCGGCCGGCGCCCAGACAGGTCTGAGCGGCCAGCGCCCGCGCGGTTTCCCGCGACATGCCCTGGGCGAACGCGGCGTGTTCGAGCGCTTCGACCATGGCGAAGAAATAGGCCGGGCCGGAGCCGGACACCGCCGTGACGGTGTCCATCAGCGATTCGTCCTCGACCCAGCGGGTCAGGCCCACGGCATCCATGATGTGCTGCGCCTTGGCGCGCTGCTCCGGGCTGGTGCGCCGGTTGGCGAACAGGCCGGTGGCGCCGGCACCGATCAGCGAGGGCGTGTTGGGCATGCAGCGCACGATCGGCAGGGCATGGCCGAACCAGCGCTCGAGCTGGTCGATGCGCACCCCGGCGGCAATCGAGATCAGCATGGGGCGCTGGCGCGCCAGGGTGTCGAGCAGTTCGGCATGGATGGCCGGCATGATCTGCGGCTTCACCGCCAGCACCAGCACGTCGGCCTCCGCGGCGGCCAGGCGGTTCTCGGCATAGCTGGCGATGCCGAACTCGCGGCCCAGCTCCTGGCGCGCGTCGGCGCGGGGCTCGGCCACGGTGATGGCCGAGGCGGCCACGCCGGTCTTGAGCAGGCCGCCGATCAGGCTGCGCGCCATATTGCCGCCGCCGATGAAAGCGATACGTGTCATGCAGGGTCCTCGCTGATGGGTCCGTACCTTACCGGAGGCCGGGGCCGCCCGTCCTG
The DNA here is from genome assembly GCF_001010355.1 of Dyella japonica DSM 16301. GTDB lineage: Bacteria > Pseudomonadota > Gammaproteobacteria > Xanthomonadales > Rhodanobacteraceae > Dyella > Dyella japonica. The sequence continues at coordinate 103,138 of NZ_JPLA01000006.1, read as the reverse complement.
TGGCGGAAGTGCAGAGCCCGTGGCCGCTTTGGGCTGCAACTTCGAACCTGGTCCGCAGTTTGCGGCTTACGGCCAAACGAAAGACTGGTGGCGCGGCCCGCGCGGCGAGTAGTATCGGCCAGCAGCTTGGGAACGGGGAACGGACCTGTCGCACGGCTCGGCGCCTATGCGCCGCGTTGCCGCGTCTGGGGAAAACCGCCTCCCGCCCGGGCGTTTGCCATCCAGATGATTGGGTTCAAGGGGAAACCAGATGGATATCGCCGAACTGCTTGCCTTCTCGGTGAAGAACAAGGCCTCGGACTTGCACTTGTCCGCCGGCCTGCCGCCGATGATCCGCGTGGACGGCGACGTTCGCCGCATCAATATCCCCGCGCTCGAGCACAAGCAGGTCCACTCGCTGATCTACGACATCATGTCGGACAAGCAGCGACGCGACTACGAAGAATTCCTCGAGGTCGACTTCTCCTTCGAGATCCCCGGCCTCGCGCGCTTCCGCGTCAACTCGTTCAACCAGAACCGCGGCGCCGGTGCGGTGTTCCGTACCATTCCGTCCGAAGTGCTCACGCTGGAAGACCTGGCCGCGCCGGCCGTGTTCCGCGAGCTGATCGAGCAGCCGCAGGGCCTGATCCTGGTGACCGGACCCACCGGTTCGGGCAAGTCCACCACGCTGGCAGCGATGGTCGACCACATCAACAAGAACGAATACGGCCACATCCTCACCATCGAGGATCCGATCGAATTCGTGCACACCTCGCAGAAGTGCCTGATCAACCAGCGCGAAGTGCATCGCGACACGCACGGCTTCAACGAGGCGCTGCGTTCGGCACTGCGCGAAGATCCCGACTATGTGCTGGTCGGCGAGTTGCGCGACCTGGAAACCATCCGACTGGCGCTGACCGCGGCGGAAACCGGCCACTTGGTGTTCGGCACGCTGCATACCAGCTCGGCCGCCAAGACCATCGACCGCATCATCGACGTGTTCCCCGCCGGCGAAAAGCCGATGGTGCGCTCGATGCTGTCCGAGTCGCTGCGCGCGGTGATTTCGCAGTCGCTGCTGAAGAAGGTGGGCGGCGGACGTATCGCCGCGCACGAGATCATGGTGGGCATCCCCGCGATCCGTAACCTGATCCGCGAGGACAAGGTGGCGCAGATGTACTCGTCCATCCAGACCGGTCAGCAGCACGGCATGCAGACGCTCGACCAGAACCTGCAGGACCTGGTGAAGCGCGGCCTGGTGACGCGCCAGCAGGCGCTGGGCTATGCGCGCAACAAGGACATCTTCAAGGGGTAACTAGGGAAGAGGCGTTGGGGAACCATCCAAGCACAACGGGTTACTCCAGCCTGCATCGTTCCTGCTCTTCCCATTGGCTGTTTGCTATTCACGATTTGCGGGGGTTCCCATGAGCGACTTCGATTTCACCTCCTTCCTCAAGTTGATGGTGCACAAGAAGGCCTCCGACTTGTTCATCACGGCCGGCGTGCCGCCGTCGATGAAGGTGCAGGGACGCGTCGTGCCGATCACCCAGAGCCCGCTGTCCGCGCAGCAGTCGCGCGACATGGTGCTGAACGTGATGACGCCCTCGCAGCGCGAAGAGTTCGAAAAGACCCACGAGTGCCAGTTCGCCATTTCGGCGCAGGGCGTGGGCCGCTTCCGCGTGTCGTGCTTCTACCAGCGCAACTGCGTGGGCATGGTGTTGCGCCGGATCGAGTCGAAGATCCCGACCATCGAGGAGCTGAGCCTGCCGCCGGTGATCAAACAGCTGGCGATGACCAAGCGCGGCATCATCATCTTCGTGGGCGGTACCGGTACCGGTAAGTCCACCTCGCTGGCCTCGATGATCGGCTACCGCAACGCCAACTCGACCGGCCACATCATCACCATCGAAGACCCGATCGAATACGTGCACAAGCACGAGGGCTGCATCATCACGCAGCGCGAGCTGGGCATCGATACCGACAGCTGGGACAACGCGCTGAAGAACACCCTGCGCCAGGCGCCCGACGTGATCATGATCGGCGAAGTGCGTACGCGTGAAACGATGGAGCACGCGATCAACTTCTCCGAAACCGGTCACCTGTGCCTGTGCACGCTGCATGCAAACAACGCCAACCAGGCGATGGACCGCATCCTGCACTTCTTCCCGGAAGATCGCCGCTCCCAGCTGTTCATGGACTTGTCGCTCAACCTCAAGGGCGTGGTGGCGCAGCAGCTGATTCCCACGCCCGACGGCAAGGCGCGTCGCGTGGCGGTGGAAGTGCTGCTGGGTACGCCGCTGGTGCAGGATTACATCCGCCAGGGCGAGATCCACAAGCTCAAGGAAGTGATGAAGGAATCGACCAACTTAGGCATGAAGACCTTCGACCAGAGCCTGGTCGAGCTCTATCACGCCGGCGAGATCTCCTACGAGGATGCCCTGCGCCACGCGGACAGCTCCAACGAAGTGCGTCTGCGCATCAAGCTTGCCCAGGGCGGCGATGCACACACCTTGTCGCAAGGCCTGGACGGCGTGGAGCTGGAAGAGACCAAGGACTCGCAGAACTTCGGCGGTGGCCTGTTGCACCGCTGAGGTCGGCGTAACGATGCAAGAAAAGAAGGAGCCCACGCGGGCTCCTTCTTCGTTTCGGCGGCCACCATTAGGCCGGCGGGGCTTACTTCGCGGTATCGGCGACGGTCAGGCCGCTGGCATCGACGCTCTTCACGCCCTTCACCTTCTTGGCCACGCCCTCGACCTTGGCCTTTTCGGCCGAGCTGCTGGCGGTGCCGGTCAGCGTCACCACGCCGTCCATCGTGGTCACCGAAATATCGGTGCTCTTGACGTTCTTGGTCGTCGCCAGCTCCGACTTCACCTTGGTGGTGATCCAGGTATCGGCCGTCTTGTCCGGCACGGTCTGGTTGTCCGACGACTTCTGCATGGCGTCCTGGGCGGCAACCTGTGCGACAGGCATGGCCGAGAAGGCAGCCACCAGACCAGCGGCGATCAGCGTCTTGCGGAACAGGTTGTTCATGCGCATGGGGAATCTCCTGTGGTGGGGAATCGCTGTCCATAAGACAGACGGTTGCCGCTCGCCGCGGCATCCGTGACTTCATCCAAACAGCTTGGGCATGAATCAATCATGGCTGGCAGGAGATCTCGTTCAGCACGCGATTACGCATGCCAAGGCGATGTCATGGATGTGTTGGAACGGTGTTGGCGCGACTAAGATCGTGGCAGCTGTGATGCCCATCACAATGGGCTCGTGAGGAAGCGTGAAGTAGCTTTCCGCGCGCTGACGTTGATGAAGGGTCCTGTGGAACGATTGAGCAAAACCGTCTGTGAGCCATGCCGCCAAATCGAATATTCACCTTGTAGAATAGACGGCTATACGGCAGATTTGCGAGGCGTAGCACAAATCTGTGCTGGCTTGATTTCGGGGGGAATCATGGCCGAGATGGAAGTTCGGGTCGTTTCCGAGCGTAAGGATGGGCTGCTGGTCGAGCTTGGCCGTGTGGTGGCGCAGTACGGCCACGTGCTGCTGCGCCAACGCCTGGTGCAGGAAGCACGAGGCGCCTGCCTCACGCTGCTGCTGAGCGGGCCGGATGACCGGCAGCTGGCGCTGGAAGAGGCCCTGGGCAGCCATCCGCGTGTGCTCAGCTTCGAATCGCTGCGACCTGTACTGGTGCCGCTCCGTGAGAGTGCCGCCAGTGCGACCGAGCCTGCGCCGACTCCCATCCGGGTGATGGCCGCCAGTGCGGACGTCGCCCGCGTGGAGCGGATGCTGCCGAATATGGCGAAGGACTATCCGCGCATCTTTCCCTGGTTGATCAACCTGGAATACGCAGTGGCGGAAGAGGCGCGCGATGCGTCGCTCTATCTCGCGGGCAGGCGTACCGGCAGCTGGGTGTTCAAGCGGGATTTTGCCCTGAGCGCCAGGTTGAGTCTGTCCGATGCGATACGCCGCATCGCCTTGCCGGCGCTACGCGTGCTGGTGAACGTCGATCATGAAGGTCACCAGTTGCATGTGAAGGCCTGTCCGCTATGCCAGCCGGGCGGCGCGTCCGGCGGCCGTTTTTTCTGCGGTTTCATCGAAGGCTTGCTGGCCGAGTCGGTGGGGGCACGCGCGGTATTCGCACGCGAAACCAGCTGCCATAGCCAAGGCGCGGCCCTGTGCGTCTTCGACATCTCCCAGTGATCGCCGCTCATGGCGCAAAAAAAACGGGGCGCCCAGGCGCCCCGTTTGGTCTCCGTCGCGATGGCGGAGTTACTTCAGTTCGGTCTGGCTGGTGATCACCAGTCCGGCACTTTCCACATGCACTTCGCCGTTGAGCGACTTGATGCGTGCGGCCTGCGCCTGCATGGATTCGAACTGCGCCTTGGAGCGCTCGGCCGCCGCCTTGGCGCTGGCCTGAGCTTCCGGGTCGTCCGACTGCGAAGCTGCGGTGATCTCGGCGATATGCGCGGCCTTCTGCGCCATCGCCTTCACCCAGGCCTGATACATGTCGCCACTCAGGCTGAGTCGGCCCATGCGGCCGGCGTCGCCGCTGGCAGCGTTGAGCAGCTCACCCAGCTTCACGTCTTCGCCCTGGCCCACGGCCACGGCGAGCGCCTTGGGACCCATCGCGACCCACGCCGGTGCGCCCAGCGGCGCGGTCAGTTCGGCCGGCAGCGCCACCGGCTTGCCGTCGGTGCTCAGCTTCACCTGCTGCAGACCCGAAGCGGCCATCTGCGCCATGGCGAGCAGGCCGGCCGGATTGGAGGTGCCGATCAGGATGCGGCCGCTGAACTTCGGCATGGCATCGCTGCTGCCGGGTTCGAAACTGTCCAGCGCCACGCGCAGGCCGAGCAGGTCGCCGATCGGCGGCACGGCCGCCTGCTGCGTCATCAGGCCGATCTTGGCGAAGCCTTCGTTGAGTTCGACCAGCGAGGGGCAGGTGAACGGCTTGGCCGCCACCGCTTCGGCCTGTGCGCCCCAGAAGCTGCGCAGCTGCACGATGGGCACGGCCAGGCTGATGTCGAACGGCGCGGTGCCAGCGGCGCCGAGGCCCGGCAGCTCCACCTTCAGGCCACTGAACGCCTTGGTGACGTCGTCGGCCAAGGCAACATCCCAGCGGATGTTCTGGTGCTTCTCATCGAGCTTGGTGTAGCCGAAGCTCACCGACGGCACGCGCGAGGCGATGCGCACGGCTTCGCTTTCGCAGGCCGGCGAGACCTTCAGCTGGTTGGACACCGGTTCGCCCGTCTTGGCCGATTCGGCCTCGGCGTGCGCCTTGATCAGGGTATTGAACAGCGGATCCTTGCCGCTGGCCGCGAGCGGCAGCAGGCGGGCCAGATCGACCTGGCCGATCGCCCAGGGCTGGTAATCCTTCGCCTTGGCGAGCTTCTCCAGGCGACCGTCGTCCTGCAGATTCTTCTCCGGACGATCCAGGCCGAAGGCCAGGCGCAGCGTGGCTTCGGGTGCATCGGCGGGCAGGATGGCGGCAACCGCCTGCTTGCCGACCTCGGCCATCACCACCTGCAGGCCGCTATCGGCGGTGACATGCTTGCGATAGCTCAGGCCACCGACCGTGGCGGTGTCGAACGGCTTGCCGTAGGCCGCTTCCAGGCGAGCCACGAAGGCATCGAACGCCTTGGGATCGACCAGTTCGAAGCGGGCGACCGGCGAGAGACCCAGGCCGTACACGGCCGAGCGTCCCTTGATGTTGAGGCCCGCATTCTGCGCGAACGCCTCGATGCTCTTGCCGTCCAGCTCGGCGATCAGCGCTTTGAGCAGACGCGACAGGTCGGGGTCCTTTTCCGCCATTTCGTCGGCGGCGGAGCGCAGCTGGACCAGTTCCGACGGCAGCTGGGCATCGGCCTGGGCGAGCAGCGCCTTGCGCGTGTCGTCGTCGAGCACGTCGAGGTTGGCCACCACGTACGGCGTATCGGCCGGTACGAAGGCCAGCGGAGCGTCCTTGTCCTTGTGATGGCATGCAGCCAGCAAGACGCCGGCGAGGCCCAGCGCGGCAATGCGCGTCGTCGATCGCATGTCTAATCCCTTGAGTGAAGTGGTGTTGCGCCGCGCATTATGCCTGCATTCGCGGCATCTCGCGGTGACCTGAAGCCCTTCCGGGCCGCGGCCTGACGCCCCAGGGCGGGCCTAGCGGCCCAGCACCTCAGCCAGTACCGCCATGCGCACGAACACGCCGTTGCCGACCTGCTCGAGGATGCGCGACTGCGGGCCGTCGGCCACTTCCGGGGCGATCTCGATGCCGCGGTTGAGCGGGCCCGGATGCATCACCAGGGCGGCCTTGGCGGCGCGGGCGAGGCGGCGGTTGTCCAGGCCGTAGCGGCTGAAGTAGGCCGCCTCGTCGGGCAGGTCGGTCACCGCCATGCGCTCCTTCTGCAGGCGCAGCATGATGACCACGTCGGCGCCCTCGATGGCGGCGTCGAAATCATCGGTGATCACGCAGCCGGGAAATTCAGACTCTTCCGGCATCAGCGCGCTGGGCGAGCACAGGCGGATCTCTTTCACGCCCATCGCCTTGAGCGCATGGACGTCCGAACGCGCCACGCGCGAGTGCTTCACGTCGCCGCAGATCACCACCGTGAGTTGCCTGAAATCCGGCCGGTGCTGGCGGATGGTCAGCACGTCGAGCAGGCCCTGGGTGGGATGCGCGCGATTGCCGTCGCCCGCATTGATCACCGACACGCCGCTCATCGCATGACGCACCATTTCTTCAGGCGTGCCGCTGACTTTATGGCGCACCACGATCGCATCCAGGTGCATCGCCTCCAGCGTGTGCAGCGTATCGAACAGCGCCTCGCCCTTGCTGGTGGAGGAGAAGCCGATGTCGAAATTGATCACGTCGGCACTGAGGCGTCGCGCGGCCAGTTCGAACGAGGTGCGCGTGCGCGTGGACGGTTCGAAGAACAGGTTGAGGATGGTGCGGCCCGACAGCAGCTCCAGCTTGCGCGTGCCGTGGGCGCAGCCTTCGCGCATCGACTCGGCGCGATCGAGCAGGCGCTCGATGGTCTCGCGGGGCAGGTGTTCCAGGGTGGTGAGGTGGCGCAGGCGAGAGCTCATGGCGGGCGGAAGTCCGTGCTTAGGGTCCGGTGGAGTCGGGAGTAGCCAGCCAGCGCTCGAGGATCACGGCGGCGGCTTCGGCGTCGATCGTGGCAGCATCGCGCTTTTTCTTCAGGCCTGCCGCGCGCGCACTGGCGAAGCGCTGCGCGGCTTCCTGCGAACTGTAGCGCTCATCGGTGAGCTGCACCGGCAGTTGGTAGCGTTGGTTGAGTTTGTCGGCGAAGCGACGGGCGCCCTTGCTGGCGGGCTGCTCCTCGCCATCGAGGGTGAGCGGCAGGCCGACCACCAGGGTGTCGGGCATCCATTCCTTGCGCAGTGTGTCGAGCGTCGACCAGTCGGGCTCGCCCTCGCGCACCGCAATGGCGGCCAGTCCGCGCGCGCTTCCGGTGAATCGATTGCCGACGGCCACGCCGATCAGGCGACTGCCGTAGTCGAAACCAAACACACAGCTCATGCGTGTCCCGCGTAGCCCGGCAGCTGCAGCGGGTCGACCCCGACCAGGCCGGCGGCGGCGCTCCAGCGCTCTTCGAGCGGTGTGTGGAAGATCACGCGCTCGCTCGCTTCGACGGTCAGCCAGGTGTTGTCCTTCAGTTCCTGCTCCAGCTGGCCCGCGCTCCAGCCGGCATAGCCCAGCGCCATCATGGCCAGGCGCGGACCTTCGCCATGGGCCATGGCGACCAGGATGTCGCGCGAGGTGGTCACCGACCACTCGTCGTTGATGCGGTAACTCGATTCCCAGTGACCGGGCTCGCGATGCAGCACGAAGCCGCGCTCCTGCTGCACCGGGCCGCCGATCAGTACCGGCGCATCGGCGAGCTCGAGGTCGCTGCATTCGAGTTTCATCTGGGTCAGCACGTCGCCCAGGCGGTATTCGGAAAGCTGGTTCACCAGCAGTCCGACCGCACCGTCTTCATCGTGCTGGCAGATGAAAGCGACGCCGCGCGAAAACGGCGGCTCGGCCAGGCTGGGCATGGCGATCAGGAACTGACCGGCGAGAGACTGCGGGCTGGATAGTGGGGAAGCCATGGCCGCATTGTATGCCCTGAAGGCGCCGCGTAGAGCCAGGGGTGAGTGAAGAGGAGTGAGAAGTGAGAAAGGGCGGCTTTACGCTTCCTCTTACTTCTCACTCCTCTTCACTCACTCCTCGCTCTTTCTCCACCCGCTCCTCACTCAGCGGCTGTGCAGCGTGTCGTTGGGCATGAACTGCCAGGTGCGCGTGATGTTGAGCTCGTCGATGCGCTCCTTGTCGGCCGGCAGCGAGGGGAACGGCGCGGCCAGGCGCACGATGCGTTGCGCGGCGGCGTCGAGCAGGGGCTGGCCCGAGCTTTGCACGATCTCGATGCCCTTCACCGAACCATCGCGGTTGAGCGTCACCGTCAGCAGCACGTCGCCGTGCAGGCCGCGTCGACGCGCCTCGTTGGGATAGTTGATATTGCCCACGCGCTCCACCCGGTCCACCCAGCCGCGCATATACGCCGCATAGGCGTATTCCTTGGTGTTGGACGAGATGAATTTCTTCTTGGGCCGTTTGGCGTATTGCTCGCTGCGGTCGCGCACTTCGGCCGCCAGCTGCGCCATTTCCTGACGGCGCTTGATGTCGGCCTGCGACTCGGGGAGGTCCTGCGGGGTCTGCTCGAGCTTGGCGCTGTTGGTGCTGACGCTGTAGTGGCTGTTGCCCGTGGTGGTGAGCAGCTTGTCGTCGGTCGCTTCCTGCGGGCGCGGCGCGCTCGCCTCGATCGGCTGCGGCGCCACGCCTTGCGAAGGACGGGGCAGGGCGCCCGAGACCAGCTGCGACGGGCGCGCTGCCTTGTCGCTCTCGCCACCGCCGCTGTTGTTGGCCTGCGCCAGGAAGTCGGCCTTGTCCGGCGCTTCGCGGTTGGCCACGTCGACCAGGGTCACGTCCAGCGTCGGCAGGCTGGGCTTGGCCTTCACATAGGTGAAGGTGATGCCCAGAATCACCACGCCGTGCAGCAATAGCGAGAAAAGCATGGTGGCGCCGAACATGTCGGCGCCGGTGCGGACAGCAGGTTGGCTCACGCGGCGCGGGTCTCGAGTCGGTTTCGCTCAATCACATCGAAGAGCTGGCCGGCAATATTAAGCCCGAATTGTGCGTCCAGTTCGCGCACACACGTCGGTGATGTGACGTTGATCTCGGTGAGGTAGTCGCCGATCACGTCCAGGCCCACGAACAGCAGGCCGCGGCGGCGCAGTTCCGGCGCCACCTGGGAGACGATCCAGCGATCGCGGTCGGACAGCGGCACGCCCACGCCGCGCCCACCGGCGGCCAGGTTGCCGCGGAAGTCGCTGCCCTGCGGGATGCGCGCCAAGGCGTAAGGCACCGGCTCGCCGTCCACCACCAGGATGCGCTTGTCGCCCGAGGTGATCTCGGGGATGAACTTCTGCGCCATGGTGAACTGCTTGTGCTCGCCCTTCGGCCCGGCTGCGATCAGCGTTTCCAGCATGGAGTTCAGGTTGCTGTCGCCGGCCTTCACGCGGAAGATCCCGCGTCCGCCCATGCCGTCCAGCGGCTTGAGCACGATTTCGCCGTGCTCGGCCACGAAGGCGCGCAGCTCGGCGGCGTCGCGGGTCACCAGGGTCGGGGCCATGCACTGCGGGAAATGCATCGCAAAAAGTTTCTCGTTGCAGTCGCGCAGCGCCTGCGGGCGGTTGACCACGGTCACCCCGGCGCGCTCGGCCAGCTCGGCCACCATGGTGTCGTAGATGAACTGCGGATCCACCGGCGGATCCTTGCGCATCAGCAGCACGTCGATCTGGCGGAGGTCGCTCCACTGCGGTTCGCCGAGCATGAACCAGCCGCTCGCGTCGTCGCGCACGGACAGGGGCGCCAGCCGGGCCCAGGGCTCGCCGCTGCGGGCGGCCAGGTCGCCCTGTTCCAGGTAGAACAGGCTGTGGCCGCGCCGCTGGGCCTCCAGCAGCATGGCGAAGGTGGTGTCCTTGGCGATCTTGATCGAGCCGATCGGGTCCATCAGTACGGCGACCTTGAGGGTCATCGTCATTCTCCGGTAGTAGTGCTTGGTCACCATCCGCGACCGGCGTGCCGGCCGGACGGAAGCATGGCAGTGTATGTCGTCCGAAGCGGAGAGATTGCGTTGATCTATGCAACGATCAAGTGGTCTGCCCAAGGCACTGGAACGTCCGGATTGTCCCCGAAGGGAAACATTGCCGATCGGCCCCTCGATCGGTTCCCGAGGCAGGCAAACCGTTCGATTCAATGACGTAGCACGCTTAACTTAAGATTTCAGCTTGACGTTAGGTCAGGCAGGCGGTAAACAGCTACGCACGAGTGCCTGCCGGCTGAATGGTTGCCGTACGTCTTCACGGATGTGCGGGTTTGTATCTCAAACATGGGACCGCTAGCCCACCGGTTGGCGGTCGCAGGATTTACCTGAGCCAGGGGCGGGTCGCAGGGGGGTGTTGTGAACTTGAACATAAGTGGAAATGGCTTGGCCGGCCTCAAGGTCATGGTTATCGACGACTCGAAAACCATCCGTCGAACCGCCGAAACCTTGCTCAAGAAAGAAGGTTGCGACGTGCTTACGGCGGTGGACGGCTTCGAGGCGCTTGCCAAGATCTCCGACCAGAAGCCCGCGATCATCTTCGTCGACATCATGATGCCGCGACTTGACGGCTATCAGACGTGCGCGCTGATCAAAAACAACCCGCAGTTCCGCGGTACGCCCGTGATCATGCTCAGCTCGAAGGACGGCCTGTTCGACAAGGCACGCGGGCGCATCGTGGGCGCGGAACAATATCTGACCAAGCCGTTCACGCGCGATGAACTGCTGGGTGCAATCCATCGACATGTCGTTACGGTTTAAGTCGGACGACTACAGGGTCTGAGGGGGGCCTGTGGCCAATATTCTCATCATCGACGATTCTCCGACCGACGTGCGCGTGTTCACCACGCTGCTCGAGCGCGCCGGCTATCAGGTTGATTCCATCGGCAATGCCGAAGACGGCATCGAGCGCGTGCGCGAGCAGAAACCGGATCTGGTCATCATGGACGTCATCATGCCCGGCATGAACGGCTTCCAGGCCACCCGTACGCTTACGCGCGATCCGATGACCTCCAATATCCCGATCGTGATGATCACCACCAAGTCCATGGAGACCGACCGGGTCTGGGGGCTGCGCCAGGGTGCGCGTGCCTTCATCACCAAGCCGGTCAACGAGAAGGACCTGCTGGCCTGCATCAACGATCTGCTGCCGAACGCCGCATGAGGCACGCATGAGCCAGACCGCCTCGCTCTCGCCGTTCGAAATCCTTGCCCGGTATGAGCGCCTGTCGCTGGCGCATGCCTCCGGCACGCCGGAAAGCCTCGAAGCGCCTGGTCTGTGGCGCGGCATCGGCTATCGCGCAGGCAGCCGCCTGTTCGTCAGCGGCATCGACGAGATCAGCGAACTGCTGGCGGTGCCGTCGCTCACTCCTGTGCCGGGCACGCAGCCCTGGCTGATGGGCGTGGCGAACGTGCGCGGCAACCTGGTGCCGGTGATCGATCTGGCCCGTTTTCTGTTTGGCGAACGCACCCAGCACACCGAACGCACGCGACTCCTCGTCGTGCGCCAGGGCGCGGGCAGCGTGGCGCTGATGGTGGATGAAGTCTTCGGACAGCGTACGGTCGACGCCGAACAGCGTCGCCAGGCTGAGCAGGAAGACGATCCGCGTCTGGCACGTTTCGTGGATGATCGCGTAGGCGATTCGCGGCTGGCTGTGTTCAGTATGGGCAAGCTGGTTCGCGCGCCGGACTTCCGTCAGGCTGCGGCCTGACGCGCAAGCGTTGAATCACAAGTAGGACCGGCGCTGCTCAAGGCCGGAATCAGGGCGATGATCCGACGCCTTCGCCGGCATGGGCGGCGAGGCGTAGAAGGGCGAGGTGAACGAAATGAGCACTACAGGGGGCGTGGGCAAAGAGCGGGGCTATACAGGCCTCATCGTTGCGCTGGTCATTGCGTTCGGTTTCACGGGTGTCGACTTCGCCATGCTTACCTTGCGTGGCCGCGAAGATACACAGGCGACGGGTCTCACCACCCAGATCCAGGTGTTGTCGCAACAGACGGCAAAGCTTGCCCTGGAAGCCGCGGACGGTAACGTCGATTCCTTCAAGGAATTGGAAACAAACCGCAACACCATCGATGCCGCTGTGCAGCGCCTCAACAAAGGCGATGAAAAGAGCGGCATGAAGCCTTATGCCGACAACAACGCGACGCCGGCCGGCCGCGCCGTCGGCGCCCTGACCAACGCCTGGGGACAGCTCGACGCCGACATCGGCAAGATCCTGTCCAACAAGGCGCTGGTGGTGGACTCCTCGCAGCGTGCCGCCACCCTGGGCCGCGAACTGCCCGTGCTGAACTCCAGCATGGAGCAGGTGGTGAACATCCTGCAGCAGCGCGGCGGTAGCGCAGAGCAGACGTACACCTCCGCCCGCCAGATGTTGCTGGCTGACCGTATGATCCGCCGAGTGCAGGAAGTGCTGCAGGGTGGCGACGCCTCGCAGCCCGCCGCCGACGGCCTGGCCCGCGACGGCCAGCTGTACGGCTCGGTGCTCAAGGGCCTGCTCGAAGGCAACACCGAAGTGGGCGTGCGCTCGATGGGCGACGCCAACGCACGCAAGATCCTCACCGACATGCAGGGCCAGTGGGACAACCTGCAGGACCCGGTCGGCAAGCTGGTCGGCGCGGCAGGCAACCTCAGCGACGTGAAGCGCGCCGGCAACCAGGCCTCGCTCGATTCGCAGAACGTGCTGCTGCGCGCGAACGAACTGGCCGACCAGATCGGCAAGCTGCCGACCCGCCGCCTGTTCCCGAACCTGTGGTGGGGCGTGCTCGGCGCCATCGGTGCGGCCGCCTTCCTGGCCGTGCTTATCGTGCAGTTGATTTCCGACCAGCGTCGCCGCTTCCAGGAGTCGACCGAACTCAACCAGCGTAACCAGGAGGCCATCATGCGCCTGCTGGACGAAATGGGTTCGCTCGCCGAAGGTGACCTGACCGTCAAGACCACCGTGACCGAAGACATCACGGGCGCCATCGCCGACTCGGTGAACTACGCCATCGACGAGCTGCGCACCCTGGTGACGACGATCAACGAGACGTCCGAGCAGGTGTCCTCCTCGGCCCAGGAAACGCAGACCACCGCGCGCCACCTGGCCGAATCGGCGCAGAACCAGGCGCAGCGCATCAGCACGGCGACCACCGCGATCAACCAGATCGCCAGCCTGATGGATACGGTGTCCAAGGATTCGGCCGAGTCGGCCGACGTGGCCGAGCGCTCGGTGAAAATCGCCTCGCGCGGCGCCGAAGTGGTGCGCGAGACGATCTCGGGCATGGACTCGATCCGCGACCAGATCCAGGAGACCTCCAAGCGCATCAAGCGCCTGGGTGAGTCCTCGCAGGAAATCGGCTCGATCGTGGAACTGATCAACGACATTGCCGAGCAGACCAACATCCTCGCCTTGAACGCCGCCATCCAGGCAGCGTCCGCCGGTGAAGCGGGTCGCGGTTTCGCGGTGGTGGCGGACGAAGTGCAGCGCCTCGCCGAACGTTCGGCGAGCGCGACGAAGCGAATCGAAACGCTGGTGCAGACGATTCAGTCCGATACCAACGAAGCGGTGAACTCGATGGAGCAGACCACCGCCGAAGTGGTGGCCGGTGCCCGACTCGCGGAAGACGCGGGCAGCGCACTGGGCGATATCGAGCGCGTGTCGCATGACTTGTCGGCGCTGATTCAGAACATCTCCACCCAGGCGCGCCAACAGTCCACCGCGGCATCGGACATCTCGGTTTCCATGAACGCGATTCAGGAAATCACTTCGCAGACCTCGCAGGGCGCAAGCCAGACGGCCGACTCGATCGGTTACCTGGCCCAGCTGGCGAGTGACCTGCGGCGCTCGGTGGCGCACTTTAAGCTGCCGGGTTGACACAAAACGTTTTTCACGGGGGGCAACCTCGCGGTTGCGTGACAAACCGTTACGTGATCGGTGAGAGGGGCGCATGAGACTTCAAGACCATATCGATTTCACCACCCTGCAGTGGGTCAAGCCCGAGCTCGATGAGACGCTCGCCGTGGCCCGCGAGGCGTTGGAGTCCTACGTCGACAACCCGGGCAACCGGGATGCGATGCGCTCCTGTGCGGACAGCCTGCACCAGGTGCACGGCACGCTGCGCATGGTCGAGCTATACGGCGCCGCCATGGTCACCGAGGAGATGGAAACACTCGCCATCTCGCTGCTCGAAGACCATGTGGCGAACCGTGAGGAAGCCTACGCCGCGCTGATGCGTGGCCTGATGCAGCTGCCCGATTACCTTGAACGCCTGTCCGGCGGTCATCGCGACGTGCCGGTGGTGCTGCTGCCGCTGCTCAACGATCTGCGTTCCAGCCGCGGCCAGCAGGCGCTGCACGAATCGGCGCTGTTCACGCCCAATCTCGAATTCCCGCTGCCGGCGCAGGCGCCGACGCCGCCGACCGAATTGCTGGTCGAGCGTCAGCGCAGCGAAGTCACCACGCTGCGCCTGCGTTTCCAGCAGCAGTTGCTGTCGTGGTTCCGCGGGCAGGGCAACGATCAGCAGCTGGGCGGCATGATCCAGACGCTGGACGCCATCACCGCGCGTTGCCACACCATCCCGGGCCGTCGCCTGTGGTGGATCGCGGCCGGCGTGCTGGAAGGCGTGCAGCAGGGTGCGCTCAAGAGCCAGACGGGCGAAGTGCGTCAGCTGATCGGCAAGGTCGATCGCAGCATCCGCCAGCTGGTGGAACACGGTGAGGCGAACCTGCGCGGCGGCGACGCCGACGAGCTCGCCCGCAAGCTGCTGTACGTGGTCGGGCAGGTCCGTCAGGGCAGCCCGCGCATGGAGCTGCTGCGCCAGACTTATTCGCTCGACGCGCTGTTGCCCGAAGCGAGCGAAATCGAACACGCCCGCGGCTCGATGGCCGGCCACAACCGCGCCTTGCTGGACTCCGTCGCCAAGGCGCTCAAGGACGACCTGCTGCGGGTGAAGGAAGCGCTCGACCTGTTCCTGCGCCAGACCGACGCCGATCCGGCGCAGCTGTCCAGCCAGACCGAAGTGCTCGAACGCGTCGGCGACACCCTGGGCATGCTTGCCCTGGGGGTGCCGCGTCGCGTGGTGAATGAACAGCGTCGCGTGCTGGAAGAAATCGCCAGCCGCGTGCGCGCACCGGACGAAGAGCTGCTGCTCGACGTCGCCGGCGCGTTGCTCTACGTCGAAGCCTCGCTCGACGACCATATCGAAAGCCTTGGCGCCGACGGCGAAACCACCGCCGAAATGCCGACCGCGATGCTGCCGCGCAGTGAAGCGCGCCACATCCTCGCCACCCTGATGCACGAGGCGACCGCCAACACCGGCAAGGTGAAGGACGCCATCGTTGCCTACGTGGAATCGGGCTGGCAGTCGACCCAGCTCGCCGATGTCGGCGCGCTGATGGACGAGGTCGCTGGTGCAATGCGCATGCTGTCTGCGCCGCGTCCGGCCGAACTGGCCGAAGGCATTGGCCGCTTCGTCGGCAACGAGCTGCTGGCCGATCGCCGCGTGCCCAGCACCGCGCAGATGGATCACCTCGCCGATGCACTCGCCGCCCTCGAGTACTACCTCGAAGCCGCGCGCGAACATCGCGGTGGTCTGGAACACATTCTCGATGTGGCCGAGCACAGCCTCAGCAGCCTCGGTTACTGGCCGCCGCCGGCCGTCCGTGCGCCGTCGGAAGACGAGCTGGACGAGCCGCCGGTCGAGGTCGCACGCGCGGCCGACGCCGCACTTGCCGCCGCGCTCGCCAACCAGCCGGAGCTTTCCGAAAGCGTCAGCCTGGGCCACGGCGAAGACCTGTCGGGTCTGATCGTGGGTCACAGCGACACGCCCGAACCGGCGCCGCAGGAGATCACCGGCCTG
The DNA here is from genome assembly GCF_001010355.1 of Dyella japonica DSM 16301. Lineage (GTDB taxonomy): Bacteria > Pseudomonadota > Gammaproteobacteria > Xanthomonadales > Rhodanobacteraceae > Dyella > Dyella japonica. The sequence goes on along the minus strand of NZ_JPLA01000006.1, from coordinate 87,178 downwards.
CGCCTGGCTGATACCGTCCACGTCACGCCGCAGGAACCGGTACAGGCTGCGGAAGACGACTGGATCGAAATCGAGGAAGAAATCCTCGAGGAAGTGCCGGTGTCCGGCTCCGGTTATGCCGCCATCGAAGCAGGCTTCCAGTCCAGCACCGCCGGCATTGACGACGACATCCGCGACATCTTCCTGGAAGAAATGCAGGAAGAAATCGACAACCTGCATGCCGCGCGCAAGACCTGGCTGGCCGATCCGCAGCAGATCGATTCGCTCACCTCGATCCGCCGCTCCTTCCATACGCTCAAGGGTTCGGGCCGCCTGGTCGGCGCCACCATGCTCGGCGAGTTCGCGTGGAAGGTGGAGAACATGCTCAACCGCGTGCTGGATCAGTCGATCCCGCCGAGCGAGGGCGTGCAGGAAGTGGTCAGCGCCGCCATCGATGCCTTGCCGCAGCTGCGCACCGCGCTGACGGGCGACGGCCTGGTCACGGCGCCGCTCACCGCCATCATGGAGATCTCCGAGCGTCTGTCGGCCGGTCAGGCCGACGCGCGTCTGGCCGACATCGCCCCGGCCGGTGGCACCGAAACGGTGCGCCGCGTGGTGCGTCGTCGCGTGCCGCGTGTGGACACCTCCGCCGAAGCCATTCCGGCCTCCAGCCTGGCCCAGATCGAGAGCTCGCCGGTTGAGCCGGTCGCGCCCGTGCACGAGTTCATTGCCACGCCGGTGATGCCGCCGATCGATCCGGTGCTGCTGGAAATCCTGCGCAGCGAAGTGGCGCAGTACCTGGCCACCATCCGCACCGCGATCAACCGCACCGACGGCGAACTGCGCGTGGAGGACAGCCTGTTGCGCGCCGTCCACACGCTGCATGGCGCCATCGCGATGGTCGACATCCCGGTGCTGACCCAGCTGCTGTCGCCGCTGGAAAGCCTGCTCAAGCGCCTGCGCGCCGCCGGCCTGCCGCTGTCGCCCGAAGGCGTGATGCTGCTGAGCCAGAGTGCCGATGCCGTCGATCACGTCATGGGTCAGTTCGACGTGCCGTCGCCGCAGTTGCCGGATCTGGACAACCTGATCCACCGCCTGACCGAACTGCGCGACAGCCAGCCCGAGCCGCAAGTCGCGCACGTGCTGTTCGAAACGCCGGCCGATGTGTCCGACGAGGCACCGCTGCAGGCCGCCGAACCCACCCACGAGGCCAGTTTGGGTGCCTCGCTGGACGAGGCGCTGTCCGACGCCTCGCAGCCGGTCGAGCACATCGAGCTGGCCGCGCCGCCGGTGGTGTCCGAGACCGACAAGTACACCGACGAACTGCTCGCTGCCTTGGGCGAGTTCGATCTCGATGCCCATCTGCCGACGGCCGAGCAGAGCGCGCATCACGCGCCGACGCAGGTGCCGGTGACGGACGAAGACGATTTCAGCAAGGCCTATGCCGACCTGCTCGACGACGCCGAGACGCTGGAAATCGGCCCGGTGGTCGACGAGGCCGAAGCCTCGGTCGAACACGTCGCCACGCCTGCGGCTGAACTCGACGAGACGGCGCCGTCCATCGAGATCGAGTCGGCCGAGCCGGAACTCGAGCAGCTTGCCGAGCCGGTGATCGAGCACCTCGAGCCGGTTGAAGAAATCACGCTCGAAGAAATCACGCTCGAAGAAACGCCGATCGAAGAAACGCCGATCGAAGAGATCGTGCTGGAAGCACCGGTGCTCGATGCGCCGGAGCTGCCGAGTGAAGAGGCTCTGGTCGAAGCCGCGGCGGCTCCCGAAGCGGAAGTCGAGGCGACGCCGACGCAGGAAGCCGCGCCGGAAGAGGTCATCGACGAGAACGCGCTGCTGCCCAGCCAGATCGATCCGGACCTGCTGGAAATCTTCATCGAGGAAGCACGCGAGATTCTCGACCACTCCGACGGCGTGCTCGCTTTGTGGCGTGCCGAGCCGAGTGCGATCGAGCATCTGGGCGAGATCCTGCGCGACCTGCACACGCTCAAGGGCGGTGCGCGCATCGCCGGCATGGTGCCGGTGGGCGACCTCACGCACGCCATCGAAACGGCACTGGAACGGCCGATCCACGCCGAATCGGCGCATATCGGCGAACTGATCGCCGCGTTGGAAGTGGGCTTCGACAAGCTGCACGGTCTGGTGCAGCTGGTGTCGCAAGGCCGCCCGGTGGCTTACCCGCAGGCCGTCATCGACCGCTTCCTCGCGATGGCTGGCGAAGGCGAGACGGCAGCACATGCCGAGGCGCCGGAAGCGCCCAACGTGGTGCCGTTCCCGGCCCGCCCGGTGGTGTTGTCCGAGCCGCTGCCCGACCTCTTGCCGGAGCTGTTGCCGGAAGAGCGCGAAGACGCACCGAGCACGCCGCAGGAACAGATCCGCGTCCGCGCCGAACTGCTCGACACGCTGGTGAACCATGCCGGCGAGGTGGCGATCTACCGCTCGCGCCTCGAACAGCAGGTGGCCGGTTACCGCTTCAACCTGGTCGAACTGGACCAGACCGTGCAGCGTCTGCGCAGTCAGCTGCGCATGATGGAAATCGAAACCGAAGCGCAGATCATCGCGCGCTTCCAGCGCGAGCATCGCGAAGCCGGTATCTCGGTGTTCGATCCGCTCGAGCTCGACCGCTTCTCGCAGCTGCAGCAGTACTCGCGTGCGCTGGCCGAGTCGGTATCCGACCTTGTGTCCATCCAGGGCATGCTGGACGAACTGACCCGCCAGGCCGAAACGCTGCTGATCCAGCAGTCGCGCGTGAGCTCGGAGCTGCAGGAAGGTCTGCTGCGCACGCGCATGCTGCCGTTCGACACGATGGTGCCGAACCTGCGCCGCACGCTGCGCCAGGCCGCCCAGGAAGAAGGCAAGGGCGCCCAGCTGTACGTGGAAGGCGCCCACGGCGAAATGGATCGCAACCTGCTCGACCGCATCAAGGCGCCGTTCGAGCACATGCTGCGCAACGCCGTCGCACACGGTATCGAATCGCCCAAGGATCGCCGCAAGGCCGGCAAGCCGGAAGAAGGCGCCGTGCGCATCCGCGTGGCACGCGAAGCCACCGAGGTGGTGGTGCGCGTGACCGACGATGGCCGCGGCCTGGACCGCGACGCCATCCGCAAGCGCGGCATCGAGCGTGGCCTGATCCGCAACGACACCCGTCTGAGTGACGATCAGGTGCTCGCCCTCATCACCCAGCCTGGCTTCTCCACCGCCAGCAGCGTCACCCAGCTGGCCGGTCGCGGCGTGGGCATGGACGTGGTGGCGAACGAAATCAAGCAGCTCGGCGGTGCGCTGTCGATCGAGTCGAAGGAAGGCCAGGGCACCACCTTCGTGCTGCGGCTGCCGTTCACGCTCGCCGTCACGCAGGCCATCCTGGTTCGCATCGGCGAATCCAACTTCGCCATCCCGATGACCTCGGTGCAGGGCGTGGCGCGCATCAGCCCGGCCGAACTGGCCGAGCGCATGGCCGAGCCGGAGCCGACCTTCGTCTACGGCGGCGAGAGTTTCGACATCCACCATCTGTCCGAATTGCTGGGTGCGGTGACCACGCACGTCGGCGACGATGAGCAGATTCCGCTGCTGCTGACCCGCGCGGGCGACCTGCGCGCTGCGATCCGCATCGATGCCGTGATCGGCTCGCGCGAAATCGTGGTGAAGTCGGTCGGTCCGCAGATCAGCTCGGTGCCGGGCATCCTCGGCGCGACCATCATGGGTGACGGCTCGGTGCTGATCATTCTTGATCTCGCCCCGCTGGTCCGCCACGGCATCGCCCGCCGCCTGCAGCGCCTGGACGAAGGCCTCACCGCGGTGGCGACACCGGTGGTGGAAGAGCAGCGCGTGCGCCCGCTGGTGATGGTGGTCGACGATTCGATCACCATGCGCAAGGTCACCGGCCGCGTGCTGGAGCGCCACGAGTACGAAGTGGCCACGGCGAAGGACGGCGTGGACGCCCTCGAGAAGCTGCATGAGCGCGTGCCCGACCTGATGCTGCTGGATATCGAAATGCCGCGCATGGACGGCTACGAGCTGGCTACACAGATGAAGTCCGATCCGCGTCTGCGCGATGTGCCGATCATCATGATCACCTCGCGTACCGGCGATAAGCATCGCCAGCGCGCGTTCGACATCGGCGTCGACCGCTACCTCGGCAAGCCCTATCAGGAAGCCGAGCTGCTGGCGCAGATTGGCGAAGTGCTCGAGCAGCGCATCACGGAGTCGCTCAATGGCTGAAACGGCGACCGCGGTGGCGTTGTTGTTCGATGACGTGGAACTCGGCGGGCAGCTGCGTGAAGCGTTGCGGGAGCGCGGGGCCAGGATCGTGCACGAAGGTGCGCTGTCCACGCTCGACAAGCAGATGATCGTCAATACCGGTGCGGAAGTGCTGGTGGTGAACCTGGACGAGGACGCCGACGACGATCTCGATCGCCTTTACGACGTGATCGACGGCGACCGTCCGCGGGTGGTGTTCAACGATGCCGCCGCCAGCCGCTCGCTCAATGGTTGGGATCGCGCCCGTTGGGCGCGCCATCTCGCGGTCAAGGTGATGGCGCAGGGCGACCTGGATCCGCCGCGTCCGCAGGATGCGCCGGCCGTGCCTGAAGTGGCCGAGCCGGTCGCCGTGGAAAGCGTAGAAGTTCCGGCGGTCGTCGTGCCCGACGAACCGCTGCCCAGTTTCGCCGCTGCGTTGGAACCGGTCGCGCTGGCCGAGATCACACCGGCCGAAATCACACCGCAGGCGGTCGAAGCCACCGAAGTGCAGTCCGAGTCGCTGGCTGCCGAGCTGGAGGCCTTCATCAGCGCCGACGAGCCGGCGCTGGCGGAAGCCGAAGCAGGTTCGGAGCTGTCCTTCCATGCGTCCGAAGAGCCGCTGCATCTGGACGATTTCGCCGCGCTCAAGGATGTGCCGTTCGAAGCGGAAGACGAATTCGGGTCCGGTCTGAAATTCTCGGCCGACGAGCCGCTGCCGGAACTGCATGACGGCAACTTCGGTGCGCCCGAAGGCCACGCTGCCGTCGACCACGACTTTGGTTCGGGTCTGAAATTCAGCGCCGACGCCGAGCTGCCGCCGTTGCATGACGGCAGTTTCGGGCTGGATACGCTGACGACCCAGGGCCACGCACCCATCGATGCGCCGGCACCCGATGCCGCCGCGCGACACATGCCTTCGTTCCAGCTTGACCATCTTGCCCTCGCGCCGCTGGACGAATCGTTCATGCCGTCGACCGCCGTGGCAGAGAGCCAGGACAAATCACCTTCCGCCTTGCTGGGTGCGGCTTCGGCCTGGGCACTGCTCGACGAAGGCGAGGCGCCTGCGCCGTCTACGCCGGCGCCGGCCAAGGCCACGAATTTCGGCGTCGAGAAGCTCAGCGCCGCGGATTTCCTGGCGCCGGAAGGTGGCGAGGAAACCGCTTCCATCATCGAGCCGGGTATGACGCTGGAACTGGTTTCGATGGAAGAGGCGCTGGCGCCGAAGGAATTCGACGCCACCGTCACCGAGATGATGCTGGACGATCTGGACAGCGCCATCAGCCGCCTGCTCGTGCTGGGCGCCGCGGCGGACAGTCTCGAGGCGGTGTGTTCCTTCCTCTCGATGCTGCCTGCCGACCTGCGCGCGGCCGTGCTGCATGTCCAGCATCTGGGCGGCAAGTCGGTCGAAGCGTTGTCCGATACCTTGACGCGCTACAGCGAGCTGCCGGTGCGCATCGCCGCGCAAGGCATGCGTGCCCGCATCGGCGAAGTACTGGTGGTGCCCGACGGCCACCAGGCGCGCGTGCATCGCGACGGTCGCGTGGAACTGCAGTCGCTGGACAACAGCGACGTGCGCAGCTCGCCGATCGATGCCAGCTTTACGCTGGCGGCCAATGTGTTTGGCCGTAACGCGCAAGCCATCGTGTTCGCGGGCCAGGCCAACGATGCACTCGGCGGCTGCCAGGCGATCCACGATCGCGGCGGCCAGGTGTGGATTGAATCGTCTGACGGCCAGTTTGCCGATATGGTGCACGGCATCGAAGCCGAGCGCCTGCACAGTTATTCGGGCACGCCTGCGGAACTCGCGGCGCGCCTGGTGGAAGAGATGTCGATGGAGGGCCGGCGATGAGCGATTTGCCACTACCGCGTGAAATTCGTTGCGTCCTGGTGCCGGTCGGCAACCTGCGCTTGCTGTTGCCCAATGCCACCGTGGCCGAAGTGATCACGATGCCGACGCCCGAAGCGGTGGAAGGGGCGCCCGCGTGGTTGCTCGGCCGCATCGCCTGGCGCGGCTGGCGCGTGCCGCTGGTCTCGTTCAACACGCTGGCGGGCGCCGGCGAGGGCGACAGCGAACAGTCCTACCGCGTCGCCGTGCTGAAGGCGCTCGGCGGTCATCCGGATCTGCCCTTCATTGCCGTGGTGACGCAGGGCTTCCCGCGCCTGACCACGCTCAACGCGGAGCTGATCATCCCGACCCACGACGGCGCACCGCTGCCGCCGGGCGTGAAGGCACAGGTGCTGGTGCGCGACGACATCGCCGTGATCCCGGATCTGGAAGGCATGGAAGCGGAGCTGCTCGAATTGCTCGAGCCGGCCAGCTGAACTGACCTGATTGACCTTGTGACACCCGAAAACACGCCCTGAGTGGGCGTGTTTTCGTTTCTGCGCTTAGACGTCGCCGTGCAGGGCCTGCAGTGCCGCCAGCGCGGCCAGGCCGGCCGTCTCCGTGCGCAGGATGCGTGGCCCCAGGCGCAAGCCTTCGAAGCCCGCCTCGGTCAATGCCGCCGTGTCGCGATTGCCAAGGCCACCCTCCGGGCCGACCACCAGCAGGCCGCCTGCCGGGGTGAAGCGCAGCTCCCCCGCGCGCCGGGTGCCTTCGGGCAGCAGGGCGAGGCGCAGCGCGCCGTCCTGCGGCAGCTCGCGCAGCCAGTGCTCCAGCGGGACGGCCGGCAGCACCGTCGGCAGCCGGGCGCGGCCGCTCTGCTCGCAGGCGCTGGCGACCACGGCCTGCCAATGGGCCAGGCGTTTCTCCGCCCGGGCGGGATCGAGCTTCACTTCCGAGCGTTCGGTCAGCAGCGGCACGATGCGCGCCACCCCCAGCTCGGTCGCCTTCTGCACGATCAGATCCATCTTTTCGCCCCGGGCCACGCCCTGGGCCAGGGTCAGCGGCAGCGGCGACTCGTTGCCGACCGGCTGGGCGGCTTCCACCCGGACGGTGACATCGCGCTTACCTACCGCCTGGATTACTGCCGGGTAGTCCACGCCATCGCCGTTGAAGAGGGTGATCGGCGAGCCGGCGGTCAGGCGCAGCACACGCGCGACGTGCTCGCCCGCCTGGGCCGGCAGACCCAGTTCCAGGCCCACGGCCAGCGGCAGTTCGACATGTATGCGGATGGTGCGCATGGGACGTTATGGCAGGGAGGAAACGAAAAGCATAGCGGACCGGCGAGGCACCGTCCGATGCGGCCTGCGCCCGACTAGCTGAATGGGCGAGAGATGTTGTTCTGGCGGCATTTGCTTGCCGGCCGGAGCCGGCGCAGCATGTAAGCCATCCCTCATTCCCCGGAGGTGGATCATGGTCAGCAAATCCCTACTCGTACTAGCCCTGGCGCTGGGTACGACCCCGCTTGCGATGGCACAGACCTCGGCGGTCGCGGGTGCCACGGTGCAGAGCAGCCAGCAGGACATGGCCAACCAGTCGGTGTCCAAGAAGCCGCCGCAACCGGGCGACCGCAACTGCATCCAGAGCACGGGCAGCCTGATTCCCGCCAAGCCGGGTACCTGCCTGCCGGTACCCGGACGCAGCTACAGCTACCAGGACATCCGCAACACAGGCCAGCCTACGCTGGGTCCGGCCTTGCAGCAGCTGGATCCGAGCATCACCGTGACCGGCGGTCACTAAGCCACGGCGCGCTCGATGCCTGCCACGGCGGTATCGACGAGATGATCGATCTCGTCGGTACTGACCACGTAAGGCGGCATGAAATAGATGATGTCGCCGAGCGGACGCAGCAACGCCTCGTGCTCGAGTCCATGCAGGTAGACCCGCAGTCCACGCCGTTCCGTCGAGGCGAACGGCGTGCGCCTGGCCTTATCCGCCACCAGTTCGACTGCGGCAATCATGCCGGTCTGGCGCACGTCGGCGACGTTCGGATGATCGCGTAGCGGCGCCAGGCGCTTGCCCAGATGCGCCGCCAGCACGCGGTTGCGTTCCAGCACCGGCTCGTCGTCGAAGATCCTCAGCGTTTCCAGCGCCACGCGGCAGGCGAGCGGATTGCCGGTATAGCTGTGCGAATGCAAGAACGCCTTGCCGGCGCTGTACTCGGCGTAGAACGCTTCATACACCTTCGTGGTCGTGAGCACCGCGGACAGCGGCAGGAATCCGCCGGTGAGTCCCTTGGAAAGACACATGAAGTCCGGCGAGACGCTGGCCTGCTCGCAGGCAAACAAGCTGCCCGTGCGACCGAAACCCACGGCGATTTCATCGGCGATGAAATGCACGTTGTATTCGTCGCAAAGCCGGCGCAATCCCGTGAGGTAATCCGGGTGGTACATGCGCATGCCGCCGGCGCATTGCACCAGCGGCTCCACGATCACCGCACATACTTCGTGCGCGTGTTGCTCCAGCAGTTGGCGCAATTCATCGAGACGACGTTTCGCCACATCGCTCGGCGTCTCGCCAGGCAACGCTTCGTACGTATCGGCCGACGGCGCGAGGATCGGCGTAAGCAGCAGCGGCGCATACGTCTTGCGATAGAGCGCCACGTCGCTGACCGACAACGCACCCAGCGTCTCGCCGTGATAGCTGCCGGTCAGCGCGATGAAGCGCGTCTTCTCGCCGTGTCCTTGGTTAAGCCAGTAGTGGAAGCTCATCTTCAGCGCCACTTCGATCGCGGCCGAACCATTGTCGGCATAGAACACGCGATCCAGGCCCGGCGGCGTCACGCGCACCAGGGCTTCGGCCAGCGCGACGGCGGGTTCGTGGGTGAAACCGGCGAAAATCACGTGCTCCAGTGTCCTGGCCTGATCGGCCAGGGCCGCCGCCAGGCGCGTGTTGGCGTGGCCGAACAAATTGGTCCACCACGAGCTGATGCCGTCCAGGTAACGCCGGCCGCTGGTATCGATCAGCCAGGCGCCTTCGCCGCGGGCGATCGGCACCATCGGCACCGTCTGGTGATCGTGCATCTGGGTACAGGGATGCCACAGCAGGCTCAGGTCACGACGCACCAGCGCGTCGGCAGCGGGGAGAGTGTTCATCCGGCTATGATCGGCGTTTCGAGCGTGCCTGCTCAAGTCTTGCGTCCACCAGGGAGCCGATTTGAAGGTTTGGCGTACTGCACTCACCGGCCTGCTGGCCTTGTTGGTCCTCGCTTTTGCGCTGCTGTGGTTCCTGCCGGCACGCTGGGCCATGCCCTGGCTCAATGCCCGCCTGAATGGCGTGCGCCTGCAGGAGGTCAGTGGCCTGCTATGGGACGGCAAGGCCGGCCAGGTGCTGTCGGCGCGGGGCGACAACCTGGGCACGCTGCAATGGCAGCTGTCGCGCCGGGCCCTGCTGGGCGACAACCGCCTGCATGTGGAACTGCAAGGTCCCCGCGTTGATGTCGTGGGCACCATGACCGGCAGTCGCGCGACGGACGCCACCTGGACGGACGTCCAAATGCGCATCGACCTGACCGTACTTGGCGGCAGTCCTTTGGTCCTGGGTGGCGTGCCCCGAGGCACGCTGCGGGCGACGGCGCGCAGCATCGAATTGCGCGGCGGCTGGCCGTGGTCGATGGATGCGCGAGTGGCATGGCAGGATGCCGCGTTGAGCATGCCGCGCCAGGGTGATCTTCGTCTGGGCGGCGTGCATGCCGAACTGCAAGCAACCAATGGCGTCATCGAGGGACCGGTGCAGGACGTCGGCCACGGTCCGCTGCGCGTCGACGGTCGCCTGCAGCTGAGCCCGCTGGCGCGCCGCTTTGACGCCGTGGCAGCACCGCGTGGGAGCAATCCCGCGCTACAACGATGGCTGGCCGGTTTTGGCGCGGTCGATGCCGAGGGCGTTACCCACATCCATTACAGTGGCGGTCTGGCCGCCGCCCTGCAGGGGGAACAACGATGAGCGAACTGGATCTGCCCAAGGCGCTGGCCGCCGCGCGCGAGGCCGCCGAGGCCGCCGCGCTGGTGCTGCGGCACTACTGGCGCAAGGGCGTGGCAGTGGAGCTCAAGAGCGACGACACGCCGGTCACCGTCGCCGACCGCGAAGCCGAACTGGCCATCCGCGAGATCCTGCACAATGCGCTGCCGCAGGCCTCCATCTACGGTGAGGAATTCGGCCGCGACGACAGCAACGCCGCGCTGATGTGGCTGGTCGATCCGCTGGATGGCACCAAGAGCTTCGTGCGCCGCACGCCGTTTTTCTCCACCCAGATCGCACTGATGCATCGCGGCGAACTGGTGCTTGGCGTGTCGAGCGCGCCCGTCTATGGCGAGGTCATGTGGGCCAGCGCAGGTGGCGGCACGTGGTTTGATGGCGAGCGCGTGCAGGTGGCCCAGACCCATGAGATGGCGAAGGCTTCGCTGTCCACAGGCAACATCAAGACGTTGACCAGGGATGCACGCTGGCAGGCGCTGGGCGCGATGATTGCCGACAGCAACCGCATCCGCGGCTATGGCGATTTCTGCCATTACCACCTGTTGGCGCGCGGTGGCTTGGATCTGGTGATCGAGTCGGACGTGAACATACTCGACGTGGCCGCACTCGCCGTCATCGTGCGCGAAGCGGGCGGTGTGTTTACCGATATCCATGGCCACGCGCTCTCGCTCGACACCACGAGCGTGCTGGCCGGCACGCCGGCGATCCACGCCCAGGCACTTACCCGTCTTGCACTCCCGCACTGAGGAACGCTCATGGAAGGTATCGCTCCCATCTATGCCTGGATTTTCGGCAACAGCCCGATGTTTATCGCGGCGGTCGTGGGCATGGGGCTGTCCGCCGTGCTGTGGCCAACTGCGCGCACGGCGGCGCTGCTGATCCTGCTGGCCTGTGCGCTGCAGCTGCTGATCACGCTGGCCAATGCCGCCGTATACGGCTGGTATCTGCCGCACGCGACGACGCAGGGCACGATGGCCGGCGTGCGCGGTGTCTTGATGATCTGGTCGGTAGCCGCCAGCCTGCTCCACGCCATCGCGTTCGGCTTGCTGATCTGGGCCGCTTTTGTCGGCCGCAGGCAGGCTCCGGCGGCCAGTCGCTGAGCCGCGCTACAATCGCCCGATGCACAAGCCACCGATCATCCATGCCACCCGGGACGTGCACGACAGCAGCTTTCTACGCGTCGAGCAGCTCGATCTCGAATTTTCCAACGGTGAACGCCGCACCTACGAACGCCTGAAGGGCAGCGGGTTGGGCGCCGTCATCATCGTGCCGATGATCGACGAGGAGACCGTGCTGCTGATCCGCGAGTACGGCGCGGGCGTGGGCCGCTACGAACTGGGCCTGCCCAAAGGGCGCCTGGATCGCGACGAAACGGTGGAGCAGGGCGCCGACCGCGAGCTCAAGGAAGAGATCGGCTATGGCGCGCACAAGCTCAAGATCCTGCACAACCTGTCGTTGTCGCCGTCGTACATGACGCATATGGCGCACGTGGTGCTGGCACAGGATCTCTACCCGGAGCGCCTGGAAGGCGACGAGCCCGAAGAACTCGAAGTAGTGCCGTGGAAGCTGGCCGACCTGCACACCCTGGTCGGGCGCGACGACGTGACCGAGGGCCGCTCCATCGCCGCACTTTTCATGGCCCGCGAATACCTCGCCGGCCGCTTTCAGCCGACATGAGCCAGCCCCCTTTCTCCCCATTGCTGCAACAGATTGCCGCGATCGCCCGCGACGCCGGCGAAGCCATCCTGGTGGTCTACGCGCAGGATTTCGAAGTCGAGCGCAAGCAGGACCACTCGCCGGTGACCGCGGCCGATCTGGCCGCGCAGCGCGTCATCACCGCCGGCCTGGCCGAACTTGAGCATGTGCTGCCGGTGATTTCCGAAGAGGCGCGTGCCGCGCCGTGGTCGCAACGGCGCGAATGGCCGCGCTACTGGCTGGTCGATCCGCTCGATGGCACGCGCGAATTCGTCAAGCGCAATGGCGAGTTCACGGTGAACATCGCGCTGATCGACAATCACGAGCCGGTGTTGGGTGTGGTGCTGGCGCCAGTGACGGGCGAGCTTTACGCCGCCGCCCGCGGCGAGGGTGCGTGGTTGCAGCGCCAGGTCGGCGCAGCCTGGCAGCGCATCGGTACGCGCGATTTGCCTGAAATGGCCACCGTGGCCGGCAGCCGCTCGCATGGCGGCTCGGCCGTGGCCTTGCTGCAGCAGCTGATCGGCGACGACTACACGTCCGTGCCGCTGGGTTCGTCGCTCAAGTTCTGCCTGGTGGCGCGTGGCGATGCGGACGTCTACCTGCGTCGCGGCGCCACCAGCGAGTGGGATACCGCCGCCGCGCAGAGCGTGCTGGAAGAAGCCGGCGGCGCCGTGCTCGACCTCAACGGCGAGCCGCTGCGTTACAACCGCGGCGATTCGCTGATCAACCCCGAATTCATCGCTGTCGGCGATGCCGCCATCGATTGGAAGGCACGCTTGCAGTCGGCGGATCTGGAAGCCCTATGAGCGAATCCAAACAGCACAGCATGGACGACCTGCTCGCCATCATGGCGCGCCTGCGCGATCCGCAGAACGGCTGTCCCTGGGACGTGCAGCAGGATTTCGCCACGATCGCGCCGTACACCATCGAAGAGGCCTACGAGGTCGCCGACGCCATCGACCGCAAGGATTGGCACGATCTGCGCGACGAACTGGGCGACTTGCTGCTGCAGGTGGTCTTTCACGCGCAGATGGCCCGGGAAAAAGGCCTGTTCGAATTTGCCGACGTGGCGCATGCGATCAGCGACAAGATGGTCCGCCGTCATCCGCACGTGTTCGGCGATGAGAGCTACGACGATCTCGACGCGCAGAAGCAGGGCTGGGAAGACATCAAGGCTGCCGAGCGCGCCGCCAAGGGCGAGCAGCATGACGACAGCGCGCTGGCCGGCGTGTCGCGCGGCCTGCCCGAGTGGAAGCGTGCACTGAAATTGCAGGAACGCGCCGCCAAGGTCGGCTTCGACTGGCCGGACGAGCAGCCCGTGCTGGACAAGCTGCTGGAAGAAGTGGACGAGGTACGCGCCGAATTTGCCAACGGCCGCGACCGTCAGCGCCTGCAGGATGAAATCGGCGACGTCCTGTTCGTGGTGGTGAACCTGGCGCGCCACGCTGACGTGGATTTCTCGCAGGCGTTGCGCCATGCCAATGCCAAGTTTGAACGTCGCTTCCGCGCGATGGAGCAGCTGGCGCACGAAGACGGCAAATCCCTGGCCGAGCACGACCTGGCCGCTCAGGAAGCGCTGTGGCAACGCGCCAAGCGGCTGCACGACACGCCCGCCTGAGGCCCCATAACGTTGCAAAAAAAAGAGGCACGGGCTCTGGGGTTCCCGTGCCTCAGGGCATGACGCTGCCTACCGGCAGTGCCGCTTTTCTTCTTATGGTTTACGACTTCGGCTGATTGCTGCGCTGTTCCCACTGGCTGCGCAGCTTGTCCATGTCGGCGCGCATCTTCGCGGCGTTGGCGAGATTCTCATCGAGACTCTTGCGCAGCGTGGCGATCGCCTGATCGGGATTGGCCGGCGCTGCCTGCAGGCGGGCCAGCTGGTGATACACGTAGGTGCGCACGCGCGGGTCCTGCGACTTGGACAGCACGTCGTTGTAGAGCGCCGGCAGCTCCTTGCTGCGGCCGCTCTCGCGGTAGAGGCGTTCCAGCGCGGCGAGATCGCCGATCACCGGCGACTCCGGACCGGCCATGTCCGGGCGGCCGAAGCCGGGATGGCCAAAGCCGCCATCGGGGCCGCCCATGGGGCCCGGCATGGCGTCATGCGCCATCGGCGCGGCCTTGGCGGAACCCTTGGCGGGCGGAGGCGTCGGAGCGTCCTGGGCCACGACCAGCGAGGCCGCGCCGGCGACCATCAGGGCGAGTGCGGAGGCGAGCAGTGTCTTGCGTTGCATGGCAGTGGGTCCCCACGTTGGTTCGTGAAGTCTCAAAAACGCTGATCGCCGGCGCGGGTTGACGGCCAGGGCTATAAACCTTTTGCCGCGGGGCGCCATCCAAGCCTTGTCCCGTCAACAAGGAGCACCTCATGCGCCGCACCATCCTCGCCGTCCTGCTGCTGGCACCGCTGGCTGCCTATGCCGACCAGTGCCAGTACTCGGCCCCGCGTAATCTCACACTCGACCTGGCCGGCGTGCGCGAAGTGCAAGTGGAACTGCGCAGTCACGACCTGCATCTGAGCGGTAGCGATGGCGCCAAGGGCGGTACGGTCACCGGCCGTGCCTGCGCTTCCGATCCGAAGCTGCTGGACGATCTCACCGTCACCCAGCACCGCGAAGGCGATCGCCTGATCGTGGAAGTGGGCGGCCATGAACACAGCCACATCTCGTTCGGCTACACCTATACCGATCTGAAACTGGACATGCAGGTGCCGTCGCAGATCCCGGTGGTGCTCAACGTGGGTTCGGGCGATGCATGGGTGAGCGGTCTGCAGCGCCTGAGCACCCAGGTCGGCTCCGGCGATGTGCACGTCAGCAAGATTTCCGGCCCGTTCTCGTTGAGCGTCGGTTCCGGCGACATCGACGTGAACGACGTGGGCAGCCTGGATGTGGGGACGGTCGGTTCTGGCGATCTGAAGATCAGCGGCGTGCGCGGCGATGCGCGCGTGGGCAGCATCGGTTCGGGCGACATCGGCATCCGCAGCGTGGGCGGCAACGTGCGCGTGGATACGCTCGGTTCGGGCGACCTGGTGGTGCACGACGTGCAGGGCGACTTCACGCTCGGCGCCAAGGGCAGCGGCGACGTGAGCCACTCCGGCATCAAGGGCAAGGTGAGCGTGCCGCGCGATCGCGGCGACGACTGATCCTGCCGACCGCGAACGACGCAGGCGCTGGCCGGGTCAACCCAGCCAGCGCCACACCAGATAGACCAGCGGCGCACACACCAGCAGGAACGGTATCGACACCATGTGCAGCAGCCGCATCCCGTGCGGCTGCTTCGCCAGGCGCAACGCGATCAGGTTCGCCAGCGAACCGATCGCCACGCCAAAGCCGCCGACATTGACCGCCACCGCCAGCGCCATCGGATCGAGTGCGTGTCGCAGCAGCAGCACCGTGGCCGGGACGTTGCTGATCACCTGCGAGGCCAGAATGCCGCTGACATAGAGCGTGAGCGGATTTTCCAGATTGATCTTTGCCAGCGCCTGCTGCACCGGCGCCAGTTCGGCGAAATGCCCCAGGCCCAGGAAGATCGCGGCAAACGTCACCAGCAGCAGCCAGTCGATGCGGCGCAGTGTGCCGAACTCCAGCAAGGCAAAAGGCACGATGAGCAGCAGCGCGCCGAGCACGGCATGGTCGTGTTCCATCATCGCGACCATGCTGATCAAGGCCAGCACCGACAGGATCGCCTGAGAGCTCGACACCGGATGACCGTCGATATCCTCCGCGTGCAGAATCACGCGCCCGCGTGGCATCCACACCAGCGTCAGCAACAGCACGAGCACGAACATCACGCCGAACGCCGGCAGCATCGCGCGCATGAACTCAAGCAAGGGCAGATGCGTGTACTGCCACAGCAAGAGATTTTGCGGATTGCCGATAGGACTGAGCGTGGAGCCCGCATTGACCGCAAGCGCTTCCAGCACCACCGTACGCATCACCGGCAGGTTCGAGATGCTGCCGATGGCCAGCGTCAACGGCACCAGCAGGAACAGGCTCACGTCGTTGGTGAGCACCATCGACAGCAAGGCCGTGGCGCTCACCAGCAACACGCCAAGTCCGCGCAGCGAATGCACGCGTTCGATCAAGGCCGCCGCCGCGTGTTGCACCAGTCCGCTGTCGCGGATGCCCTGGATGCAGATCATCAGGCCCAGCAGGCCTGCCAGCGTGGGCAGCTGCAGCCAGCGCTGATGCATGGCCCACGGACGTGGATCGACGATGGCGAGCACGATCGCCAGCAGCGCGAAGGCGATCAGCAGGCGTTCGTGCCCGAGACGTTTGATCCAGCTTGGCACTCAGCTTTCCCTTAGCAGACGCATCGGCGAGGTGCGGCTGACGCGCGCCGTTCCCGCCAGGCCCAGCAGCATCACCACGATCGCCGCCACCAGCGCCGCCAGCAGCAGCGAGCCCAAGGGTGGCACGAAGTGTTCGATGTGGAAGATCGTGTGCCCCAGCCATAGCCCGGTACCCGCCGCGCCGAACGCTGCGGTGAGCCCGGCCACCAGACCGAGCAGGGCGAACTCGCAGGCGGCCGCCATGCGCAGCTGCGTGCGTCGCGCGCCCAGCGTGCGCAGCAAGGCCGCTTCATGGCGACGCTCCTGCGCGCTCGATGCCAGCGCCGCGGCGAGTACCAGCGCACCGGCGAGCAGGCTGAAGCCCAGCACCCAGCGCACCGCACCGCTCACCTGGTTCACGATCTCGCGCACGCGATCGAGCATGGCGTCCACGTCGATCAGGCTGAGGTTGCTGTAATCGCGCGAGAGCTGGGCCAGCGATTCGGCATGGCCACGCGGCAGGTAGAAGCTGGCGATCCACGTGTGCGGCAAAGAGGCCGCATGCGCGGGATCGAACACCAGGAAGAAGTTCACCCGGAAGGACGTCCAGTCCACCTTGCGGATGCTGCCCACGCGCGCATCGATGCTGCCTTCGCCCACATTGAAACGCATCATGTCGCCCACTTTCAGGCCGTACATGTCGCGCCACATGGTGTCGATGGAGACTTCGGCCTGGGCGGGATGATCTCCATGCCACTGGCCGGCAATCACTTCGTTGCTTGGCGGCAGGTCGGCGGCCCAGGACAAGCGCAGCTGGCGGTCGGACCAGTCCTTGGCGCGTTCGTCCTTGAAGTGCAGCTGGTCGATCGGCTGGCCATTGATCGCAGTGAGCTTGCCCACCGCGAGCGGCAGCATGTTGAGCCGCTCGCCGCCGATGCGCGTGAGCGCCTGCTCGAAGCCCTCGCGCTGATCGTCCTGCAGGTTGAGCAGAAACCAGTTCGGCGTATCGGCCGGCAATTCGCGACGCCAGCCTTCGAGCAGGGCCGGCGCCACGATGGCCAGCAACAACAGCGCGACGAGTCCGAGGCTGAGCGCCGTTGCCTGCAACAGGCTCATGCCGCGACGGCGGGCCAGCGCGGCCAGCCCCAGGCGCAGCGCAGGATGCGCGCCGGGCGCCACGCGACGGGCGACCCACAACAGCAGGGCCGAGAGCAGGGCGGCGACCACCGCCACGCCCAGCAGGCTTACCGCGAGTATCCCGGCCAGCTTGGCCGAGCCGCTCTGGCTCCAGATCAGCAACAGCGCCACCAGCGCCGGCACCAGATACAACGCATCAAATCGCCGCACACGGCGCGCCGCGCTTTCGCGGAACACCGCGACCGGGGGCACCTCGGCGAGCCGCGCCAGCGGCGGCAGGGCAAAGCCCGCCAGTACCGCCAGGCCCATCACCGCCGCAGCCACCGAAGGCCCCAGCGGCAGCGTCGTCGGGATGGCGGCGAACAGCTGGCTGGCGAAACTCCAGGTGATCTGCGCCAGACCGAGCGCGAGCAGGCCGCCTACGATCACCGAGGGCACGGCGAGCAGACCGAGCGTGCCGATCAGCAGGCCCAGTACTTGTCGCCGTGGCGTGCCGAGCGCGCGCAGCAGGGCAACTTCGTTGGTCTTGCGGCGCGCATAGCGCTGGGCGGCGAGCGCGATGGCCACGCCAGCCAATAACGCGGACAGCAAGGCCGTGAGGCGCAGGAAGGCGCTGGCGCGGTCGAACGCGCTACGCATGCGCTCCTGCGTCTGCTCCGGCGTGATCAGCTCCGCGCCCTGCGGCAGCGTCTGTGACTGTACCCACGAACGCCAGTCCTGCACCGGCGAGGGCTGCCCCGCGACGAGCAGGCGATGGCGCGCGCGACTACCCGTCGCCAGCAGGCCCGCTTGTTCGGCATCACCGATGTTCATCAGGGCCCGCGGCGCCATTGCGACGAGCTCACCGCCATCGGGCAGGCGCACGAGTTCAGCGGCGATGCGCAGATCGCGGCCGCCCAACTGCACGTTGTTGCCCACCTTTAGACCGAGCGCAACCAGAGCGCGATGATCGAGATAGACCGTGCCCGCTGCTGGCCCATGACCGACCACAGTGCCGCCGGCACCTTGCGACAGTTCCATCGTGCCGCGCAGCGGATAGGCGTTGTCGGTGGCGAGCACGTCGAGCAACTGGCTTTGCTCATGCGCGAACGCGACGCTGGGAAAGCTGGCGCCGCGCGTGGCCTGCAGGCCGCGCTCGCGCGCCTGCTCGGCATAGTTGGCGGGCAGCGCCTGCGGCGCGCTGATGCCGACGTCGCCGCCGATCAGTTCCGCCGCACTGGCAAGCACGCCACGCTCCATGCGCGCGGCCAACGTGGCGACTACACCCAAGGCGACCACGGCCAGCACCAGCGACGCGCCCAGCGTGCGCAGCTCGGGCAGATGCCATTCGCGCCGCAGGCTGCGCAGGGAGAGCGTGAGCAGCCTCATGCGTGCCGCCCCGTCATGGCGCCACCGCCGCTGGGGCACGGGGCGCCACCAGCACGCGGCCGCTGTCCAGCGTCACCTGGCGCGAGCAGCGTGCGGCGAGCTTGGGATCGTGTGTCACCAGCACCAGGGTGGTCTGGTGATCGTGGTTGAGCGAGAACAGCAGATCGCAGACATGCTGCCCGGTGCGCTGGTCGAGGTTGCCGGTAGGTTCGTCGGCAAACAGCAGGCGCGGGCTATGCACGAAGGCGCGGGCGATGGCTACGCGCTGCTGTTCGCCGCCGGAGAGCTGCGCCGGATAGTGGCGCCGGCGTGCGCTCAGCTCGACCGCTTCCAGCGCTTCGCGGGCACGGGCGCGCGCGTCGTCGCGCCCTTCCAGCTCCAGTGGCAGCATCACGTTTTCTTCGGCGGTGAGCGCGGGCAACAGATGGAACGACTGGAACACGAAACCGACCAACCGGCGGCGGATATCCGCGCGCGCTTCTTCATCCATGCGCTCAAGTGCATGGCCATCGAGCGCGATATGACCACTTGATGCGGTATCCAGGCCAGCCAGCAGGCCGAGCAGGGTGGTCTTGCCCGAGCCCGAGGCGCCGACGATGGCGAAGCTCTCGCCTTCGCGTACCTGCAGCGAAACACCGGTGAGGATGTCGAGGCGGCCCTCGGGCCCTTGCACCGACTTGCTAACATCGATCGCGTCCAGCAGGACACCCTTGGAGTCCGTTGATGGACTCTTGGACAAAGCGGAGGCATTACCACTCATGCGTCGTTTCCTATGTAGCCTGGTCGTGCTGTGGGGTGCCGTCGTCGGCACCGCCCAGGCGGCCCCGCCGAAAACCGTACTCGTGCTGGGCGACTCGCTGTCCGCTGCACACAACATTCCGGTCGAGGCCGGCTGGGTCCATTTGCTCGGCGACCGTCTCACCAAGATGGAGCCGGGTTGGACAGTGGTCAATGCCAGCATCAGCGGCGAAACGTCATTGAGTGGTCGAAATCGTCTTGCCGCTTTGCTGGAGAAGGCCCGGCCCGCGGTGCTGGTGATCGAGCTGGGCGCCAATGACGGCCTGCGCGGCCTGCCGCTGGCCCAGCTCAAGGACAACCTCGCGGCCATGATCGATGCCGGCCAGCAGGCGCATGCGCGCGTGCTGCTGCTGGGCATCGAGCTGCCGGTCAACTACGGGCCGCAGTACCGCGACGGCTTGCGCGCCATCTACGCCGACCTGGCCAGGACCAAGAACACCGCCCTGGTGCCGTTCCTGCTCGACGGCGTGGCCCTCAGGCCCGAGCTGATGCAGGAAGACGGCCTGCATCCCGTGGCGGCCGGCGAGCCCATGGTGCTCGACAATGTGTGGAAGGGACTGGCGCCACTGTTGCGTTAGCGTGAGGATAATCACAACCGCGTGTGAACCGGGCCCCTGTTCTTTCACGTGACCCTCACGACGCCGGTCGTTAGCTGTTCACCTTTGTGAAATCAGCTTCAGGAGGTACGGATGAGCTCGCGCGACGAACAGGCAGGACTAATCCTTCTGGTTGAAGACAACCGCCAGATCGCTGAAATGGTCGGCGAATTTCTCGAACGGCGCGGCTATTCGGTGGACTATGCCGCCGATGGCGTCAGCGGTCTTCATCTGGCCGTCTCCAACAGCTATGACGTGGTCGTGCTCGACCTGATGTTGCCGGGCATGGATGGCCTGGACGTCTGCCGCAAGCTGCGCCGCGATGCGAAGAAATCGACGCCGGTGCTGATGCTGACCGCCCGCGACACACTGGAAGACAAGCTGGTGGGTCTTGAGGCGGGCGCCGATGATTACCTGGTGAAGCCCTTCGAGGTGCGCGAACTGGAAGCACGCCTGCGTGCGCTCATTCGCCGCGACCGTCGACAGGTCTCCACCGAAATCCTCACCGTGGGCGACATGACGCTCGATACCGCCACGCTGCGACTGGTGCGCGGCGGGCAGGAGCTCACCGTCTCGCCGATCGGCCTGAAGCTGCTGGCGATCCTGATGCGCGAATCGCCGCGCGTGGTCAGCCGGCGCGACATCGAACGCGAGATCTGGGGCGATACGCTGCCCGATTCGGACACTTTGCGTTCCCATCTCTACAACCTGCGACGCGTGATCGACAAACCCTTCGACCGCCCCCTGCTGCACACCATCCACTCCGCTGGATATCGCCTTGCCGATCTCGAGTCGGAGGTGGCATCTGCCTCGCAGCCGGCATGATCGCGCAAGCATGAGTTGATTATGGCCAGCAGGGGTAGTGCGCAGCCCGCGCGGGCGTTCCGGCGCGGGCTGTTTCATCGACGCATGGCGATCATATTTGGCTTGCAATTGCTGGCCATCGTGATCGTGTGCCTGATGGGCTTCTACAACGTCGCTCCAGTGGGCGCGGTGTTGGTGCTCATCGTGATCATCAGTGCGCTCTCCTGGTTTGCGGCGCGGCGCCAGTGGGCGCCGGTGAGTCGGCTTGCCCAGGCGGTCAGCGACTGGGACGAACAATCCACTGGCCTCGACGGCTGGCGCCCGGACCAGCTGCCGCGACGCACCGATGCCGACGTGGCCACGCTGGCCAGCAGCCTCTACGGATTCGCCAATCGCATTGCCGGCTACAACCAGCGCGAGCGCAATTTCACCCGCGATGCGAGCCATGAACTGCGCAGCCCGCTCACCGTGATCAAGATGTCCGCCGATATGCTTGCCGACGATGCGTCGCTGGGCGAATTCGGCCAACGCTCGGTCCAGCGCATCAAGCGTTCCACGCGCGAAATGGAAGCCCTGGTGGAAGCGCTGCTGATCCTTGCCCGCGAATCGGACAACGGACTGACCGAGGAAGACTTCGTCGTCAACGACGTGATCCGCCACGAGCTGCCCGATGTGATGGAGATGCTCGAAGGGCGCCCCATCAGCATCGAACTGGAAGAGCCGGCGCGCTTCGTATTGCACGGTTCGCCGCGCGTGTTTGCGGTGTTGTGCTGGCAACTCATCCGCAACGCCTGCCAGCAGGCGGAAGGCGGCACGGTGGTGATCGCCGTGCTGCCGGGCGTGGTGACGGTGTCGCATCGCGGCGAACCGTTGCCCACGCACGGCGCGAACCGGCACGGTTTCGAACTGGCCATCGCGCAGCGCATCAGCGAGCGCTTCCATTGGCCGCTGGAACTGCAAACGCGCGAAGGACGTCGTCACATCGCGCGCATCCGGTTCCCCGAATCGCAACCCTCCATAGGCGGCTAAGCCGCTATGGCGCGCTTATCAGGTTGGAGACTACGTTCCAGCCCGTGGGGTAGGCCCAATAGAAGCCGCCGTTCGAAGCCGGGTAGCTTCCCATCCGGCTGATATCGAAGTTGCCGCCGCCGTTGTTCATCCACAGATAGAGATTATTGGATGAATCGGTCCACACGATGCTGGCGAGCCCCGAAGTGAACTTGTCGATATCCACGATCCGGTAGCCTGGGCTGATGGACTGGATGCTGTAGCCAGTGCGGGTCGCGCCGCTCATCGTCCAGTAGGCGAACTGATGTGTACTGTCATTGGTCCAGATCAGGTCGGCCAGTCCATCGCCGTTGATGTCAGCGGCGCCCACGAGCTTCCAGCCTGCCGGATAGTCCATGCCGCGGACACTGGTAAAGGAGCCCGAGCCGTTATTCAACCAGAAGTACAAATCGCCTGCGCTGCTGGTCCAGACCAGGTCGGTACTGCCATCTCCGTTGAAGTCACCGGTAGCCGCCACGTAGTAGCCCGGTGTCACGTTCATCGTTCTCAGACCTACCTGCTGGGTGCCGTTCATTAGCCAGTAGCCGAACTGATGGGTGGCATTGTTGACCCACAGGAGGTCAGCCATGCCATCGCCATTGATGTCCGCGGTGCCAATGAGTGTCCAGCCAGCGGGATAATTGGGTCCCCTGACGGAGGTGAACTGGTTCGACCCGTTGTTCATCCAGAAATAAAGGTCGTTGGCGGCACTGGTCCAGACCAGATCGGTGGCGCCATTCCCGTCCAGGTCACCCACGGCAGCAATGTGATAGCCGGCGGCTACGGAGATGACCTTTCCGCCTTCAGGCCAGCCATCCTGCACCAACATCGACGCGTATTGTCCGGTGGTGGGACTTTGCAGGAGGAGGTCGGCGGAGTTGTCGCCGTCGAGGTCGATCTCGGGGCCGCCGGGTCCATTGAATGCGGCAACAATGGGCATCGTTTGGTTGAGCGCCAGTGTTTGATTCGCCTGCGTTGCATTGCCGCAGGAGTTGCCATTGCAAATATTGATGGACGGATTGGCGAAATAAGGCACCGACTGCTGATTGTCCGTGCCGTAGGCCATGATCGTGAAGAAGCTTCCGCTGGCCAACGTCTGGCGCCAGCCGTAGGCATAGGGGAAGGCCCCGGCCCCCGTGCTGTCATCGATGTCATGAGCCAGGCCCATGTTGTGGCCCATTTCATGCGCCAGGGTAACGTCCAGGCAGTAGTAGTTCCCGTCGTTACCATCACCTATGGTCGAGTAAGCGTAAGGGGCATCGGCAGTACTGAATACCTGGCCACCCGAGCCATTGAGATAGCCTAGACCGCAGCCTCCGCCCTGGCCTGTGGACGAGAACGGGCGTACAAGGCTGACCAGATCGGCACCCAGAGTGCGCCGCCGAGCGCGCAGACTGGCCAGCGGGCCGCTGGCCGATCCGTTCACCAGGTCGGCAAGGACGGTCTGGTCGTCTCCGTTGTCGGGATAGGTCACCTGCATGGTCCCCACCAGTCTGACGCGACCACTGACCTGGCTGTCGCTGTAGGCCTGGTTGGCAACGGCGACAAGGTAATTGAGGCGCGTGACCACGGCCGATTCGGAGCCCAGCTGGGTGACCATGCCCGGCGTATAGCCCAGCAGCACATCGATGGTTGGCCCCGTGCCAGCCCCCGCGCTGGCCATCGCGACCGACGCTTGCATGGCGGCTTGGGTTCTTGCGTTATCTGCCGCCGTCGGCTGCACCTTGGGCGGCAGAACGTAGTCGATCGCGGGCGCCGTGCCCGGCGACTGCAGCGCTCGGGCGGCAACAACGGACTCGTCCTTGCGGCTCAGGTAGGTTTTGCCGCCTTGCGTAATCAGCCGCAGCGGCTTGCCGTCGGGAGTAAGGAGTGAGCCGAACACCGCGTCAGGGCCAAAGGTGATGACCACGCTGCGCTCGCCGCCCGTGGTCGACACCTTGCCGATCCACGTTTGGTTGCCGGCGCGCTTCGGATCCAGTCGCACCGTCCTGGCGAACATTCGTTCACCGTCAGGCGTGGTGATCCACATGCCACCCTCGGCCAGCGCGGTCGGCCCGATGTCCGTCCGGATGTCCGTCGGGAAAAGCCGCTCCGTTCCCTGCAGAAAACTCTTGTCCTTCGTGATCTGCCTGACTAGTTCGGGTGTCGCGGACATACAAGTGCCGCTGCCGGCCAGAGCCAGCAGTGCAAAGAACAACTTGCGCATGAACAATCCCCCTTGGACGCGTCATAGTCGATTGGCCCGCAGAACGCGGGCCCTATGACCGGGGAGATGGTGGCGAGAAACCTGTCAGCCGTCCAGTGCAGGTGCCACGGCAAAGGCACAGCCCGTACGGGACTTCACTTCGTCCAGCGTCACGCCGTCGTGCAGCTCGATCAGGGTGATGCCCTTGCCCTTCTCCACCGAGAACACGCACAGGTCGGTGATGATCAGGTCCACGCATTCCTTGCCGGTGATGGGCAGGTCGCACTGGTTCTTGATCTTGGGCGTGCCGTCTTTCGCCGTGTGTTCCATCAGCACCACCACGCGCTTCACGCCGCTGACCAGGTCCATCGCGCCGCCCGGGCCCTTGACCATCTTGCCGGGCACCATCCAGTTGGCGATGTCGCCAGTGCACGACACTTCGAGGCCGCCGAGGATCGACAGGTCCACATGGCCGCCGCGGATCATCGCGAACGACTCGGCGCTGGAGAAGAAGCTCGAGCCGGGCAGGGCGGTGATGGTCTGCTTGCCGGCGTTGATCAGATCCGGATCGACGTGCGCATCGTCCGGGAACGGGCCGATGCCGAGCAGGCCGTTTTCCGACTGCAGGGTGACGTCCATGCCCGGCGGAATGTAATTGGCCACCAGGGTCGGGATGCCGATGCCCAGGTTCACGTAGAAGCCGTCCTGCAATTCCTTCGCGGCGCGCTGCGCCATGGCGGTGCGGATCGGGCTTTCCTTGCCGGTGTTGGCGCCGGCGATGGTGCGGAATTCGATGCGCTTCTCGTACGACGGACCCTGGATGATGCGGTCGACGTAGATGCCCGGCACGTGCACGTTGTTCGGATCGAGCGTACCCACCTCCACGAGCTCTTCCACCTCGGCCACGCAGAGCTTGCCGCAGGTGGCGATCATCGGATTGAAGTTGCGCGCGGTCTCGCGGAACACCAGGTTGCCCAGGCGATCGCCCTTCCACGCCTTCACGATCGACACGTCGGCGTGGATGGCTTCCTCCAGCACGTATTCCTTGCCGTCGAACACCTTGGTTTCCTTGCCCTCGGCCAGCTTGGTGCCGAACGCGGTGCGCGTGTAGAAGCCCGGAATGCCCGCGCCGCCGGCGCGCAGCTTCTCGGCCAGGGTGCCCTGCGGCACCAGGTGCAGTTCCAGTTCGCCGGCCAGCACCTGGCGCTCGAATTCCTTGTTCTCGCCCACGTAGGAGGCATACACGCGCTTGACCTGGCGGGTCTTGAGCAGCGGACCCATGCCGAAGTCATCCACGCCGGCATTGTTGCCCACGATGGTGAGCCCCTTGGTGCCGGCGGCCAGCAGCGCGCCGATCAGGTTCTCGGGAATGCCGCACAAGCCGAAGCCGCCGGCGGCGATCGTCATGTCGTCGAACAGCAGGCCGTCGAGGGCTTGCGCTGCGCTTGCATAAACCTTGTCCATTGCGATGCCTTCTTGCAGGGAGAGCCAGCTGCCAAGGATACGACGGATTGGTGACCGGGCATGCTGGACGAAGGTCGCTGATCGCTGCGAATGGCTCAACTGCGCCATCGACGGCGCTTTTTTCGGCACTCGCGATTTTGGCGTTTCCCCCAATCTTCAAGGCTTCAACCATCCGGATGAGCATGGTGAGGTGGCTGGCTATACTCCCCGCCAACGAGGTGGGGAGTGTCGTCCGTGAAGTTCAGCCGTCTTATCGTCGCCATTGCGGCGCTGGGCATCGTGTCCACCAGCCAGGCGGCCTCGCCGGTGCTGGTGATCCATGGCGGCGCCGGGGTGATCAAACGCGAGATGAGCCCGGCCAGGGAGAAGGCCATACGCGCGGCGCTGACGCAGGCGCTGCAAAGCGGCTACACCCAGTTGAAAGCGGGCAAGACGGCGGTGGATGCCGTGTCGGCGGCCATCACGGTGCTGGAGGACGACCCCAACTTCAACGCGGGCAAGGGTTCGGTCTTCACGCATGACGGCAAGAACGAAATGGATGCCGCCATCATGAACGGCTTCACGCTCGAGGCCGGTTCCATCGCAGGCGTGCATCGGGTGAAGAACCCCATCCTGCTGGCGCGCGCGGTGATGGAGAAATCCCAGCACGTGATGATGGTGGGCGATGGCGCCGAGGAATTCGCCAAGCAGGTCGGCATCACCTTGGTTGATCCGTCCTACTTCCGCACCGAGGAGCGCTGGCAGCAGCTACAGAAAGCGCTCAAGGAAGACGCCAACGACGAGAAGCACTCAGACGTAGAGACGGCCAAACACTTCGGCACGGTCGGTGCGGTGGCGCTGGACGCGCAAGGCCATCTGGCCGCCGGTACATCCACGGGCGGCATGACGGACAAGCGCTGGGGCCGCGTCGGCGACTCGCCGATCATCGGCGCCGGCACCTATGCCAACTCCGGCTGCGCGGTGTCCGGCACCGGCTGGGGCGAGTACTACATCCGCACCGTGGCCGCGCACGAGATCTGCATGCGGGTGACGCAGATGCGTGTGCCGCTGCGTCGCGCGGCGGCCGAGGTGATCAATCAGGAAATCCCGTCGATGGGCGGCAATGGCGGCGCCATTGCGCTGGATGCGAACGGCACGGTCAGCATGCCTTTCAATACCGATGGCATGTACCGCGGCTGGATCGGCGCCGACGGCGTGCCGCATGTGGCGATCTATGGCGATGAGGATGACGGCACGGCCGATCCGTTGCCAGCCGACAAGAAGGAGTGATGGAGCAGGAGTGAGAAATGAGAAGTGAGAAGTGAGAGAAAGCGACATGCCGCTTTCTCTCACTTCTCACTTCTCATTTCTCACTCCTGCTCTATTCACTCTTCGTTATCCGGCCGCTCACGCACCGGGTGCTTGCTCAGCTTGCGCTGCAGTGTGCGGCGGTGCATGCCCAGGCGGCGGGCCGTTTCGGAGATATTGCCGTCGCACTCGGTGAGCACGCGCTGGATGTGTTCCCACTCCAGGCGGCGCAGGGCCAGGGGTGCTTCCGGCGCGTCGATCACGTCGTCTTCGCTGGCGGTGGTATCGCCGTCGAGCAGGGCGCGCACCACGGCGTCGGCATCCACCGGCTTGGCCAGGTAGTCGTGCGCGCCGCGCTTGATCGCTTCCACCGCGGTGGCGATGGAGGCATAGCCGGTCAGCAGCAGTACGCGGATTTCCGGCACCAGGGCCTGCAGTTCGGGAATCAGGCGCAGGCCATTTTCTTCGCCCAGTTTCAGGTCCAGCACGCAGTAGCGGGGCTGGTGGCGGCGGGTGAGCGCGCGGGCCTCGTCGGCGTTGCTGGCGGTGATCACTTCAAAGCCGCGCGAACTGAGCGCGCGTGCCAGGACGCGGGCAAACGTGGCGTCGTCGTCGACAATCAGTAGTTGCTGGTCACTCATCTTGCTCTCCTCGGCGCAGTGCCGATGCGTGCATTTTCGCCGCTGCGACAAGGCATTCACATGTGGCCATCTGCCACTGTGGCTATCCGCCGCACTCGATTATGACGCGGCGATCACCGCCAGCGGCAGGCGCAGGCGCATCTGGGCGCCGTGCCCGGTATTGAGCGCGATCAGCTCACCGGCCAGGCGTTCGGCGGTAGCCTCGGCCAGGGCGAGGCCGATGCCCAGCCCGCTCTGTTTGTGCGAGCGGCCCAGTTCGGACAATTCGCCGGTGGGGTCGGCAAAGCCCGGGCCGTGGTCGGCCACGATCAGTTCCAGCCAGCCGTCATCGCGCCGCACGGTGAGCGCGACCGCCTGGGATTGGTTGATGGCCGATGCGTCCGCCGCGTTGTTCAGCAGGTTGAGCAGGGCGTGGCGCAGGCCCGGCGGCGTACGCAGCACGGTGCGTGCGGCCTCCTGGTCCAGCGCCAGGGCCAGGTCGGCCTCCGGGCGCAGCAGCTGGAAGCGTTCGAGGCAGCCGTGGATGAACTTGTCGACCGTAAGCTGCTCGGGCTCCTGCGACAGCTGCGCCTTGCCGAACGCCACCATCTCGCGAAGGATGGTGCGGCAGCGATCCACCTGGCCTTCCAGCAGTTCGAGATCTTCGGCCAGTGCAGTGTCGCCCGAGTGCTCGCGGCGAAGTTCCGGCAACAGGGTGCGCATGGTCGACAGCGGCGTATTGAGTTCGTGCGCGGCGCCGGCGGCCTGCGTGGCAATGGCGAGGATGCCTTCGTCGCGCAGCGCGCGTTCGCGCACCTTCTGCATCTCCAGTTGCTGCAGTCGTGCGGCGCGGGCCAGCCGATTGATGAAGAAGCCCAGCAGCACGGCCATGATCACGAAGTTCACGCCCATGCCCAGCACATGCAGTGAAAAACCGCTGGTGGAATGCATCGGCACAGGCAGCGGCACGTACCAGGACAGCAGCACCGCATACGCCGCGCCGACCAGCGCCGCCACCACCAGCACTGCGTTGACGGTCAGCGCCGCCGCGCTCAGCGCGATCGGGATCAGCAGCAGGGTGATGAACGGGTTGCTGGCACCGCCGGTGAAATGCAGCAGATAACCGAGCACCAGCGTGTCCACGCCCACGTGCAGGATGGTTTCCCATTGCCGGATGGGCCAGGGCTGGGTGAGGCGCCAGGCGGCGAACACGGCGAACACGGCGAGCAAGCCGATGCCTACCATCAGCGGCAGCAGCGGGATATCCATGTGCATCCACAGCGCGCACACGAGTACGGCGGTGCTCTGGCCGGCGATGGCGCAGATGCGCAGCCAGGCGAGGCTGCGGAACAGGGTGCGGGGGCCGATGCGTTGCTGGGTGGAGGCGCGTTTCATGCCGGCGATGTTAGCCGGTTTGGGCCATAGGCCTGGCGTAGACGCGGGCCGCTGCGTCACTTTGCGCCTGGCGGCCGCCCATAAAAACTCGCCCCGGCGAGCGGGGCGAGTGGCGTTGGATCAGACTTCTTCGCTGTGCACGGCCGGCAGCGGCGTATGCACTTCGGAGTGGCTGCGCGAAAGCTTGTTCATCAGCGGCAGCATGACCACGGCGATCACCGTACAGGCAATGCCGACGAAGCCCAGCTTGTTGAACAGGCTGACGTAGATGTTCAGCGACTCGACCGGGCTGCTGATGTTCTCGGGCATGGCGGCGATATTGGCCACCACGCTGCCCAGGTACTGCGAAATACCCACGGCCACGTAGTAGGCGCCCATCATGAAGCCGCCCATGCGCGCCGGCACGTAGCGGGCGATCATGGCCAGGCCCAGGCCGCTGACCAGCAGCTCGCCCAGCGAGTAGAAGCCGTAGCCCCAGACCATCGTCCACGACGACACCTGGCCGTCGACGGCGCTCATGGCGCCGAGGCCGTACATGAAGAAGCCGATCGCCACCGCGGCAAAGCCGAGCGCGAACTTGAACGCCACCGACGGATCCTTGCCCACGCGGCCGAGGCCGTTGTAGATCGCCACCAGCACCGGGCTGAGCAGCACGATCCAGATCGCGTTGAGGTTCTGGTACTGCTCGGGAATCCAGTTGAAGACGTGGACGCCGAACACGTCGAAGGAGAGGTTGACGTTCTTCTGAGCGAACAGGTTCAGCGAGGTCGCCATCTGCGCGTAGAAGATGAAGAAGAAAATCGTCTGCACGGTGAGCACCAGGGCGGCGATCAGGCCCGCGCGCTCACCCTTGCCGGCGTTGCGGATCAGGTGCACGAAGATCCCCAGGATCACGATGCCGGCGAGGTATACGCAGATTTTGGCGGCGAGCAGGCTCTGCAGGATGAAAGCCGCCACCACCACCAGCACCAGCGAGGCGGCGACCAGGGCCAGCACACGCTTCATCTGCACCGGCTGCTCATCCGGCGGCGAGCCGATGTGGGCCAGCGTGCGATGCATCAGCGAGTAATTGATCAGGCCAAGCACCAGGCCCACGGCGCAGGCGCCGAACGCGGTATGCCAGCCCATGGCGTCGCCGTAGTGCGCGCCCACGTAGTCGCGGATCCAGGGCGTGGCCGTCATCGAGACCATCGAGCCGACGTTGACCGCCATGTAGTAGATGGTGAACGCGCTGTCGATGCGCACATCGTCGCCCTCGTAGATCTTGCGCACGAGGTTGCCGGCATTGGGCTTGAAGAAGCCGTTGCCGACGATGATCACGCCCAGCGACACATAGGTGAGCGTCGGATCATTGGAGGGAATCCACAGCATCGCGTAGCCCAGTGCGAGCACGACCGCGCCGGTGACCATGGTGCGACGGGTGCCGATGAGCTTGTCGCCGACCCAGCCGCCGATGGCGGGCGTGGCGTAGATCAGGGCAGCGGCCGCACCCCATACGAGGTTGGCCTTGGTATCGATGAAGCCGAGCTTCTTCATCATGTAGGTGACCATCAACACCTGCATGCCGTAGAAGCCGAAGCGCTCCCACATCTCGATCAGGAACACGGTGCTGAACGAGCGGGTCTGCGAGACCGGTGGATTCTGGATTGCCATTCAATAGTCCGTACTGCGTTTCTAACAACGGCCGCGGGGCGGCCGGCTCGCGTAACCCCTGACTTGGGTCACAAAGTGGGCAAGGGTAACCCAACATTCATTCAGTTGACGTTGCACTGCCGCATGCAGAAACCTGCGGCCTGCCCGCCCGTCGGGCGATATGGCAAAATCGAGGTCTTATGCCCGTCGGGCACGGGCGCGGCCACGCCGCAATCTCACAGAGGACGACACCATGGCCGCTACTGGTTTCCGCGGGCCCCGGCAAATCTGGAACGCCTTCAAGTGGTCCATGAAAGGCCTGCAGGCGGGCTGGCGCCACGAGGCCTCGTTCCGCATGGAGGTAGGCATCGCCGTGATCCTGGTGCCGCTGGGCCTGTGGTTGGGCAACGGTCCGCTGGAAAAGATCGCGCTGATCCTGCCGCCGGTGCTGGTGCTGTCGGCCGAGCTGCTCAATTCGGCCGTGGAAGCGGTGGTGGACAAGGTCAGCCCCGAATTCCACGAGCTGGCCGGCCGCGCCAAGGACATGGGTTCGGCGGCGGTGTTCCTGCTGCTGACGATGACGGCGCTGAGCTGGGGCCTGATTTTGTGGCCGCGCTGGGTGGGTTGATCTTGCCCCGTCATTCCGGCCTGCGCCGGAATGACGGTGAAGGGAAATGAACGCTCGGCCAGACGCCAGGCGGGTCTAAGATTCCGTAAGATTGCGCCGTCACATGCGGAATGCTGCAATGGGCCCTCCACCGGATTGGAGCACCCCCATGAAACTTCTTCGTGTCCTCGCTTTGCTGTTGGTCGCCGCCGGCCTCTCGGGCTGCGGATATAACGCCATCCAGCGCCAGGACGAGTCGGTGAAGGCGGCCTGGTCCGAGGTGCTCAACCAGTACCAGCGTCGCGCCGACCTGGTGCCCAACTTGGTCAATACGGTGAAGGGCTATGCCCAGCACGAAGAACGCGTGCTTACCGAGGTCACCAATGCGCGCGCCAAGGTCGGCAGCACGCAGCTGACCACCGACGATCTGAACAACCCCGAGAAGCTCAAGCAGTTCCAGGCGGCGCAGGGCGAGCTGTCCAGCGCGCTGTCGCGCCTGATGGTGGTCAGCGAGAACTATCCGAACCTCAAGGCGGATGGTCTGTTCCAGAACCTGCAGGCACAGCTGGAAGGCACCGAGAACCGCATCACCGTGGCGCGCAACCGCTACGTGAAAGAAGTGCAGGATTACAACTCGATGATCCGCACCTTCCCCAACAACCTCACCGCGAAGATGTTCGGCTATCAGGTCAAGCCGAACTTCTCGGTGGAGAACGAGAAGGCCATTTCCACCGCGCCGACGGTCGACTTCGGCAGCACGGCGCCCGCCAGGAAGCACGCGAATATCTGCGCCAGGCGTTTGCCTGCCAGGCCGATTGCGTGCGTGCCTTCATGCTGACCGGACGTCTATACGCCGAAGAGGGTCAGCACGCCGAAGCGGCCAAGGCCTATGAGCATGCCGTCGAGGCCGACATCGCCTTCGTGCCCGAAATCCTGCCGCCGCTGCTCAACAGCTATGCACGCTCGCAGCAGATGGAGCACGCCGAGCACTTCATGCGCGACATCCTGGAGCGCTATCACGGCATCTCGCCGGTGCTGGCGCTGACGCGTCTGTATCAGCAGCGCGATGGCGAGCGCACCGCGGTTGAATTTCTCACGTCGCAGTTGCGCCAGCGCCCATCGGTGCGCGGATTGATGGCCTTGATCGACGCCACCATGGACAAGATGGAAGGCGAGGCGCGCGAAAACTTCCTGATCCTGCGCGACCTCACCAAGAAGCTGCTCGAGGGCCAGGCCATGTATCGCTGCAGCCGTTGCGGCTTCGGCGCCAAAGCGCACCACTGGCAGTGCCCCAGCTGCAAGAACTGGAGCACGATCCGCCCCATCCACGGCGTCGCCAACGAATGAGGCACGGATGACTCCCGCTACGCTGGCGATAGGGATGGTGCTGGCTGCGTTGGTGATTGCGATGGTGGTCGTGCGCGGCGCCATCGCCTACGCGCATCGCCGCGGCATGATGGACATGCCCGGGCAACGTCGTTCCCATACGATCCCCACGCCTCGCGGCGGTGGCATCGGCATTGTCGTGGCGGTACTGCTGACGATGCCGCCGAGCCTCATCCTGCTGCCGGGGGCACTGCCGCCGGCCGTGGTGGCAGCCTTGGCCGTGGCCACGGTGCTGGTCGCGGCAGTGGGGTGGTGGGACGACCATCGTTCGCTGCCGATACTGCCGCGCTTTGCGATCCAGCTGCTGTCGGCCGGCCTGGTGGCGGCCGCGCTGGCGATCACCGGCATGTCGTGGTGGTGGCTGCCGGTGCTGGTGCTGGCCGGTGGCTGGAGCATCAACCTGCACAACTTCATGGACGGCATCGACGGCCTGCTGGCCCAGCAGGTGATCTTTGTCGGGGTGGGGTTGGCCCTGCTGGCCTGTGCCGCAGCCCAGCTGGCCTTGGCGACGGCATGCGCCTGCCTGGCCGGCGCGGCGGCAGGTTTCTGGGTCTACAACCGGCCCCGGGCCCGCATTTTCATGGGAGATGTGGGCAGCGGCACCATGGGATTGCTGATTTTCGCCCTGACCGCAACGCTCTGGCGGGTCGAATGGCACTTACTGTGGCCGGCTTTGATCCTCAGTTCATCTTTTGTAGCGGACGCTAGCCTTACTCTGTTGGCTCGTATGGTCAGTGGCCGCCGTTGGTACACTGCGCACCGTGAACACCTGTACCAATGGATGGTACGCAGTGGTTTCACGCATGCCACGGGAGGGGCGTGCTATCTGGTCTGGAACGTGTTGGTGGCAGCGCCCTTGGCGCTCCTCGCATGGGCCCGGCCAGGATGGTCGGTACCGATCTTCATCGGCACCTACCTGATAGCGACCGCCGTCTGGATATTCATGAAGCGCCGTTGCCTGCGGCGTGTTTTGGACAAGGGTCGACATGTCGCTACGTAATTGGGTCGGTGTCATTCATCCGCGTACGGCCGTGGTCCTCCACGACCTGCTGATGGCGGCACTGGCGTGGTGGATCGCCAAGGCCCTGCGCTACGCCATGATCGACAACGCGGCGATCAGCTTCCACGCGCTGGAGTTTCCGCTGGTCCTGCTGGTGCAGGGCGCGGTGCTGAGCTGGACCGGCCTGTACAAGGGCGTGTGGCGCTTCGCCAGCCTGCCTGATCTGTGGAACATCCTGCGCGCGGCGATCATCGGCGCGCTGGCCATCGCGGCCGTGCTCATCCTCTACAACCGTCTTGCCGACGTGCCGCGCTCGGTGCTGCTGGTGTACCCCGTGGTGCTGTCGGTACTGCTCGGTACGCCGCGCCTGGCCTATCGCTTCTGGAAGGACAGCCGGGTCGACCTGTTCCAGGCCAAGCCGGCGCAACGCGTGCTGATCGTCGGTGCGGATCGTGCCGGCGAGGCGCTGTCGCGCGATCTGCATCGCGACAACGGCTTCACCGTGGTCGGCTTTGTCGACGACAAGGAAAGCCTGCGCGGTGCCAGCATCAATGGTCGCCCGGTACTCGGTCGCATCGACCAGATTCCCGAGCTGGCACGCGAAGTGGCCGCCCAGATGCTGCTCATCGCGATGCCTGGCGCCACCACCCAGGAAATGCGCCGGGTGGTGGAACTGTGCGATCTCAGCGGCCTGCCGTATCGCACCGTGCCCAAGCTGGAAGACGTGGTTTCCGGTCGCGCGCACTTCAACGAAATCAAAGAGGTCGCCATCGAGGACCTGCTCGGTCGCGACACGGTGGAATTGGATTGGACGGCCATCCGCGTCACGCTCACCGGCCGTCGCGTGCTGGTGACGGGCGGTGGTGGTTCGATCGGTTCGGAGCTGTGCCGCCAGGTTGCTCGCCTCGGCGCGCAGGCCTTGTGCGTGGTCGACAACTGCGAATTCAATCTCTACCGGATTTCGCAGGAGCTGCGCGCCGAGTATCCGGAGCTGATCTTCGAAGGCGTGCTGGCCGATTGCGGCGATGTCGCCGCGATGCGCAAGCTGTTTGGCGAATACAAGCCGCAGGTGGTGTTCCACGCCGCGGCCTACAAGCATGTGCCGATGTTGCAGGGCCAGCTGCGCGCCGCGTTCCGCAACAACGTGCTGGCCACGCGCAACGTGGCCGACCTGGCGGATCGCCACCAGGTGGAAGCCTTCGTGCTGATTTCCACCGACAAGGCGGTCAACCCGACCAGCGTGATGGGCGCCTGCAAGCGCCTGGCGGAAATCTGGTGCCAGAACCTCAACGAGCATTCCAATACGCACTTCATCACGGTGCGTTTCGGCAACGTGCTCGATTCGGCAGGTTCGGTGGTGCCGCTGTTCCGCGAGCAGATCCGCAACGGCGGTCCGCTGACCATCACGCATCCGGAAATCTCCCGCTACTTCATGACCATTCCCGAGGCCTGCCAGCTGATCCTGCAGGCAGCGAGCATCGGCAAGGGCGGCGAAATCTTTGCGCTGGACATGGGCGAGCCGATCAAGATCCGCGATCTGGCCGAGCAGATGATCCGCCTGGCAGGTCGCAAGCCGGGCACCGAGATCCCCATCGTCTACACCGGATTGCGTTCCGGCGAAAAGCTGTTCGAGGAGCTGTTCCATCCGCTGGAGAACTACATCGAGACGACGCACGCGAAGATCTTTCTTGCGCAGTACCGTCCGGTGAAATGGGATTTGCTCAATACGCAGATGGCCAAGGCAGCGGATGCTGTGGTGGCTTACGACGAGGATACGCTGCGTCAATGCGTCTCCCATCTGCTGCCGTCGTTCCGCTGGAGCGAATCGGTGCAGACGGATAACGTGGTGGCGCTGCGTCGTAATGAATCAGGAGAGAAGTGAGTGAGTAAGCCGTTGCGCAAGGTCGTGTTTCCTGTCGCCGGTCTCGGCACGCGTTTTCTTCCGGCGACCAAGGTGGTTGCCAAGGAAATGCTGCCGGTACTGGATCGTCCCTTGATCCAGTACGCCGTCGATGAAGCGGTGGATGCCGGTGCGGACACGCTGATTTTCGTCACCAACCGCTACAAGCACGCCATCGCCGACTATTTCGACAAGGCTTACGAGCTGGAAGCGAAGCTGCAGGAAAAGGGCAAGGACGAATTGCTCGCGCTGGTGCAGGGCACCTTGCCCAAGCACGTGCGCGCGATCTTCGTGACCCAGCCCGAAGCGCTGGGTCTGGGCCATGCGGTGCTGTGCGCCAAGCCGGTGGTGGGCGACGAGCCCTTTGGCGTGGTGCTGCCGGACGACCTGATCTGGAACAAGGGCAAGGGCGCACTGCGCCAGATGGCCGAGCTCGCCCAGTCGGCCAACGCCGGCGTCATTGCCGTGGAAGAAGTGCCGCACAGCGACACCGACAAGTACGGCATCGTCGACGCCACCAAGGTCGACGAGCGCAGCGCCAAGATCCGCCACATGGTGGAGAAGCCCAAGCCGGCCGATGCGCCCTCGAACCTGGCCGTGGTCGGCCGCTATGTGCTGCCGGGTCGCATTTTCCAGCTGCTCGAACAGACCACGCCCGGAGCTGGCGGCGAAATCCAGCTGACCGACGCCATCGATGCCTTGCTCAAGGAGCAGGGCGACGTGCTGGCCTACCGCTTCGAAGGCACGCGTTTCGATTGCGGCAACAAGGCCGGCCTGGTCCGCGCCACCATGCATATGGCCTTGCAGGATCCCAAGCTTGCGCCGGTCGTGCGCGAGATCATGGCCACGCTCTGATCTTTGTCCGAGGTACCGGCTTTGGCCGGTACCTCGTCCGGCCCCGCGCAAGGCGGCTCCGGAAGACTCTCAAAGGGCGGGCAGCGTCCATGCGTCGCTGACGCAACCATGCCAGAATCCTTACCGCGCTTTGCCATCTTTGGCGAGCAAGCTGTTCGTGGGGTAAGCCGGTGATGTTCAGTCCGCTTCGCAAGAGGCGGGCGTTTTGGCGCACCTGACTGCGCCGGGATTGGCTTGCCCGCGGAATGTTCTGATCGATTGCGCGTCTCGAATCGATGACAGTGTCCCCAGTCGTATTCATTGGATGAAAAACGGGAAGGCATCATGGATCTGCTGCGATTTCTGCTGTTGTTGCCTCTGCGCCTGCTGCGCGGGCTACTGGCCGGCCTAGGTCTGATACTGCGTCCGTTGTTGGGACAGGTCAGCTGGTCGGCGCCCACCTGGTTGCCCGCGACCGGAGGCTGGATCCGGCGTCGACCGGTGCATGCCGCCGGTGTACTGCTCGGGGCGCTCGTACTTGCTGCCGCCGGCTGGTTCGGTTGGCAGTGGTACAAGAATCGTCCGCAGCCGGTCGAGCCTACGCGCATCACGCTGAGCGCATCGGCACCTGCCATCACCGACTACACCAAGCAACCGATCGTCATCAGTCCGCTGATGGTGACGTTCTCCGGTTCGGCGGCGCCGATCGAGCAGGTGGGCAAGCCGGTGACGGTCGGCATTGCGATGCAGCCGGCCGTGAAAGGGCAATGGACCTGGGTCGATGACCGCACGCTGCGCTTTGTCCCGGCGGAGGACTGGCCGATCGGCAAGCACTACGAGGTGCGCTTCGACGTCGCCAAGGCCTTCGCTCGCCAGGTGCTGATGGCGGACGACCATTTCGAGTTCGACACGCCGGCGTTCGAGGCCAAGGTGGAGCGGGGCGAGTTCTATCAGGACCCGCAGGACGCCACCGCCAAGAAGACCATCCAGCCGGTGACGTTCAACTACCCGGTCGACACCGCCGATTTCGAGAAGCGCATCGAGGTGGGACTGATGCAGCGCGGGAGCCGCGATGCGCCGCTGAAGTACACGGTCACCTACGACCAGTACAAGCTGCACGCCTGGATCCATTCGCAGCCGCTGTCCCTGCCGCGCGACGAGAGCGCGGTGTCCTACACCATCGCCAAGGGTGTCCGCAGCACGCGCGGCGGCGACGGCACTGGCGCGGAAATCAAGACGCAAGTGCGCGTGCCGGGCCTCTACAGTCTCACCATCAACGGCATCGAGCCGACCCTGGTCGACAACGAGAAGTACGAACCCGAACAGGTGTTGCTGGTCAATGTCGGCGGCACCGTGCGCGACACCGAACTGGCCGGCTTGATCAAGGCCTGGGTGCTGCCGCCGCGCAAGGCCGGCGAAGAGCAGGGCGAGGATGCACCGCCCTATGGCTGGCGCGCGTCGCAAGTGGGCGAAGCGGAACTGCGCCAGAGCCAGCCGCTGAAGCTGGAGATGGTGTCCACCGAGAACGAATACGAAGCGATGCAGAGCTTCAAGTTCCACGCGACGCCAGGGCAGCGCATCTATGTGCGCGTCGACAAGGGTCTGAAGACGTTCGGCGGCTACATCCTGGGCAAGTCCTACACCACCGTCGTCACCGTACCCAACTATCCCAAGCTGCTGCGCTTCATGGCGGACGGCTCACTGTTGTCGATGTCGGGCAGTAAGCGCATCTCGGTGGTGTCGCGCAATCTGCCGGGCATGCGCGTGGAGATCGGCCGCGTGCTGCCTGATCAGCTGCAGCATCTGGTGAGCCTCAACCAGGGTTCGTACGCGCATCCGGAACTGAGTTACGCCTTCAGCGAAGACCATATCGTCGAACGCTTCGAACAGAAGCGCAGCTTCCCCAAGGACGATCCGTCCAAGGCGCATTACGAGGGTGTCGACCTTGGGCAATACCTGAAGGAAGGCAAGCGCGGTGTCTTCCTGCTGCATCTGTCCAGCTACGACGCGGCGGCGGAAAAGAAGCGGGAAGACGCTCGCAAGGCGGCGGAGAACGAGCCTCAGGCGGCGCCCACCAACGATATGTCGGGCGACGAGTCAGGGGACGGCGAATCCGACCAGGGCGGGATGTCGAACGACGATGACGGCAGCATGCCTGCGGCCGACACGCGCATGATCGTGGTCACCGATCTGGGCATGCTGGTGAAGCGTTCGCTGGATGGCAGCCAGGATGTGTTCGTGCAGTCCATCCGTTCCGGCCAGCCGGTTGGCGGTGCCTCGGTGTCGGTGCTGGCGGTGAATGGCCAGACCTTGTTCAGCGATACCACGTCGGCGGACGGCGTGGTGCATTTCCCGACCTTCAAGGGACTGGAGCGCGAAAAGCAGCCCACGCTGTACGTGGTGAAAAAGGGCGACGACTTGTCGTTCCTGCCGATCGGCGGCAGCAGCAGTTATGACCGCAAGCTCGACTTCTCGCGCTTCGACGTGGGCGGCGAGCGCAATGCGACCAATGAGGGACAGCTCTCTGCCTACCTGTTCTCCGATCGCGGCATCTATCGACCGGGCGACACCTTTCATGTGGGACTGATCGTCCGCGCGGCCAGCTGGACGCGCAGCGTGGTGGGTATCCCGCTGCAGGCGGAGATCGTCGATCCACGCGGCATGACGGTAAAACAGCTGCCGATGTCGATGGACGCCACCGGTTTCGGCGAACTCGACTACGCCCCTGCTGAAACCGCGCCGACCGGCACCTGGACGGTGAACCTCTACATCGTCAAGGACGGCAAGGCCGCCGCGCAGATCGGCAGCACTACCGTGCAGGTGAAGGAATTCCTGCCCGATCGCATGAAGGTCGAGGCCAAGCTCGCCGGCCAGGTGCCCGAAGGCTGGGTCAAGCCCGACCAGATCAAGGGCGTGGTGGATGTGATGAACCTGTTCGGCACGCCGGCCGCGGATCGTCGCGTGGAAGCGTCGGTGACGCTGCGTCCGGCATGGCCGGCGTTCCGCAGCTGGCCCGACTATCACTTCTACGATGTGCGCCGCGCCAAAGAGGGCTACGAAGACAAGCTGCAGGACGGCAAGACCGACGACAAGGGCCATGCCGAGTTCGATCTGGACTTGAAGAAATACGCTGACGCGACGTATCAGCTGTACTTCCTGGTCAAGGCGTACGAGCCCGAAGGCGGTCGCAGCGTCGCCGCGGCGGCGCAGACCCTGGTGTCGAGCAACGACTGGCTGGTCGGCTACAAATCGGTCGACAACCTCGACTACATCAACCGCGATGCGCCGCGCAGCGTGCATCTGGTGGCGATTGACCACACCGCCAAGTCGATGGCACTCAAGGACCTCAAGGCGCGCCTGATCGAGCGCCGCTATATCTCGGTGCTGACCAAGCAGGACTCGGGCGTCTTCAAGTACCAGTCCAAGCTCAAGGAAGTGCCGCTCAACGAGCAGCCGCTGTCGATCCCGGCGAACGGCATGGACTACGCGCTGCCGACCGACAAGCCGGGCAACTATGCGCTGGTGATCGTGCGCAGCAGCGACGGCGTGGAAGTCAATCGCGTGGAGTACTCGGTGGCCGGTGCGGCCAACGTGTCGCGTTCGCTGGATCGCAACGCGGAGCTGCAGCTCAACCTGAGCAAGCAGGACTATGCGCCGGGCGAATCGGTGGATATCGCCATACGCGCGCCGTATGCGGGCAGCGGCCTGATCACCATCGAGCGCGACAAGGTCTATGCGCACGCCTGGTTCCACGCCGATACCAGCAGCTCCGTGCAGCACATCACCGTGCCGGCGGATTTCGAAGGCAACGGCTACATCAACGTGCAGTACATCCGCGATCCTTCGTCGGATGAGATCTTCATGAGCCCGCTGAGCTATGGCGTGGTGCCGTTCTCGGTCAACCTGGACGCGCGTCGCAATGCCATCAAGGTGGATGCGCCGGCGCTGGTGAAGCCAGGCGAAACCGTCACGTTCAAGCTGAGCGCGCCGCAGCCGACCCGCGCCGTGGTGTTCGCGGTGGACGAAGGCATCCTGCAGGTGGCGCGCTACAAGCTGGGCGATCCGCTGAAGTTCTTCTTCCGCAAGCGCATGCTGGAAGTGGGCACGTCGCAGATCCTCGACCTGATCCTGCCCGACTTCGAAAAGCTGATGGCGATGGCCTCACCCGGCGGTGACGCCGACGGCGCGATTGGTCGCCAGCTCAATCCGTTCAAGCGCAAGCGCGACAAGCCGGTGGCGTACTGGTCCGGCATCGTCGAGGTGAATGGCGAGAAGGACCTCACCTATCAGGTGCCCGATTACTTCAACGGCAAGCTGCGCGTGATGGCGGTTGCCGTATCGTCGGATCGCATTGGCACCTACGAAGGGGGCACCACGGTGCGCGGCGATTTCGTGCTGTCACCCAACGTGCCCACCACGCTGGCGCCGGGCGATGAGGTCGAAGTCAGCGTGGGTGTTGCCAACAACCTGACCGGGCTTGGCGGGAAGCAGGTGCCGGTTGCCGTGAGCCTGAAGACCGGGCCGCAGTTGCAGGTGGTCGGTGCGCCGAATCAAAGCTTGAACCTGGGCGAGATGCGCGAGGGCGTGGTCACGTTCCGCGTCAAGGCAACCGACAAACTCGGCTCCGGCAATTTGAGCTTCACGGCGGGCTATGGCGACAAGTCGGCTCACCAGAGCGTGGATGTTTCCGTGCGCCCGGCTTCGGCCTATCGCACGCAGGTGGACGTGGGCCGCGTCGATGCGGGCACCAAGCAGGATCAGCCAGATCTTCGCCGCCTGTTCAGCGAATACGCGTCGCGCGATGCGGCCATCTCCAACATCCCGGTGGTGTTGTCCAGCGGCCTGACGACCTACCTGGTCAACTTCCAGCACTACTGCAGCGAGCAGATCGTGAGCTCTGCCATGCCCCGGCTGGTGCTGTCGAAGTGGCCGCAGGTGAAGGTGTTTGCCGATGCCTTGCAACCGGCAATGAGCGGCAAGAAGCTCAGCAACGAAGAGGCCTTGACCCAGTTCCTGGACGTGCTGCATTCGCGCCAGAACGGGCAGGGCGGCTTTGGTCTGTGGTCGGCGACACCGGACTCCAATGCGTTCGTGTCGACCTATGCCATGCACTTCATGCTGGAAGCGCGCGATCGTGGCGTGGCGATTCCCCGCGACATGTTCGACGCGGGCAACAAGTACCTGCATCAGCTGGCCAGCGACGATACGCTCGATGGTCTGGACCTGCTGCGCCAGCGTGCCTACGCCGTGTACCTGCTCACCCGCCAGGGCAATGTCACCACCAATGACCTGGCGGCGGTGCAGAAGCGTCTGCAGGATGCGTATCCGGATCAATGGAAGAGCGATCTGGCGGCGGCCTGGCTGGCCTCGTCGTACCAGCTGCTCAAGCAGGACAAGCAGGCCGCGCAACTGATCGCCGGTCCGCAGAAACTGCTCGAGCGCAATGGTGCCGACAAGGACTTCCGCTACGGCTATTACTATGACCCGTTGATTCGTGACGCGAGCACGCTGTACCTGTTGGCCAAGCACTTCCCCGAGCGCACCCGGGCGCTGTCGCCCCGCGTGATGGAGAACATCACCGAGCCGCTGGAGCAAGGCTGGTACAACACATTGTCCTCGTCGATGGTGCTGCTGGCGTTGGATAGCTACGCCTCGCAGAACACCACGCAGTTGGACAAGCTGCGTATCGACCAGGTACACGCTGACGGCGCGGTCAAGGCCATCGCGGCACTGCAGGGCAACCTGCTGCAGGCGGGCAGCTGGGACGCGGACGCCAGGCGCCTGCGCTTCACCAATGACAGCACGCTGCCGGCCTGGCGTGTGGTGAGTCAGGGCGGTTTCGATCGCGATAAGCCGACCAAGGCGATCAAGGACGGCCTGGAAATCACCCGCGACTACACCGACGTCAACGGCAAAGTGATCGACAAGGTCACCATCGGCCAGGAGATCGATGTGCACGTGAAGATCCGCGCCACCGACGATCGTGGCGTAGACAATGTGGCCATCGTCGACCTGCTGCCTGGCGGTTTCGAGCCGGTGATCCAGCCGCCGCCGGCCGTGACGGACCAGCAGCAGGACGGCAGCGAGCAGAACGATGCCGGCGGCGACAGCGAAGTCAAGGCCAGTGCCTGGCGCTCGCCGATCGGCGTGGGCAATTCCAGCTGGGCGCTGCAGTACGCGGATGTGCGCGAGGATCGGGTGGTGCTTTACGGCACGGCCACGCCGGACGTGGGCGAATTCGTCTACCGCATCAAGGCGACCAATGCCGGCAAGTTCATCGTGCCGCCGGCTTATGGCGAGGCGCTGTACGACCGACGCGTGCAGGCGCGCACGGCGGGCGGCGTCACCCTGGAGGTCGTCCGTCAGCCTTGAGGAAGGCGGAGCACCCATGCCTGCGCATGGGTGCTCCCACGGACACGCCGCATGACCACGCCGCCGCTCATTGCCCGTTGTTGCCGCGCTCTGCTTCGCTGGATCGTGCGCTGGCAGAACGCGTTGGTCGGTGTCGCGCTGCTCGCGGCCGTGCTGGTGGGCGTGCGCGTGTGGCCGCATCGCCCCTTGAGTGCGTGGCTGCCGTCCTCGACCGCGGTCTACGACGCGCGGGGAAGATTGCTGCGCCTCACGCTGGCCAGCGATCAGCGCTATCGCCTGTGGGTTCCGCTCAAGGATGTGTCGCCCGCACTGGTCGACGGTGTGCTGCTGCACGAGGATCGCTGGTACCGCTGGCATCCCGGCTTCAATCCGTATGGCCTGGCACGCGGTGCCTGGGTCACTTATGTGAGCCACGGCAACCGGCAGGGTGGTTCGACCATCACCATGCAGTTGGCGCGCCTGCTCTGGCGGCTCAACACGCGCTCCCCCGCAGGCAAGTTGCAGCAGGTCGCGCGTGCGCTGCAGCTGGAACTGTTCTATTCCAAGGACCAGATTCTCGAGGCCTATCTCAACGCTGCGCCTTATGGGCGCAATGTTGAAGGCGTGGGTGCGGCGAGCCTGGCTTACTTCGACAAGCCTGCCGATGCGCTGAGCCTGCCCGAGGCGCTGACGCTGGCGGTGATTCCGCAGGACCCGAGTCGTCGCCTGCAGGCCGGTGCGGATGCGCCGGATCTGATCAGCCGTCGCCTGAGCACATCGCGCAATCGCCTTTACGCGAAGTGGAAAGCGCTGCACCCACAAGACGCAGCTTTGCAGCCGCTGTTTGCATTGCCGCTACGCCTGCGTCCGCTATCCAAGTTGCCATTCGAGGCGCCGCATGCGGTGGATCAGGTACTCGCCGAGCGCAGGGTGCTAGCGAGCGATACCGACAGCCGCGTCACCACCACGCTCGATCTCGATCTGCAGCACGTGCTGGAACGGCAGGTGGATCACTACGTCGAGCGCAACAGCGGTCGCGGCATTCGCAATGTGGCGGCGCTCCTGGTGGACACGCGCGACATGGGCGTGAAGGCGCTGGTCGGCTCGGCCGATTACGCCAATGCAGACATCCAGGGCCAGGTGAACGGTACGCTGGCCAAGCGTTCGCCGGGCTCGACGCTGAAGCCCTTCATCTACGCGCTGGGTTTCGACCAGGGCGTGCTCCATCCGCAGACTGTGTTGCGTGATGTACCGACCGCGTTCGGCCCCTATGCGCCGGAA
This sequence comes from Dyella japonica DSM 16301, assembly GCF_001010355.1. Taxonomy (GTDB): domain Bacteria; phylum Pseudomonadota; class Gammaproteobacteria; order Xanthomonadales; family Rhodanobacteraceae; genus Dyella; species Dyella japonica. The sequence goes on along the minus strand of NZ_JPLA01000006.1, from coordinate 43,446 downwards.
AATTTCGACGGCCATTTCCTGGGGCCGGTCACCGCCACTGAGGCCCTCGTACGCAGCCGCAATATTCCGGCCGTGTGGGTGGCCTCACAGCTCCAGCAGCCGAGCTTCTATCAATTCCTGCGCGATGCGGGCATCAGCCGCATGGCGAGCGAAAAGCACTACGGGCTCGCCCTGGTGCTCGGCGGCGGCGAAGTGACCATGCAGGAGCTGGCCGGCCTCTACGCCATGCTCGCCAATCGCGGCGAGCTACGTGAGTTGCGTTTGCTCGCGGACACCACGCCCAGCCATGGCACGCGTGTGCTGAGCGAAGAGGCGAGCTTCATGGTGATGGATATGCTGCGGCAGAATCCGCGCCCGGACGAGACCACCGGCGCGCAGCCGGACCGTCTGCCGGTGTACTGGAAAACCGGTACGTCCTGGGGCTTTCGCGATGCATGGACGGCCGGCAGTTTCGGGCCCTACGTGCTGGTGGTGTGGGTGGGCAACTTTGATGGCAGCAGCAATCCTGCCTTCGTCGGCGTGGACGCCGCGGCGCCGTTGTTCTTCCAGATGGAGGATGCGCTACGCGCTGCGCAGCCGCAGATGAGCGAACCCGTGCGGCATATGCCGGCGCAGCTGCGCCGCGTGGAAATCTGCCTGGCCAGCGGCGATCTGCCCAACCAGTGGTGTCCGCAACGCGGCATGACCTGGTTTATTCCCGGCAAGTCGCCGATCCGGGTAAGCCAGGTGCATCGCCCGGTGCTGATCGACGACGACACCGGCAAGCCGGCCTGTCCGCCGTATGCGGGCAAGCGGACGCATGTGGAGGTCTACGAATTCTGGCCGTCCGAACTGCAGCGCGTGTTCGTGCAGGCCGGCATCCCGCGCCGCACGCCGCCGCGCAACGACAGCTGCGTACTGAGCGGCGTGGATGGTGAGCCGCCATCGATCACCTCGCCATTGCGCGGCAGCATCTACGCGCTGCGCCTGAAGTCGACGGGCCAGGATCGCATCGCCTTCAGCGCCAACGCGGACGCTTCGGTGCGCGAGATGTACTGGTTCGTCAACGATGCCTACGTGGGACGCAGCGCACCCGGCGAATCGATGTTCTGGCAGCCGGCGAGCGCAGGCAACTACGAAGTGCGCGTGGTGGATGACCGTGGGCGCAGCGATCTCAGGCCCCTGGGTGTGAACGTGGTCGACTGAGTCAGCGTGACCAGTGGCATGGAGGAATGCCACATCGGGGCTGCGCTATGCTTGATGGCCTGATCCGAGACAGGCACACGTCCATCGCATGACTCCGTCACCGGCCGCCTCCTATTACCTCGCCACGGCCACGCCGTACGCGCCATTCGCGCCCTTGCAGGGCAAGACCGAGGCCCGCGTCGCCATCATTGGCGGCGGTTTTGCCGGTTTGCATACGGCGCTGGGCCTGGCCGAACGCGGCGTACGCGACGTCGTTCTGCTGGAGCGCGAGCGCGTGGGGTTTGGTGCCTCCGGGCGCAACGGCGGTTTCGTGTTCGGCGGCTACTCGCTGGGTGAGCAATCGCTGCTCGACCAGCGCGGGCAGCAGGCGGCGCTGGCCTTGTTCCGGCACACCACGGAGGCGGTGGCGCGCATTCGCCAGCGCGTCGCACAGCACGCTATTCCCTGCGACCTGGTGGACGAAGGCATCATCTGGGCGAACTGGTTCCGCGATCCTGCCGTGCTGCGCCAGCGCCAGGAACTGCTCGCGCGCCACTACGGCGTAAATTGGGAATGGCTGCCGCAGCACGAGCTGCGTGGACGCGTGCATACCACGCGCTACTACGATGGCCTGTACGAACGCGATGCGCTACACCTGCATCCGCTCAACTTTGCCATCGGCCTTGCCGGCGCGGCTGCGGCGCAAGGCGTACGCGTCCATGAAAATACCGATGTATGGCAGTTGCGCCGCGAGGGTACGCGCTGGCGCATCGAAACCGCGCAAGGTTCGGTCCACGCGGATCAGGTCGTGCTTGCATGTGGCGGTTACCTGGCCGGCCTGCGTCGTCAGGTCGATCGCGCCATCCTGCCCATCGCCACCTATGTGATGGTGACGGAGCCGCTGGGCGATCGTCTTCACGATTGCCTGGAAACGCGTTCGGCCGTCTACGATTCACGCTTTGCCTTCGACTACTACCGTTCGTTGACGGACAGCCGCCTGCTGTGGGGCGGCCGCATCTCCGTACGTGATCGCTCGCCGCGAGCCGTGCAAAGCCTGCTGATGCGCGACTTGCTACGCGTGTTTCCGCAACTGAAAGGCGTGAAGGTCGATTACGCGTGGTCGGGCCTGATGAGTTATGCGCGCCACCAGATGCCGCAGATTGGCAGCAGCGGCGACGGCTTATGGTGGGCGCAGGCGTTCGGTGGCCACGGCCTGGCGCCGACGTGCGCGGCGGGCGACCTGCTCGCGGCGGCACTGGCCGAAGGCGACGACCGCTGGAAGCAGTTCGCGCCCTATGGCTTGGCGCCCACCTATCGACCTTTCGGCTACCTTGGCGCGCAAAGCAGCTATTGGTGGCAGCAGAGCAAGGACTGGTTCAAGACGAGGTTGGAAGGATGAGCAGCACAGACGCGGTGAATGAAATCAGCTGGGCCGATTTCGAGAAGGTGTTGATCGTCGCGGGCACCGTGACGCGCGTCGAGCCATTTCCCGAAGCGCGCAAGCCGGCGTGGAAAGTGTGGGCGGATTTCGGTCCGTACGGCGAGAAGAAAACCAGCGCGCAGGTCGTGAATCTTTATCGCGCGGAGGACCTGCTCGGACGCCAGATCGTCGGCGTGATCAACTTCCCCGAGAAACAGATCGGGCCTTATCGCTCGCAGTTCCTGCTCACTGGTTTCCACACCGACGAAGGCGTGGTGCTCACGGCGATCGAACGCCCGGTGCCCAACGGCACCCGGCTGGCCTGATCAACCCGCCTGCAGCGCCGGCTGCAGGGTGGAGCGGCGGCCTATCATCAAGGCCAGCCCCGCAGCGATCAGGCCGGTCACGCCCGCGACCACGAAAGGCTGCAGGTAGTCGCCGTTCTGCGTGCGCAGGGCACCCGCAAAAAACGCTGCACTTGCCGCACCGATCTGATGCCCCGCGGCCACCCAGCCAAACACCACCGGCGCATCGCGATCGCCGAACGCTTCGGAGGCCAGGCGCAGCGTCGGCGGCACCGTGGCAATCCAGTCCAGTCCGTAGAACATGCCGAACAACGAAAGGCTGGTCAGCGAGAAATCGGAATACGGCAGCCAGATCAGCGATAGTCCGCGCAGACCGTAGTAGACGAACAGCAGCTTGCGCGGATCGCAGCGATCGGTCAGCCAACCTGACAGCGTGGTGCCGACCAAATCGAACGCACCCATCATGGCCAGCAGACTTGCCGCGCGCACTTCGGGGATGCCGTGGTCACCACACATCGCGATGAAGTGCGTGCCGATCAGGCCATTGGTGGTGAAGCCGCAGATGAAAAACGTGGCGAACAGGAACCAGAACGTGCGCTGCCTTGACGCCGTCGCCAAGGTACCCAGCGCGATGGCGAGCAGGTTGCGACGCGGTGCGGTGTCGACTTCCTCTTCGGTCGCGCCGTAGGGGCGCAGGCCGATATCCGACGGACGTTCCGGCAACAGCCACCAAGCCAGCGGAATCAGCAGGGCGCAACCCGCAGCAACCGTCCACACCACCGGTCGCCAGCCACCATGCTCGGCAATCGCGGCCAGCGCCGGCAGGAAGGCGAGGGTGCCGGTGGCGGTGCTGGCCGTGAGCAAGCCCATCATCAAACCGCGATGGGTGACAAACCAGCGATTCACCACCGTGGCGCCCAGCACGATCGCCACGCAGCCCGAGCCGATGCCGGAGAACAGTCCCCAGCTCAGCATCAGGTGCCAGGGCTGTGTCATCCAGGCGCTGGCGGAGATGGAGAGGGTCATCAACACCAGGGCCGCGATCAGCGTCCGGCGCACGCCTACGGCCTGCATAAGCGCCGCCGCGAAGGGGCCGACCATGCCGTACAGGAAGATGCCCAGCGCTGCGGAGAGGGAAATCGTGTCCCGGCTCCAGCCGAAGGCCTTGCCCAGCGGCAGGATCAGCACGCCGGGCGCGGCACGGACGCCAGCGGCGGCGAGCAGGGCCAGGAAGATCACGCCGGCCACGACAAAGGCGTACTTCTGGCCGAAGGGGCGGGTGCGCTGTATAGTCATGTTACCGACCGGTACGTGGAATGGGCGAATCGTACGTACCGATCGGTAACATTGTCAACCCTGATCAGCCATGCCGACCAAACGCAGCCAGACCCCGCCGATCGAACCCGCCTCCGACGCCAAACCCAAGGCGGCCGAACGCATTCGCCGCACCGCGCGCGAACTCTTCTATCGCGAAGGCATCCGTGCGATCGGCGTCGAAGAGATCGTGACGCGCGCCGGCGTGACCAAGCCCAGCCTCTATCGCAGTTATGCGTCGAAAGACGAACTCGCCGCCGAATACCTGCGCGATTACGAAGTGGCGTTCTGGAAAGTGTTCGAGGCCGGCGCGCAAATCCATCCGGACGATGCACGTGCGCAACTGATGGCGTACTTCGAGGGATTGGCCCAACGCGCCACTCAGGCGGGCTATCGCGGCTGTGGTTTGACCAACGCGGTGGTGGAATATCCCGGCGACGAGCATCCCGCGCGCAAGGTGGCCGAGGAACACAAGCAGAAGTTACGCGAGCGTCTGATCGAACTGTCGACCGCGATGGGAGCGCAGGATCCGGCGCTGCTCGCCAACGGTCTGCTCTTGCTGCTCGAAGGTACCTATTCCTCAGGGCAGCTGTTCGGACCGCACGGCCCCGCGGAATCGCTGGTCAAGGTCGCCAATCAATTGATCGACGCATCACTGCGTTGATCGTCAGCTGGTGCGGCGCTGCTGATCCAGCCAGATGCCAAGGCCTTGCGCATTGAGCTCCACATCCATGCCCAGGATCTCCAGCAATTGCGCGCGGTCACCCGACCAGCCATGCGCTTGGGCGCGGGTCAGATAGAGTTCGGTCAAGGCGGCCTTCATTACTTCATGGCGCTGTGCTGCATCCGCTGACGCATCTCCGGCGGATCGGGCGATGGATACCATCGCATCAATCTGCGCGTGCAAATCATCGGCAAGTTTCTCGACGCCTTCGACACGGTCGTAGTGGGTGAGATACATCGCCAACGGCTGCAGCGCGATCAGTCGCTTGATCGAAGCATGCAAGGCCTCCGGGTCGAACTGCACGGGCGATGTGGTCGGCAGGATGAAGGGGCCTCTCGCCGTGTCGAATTCGCGATACGACAAGCCGAAAGTGTCGCCGGTGAAGCACACCCTGGCGCGTTCGTCGTAAACGCTCAGATGATGGCGCGCGTGCCCTGGCGTATCCAGGCAAAGCAGGGGACGGCCGGACAGCGAAACCACATGCCCATCCGGCGCTTCAACCAAGCGCTCGGCAGGAATGGGGCGCAGACGTCCATACGTGGCTTCCATCACGTCTTCGCCATAGACCGCCGATGCACCTGCCCACAATTGACTCGGATCGATCATGTGCCGCGCGCCACGCGGATGCACGACGACACGCGCATTGGGCAGCTGCGCGATCAACTCGCCGGCGCCGCCGGCATGATCGAGATGGACGTGGGTGAGGATCAGCCAGTCGACGTTGGCGGGAGCGAGGCCTGCCGCGTCCAGCGCCTTGAGCATGTTGGGTACGGCATGGTTGGTGCCGCAGTCGATGAAGGCCGCGCGCGCATTTTCGACCAGCAGATAGGCGGCATCGAAGTGCGGGCGCACGAAGCCGGTGTCGATCGTATGGATGCCGTGTGCCATCGCCAACCTCGCACTGTGGAATCAGGCGAGGTTAGCAAGGACGCTGCAGGGGTTCACTCCCACCTTGGTCGGACGGAGGATGGACATCGCCATCCTCCGCCATCGATCACGCTGCGGTATCGACCAGCACCAGCTCGGCATCTTCCAGCGCCGTCACGGTGAGCTTGGACTCGTTGCGAATCGCCGCACCGTCGCGGGCATCGAGCGCCAGGCCGTTCACTTCGATCTTGCCCTTGGCAGGGACGAGATAGGCGTAGCGGGTGGTGTCGAGGTCGTACACCGCCGTCTCGCCGGCCTTCAGCGTCGCACCCAGCACGCGCGCATTGGTGCGCAGGGGCAGGGCATCGGCGTCGTCGTTGAAACCGCTGGCCAGCGTCACGAAGCGGCCGGAACGATCGCCCAGCGGGAACGGCTTGGTACCCCACGACGGCGGCTTGCCGTGCTCATCGGGAATGATCCAGATCTGGAAGATCTGCGTGTTGCCCGCTTCCAGATTGTATTCCGCATGCGTGATGCCCGAACCGGCACTCATCACCTGCACATCGCCGGCCACCGTGCGACCCTTGTTGCCAAGGTTGTCCTGGTGGGTGATGGCGCCTTCGCGCACATAGGTGATGATTTCCATGTCCGCATGCGGATGTGGCGGAAAGCCCGTCTGCGGTGCGATGGTGTCGTCATTCCACACGCGCAGCGCGCCCCAGCCCATGCGCGCAGGGGCGTGGTAATTGGCGAACGAGAAGTGATGCTTGGCGTCGAGCCAGCCGTGGTTGGCTCCGCCCAGGCTATCGAAAGGTCGACGGTCGATCATGCTGCACTCCTGATAGTGGGTAGCGCCCTTAGCGCCTGCACACAAGATAAGCCCGCGCGCCGTGGTTACCAGTCTCTGCAAAGGGAACGGACTGTTGCCGTAATACGCGTAAGGAGGCGACGGCGGGTTGCGCTCAGGGGACGCGGTTCGCCCCGAGGACTCGGAACGCGGCCGGCACGGCGCGGCCGCAGGACGATGAAAAAAGTCTTGCCAGACTCTTCACAAATGCCTTCGTTCTGCTATTATTTCTAACTCAGATGCGGGAATAGCTCAGTTGGTAGAGCACGACCTTGCCAAGGTCGGGGTCGCGAGTTCGAGTCTCGTTTCCCGCTCCAGTTTTCCGGCAAAACCTCGGCTTTCCGGGGTTTTGTTTTTTCAAGCGGATGGTGACAGTTTCAGGTTACGATCCGTGCGCAATGGCCTGGTGGCAGAGTGGTCATGCAGCGGCCTGCAAAGCCGTGTACGCCGGTTCGATTCCGACCCAGGCCTCCATTGCAATCAATAACTTAGCCCCCTAGCGGGGCTTTTTTATGTCCTGAAATAGCGCGGTTCTGGGGCAAAAAGTGATGTTTACCACACGTTTTCGTGTGGTAGATTCGCATCAATCAGGTCGATTGGCCGTGGATGCGAGTTCAAGGATGGCTACCAAGCGATTCAAGAATGGCGCGTGGGAGTTCCGGATTGTGCGCAGCGGGTTGCTGCCCAAGCCGGTCTACGTGCGCTTCGATAATGAGCAAGAAGGCGAGACATATTGCCGGCGCGTCGAAGCGCTGCTCGATCGTGGCGTGGTGCCGGAGGAATTCCTTGAGGGTCGACGCGAAAGCAAGCTGCTGCGTGACCACGTGCGCACTTACATCGAGACGCAGCACGCGAGCGAAGAAGATCTCAAGCTGCTGACGATCGTGCTATCCCGCCTCCCGTCCGACCTGCAGCTCAGCGGGTTGACGTTCGCCTGGGCGGTGGAGTGGGTGCAGACCATGAAGCGCGAGTACAACCTCGCGCCGTCGACCATCCGCCATCACGTGGGCGCGCTGGCGCGTGCACTCGACTGGATCACGGCCAAGGGTGACCTTCCCAACAACCCGCTGCGCCTGCTCAAGAAGGGGTATGCCTCGTATACCCAGGCCGACAGCGCGGCGCTGCGCCACGTGGAAGGGGCCGAAGAGAAAGAGGACAACGAGCGCGATCGACGGCTCGAGGGCGACGAAGAGACAGAGATCCGCAAGATCCTCGCCGGCGAGAAGCCCAAGGGCAAGGAACGCGCCTTTGAGCTCAACCATGCCGAGGCGCTCAAGCTTCTCTTTGACACAGCGCTCGAGTCGGCCATGCGCATGCGGGAGATGTACACGCTGTCCCGCCGCCAGGTGGATCTGCCCAAGCGCACGATCTTCCTCGACAAGACCAAGAACGGGGACAAGCGCCAGGTGCCTATCAGTTCGGTCTTGCTGGCCAGGCTCACGCCCTACATGGAAGGCATGCGCGACAACGAGCTGCTGTTCCCCTGGTGGGATGGTGATCTCGACAAGCGCGTGCTGGCGCGCACGACCTCGAGGCTATCGCAACAGTTTGCCCGGGTATTCGAAGGGGCGGGCTGCGGTGATCTCCGGTTCCACGATCTGCGCCATGAGGCAACGTCGCGCCTATTCGAGCGCACGACGTTGAGTGACATGGAGATTGCGAAGATCACCGGCCACAAGAGCATGTCGATGCTCCGGCGCTATTCGAACCTGCGCGGCTCTAACCTGGCTGAACGCCTGTGGTGATCTCGTAGGCTTTCAGATCCGGCGGTGCAGCGCGCCTCGGGCCGCTTCGAGTGCGATGCGGCTTTGGTTCTGCTGACGGCGGCGGGTTAGTGCGCTTGGCGCGCGCCTTGCGCTCGGCCGCCTGCTCGCGGCCGCGGGTGCGCACGTAGTCGATAACGTCCTCGCGCAGCAGCACCGTGTGCTTCTGGTTGAGCTCGAGCGCGGGAATGTCTCCGTTATCGACCAGTTCCTGCAGGCATCGCTCGCCGCAGCGCATGAGCGCCGCGGCCTCCTTCACGCCAAGAGTGGGGCTGTTTGGATCGTCGTTCGTCGGCTTCATCGGTTACTGCTGCGCTGTGCTTGTGGATAGGCAGTCGGCGCGCATCTGCGCGGCGACCTGGTTGGGGGTGAGGTGACTGTCCCGATTGGCCTCGTACACGAACCAGAGGATGGCGGCGCCGGCGGCGCGCGCGTCCGGATCCGGCACTGCACGGACTTCAGCGAGGGCCTGGCCGGCGGTGATGCCTTCCAGGCGCTTCATGGCTGCAACCTTGGCCACCTGTGCTACGGACGCGCAGATGTCGCCAGCGTTCGCAGCAGTGCTGCAGGCCGCAAAAGCGGTCGCGGCCAAGATCAGATTTCTAGCCACGACGCGTCCCTCCGATGCCGCCTGGCCGCGTGAAACTCGCGATGGACTCCCGGCCCGCGGATCTCCCGTACGACGCCGTGCGCAAGTTCGCGAGCGATCTGCTCGGCGACCACATCGACTGGTGCGTTCAACAGGGCGGACCAGCTCATGCCATAGGCCGCATGCACGCCACGGGACTTGACGTGAAAGTGGATGTCGTCGCGCAGGCGATCGCTGACACCGGTCACGCGCATGACGGCGCAGTCGACGTGTCGGCCAGCGTTCGACACCGTCACCGACTCCGCCTCCGTACGCTCGATCACCGCCGCGATGGCTTCACCGATGTGGGCGGTGGGGAGCCCCACGTACATCGGCCCCAACGACCGAGCCACGAGCTTGAGCTGGGCGTAGTACCGGTCGGCGTCGCGGCGCAAGCGGTCTCGGTCGCGAATCGCGCCGGTGAGCACCAGGTCGGCCCGGCGGGCTTCGGCTTCGGCATGCGCAACTTGTTCACGCAGGCGGCGCTTCTGATTTCGACCGAATCGGCGGCTCATGCGGCTTGCTCCTTTTCCTGAAGGGCGTCCCATTGCTGAATGGCCCAAGCGATCGCGCGCAGGCACCAGATGAAGTGGAAGGTGTACTCAGTGAACCAGCGGCTCGAGATGTCCTCGAAGAGATGCCGGCCGTTGGGAGCGAAGTCATACGCCGCCTGGCATGCGGCGTGCTCACCATCGTCGGCATAGGTGAGCACGTCGTCGCGCAGCAGCCTGAAGTTCTCCAACGCCTCGTGATACAGGCCGCTATCGCGGTAGTGATCACGAAACTGGCGAACGATCTCGGCGCGGAATTTGTCGGCGTCGTATTCCTCAATGCCGCCACCGGTGCCGCGACCGCCACTGACAACCTTCTCGCCCCAATAGCCGGGATTGATCGCGCCACGATCGGTGCGGAAGAACTCGAACATGTCCGGCAGGCGGCGGAACACGTACGTGCCGCAATCGCCGTCGATGCAGAGCGTCCCTTGCCAAGTGAGCACGTCGAACCAGTAGGCGCTGCAGCCCGGCTTGCGGAACCGCAGGTGGCGATCGACGCCGTCGGCGCGCAACACCCGCATCTCATGGGCAGCGGTGTCGCTGGCGAATCGGTCTTGGGAGCATGCGTACTGCCTCATGCAGCGCTCCCCTCGGTCGCTTCGATGGAAGGCTCAGCCATCTCCACGTACGCGGCCATGACCGAGAGAAACGCGTACTCGCTCCCTTCCTGGATGAGCTTCTTGCCCAGGAGGGTGGCCGCGCCGAGCGGGGTGACCTGGCGCGCAGCAGCGACCTGTTCGATCGCCTGGCGCCATTCCGCCATTTCTGCCTTGTACTTGTCGCCCAGCATGAACTTGGCAGCGTCGCGGATTCGGTACAGCTTCGCGGTGATCTCCACCGCCTGTTTCATCTCAGCCATGGGCGTTCTCCTTGCTGGCGCTCGCGGGCTCGAGCAGATCCACGTATTCGCCGAAGTCTTCCATCACTGCCTTGGCGTGGCGGTTCGCTTCGAACGGCCACTCGATCACCGTGGCCACCACTCGCACGTCGTGGTCGCGCGTGTGGCGCTGCTCGTCCCAGTAGGCATTGAAGTTCTTGGCCACAGCGTCGGCGGCCAGCTTCGAAGGCGCGGCAATGACGTCGTCCGGGCCGAGCATGTGCAGGGCCCACAGCTTGTCGCTCGCGGGCACAGGCTTCAGGGTGGCGGCATAAGCCAGCACAGCGGCAACGCCCGCAGACGTTGCGCCGTAGCGGCGTCCGCTCTGGCGCTGCTGGCGCCCATGCGCGCGCCAGAACGTGGCCACCGCCGCGGCGAGCGTGCCCGTATGCCACTCGTGGATGTGAAGCTCACCATTGGCATTGAACTCGCCCACCACGGTTGCCGATTCGTCACCGTCGCGGCCCATGTCAAAGCCGATCGCTGGCTCCGGCTCTCGCTTTAGCATCACGACTCCGTCGGGCTTCCCCAGGTCGATGCCTTGGAGATCCGCCGTGGAGAAAGCGAACGGCGGCTTGGCCAGCGCGGTGATGTGCTCGAGGCGCGAGCCGGCGGAGTGCAGCAGGCTGCGTGCGTGGCCACCGATGCCATGGGGCGCCAGCGCGTTGTCCGCGTCGAGTGCAAGCAACGCGCGGATGGAGCGCAGCAGTTGCGCATGGTCGCCCCGAAACGTGTCTTGGAAGGCGAGGGGCTGACGCTCGGACGGGGGCAGTTGCGGCTCAGTCATTGGCCACCGCCTTCGCCTGCTTTGCCTTCGGCGCACGCAAGGCCTTCGGCAACCAGCCAGGGGGGATCTCTGCCAGCGCGATCGACGGGATCTCGCCCTTGCTTGCCTTCTCAACCTTGGCGGCCGCCACCTTGCCGGCGGCCTCGCGCACCATTTCAACGACGGCCTTTCGCGACAAGCCTGCAAGCCAGTCCTGAGTCGGCGTCCAGTGGTCCGCCAGGTTCACCTCGGCGTGCTGCGCGAGCTTGGTGACGCCATTCTTCTGGCCGGTCTGGACGTCCACCGCCTCGATCTCGCGTGCGATGAGGAACGTCAGCAGCTTCTGCACGACGGTGGGGTCTTGCATCATCACCCAGGTGCGGATGCCGCTGCGGCTGGTCGGCATCAACTCGCGCCAAATGTCCTCGAGCTCCTTCATGCGCTTGCCTGCGGCACTGGCCTCAACCACTGCGCGGTGATCGCCGCCGATCCGGCCGCCGTGCTCGCGACGAATGCAGATCCACGTGCGGTAGTCGGCGTCGTAGGTCTTGGCGAAGACGCTGCATGCCAGCTCCGCGGCAAGGAGGGCCAGCGCGATCGCGGGGGTGTCTGCCACCTGGCTCTGCACGATGGCGGTGGCCTCGGCCTGCAGGCGCTGCGTGGCGGCAAAGGACAGCGTGCCCGGCGGGAGCGTGGCCTTGGGCGCTTTCCCGCCAGAGATCGGCGCGCCGCCGGCGGCCTGGGTGACGCTCTTGCGGTCCGCGGGGCGGACCAGGCCGCGCTTCACTTCCGTGTGCCCGTTGAAGTCGATCGTGACGACGGCGCCGGCGGAAGCTATCACGGCGGGGTCGTAAACCTTCTTGTTGCCCTTGTAGTTGTATGGCGCGTCGCCGAACACGCGCTCGTCGTTGAAGTCGAACTTGGGTCGGGCCTCGACCCAGAGCCAACCTTCTTTCGCGATCTTCGTAGCCGTCTTCTCGAGCTTGGCCTGGGCAACCTTGTGCACCAGCTCGGGATCGGTGAAGTAGGCCTCCGGACCATCGTCCGACGGGAACAGGTCGCGCCGAACAACGCCGCCAGCGGCCTCGTAGGCCTCAATGCCAACGAACTTGCCGAGCTTCGAATTGATCGACATCTCGGACTTGGTGATCGCTGCGCGCAGCTGCTCCGGATCCCGCGCCCACTCGTGCTTGGCGGCCTTCCACACGCGCACCTGCATGGCCTGGTCATCGGTCAGAGCCAGCGCCATCATCTGGTCGAGCTCGGCCTTGCCGTCGCGGTATTCCTGCAGCAGGTCCGGTGCGATGTTGGCGAGCCGTAGCCGCTGGCGCACGTAGATCTCTTCCTTCCCGAAGCGCGCAGCGATCTCGGCCACACTCTTGCCCTGCTGTGAGAGCGAGCTGAAGGCGTCGAACTCGTCAGCGGGGTGCATGTCCTGGCGGACCACGTTCTCAGCGAGCGCTGCCTCGCCGGCGCCCTCGGCCGAGATCACCTTGCAGGGCACACCGTCGTGCAGGTCCGCCGGCAGACGGCCCGCCGTGCTGAGCACGCCGATGGCGGCGCGACGCCGGCCGCCTGCGCGGACGTCGAAGCCACCGGCTTCGCGCGGACTGACGACAAGGTTCTGCAGCAAGCCGTGAGCGGCGATCGACGCGACGAGATCTTCGAACGAGATCTCGCCAGTGCGACGCGGATTGAGCGTGCTCGAATGCAGCTGGTCGAGCGGGATGATGCGAATGTCTGAAGTCATAGCTGGTGCTCCTGCGCCAAGCTGGTGAAAGTGGTGGTGGTCATTGCGGGCTGTGATCGCGGCACCAGTGCGGCGCCATCGGGTATTGGCCAAGGCGCCCTTTGGCGCAGCTGCCGATACCGGCTGGCGGATTGATCGAATCCGGGCGAAAGCTCCTGCAGGTTTCGCAGGTGATCGCCTTGTGACCCGCCGGGATCCGATCGATGTCCTCGCAGTAGGTGGCGATCAGCTCGTCACGCGTCCGTGGCCGCTGGCGCATGACGTTGTTCGGATGCGGCGACGCGATCGCGCAGACGGAAGCCAAGCAGCGGCCAGATCTGCTCCACCGCCTGCTGGCGCGCGTCGTAGCGGCCGTAGGCGACGTCCTGAGCTTCCGGACGCACAGGGCCATGGTTAATCCCGACAGCCTTGTGCCCGTTGCTCAGGACCAGCACGCAGACGGTCAGGCAGCTGGCGGAGAGTCGAGCGGCAGCGGCGTCGGTACCGGGGCGATACGCAGCCTGTTCGGCGGCGTCCGGATCCGTATTGAGGTAGATCTCCGCGACGATCTCTGCGTCGACTTCTTCTTGCGTCACGCGCGTCATCGACGCTGAGACGGCGAGCTCGGGCGGGGCCTGCTCGCGATCGCTAAGCAGCGTATTGCCACGCTCGAACGCGTTGGCGGGAGAGAACGACTCGTACCCGTCTTCGTAGCGGACGAAGTAACCGCCAATGTGGGGGTTGTGGCGCACCAGGTAGCGCAGGTCGACGGTGAAGGGCTCGATGTCCTTCTCGGCGGGATAGATGATGAGCGAAGCGGTTACGTCCAGGCGCTCCATGTTGGCGATCTTCACGGCCTGCACGAGCTTGTGCGACTGATACACCGGCAGCTTTTTCGGCTGGTTCATCCACGGTTCCTTTGCCGGCAGGGCCGGCGATCTATGCGGTGGTGTCGGCCCGCGCTATGCGCCCCTGTGGTAACCAGTCGCGAGCTGGCCAGGGCCGACACCGAGAGATAGAAAGCGGGTCGCAGCCAACGGCCACCGATCGCCGGAACGTGACTGCCATGAAACGCACGTCCGACCCGCTTTCTATGCCCCGTATTGCTCGACGGGGCCGCGAGGTTCTTGCCCAGCGAGGCAATCAGGTGGCAGCGCGCACGCCCAGGACGTGGCGGTTGCCGTTGGCTTCGGGTGCAGACACAACCTTTTGCGCTTCCATGGTTTCCATCAGGCGCGCAGCGCGCATGTAGCCAATGCGGAGATGGCGCTGCAGCAGGGAGATGGACGCGCGGCCGTGCTCCCGCACCACGGCGATCGCGCTGGCCAGCAGCGAGTCGTCGCCATCTCCGAATGTCGCCAGCGTCTTGCCGCCCTGCGAAAGCGTGATGGTCACGCCGTCCTCGCGAGCACGTTGGTTCATCGCTTCCGCTGCCTGGCGTGCAGTTCGCTCAGCCAGGCGCATGCCCAGCGGCGCGTCCTGGCGGTGCAGGTGGAGCGGTGCATCGAGCGCCAGGCCGAACCATTCCTCGAGCTTGGCGAGCAGGCGCTGCAGCTCGAGCGTCATCAGCGCGAACTGCGCGTCGGCCAGCGATTGCGCGTCGTCGTGATCGCTGCCCAGCTGTTCCTGGACGACGTCCAGGAACTTGAGCTTCTTGATCACCAGATCCTCGCCGAGCACGAAACTCAGACGCTCGTCGAACACCAGCGCCAGCTGGTAGACCTGCTTGCCGTTGCGGATGTGTTCCTTGATCTCGTCGCTGTCCAGATCCTGCCGGCGGCTGATCGCCACCGCGCCGGTACTGGTGGCCGGATCGCGGAGCTCGCACTCGTCGCCCAGCGCCAGGCCGGCGGGCAGTTCGTTGTTGGCCAGCCAGTCCGTCATCAACACACGCGGGCTTTCGCTCGGAGCCATCGGGATTACCGGAAACGAGCCCAGCGCCTCGCGCACCTGGCTCACCATCATCTCTGCCGTCTTGCGGCTGGCGCTGTTGATCACCAGCCAGTGGTTCGCCACGTCGACGTAGAACTGGTGGTGCGAGCCACGGATGAACGCGCGCGGCACCAGGTCGTTGAGCACGTCCTCTTTGAGGCGCCTGCGTTCGCGGCCGCCGACCTTGCGCCCTTCCTCTTCGGAGATCTTCTGCACGCGGCGGTGCAGTTCGTCGGCCACCACGGCGGCGGGGAGAAGCTTGTCTTCAGCTCCCAGCATGGCGGCCGTGCACGACTGCACCGTGTGGGTGAGGGCGGCGTCGTCACCGCGGCCGACCGGCGCCACAAAGCCGCGCGTTCCAAGTTCCATCGGTCCGCATGCCCGCAGGCGGTGGGCGGCCAGGGCTTCCTCGAGGCGCGCGAGATCATCGGCGGTCTCAGGGGTGAAGCGCATCAACACGAGATTGCGGAAGAACATGGATTACTCCGAACCAAGAGAGGGGTGAGGGCTAGGACTCACTGGAAGCAAGCGAACACGGCGACGATCACGACAAGGGCGCCGATGGCCAGCAGGTCGACCTTTGCGAGGAACTTGGCGAACTCCTTCCAGTCCTCACGCGTTGCGGGAACACGGGTCATGCGTACTGCTCCGGGGGGTGGCAGACGAAAGGGTTGGAGCCGCTGGCGGCCGGGGGTACCGACGGGCGCCGGGAGGTGCGCGCGTTGGCAATCGCCAGCGGCTCCAAGGCTGAAAGAAAGGTGCGGATCTGCGCATCGAGCACGGCGGCATTGGCCAGCTCGGCGGCGATGTCGGCATCGAGGGTGCTGGCGGCCATCACTCACAGGCCTCGCTGGCGGCGTCTGGCACCTGCACGGTGAGCGTGAGCTGGTAGCGCGCCTCGGAGAGATCTCGAGCGGCGTCGCCGATCATGTCGATGAGATGGCGGGGCCCACGATTGGCGATCAGGGTGTCCAGCGATTCGCTGGCGATGATCTCTCCGGCGCGGACAAACTCCACCAGCACGGGTGACGCCGGCGCACGCATTGACGGTCCGTCGATCGCGTCCTGCATCCTCGGCTTGCGACCTGGTCGACCGCGCTCGAGCGGTTCGTCCTCTAGCTCAGTGTTGACCTCGTAGCACACGACGCCGTCGACCGTGACCGTGCGCAGGAGGCCTGCGCGCCGACGCTGGCTCAGGAGCGTGCCAACGGTGTCCAGGTTGGTCCCGGTGGGCATCATGGCGTGCACGTGGCGTGCACTGAGCGGCTTGCTGGCGGCGCGCATCACGGCGTCAATTTTTGCGACCAGGCTCATGCTGCGAGCTTCCACAGATAGCGAGGTTTGCCGCCGACGCTGCCAAACAGGTCGCGGCTGATCTTCTTGCGTCGAAACAAGCAGTCGACGTGCGCACGCACCTGGTGGCGGGTCCATTCGCCGCGGGCAATCTCATCGGCGAGCTCGGCGTAGAGCTCACCGACAGTGGCGGGGCCATCCTTCAGGATCTCGAGCAGGCGCGAGCCCTTGCTGGCCGGATCCATCGTGTGCACAGGGATGAACCGGGCCATTACGCCGCGCTCGCGAGAGAGGCGCCGGCCACGGCAGTCATGGGGCACAGGGAACCCCCTGCCGTAGCCGGCAAAACGGTTTGCGGGATATCCAGCCGCAGGAAGTCGGCGACCTTCAGGAGATCCGGCCAGGGCAGGGCGACGCATGCTTCGCCGAACCAGATCATGTCGAGCGAGGGATCCACTTGCGCCTCATGCGGAGCAAAGGCTGCGTGGATCAGCTTGCGTTCCTGGCCATCGTGGGTTCGCTGGTAGAGCGCGATCGACATGCGATCAGTCGCATGGCTCATCACGTCCAGCGTGATGTCGATGGAAAGTGCGACCTGCAGGTCACCAGGCGTGCTCATAGCGGCAACACCCCGAACCACTTGCAGAA
Source organism: Dyella japonica DSM 16301 (assembly GCF_001010355.1). Lineage (GTDB taxonomy): Bacteria > Pseudomonadota > Gammaproteobacteria > Xanthomonadales > Rhodanobacteraceae > Dyella > Dyella japonica. Next base: position 26,615 of record NZ_JPLA01000006.1, on the reverse strand, counting down.
GAACATGGCGACGGCGCTGGGTAGCGCGATCCACAAAATCAGGTGGAAGGTGAAAGGGCTCATGGACTGCGGCGTGCCGTCTTCACCAGGTGCTGGCACGGTCGCGAGCGGTGCGACGTGAGTCGTGCGAGGCTTGTGGCGTGTGCGGTGCACAGGGCGGGCTGCGCGCAACCGGGTCGACAGTTTGTTGACCCTGCTTACTGGTTCAATGAACATCCGACGGTTCCTCGGGCGTTTTGCCGAGGGCAAGTAAACAAGATGCTTACTTGAGTGTCAAGCGAAGTAATCGGCTGTCCTATGGTTGCGAGCACGGAAGCGTGCAGGGATCAGAGGCGGCACCCTGTGGCAAGTCAAAATCGAAGGAGAATGCAATGACGTACCGATTTCGCTCGCTACTCAGCCTGGCGCTGGTAGCTGGGCTCATGCTGATGGGATCCGTGGCCGTGGCGGACACGGCAGCTCCCCAAGTCACGGCTCCGTCGCATGGCCTGGGTAGCCGGTGGCCGAATGCGACAGATGTGAGCCATCACCCCAGCTTCCACGCCTACCGTTTCGCTTTGAACGGCGTGTCATTTGTGCAGGTCAACGCTGGCAACGGCGAGCCGCAGCTGGCGCTGGCGACCGCTCCGGGCACTGCGGTTGTGTTGCCGATCGGCAACCCCTCTGCGGTGGTGGTGAATCCGGCCAACACCCTGGTGGATGGGTCACCGGTCATCTATCAGGACGGCACCGTGACGGTGCAGGCGGCGCCGGCCGGTTATGTCGTCACGCTGGGCTGCAATGATCCGATCGAGTGCTCTCGCCCGCCGGTCCGGGCCGCAAGCTCTACGGATGCCATCCAGACGCTTGATGCTGCAGGTGCCACCAGTCGCGCCGCAAATTGCGGCGATCCTGTTGAGTGCAGCCGAATCAACGTGAACTAGTCGCGGAGCAGCACCGCCAGCGCGGGGACGCGTCTGTCGGTGTGATCGCGGTGCTTACCTTGGTAGGTCACCGCGATGTTGTTCACTTCGTGCTTGGTGAAGTAGGGCGCCCGCATGTCGGGCGCCTTTTTGTTGGCGGGCCCGGGCCAGGCCTTGACCACGATCGCCAAGGCGCGCGGCCCCGATCGCGAAACGATCACGCGGACCCGAATCTTGCTGGGTACGTAGTCATTGGCCAGGCGCAGGGTGAAGCCCTCTACGAGGCGATACGTTGTCTCGAGCATGTCCGTGGGGAGTTCAAGGAATGCACCCGACACCTTGGCCCGGTACCGGATCCCTTGTTCCTCGATCTCGGTCCGGAGCTGGCCATGGCATAGCGCCAGTTTGAGGCCGTGCGCTCGCACGTCCGACATGCGTAGCGAATCGATGTGTGTGGACAGGCCGCGCCGTTGAGTCGCGACGCTGCCGGACCATCGGTGATTGGCAAGCGACTCCGCGTCGGCCGCGACGAGCAGGTCAGCGCGCGGGCCACCCATCGTCGCGTTCGCACTCTCAAGAATGGATGCGCCGTGGTAGGCCCACTGCTGACTCCACGAAAGGTTTCCGCGGGCAGCCCTGCGGATGCGCTGGTTCTCCTTGTGGCCACGCGCAAGGCCGAGATCTCGATCGGTCTTTATGGAGCCGAACAGCAGCAGGCCACTACCCACGATCGCCATCAAGAATTGGGCCTGCACCAAGCCGGTCTCCCGAGCCTGCAGGATCGTCGCCTCAATGCCTACGTTGCCCATGAGCACGGCGGGAAGGGCGCCCATCCAGCCGTAGCGATAAGTCATAAAGACGGCGGGAATCAGCATGGCCAGCCGGGCGACGTCGCGCACCTCAGTGAACATCGTGTTGCGCGACATCAGCTGCAGGGCAGTCAACGCCAGCGCGCACAGGCACAAGTTCCACAGGTAGGCGCTAACCGGCTGCCCGGCCAGATCGCAACGCAGGATGGCGCGCAGGCGCCGGCGACCCATGAGGATCGTCATGCCGAGCGGCACCATGGCGAGGATGCCCAAATAGTCGCCGACGACGAACATCGCGAAGTTGTGGCCCGCCGTGTTCGGTACGCGGGCCACAGTGGGCCCGTAGTGCACGGCTTCAACCGCGAGCACGCCAGCCAATGCGCCAAGGCCCGAGGCAATGATGCCGGCGAACAACATGCGGGTGACGGGTGTGGCCAGGTCGTGGGGATCTCGGCCCCACCGGGTCCGACGGAGGATCCAGACGGGGAGAGACGTGGCAGCGAGGGGCCCCAGCACCGTGATGAGCATCCACGGCCAGCCAAAGGTGTCGAGTCGATCCGCACGGTAGTAGAAGGAGGCGGATGCCTCACCAAGCAGGACGAAAGGCCAAAAGCGAAGCGGGAGCCACAGGAGAGCAACGAACCGAAGGCCTGCGGGGAGAAGCCAGTGGCTTACCGAAACCTCTCGTGCACCTGCATAGAGAAGGGCGTACCCGCATCCAAGCAGCACGCTTTTGATCCAGACATCGCGCATTACCAATCCCCTGGTGCGCAGCTGGTCGTTGGGTAGCGCTAGATACTCGAGCCGCCAACCCTTCCAACGACACGCCCGCCAATTTCCAAATCGTCCAGCTCCGACCCGGCTAACTCGAGCGAATCCTCGTAGGCATGGGTGCCAACGAGTCGGAGCATTCCCTTTCCACGAATGAGGAAGCGGCGCACTTGGGCTATCTCCGCCAGCTTGTAGGCGTAGATGCCGTCGGATTCCACAGATCGGACCGACGTGTCCACAAAGAGCAGCTCCCCCCGCTCAATGACACCTGTCAGCGCATCGCTCGGGTTCACTAAGACCCGCACCGACGCCTGTAAGGCACCACTGATAGAAACTGTCAGAATTTGCGGGATATCAACGAATCTCGCAAGTTCCTTTGAGTACCCCTCCAGATACTCGAAACGCAGATATCCCCGGCTGACGCGAGGGCCGTTCTGGGTGGCGCCCTCGCTCGAACCTTGCGCGGAGATGACATCGGCCGCAAACGGCGAAAGTGTAGGTTCGGGCCCGAGACCGTGATTAATCCAGTCCTCGGAGAATTCCGCCACGCCGCGTTGTTCGGCCAATTCACGCAGGCGAGCAATACCCGCCGCGCCAATCTTGCCGCGGCGCAGCCAGGTGTTGATGTTCTGCTGCGAGACGTGGGGCGGCGAGGCGAATTCGGCGCGTCGCATGCGCAGCAGCTCGAGCATCCGCTCAAAGCGGACTGCCACGGGATGATCGTGCTGGCGCTGGGGATAAACCATTTGCTTAGTCTCATGCAGGGCGAACTATACACGCAATAGGCAATGTGTTGACTTGAAGTAAGCAACCTTCTTACTCTAGGGGCATGACCCCAATCCATCGCGCAGTCGCCACCTTCCGCACCAAAGCTGCTTTTGCTCGGGCCGTTGAGTGCTTTCCGCAGGATGTGACCCATTGGCTGGCCACCGGACCGCACAAGCGGGACGTACCCCCCAATCGTTGTAGGGCCATCGAACGTGCGGTCGCCGCGCAGATCCCGGTAAACCTCGTGGATCCCGAAGCCCAGCGCCTTCAGCTCAACACTGAGCCGGTCACCTGTTACGACCTCCGGCCCGACGTCTTCCCACCAATGGCAACGCCAAAGCGCCGACCACGGCCGCCGGCGCCGCCTATCTCTCACTCGTCAGCCACCTGAGGTTTGCGCATGAGCGCTATTCGCCTCCCCGATACCGTGCAGTTCGGTTCCGTTTCCCTGCCTGTGATCGATCGCGCAGGCACGCCCTGGCTTACTGCCGCCGATCTCGCCCGAGCGCTGGGCTACAAGGGCAGGGCGTCGCATTCCGCGACAGCCTCCAACCGCATCGCTGACATTCACCGCCGTCGCGCGTCCGAGTTCTCTGACGACATGACGCAGCTGGTGCGTCTGCCAACGGCTGGCGGCGAACAAGAGGTGCGCATCTTTTCTCCCCGTGGCTGCTGGCTCATTGCCATGTTTGCGCGCACACCACGGGCCGCCGAGTTCCGCCATTGGGTGCTCAACGTGCTCGAGTCACTCCGTGGCACGCCGGCGCCGGACGTGGCCACCATGACGGACTCCATGCGTGAGCAGATCCGCGCCGAGCTGGAAGCGGTGCTCGAGCGCATTTGCGGCCGCACACCTGAGCGTCAGCAGCTCGTTCGCTATCGGCAGCTGGCCAGCAACATGGCCGAAGAGCTGCGTACGGCCCGCCTGGCGCTCACGCACGCCGAGCGCCTGGCCAAGGAGCTCGAGCAGCCGCTGGCGCTTGCCAAGCCGACACCCGTCCGCACGCAGCGCGATGACGTCCAAAGGGGCGGGATGTCGATGCCGTTAGAGATCCGCGGTGAGCTCAAGCCAGTGATGTCGTACCAAGAAGCCCGAGCGATGGCAGACCAGATCTATCGCGACACGGCACCGGGTAACCACTGACATGGTCGATCCGTGGATCAAGTTGCGCACCAAGCTGCCCAAAGACGGCCGCCTGAAGATCGTGTCGCGCAAATGTCACGTCAGCACCGTGACCGTTGTCGGTGCCCTTGTCACGCTGTGGTGTCTCGCCGATCAGCATGCCGACGAATTCGGCGAGCTCTATGGCTACACAACCGATGACGTCGACGCAGAGGTGGGCGTGCCCGGCTTTTGCGAAGCACTGCCGTCGGAGTGGGTCGACGTGTCGGGTGAGTGGGTGAAACTCCCCGACTATCAAGAGCATAACGGCACGACCGGCAAGTCCCGCGCCCAGGCCACGAAGCGCAAACGTAACGAACGTGCCGCGACACCTGTCGCGTCGGAGTCACGTTCGGAGCGTGACACCGGCGTGACCAGAGAAGAGAAGAGTAGAGAAGAACAGAGCTCCGTAGGCAGCTCTTCTGCAAGCGCCATGACTGAGGAAGAGCGCGACGCCCAGGCGCGCGGTGCGGTCGATATCACCAAGGCGCTGCGCAGGGTCGGCCTGATGGACGTCCACCCGGCGCGTCCGGAAGTTCTGCAGCTGGTGGCGTTGAACATCACCGTAGAGCAGGCCTGCCTAACCGCGGCCGAGCTGGCGCTCAAGAAGGCGGGCATGAACGACAACACCGAGCTCCACCCGGAGCTGCTGTACCTGCTCGCGAGCGGCGCCACTGCCGCGCAAATGCTGCTCACGCCCGACCAACACACGCACCTGAAAAACAGCGTGCCCAAGGTCGGCTACCTATCCCAAACCTTGATCGGCCGCGCTCGCGACGCTGCGCGCCAAGGAGACACGCATGCAACTGTCCACAATTCCGGCCGTGGCCACTCTCGCCAAGGCAGCCAAGGCGGACGCGAATCACTTGCCGCACGCTCGGAACGTGCTCGCCGCGAAGGCGACGCACGAGACGACGGGGATCCGTTCGCAGATCCCGTCTGACGCGCCGGTACCGCACGCGCGCACCCTTCGGGCCATCTGGTCGCGCATGGCGTCCACGTACGGACACCGCTGGGCCAGTGTGTGCGGCGACTCACCGGAGCACCCGACGCCTGGTCCGCTCGCTGGCCAGCTCACCGATGCGGGCAAGGTGTGGGCCCATGAGCTGCGCGGCATCACTGGCGCGGAGATGCGCGCTGCGCTCGATCGCATGAGCCAGGTGCACATCGACTTCGCTCCGACCGCGCCCGAGTTCCGCCTGCTGTGCCTCAACGTGCCGCCGCTCTCGATGGTGATGCTGGCGCTGGATAAGGGGGACGAGTACGGCGCCGACGTGTCCGCGTTCTGCCGCCTGGTGTGGCAGTTCATCCGCAACCGCTGGGGCCTCGATCGGCTCCCCGAGCTGGCGCGCGAGAAGGCGATCGCTGCGGCCTACAAGCTTGCCGTGCGCCATCGGCTGGCGCTTGGCGAACTGCCGCCGGCGCCGGTGGCATTGCTCGAATCAGTGAAGCCCGCTAAGCCCGTGAGGGCCGCGGCCGATTTCGCCGCGCCGTTCCTCGAGCAATGCCGGCAGATGATCAATGGAAGGGGAGACGCCTAATGCGGTTCCACCGTCGTCAATACAGTAAGCCGCTGGGCGCGACCGTTTCGCGCAACCTCAACGTGGTGCGCGAGCGCTATCAGTTCTGCCACACGCACAAGCAGGAGTACCAGGCTCCCGTCGACGGCCGCACCGGCCAGGTCTTGTCGCCGTGTCCGCGGTGCGTGGAAGACCAGGCGCTGTATCAGCAAGCCGTGCGCGATCTGTCCGACCTGGCTGCACGGGAGGGGCGCGACCGCCGCACGATCACGCACCAGGCGATCCTCGAGCTGGCGGAGCAGCGTGCCGGCAAGCAACTGCTGAAGTTTCGCGCACATGGGTAAGGCTGGCGGCGGTCTTCGCTTCACCAGCCACGCGGCGATGCCAGAGCGCATGCGCAACCTGCTGGCGGCCCAAGGGCGGCTCGATGAGACCGCGTTGCAGCCTGGCCAGGAGAAGCGCAGCAAGTACGGCAACAAGCCGACGGTGGTCGACGGCGTTCGCTTCGACTCGAAGAAGGAGGCGCGGTACTTCGAGGATCTCAAGCGCCGAAAGGCCGCCGGCGAGGTCTGGTACTGGCTACGCCAGGTGCCGCTGCACCTCCCTGGTGGCACGCGCTACGTCGTGGACTTCCTCGTGTTCTTCAAGGATCCCGAGCGGGATCCGGAGTACGTCGACGTCAAGGGGAAACAGACAGAGGTGTTCCGCGTGAAGCGCCGCGAGGTGGAAGCGGCTTATCCAGTGAGGATCCAGTGCGTATGACAAAGCGAGAGAAGGATTTCCCGACCGAGGCAGATCTCTGCAGCGCATTCGCTGACTGGGCACGCGAGGAAGGCTTCACGGTGTATCCGGAGACGGCTGGCTGGGATCTTCTGTTGGTCACGCCCGATGGCCTCCAACTCGGCGTGGAAGGCAAGCTTGCGATGAATCTGAAGGTGCTGGCGCAGTCGCTGCGCGGCATCAGCTTGTACGGCTGCGATCGTGGCCCGGACTTCCGCGGCGTAGTGGTGCCGGCGTCGCATGAGGGCACCGAAGAAGTCTTCGCCACCATGGGTATTGAGGTCTTCACGCCTTACTCGAGCTGGCGCCGAGAAGGCTACAAATGGGCGTTCCAGCGCCGTGCCAACTATCTGACCGAGATGTTCGACTGGAATCCGGTGCAGCGATGCGAGCTCCCGGATTTCGTGCCGGACGTCCCGGCCGGCGTGCCTGCACCACGTACGTTGAGCCCTTGGAAGGTGGGTGCGTTACGTGTTCAGGCACTGCTCGAGCTGCAAGGGTTCGTGACACGCGAGGAAGTGCGCAAGTGCAAGAACGACCCGAGACGTTGGTGCGCGACGGACGGCTGGCTCACGCAGCTGGGCAATGGCCGCTGGGGCAAGGGGTCTGCGCCAGACTTCGGCCTGCAGCATCCGGAGATCTATGCGCAGATCCTGGCCGAGCAGCGCGAGAAGCTGGCGCCTGGGAGCATCGGGTGAAGCGCACAGCGCTCAAGCGTCACACGCCAATCAAGGCGTATACACGCCTGCAATCGACAACGCGGCTGGCGCCAGGGAAGGTCATGCGGCGTGGAGTACGTGGCGCCCGTAGCACCGAACCACCCTCCCGCGAGGATCTCGAGCGCTTCGCCGCTATGCGCAAACTGGGCTGCCTGGCTTGCCGCATGAACGGCACGCGGGGTTACGTCCGAGTTGTCGGCACGAGGCTCGAAGTGCACCACCTGCTGAACGGCGGCGTGCGCATTGGCCACCACGCGGTGATTTGCCTCTGCAGGTTCCATCACCAGGGCGACAAGTGGCCCGAGCTCGACCAGGGCTATGCCCACGTTTCCAAGTATTACGGCCCAAGTCTGGCGCGTGAGTCGCGGGCCTTCTATGCGCTGTACGGCAACAACGACCGCTTGCTGACATTCCAGAACGAGCTACTGAGAGAGACAACCCGATGACCAATCCCGCATACGCTATGGCTCGCTTGAATGAGAAGACGGTCCGCTTCTATTTGGGCTCGGGCGCCAGTGGTGGCCACACGCCGCAGGATGTCGCCGCGTCTATTGCGTTCACCAAAGCGGGGCTTGGTCGCGAGTTGCTGCAGGCTCTGTTCTGGCCTGCTGGTGCCCAGCTGAGCACCGTGGATCTCGATCAGCTCTTGGTCGCGGCCCAGTTCGGCGAGTGGCGCGAACGCATGGATGTGCTGGTGCTGGCGCAGATCAAGAAGCAATACGCCACCACGACTCACGCAAAGCGCGAGGCCAACGCCGCGATCGCTGCCGCGCAGGCTCATATGTGGCCAGCCATCGATGACACATATCGCCTAATGCGGCGGGCCGTGCTGATGGAGATGTACAAGCCGCGGAACTGCCCAGACTGCAGCGGCTCGGGCAAGCGCGTGGTGGAGAAGGTCGAGAAGGATTGCGAGCGCTGTAACGGTGCTGGCCTGACCAAGCAGGGGCCCGTGTGGCGTGCCGAGCTGATGGATATGACGCACCAGTCGTTCAATGCCCGCTGGGTTGCGCCCTACGAGTGGTTGTTGGGCCATTGCCGGACGCAGATGCGCGAGGCCTACGACGAGATGTCGCGCGCACTCGCCTAGCGAGGGAAATCGGTAGGCACACGCCTACCGTTTCGGTCTTTACAATGGTTCTGCCGCTTCGTGCGATCCAACCCAAAGCCCTGCCATTTCGGCGGGGCTTTTTCGTTTTCTCCAACCAGTTTTGCGGCCGGCTGTACGCGCCACTGAAGCAACGTCGGATGACGTCGCGGCGCTGGGACGGACAAAGAATCCACGGTTCACAGCTGAAGCCCCTTCAGCACTCGTCCCGGTACCTCCGGGCACGTCACCCCGTCCGCCGCAACCACCTAAACCCATGGCGCGGAGAGTTCCGATGCCGAACAACCGAAGCAAACGTGAGGGCCAACCAATGAATGAAGAGTGGAAGGCCTTTTGGCTGCTGGTGCTCACCGGCGGTCTAATTGGCGTGGCGAAGCTGCTGGCGAGCGATGAAAAGCTCACGTGGCGCCTGTTGATCGGGCGCACCATCCTGGGCTCTGCCACCACGCTCATCGCTGGTGTCATCTTGCTCCAGATCCCGAACATCGCGCCGCTGGCGCTGCTCGGCATCGGGTCCGCGTTCGGCATTGCTGGCGCTCAGGCTGTCGAACTGTTTCTCAAGAAGTGGTTTGGCGGCGCCGGCGGTGCGGCATGACCGCTCGCATTCCGGTCGCAGTGGCTGGCGGCAAGAACGTCGTCGCCTTTCTCGACATGCTTGCATGGTCGGAGATTGGCCCGGAGCTGCTGAGCAAGTCAGACGACGGGTACAACGTGCTGGTGGGGTCGACGCCGCAGAAGCCTCTGCTCTTCGATAGCTACGGGGCACACCCGGACGCTTACGACCCGAAGACGAACAGCACCGCGGCGGGGCGCTATCAGTTCCTGTCTCGCTATTGGCCGCACTACCGCGACCTGCTGCGCCTTCCTGACTTTGGCCCCGTTAGCCAGGACCGCTACGCCATCCAATTGATGCAGGAGCGCAAGGCGCTGCAGCCCATCATTGCTGGCAACATCCAAGCGGCAATTGCCCTGGTGTCCAACATTTGGGCGAGCCTGCCAGGTGCGGGCTACCAGCAGCGCGAGCACAGCCTCGCGGATCTCCTGGCCGCGTACAAGAACGCCGGCGGCTCGATCGCGAGGGCCGCATGATCGCGGACAGCAACGGCACCTGGCGTAACGGCTTCGCGCTACAGAGCGTAGCCACAAAACAGATCGCGCTATCCGAGATCTGGACGGAGCGCGGCTCGGCCGAGTTGGCGCTCGAGGCACTGCACACTCGTCTGCCGCATCGCGGCCCACACATCATTGTGCCGGTGAGCGTCCAAGTGCTCGCGGCGGGAGCTCGCGCATGAAACAGATTGCGATCTACATCGTCGTCGCCATTGCGCTGATCGCCGTGGGCTTTGGTGCTGGCTGGCACTGCAAGGGCGTGAGCGTGACAGCCGGACAGGTGACCGAAGCCAAGGCCGAAGTGCAGGACGTTGTGCAGCAGTTCCAAGACCAGGGCGCAGAGCAATTTGCCTACCTGAAGGTGCAGCAGCACCAGACCCTAACGCTTGCCGCCGACCAGGGCGCCATCCGCGCGACCGCGGAAGCAACCAAGCAGGAGATCCAACATGCGACTTTCCATCCGGCGAGCGCTCCCGCGGCTGCTTGCCCTGAGCCTTTGCGCAGCCCTGAGTTCGTGCGCCTCTACAAGCAAGCCGCACGAGGCAATCCCGCCGTTGCCGGCTCCACCGCCGCCCGCTGAGTGCACTGGCGCCGGCATCACGCTGTTCGCGCCTGAGCTGTCCACGCTTCCCGATGACTGGGCTGCGATGGACTCGGACAGCCAGGTGCGCGAGCTGCTGATCCTCAAGCAGGACGATACGCAGCAGTACCAACTTCTTCGCGCGCAAGCACTCCGCTGCGCGCACTGACCCCAGGAGTCGCACATGAGCCTCAACACTGTCCGCTGGAAGTTCATCAACGTGGCCCAGCGCCATCCGCTTCGCGTCTTCGGCGCCGTGCTGGTGGTCGGATTCGTCGTCGGCCGTTTGGTCTAACGCGATGTCGAGCAAGGTAGAGCTGGCAGCCGAAGAGCTGCGCTCCGCTCTGGAAGGCGTCAACAAGGCGAACGAGGCCTGGGATCACGCCAACCAGGTGCTACGCGAGACCGCCAGCGCCCTGTCGAGGGCCCAGTCTGCGTTCGATAGCGCGCGCATCAAGCTGCTCGAGGCAGCCGGCGATACCCACGCGCACGACTTCCTCGAACCCTGACATTTCCGTACATGGCCCGTAAGGACGCACCCCCGCCGGCAAAGAACAAGGCGGTGGCGAAGACGGCTGCTCGGAAGGCAGCGAAGAAGGCCCCGCAACAGCACGCCGTGCCTCGCGCCGATCTTTTCGTGCTCGAGTACCTGAAGGACATGAACGGCCGCCAGGCGGCGATTCGCGCGGGATATAGCCCGATCTCTGCACGGCAGACGGCGTCCGACTTGTTGGCCACGCCGGAGATCCAGCAGAAGGTCGCCGAAGCTATGGCGGCACGATCGGAGGCGACCGGCATCGAGGGCCAGATGGTGCTGGATCGCTTCTGGGCGATCGCGACCGCGGATCCGCGCGACCTGATCGAGCTGCACCGCGTGTGCTGCCGGTACTGCTACGGCAAGGGGCACCGCTACCAGCGCACGCCCAAAGAGATGAATCAGGCCGAGCGCGAGCACAAGGCGCTCGTGGCCGCCGCGGAGAAAGACGCCAAGATCGGTGAGTTCGATCCTGAGGGCGGCATTGGCTTTAACCCGTACCGTGATCCGCATCCGGATTGCCCGGAATGCTTCGGCGAGGGTGAAGAGCGCGTCGTGGCAAAGGACACGCGGGATCTCTCGCCGGCGGCGCGCCTGCTATACGCCGGCGTCAAGACCACGCAACACGGGCTTGAGATCAAGACGCACGACCAGGTCGCCGCCTTGCGCGACGTGGGCAAACACCTGGGCTTGTTCAAAGAGAAGGTCGAGCTCACCGGCAAGGATGGCGGACCGCTGAAGCACACCATGACCGACCTGCTGTCAGAGATCGACGGCGCCGGTACCGGACTGCCGCGCCATGCTCGAGCCGAATGACGAGGCGAGTAGGGCCCGGCTCAAAGAGCTGCTGAGCGATCGCGACTGGCGCCTCACGCACCTGTATTACATCGTGGACAAGAACGGCGACGTCGTTCTGTTCCAGCCCAATGCGGTGCAGTGGTTGTTCCTCGAGGGCTTCCACAACCGCAACATGGTGTTGAAGTCGCGCCAGCACGGCATCACCACCCTGGCGGCGATCCTGGCGCTGGACACGGCGCTGTTCCGCAGCAACACGACGTGCGGCCTGGTCATGCACAAGCAGGCCGACGCCGAGAAGGTGTTCAAGGGCAAGATCCTTTTCGCCTACGACCGCCTGCCGGACTGGCTCAAGGCGGTGAGGGCGACGGTTCGCCGTGACATGTCCGGCGAGCTCGAGTTCTCCAACGGCTCGAAGATCTACGTATCGCTCAGCCATCGCTCGGGGACGCTGCAATACCTGCACGTGTCCGAGTACGGGCCCATGTGTGCCTTTTATCCGCTGCGCGCCAGCGAGGTGAAGACCGGCGCACTGAACACGTTGGCGCCCGACGCGATCGCCACGATCGAGAGCACGGCACACGGTCGCATCGGCGACTACTACCAGATGTGCCAGCGCTCGATGCAGCTGGACAAGATGCTCGAGGCCGGCACGGCCAAGCTGACGAAGCTCGATTACAAGTTCCACTTCTTCGGCTGGTGGCAGGATCCGATCAACGAGATCGACCCCGACGGCGTGCCCATGCCGTCGGAGCTGCTCGAGTATTTCGAGCGCCTCGAGAACGAGCACGGCGTGTTTCTGTCGCCCCGCAAGCGCGCTTGGTACGCCAAGAAGCGGGAAGAGCAGGGCGACAAGATGACCCAGGAGCATCCGTCAACGCCGGAGGAAGCCTTCGAACAGGCGATTGAGGGTGCGTACTACGCCAAGGAGATCGGCAAGGCGCTGAAGGAAGGCAGGGTGTGTGACCTGCCGATCGTCCCGGGCGTGCCGGTGAACACGTTCTGGGATATCGGCATGTCCGATACGACGGCCATTTGGTTCCACCAGCAGTTTGGCCCCTGGCACCACTTCATCGACTTCTACGAAAACAGCGGCGAGCAGGCCGAGCACTACGTGCGCAAGCTGCTCGAGCGCGGCTACGTCTATGGCAAGCACTACCTGCCGCACGACGGCGTGCAGACCGAATGGGCAAACACCGGCAACAAGACGCGTCTGCAGATCCTGCAGGAGCTACTGCCCGGCAAGGTCGAACTGGTTGAGCGCATCAACAACCTGCAGGACGGCATCGACATGGTGCGCCAGGCGCTGCACCGGTGCCGCTTCGATCGCGTGCGTTGCGGTGAGAACCCGCCTGGATCCGGTCGCGGCGGCCTGCCAGCGCTGCAGAGCTATCGCAAGGCGTGGAACGAGAAGCTCGACGTTTGGCACGACTACCCGCTCCACGACTGGGCGAGCAACGGCGCCGACGCGTTCCGTCAGTTCGCGCAGGGCTTCCCCATGAATGGCGTCAACGACGCCTCGACCCGAGCAAAGCGGCGCCAGCGCGACCGCAATTGGAGAACGAGTTGAACCAGACCATGACTGGCACCCTGCAGGTGGACAGCGCGGGCGACGATCACGCCGCGGTGATGGAGCGCATGGAGATTGCCGCGGCCGCTCGCCGGCACCTGGGCATGCCCGCCGTCCGTGCGATCGCCAAGCTCCGCCATATCACCGAGATGGCGCCGCGCTTCACCCAAATGGCGATCGCCGTGCGCGCGGCAATCCGCGGCATGAACGACCCCACCGTCATCGACATGGCCATGCGCAATATGGCCATCGTCAACGAGCGCAACGTGTCGCGGGTGTCGGCATGACGATCGGCGCCAGCGGGTACGTCAACTTCACCGAGCTGCTCCGCCCGGGCATCGGCAACGACGTCGCTGCCAGCGAGCGCACCACGACCCGACATAGCTTTGTCGGCCGCAAGGGCGACCTGACGGTGGAGCTGCACTACGGCGACTTTGGCACCGGTCATGGCCGCCAGGCAGCGCTCTACATCTTCCAGGGCCGCAAGGAGAAGGACGGCGTGTTTATCCCGCTGTCGGCCATGTGGATGTACGCCGAGCGCGACGCGCTGCACGTAATGGTGCCGCACCTGGCCAAGCAGCTGTGGGGCTTCGTCACGCAGCAGGAGCAGATCCGTCTACTGGACGCGATCCTCGATTACCTGGGGGACCTGCGCAAATCGCCGCCGGATCCGCAGCTGTTCGAGGACAAGAGCCTCGATCGGTTCCTCGAAGGCTGCGAGGAAGAGGGTTTGCACTTCTTCGTGGACGTGAACAACAAGCGCGTGGTGGGCTGATATGAACCCGGGCATCGTCAACGTAAGCAGCACCACAGCCAGCGACGGCTTTAACAGCCTGCTGGCCATGGCCGATCCGGTGGAGGCTGAGAAGCCCGCCAGCTACCTCGACAGCCCGGACAATCAACGCCTGCTGCGCCGCCTCGAGGACTGGTGGACGGAGTGCCGCGAGGCGCACGCCGAGAACCGCCGCGAGCAGATGATCGACGCCGACTACTACGACTCGATCCAGTGGCTGGCCAGCGATGCGCAGATCCTTGTGGACCGTGGCCAGGCGCCGCTCACGTTCCCGATCATCAAGCAGATGTGCGATTGGGTGATTGGTACCGAGCGCCGCACACGCATCGACTGGGACGTCCTTCCGCGGAAGGACTCCGATGTCGAGATGGCCACGACCAAGAAGGAAGTGATGAAGTGGGTCTCCGACATCAACGGAGCCGCTTGGGAGCGAAGCCAGCAGTTCAATGACCAGGTGAAGGTCGGCATTGGCTGGACGGAAGAGTGCTACAACAACGATCGCAAGGAAGAGCCCGTAACGGTCCGCCACCAGGATTGGAAGGGCATGTGGTGGGATCCCTTCAGCCGCAGCAACACGATGCGCGACTGCCGCTACATCAAGCGCGCGAAGTGGCTGGATCTGGACTACGGCATCTCGATGTTTCCCGATCGCGCCGACGAGCTCGCAGCGCGAGCCGTCGACACGATGGACTCGGCGATGGAGATGCTGGTGCTGGAAACCAGCCTCCCTCAGATGTTCTACAACACGCCGAACCCGTTCTTGTCGACGCGCACGACCGGCATGCCTGGCATGTTCGGCTCGGCCATGGTGGCGCGCAAGGCTCGCCGGCGGGTGCTGGTCATCGAGACCTGGTTCCGCCGCGTGGCCAACTCGCCGCTGCTGCTGGGCGATGGTCCGGACGATGTGGAAGTCGGATCGCTTCACCGTCAGCCTTTCGACGCCAAGAACGAGGCGCACCAGAAGGCGCTCGCCGACGGCGTGGTGAGCCTCGTGGACAGCATCACCGAGCAGATGTGGTGCGCCATGTGGACGCCGGGCGCTCTGCTGCGCGTCTACAAGTCGCCGTACAAGCACAACCGGTTCCCGTTCACGCCGGCCTGGGGCTATCGCCGTCACCGCGATGGCATGCCCTATGGCCTGATTCGGCCGAGCCGCGACGCTCAGGACGAGTACAACAAGCGCCGCAGCAAGATCCTGTTCGACCTGAGCACCAGCCAGGTGATCTACACGTCCGACGCCATGGACGAGGCCGACGAGGAAAACAACCTCGAGGAAGCGAAGCGGCCCGACGGCGAGATCCGCCTGGCCAGCGGCAAGATGGATCAGTTCAAGATCGATCGCGGTACCGATCGAGTGAATGGCCAGATCCAGATGCTGGCGGAAGCCAAGCAGAACATCTACGAGACGAGCGGTGTCACCAGGGAGAACACCGGCACCAGCTCTGGTGATCAGAGCGGCCGGGCGATCCTGGCCAAGCAGCAGCAGGGCAGCGTCACGACGGCCGAGCTGTTCGACAACTACCGCCAGGCCATCCAAGAGAGTGGCCTGAAGACGCTCAGCAACTGCGAGGCGTTCCTATCCCTGCCAAAGGTGGTGCGCATCGTCGGCGCCGACGGCGCGATGGCCTGGCTGGCCATCAACCAGCCGGAGTTTGATCCGGCCACTGGCCAGGTGCTCTGGAACAACGACATCACCGCGAGCGAAGCCGACTTCATCGTTGACGAGACGGACTATCGCGAAACCGTTCGCATGGCCATGTCCGAGATGCTGTTCGAGATGGTGGGCCGTATGCCACCGGACGTCGCCATGGCGCTGCTGGACATCGCGGTGGAGATGACAGACCTGCCCAATAAGCGTGCGATCGCTCAGCGCATCCGACAAGTGACAGGCCAGACCGCGCCGGGCCAGGAGAACAGTCCGGAGGCGCAGGCCCAGGCGGAGGCCAAGCAGCAGCAGGAAGCCCAGCAGGAGCAGGAACGCCAGCAGCAGGTGGACGCCAACATTCGCCTGACGAACGCGAAGACGGTGGCCACGCAGGCCAAGGCGAACCTCGACAACGCAAACGCGGCGCACACGGATGTGCGCGGAAAGACCGACGCCCTCCACGCCGCCAGCATGGTGGCGCAGGCGCCAGGACTCGCACCAGCAGCAGACAAGCTTTGGAACCCGGCGGAGGCATTCCCTGCTCAGCCGAATCAATTCAGCGCGGCTATGTGACCGCACGAGGAAACCATGGAAAACAATGAAGGCTTGAACAACGGCAACGATCCGCTGGATCTCGAGGCGAAGCTGGCCGCACAGGTGGATACCATCGGGACTAACCCGACCGAGGATCCCGGCGTCGACGGTCCGGCCGACGCAGGTTCCGCCGCCGGTGGTGACGGTGATGCGGCTGCTGCCGGTGGCGCTGCCGCTGCCGCTCCCGCTGCTGGCGCTGGTGACGCCGCTGCCGCCGCTGCTGGCGACGACACTGCAGCGGCTGCAGCCGCTGCATCCGCTGCATCCGCGTCAGCGGCAGCCACGGCTGCCGCACCCGCACCTGCCGCTGCGGCGCCGCCGCCGCTCGTGGCGCCGACGCCCCCTCGCGACTTCGATGCCGCGCACACAGAAGCACAGCGCCGCTACGACGACGGCGAGATCGATGGCGACGAATACCAGAAGGAGATTCGCGCGATCGCGCGCGAAGAGGGCGCCTTTTCGGCCGAGCTGGCGATCTACAAGGACAAGGTGCGCACCGCGGATGAATTGGCGGGCCGTGAGTGGAACGGCATCGCGGTCGCCTGGGAGAAGACGCACGCTACGTTCCTGGCCAATCCGATCCGCGCCCGCGAGATGCAGGCGACGCTCGACGCGCTGGTGAAGGCGAACCCGTCGGCGCCGGCAGCTGCCATCTTCAAGCAGGCCGAGACGATTGTGTTCGACGCCTTCAACTACAAGCCGGACCCGGCCACCGTGGTCGATCCCGCGGCTGCGATCGCCGATGCGACGGCGAAGCGCACGCCGGCGGGAGTGCCGCCGACGCTGGCCAGCGCCGCACAGGCTGCACCGATCGAAGCGGCCTCGCACAATGCGGCATATGCGTCCCTGGACACCAAGGACATCAGTTCGCTCGAGGACGCGATCGCGCGCATGACGCCCGATCAGCTCAATGCGTACCTAGCCGACGCGCCGGGTGCGAAGTCCGTCGGCGTCGCGAGCTAAACACCATGGCATTGCATCTCGAACTTTCAGCCGGCGACACGTTGGTGGTTGGCGGCACGCGGATCAAGCTCGAGCACAAGAGCGGCAAGCGTGCTCGATTGGTGATCGTTGGTGAGTCACCGATCGAGTGCATCAAGGCAGGCGCTCCCGTCCCGCAGAGTGCGGGTCGCGCAATGCAAACGGTTGACCAAAAACCGCGCTAAGCTGCGCACCGTCAACCTTCGACATGGCCCGGGCCGCCCGTGGCCTGAGCCAACCGCCCATGAGAGCGGGGCATCAATTTTCTGGCGCATGAGTGCCTTCCTTCACGACAGAGGAAAACACCCATGTCTCAGACCATTGTTGGCTTGAACAACCCGATCGCGGTCAAGCGCTATTCGGCCACGCTCTTCAGCGATATGGCGAAGGAGTCCTACTGGGGCGCCCGCTTCATGTCGAAGGCGCAGGACGCTCCCACGCCGATCCAGGTGCTCACCGAGCTCGAGAACGACGCCGGCGACACCATCAACTACGACCTGTTCGCTCAGCTCAAGCAGAAGCCGGTCTACGGCGACGACACGCT
Organism: Dyella japonica DSM 16301; assembly: GCF_001010355.1. Taxonomy (GTDB): domain Bacteria; phylum Pseudomonadota; class Gammaproteobacteria; order Xanthomonadales; family Rhodanobacteraceae; genus Dyella; species Dyella japonica. The sequence goes on along the minus strand of NZ_JPLA01000006.1, from coordinate 8,929 downwards.
GCGCGGCAAGGAAGAGAAGCTTCAGAACTTCAGCGACAAGGTCAGCATTGACCAGGTCCGCTGCGGCGTGAACGCCGGCGGCCGCATGACGCGCAAGCGCACGCTGCACGACATGCGCGCGATCGCTCGCCAGAAGATGGCCGAGTGGTGGGCTCGCTGGCTGGACGAAGTCACCTTCATGTACCTCTCGGGTGCCCGCGGCATCAACGAGGACTTCATCGAAGATCTGGACTACCAGGGCTTCGCAGGCAACGGCCTGACCGCTCCCGATAGCGATCACTTGCTCTTCGGCGGCTCGGCCGACAGCTTCGATTCGATCAGCAATAGCGACATCATGTCGCTGGATCTGATCGATCGCGCTGTGACGCGCTCGCAGACCATGGGCGGTGGTTCCGACGGCAAGATCAAGATCCGCCCGATCCGCATCAACGGTGAAAACCGTTTCGTGCTCACCATGCACAGCTTCCAGGAGCATGACCTGCGCACGAAGAACCAGGGCACCGTCACCTGGATGGACATCCAGAAGGCGGCCGCGGCTGCGCAGGGCCAGGGCAACCCGATCTTTACCGGTTCGATGGGCATGTACCGCGGCGCTGTGCTGCACAGCCACCAGTCCGCTATTCGCTTCGGCAATGCCGGTGCCGATGGCCAGCAGCCCGCCGCACGCGCGCTGTTCCTGGGTGCGCAGAGCGCCGTGATGGCCTTCGGTTCGCCGGGTTCGGGTCTGCGTTACGACTGGCACGAAGAGACCGAGGACCGCGGCAACCAGGTGGTGATCACCTCGAGCACGATCCTGGGTATGAAGAAGACCCAGTACAAGCAAAAGCAGTTCTCGAGCCTGGCGCTCGACACGTACGCGAAAGACCCGAACTGACGCCACGTTCGCGGTAGTGAGAGGCCGGGCGCCTTCGGGCGCCCGGCAGATTCGATCCCCTTAGGTCTGAAGAGGACATATCCATGACCACGTACATCAACGCCAAGCTCGTGGCGTCCATCACCGCGTTCGCTGTCGGTGCGCTCTATGTCGATCGCCAGGTGACCGACCTTGCCGACCGCGGCGTCATCCCTGCGGGTGTGCTCAACGGCGACAAGATCCAGATCGGCGTGGTGCCGGCGGGCCATGTGCTCGTGCCGCAGCACTGCACCATCCAGATCCCGAAGCTCGATACCAACGCCGTGGCCACCGGCAAGTTCAAGATCGGCACTGACGCCAAGGCCGATGCCCTCGTGGCCGAAAAGACCGCCGGCGCCGCCATTGTGCTTCGCGGTTCGGACTGCGATGTCACTGCAACCATTGGTGATCCGTCCGAGGACACGCCGATCTACCTGGGCGTGACGGGGCCCCTGGCGACTCAGGCCCAGACGGGCAAGATCATCGCCGACCTGGTCATCCGCGCCTGGCAGTCGGAAGTGGACACCGTTGTCGGCGCCGCCTAAGCACCTTCGCCGGGGCGGCAACGCCCCGGCACACTCCCATAGCTACCGGACACCACGATGAAAATTGCATCGCGCATCCACAACCGTGACGGCTCGGCTCGGACCGTGACGATCCATGGCCGTCCCTACATCTTTGCCAAGACCGAAGATCTCCACGGCAACCTGCACTTTGTCGCCGACGTGCGGAACGAGCAGCATGCGAAGGTGCTGTTGCAGAAGCCGCACTTCTACGAGTTCGGTGACGAGCTCGAGCCGCAATCGACCCTGCTGCGCGCCAGTCTCGGCTCGACGTCGCGCGACGGAAGCACAGACCTGCAGACCACGAGCACCGGCACCCAGGCTACCGAGGCCGGCAGCGGGGCCCATGGTTCGGCCACCGTAACCGCGACGCCGATCGCGCCGACGGTGACGTTCGCCGGCGAAGTCACTGCGGCCGCGCAGGAACTGCTTGGCGGGAACGTCAGCATGATTGCCGCAGCTCTGGGCCGCATCACCGACCTCGACGTGGTGCGCTGCGCGCTCGCTCTCGAGAACGCCGGCCAGGCTCGCAAGTCCGCGATCGCAATCCTGACGCAGACCCTCGAGCTCGCCGCGCAGGCCAAGGGTTAAGCCGTGAACCTGGGCTTGCTGCGCCAGTCGCTTCGCGAAGAGATCCTCGACGATGCTGTCGAGCCGTTCCTTTGGAGCGACGACACGCTCAATCGCTACCTGAACAATGCGGTGCGCGAGGCTTGTATCCGCGCCCGCATGCTCCGCGACGATGCCTCGAGCGCGACAAGCGTTTGTCGCGTTGCCGTGGATCCGGCGACCAGCGGGCGGGTGGCCATTGACCCGTCCATCATCGCTATACGGTCCGGCAGTCTGTCCGATGGCCTGCACCCGCTATGGGCGGTGTCCAGCAATGACATGGACCGCCTTGAGCCGGGCTGGGACGCAGGGCGCATGGAGCAGGGCACGCCGCGCTACATCGTTATGGATCTGGCTCAGAAGGTTGTGCAGCTTTGGCCGCGGCCTTCGGCAGCGCTCACCCTGCAGCTTCGCGTTTGGCGCATGCCGCTCGCTACGGAACTTATGGTCGAAGACGACGACGAGCCCGTGGTGCACCTGCCCGATGCGGAAGAGCTTCGCCACTGGGCGGCACACGAGGCGTTTCTCAAGCGCGACGAGGACACGATCAACGAAGACGCGTCCAGCAAGCACCTGGCGCTCTTTGAACAGCGCTTCGGCTCACGGCCGAGCTTTCACGAGATGGCTCGCTGGGCGGACAGTCCGCCACGCGTGCGCCGTACCACCATGTTCTAACACCACGTCAGCGTTGGCGTGACCCTCGTTTAATCGGCGCAAGAGTGCCGCCCAATCCGGAGCGACACCATGGCAAATACCCTGTACGACAAGGGCCGCCAGCGATTCCTCGAAGGCCAACTCAACTGGCTCACGGACACCTACAAGGTGCTGCTGGTGGACACCGGTGCTTACACCGCCAACTTCACCACCCACGAGTTTCTCTCGGACATCCCGACCAGCGCGCGCATCGGCACGTCGAGCGGTGTGGCCCTGACCAGCAAGACATCGACGGGCGGCGCCGCGGACGCTGCAGACATCACCTTCAGCGCGGTGTCTGGCGCCAGCATCGAGGCGCTGGTGATTTTCAAGGACACCGGTACCGAAGGCACCAGCCCCTTAGTCGCCTACATCGACACGGCGACCGGCCTGCCGATCACGCCGAACGGCGGCGACATCATCGTCACGTGGGACAACGGTCCCAACAAGATCTTCAAGCTCTGAGGAGCGACCATGTCCGAGACGGAGAAGCCCGCCACGCAGACGGTGGCGGCAAGCGGCCTCGATGCACACGGCGCGATGGGCGGGGAGCCGCTGGGGCTCAACCTTGAGTTGCTGGCCAAGTATCCGCCGTTTCAGATGTACATCGAATCGATCGAGCCGAACGAGCAGGGCATCGACGGTGTGAAGTACGCCATGGAGCGAGCCCGCGCCGCGCACAACCTCGCCGGCGAGGCCTTCATTGAGGGCTACCTGGTGTGGTGGACATCCAAGGGGTACTGGCGTGGCGAGGATCCGATGGGCGGGCGTGCGTCGTGACGACTGCCAGCTATACGTCGACGTTTGCGCACGCGGCCGACGCTGATTTCAGGCAGTGGGGTAGCGACTTCTCCGCGATGCTGGATCAGATCGGGTTTCCGAAGACGGCTGATTCGGGCCAGATCAACTGGGCGACCGTGTCGCGACCGACGATAGCCGCCGCGGCGGGATACGAAGTTCGTCACTTCAACGACTCGCTCGCGGCGACGGCGCCGATCGTCGTGAAGATCGAGTTCGGATCCTCAGGTGCCGTCGCAAACAACCCAGGCGTCTGGATGACGATCGGTAGAGGGAGTGATGGCGCCGGAAACATCACTGGCGTGATGTTTGGTCGCACGCAAATGGTCGCGGCGGGCACAACCATTCTGAGCACGACAACCGCCTACCCGACCTATGGCTGTGCGGTGGAAGGCTGCGTTTGGTGGTTGTTGAAAGGCGGCGGCGTCAACATGGGGCCCTCGAAGGGGTTCTTCGGTGTGTCGATCATGCGATCGGCCGACGACAGCGGTGCGCCGACAGCAGAGGGTGTTGTCGTCGCCTACAGCGCGACGGCCAGCTACGCCATGTTCGTTGCGTCTTATGGCTATGCGACGTCTTATGTGCAGGGCAATGGCCAAATCCAGATTCCAGGCGGCTACTACACGTGCATTCCGTTCAACATGACGAGCACGCTGGCGGGATCGCCTGCGCAGTACCAGGCCTTTAGGTTTAACGCGCCATTTCCGATGGTGCGGGTAATTCCGTACTGCATGGTGTTGTGCAACGGCGATGCGACCGCTGCCGGCGTGTCCTTCCAGGCGACTCCCTCGGGAGTTACTCCACGCACGTACCTTTGCATTGGCCAATTCTTCAGTGGCTATGACCGTCCAAGCTTCATCTGGGAGTGACGTATGGCGGTGCCGGTCTATCGAGTGGTCGCGCAGACCGATGGTGGTGGCGCGCCGCTGCCGCCGTCCAATTTCGGGTTCATGTCGGCGTTCAAAACCAGCCTGCTCGTAGCGCCGAGTGCCCGCGCATTGCCGCCTGGCGGGATCGGATACATCGCTGGCGACGCGCCCGATGGACTTGTGACATTCAACGGCGCCCCTGCGGTCCGTGTGCTCGATCTGTTTGATCGCGCCTCGAACGCACTGGTGGCCAGCACCGTGTCAGGTGTCGACGGTTCGTACCTGTTCACAGGCCTCGCGATGGACAGGGTCTACGACGTCCGCGCTCGTGGCCTTGATACGCACGAAAACGACGTCATTGCCTCGCAGATACGGCCCGTCGTAACTGCAATGCGCATCTCTGGCACATTTGGGCCGGCGGCATTCGCCACTACCTATCTGTCAGCGGTCACAATCAATGGCGGAAGCGGTGTCTATACCAATCCAAGGGTAACGGCGGGAAGCCTTCCTCCTGGGATCAGCCTCAGTGTGGCAGGGCCGTTCTTGTCCGCGAGCGGCAGCCCGACGGAGCAGGGCAGCAGCACACTCACCGTTGCTGTTGATTCCTCCGACGGCCAGACGGTCTTCACGACTCAGACCATTGTGGTTGGCGCTGACACCTTTGCCGCCAACGTAACCAGCTTGCTGCACTTCGATGGCGCCGACGCCAGCACGGTGTTCACCGACCAGGTGGGCCGGGTTTGGGCGTCGTCGGGCGCAGCCAAGATCTCGACGGCAAAGAGCGTTTTCGGCGGCGCCAGCGGATTTTTCGATGGCGCCTCGTACATCAGCACACCGTCGGTCGCAGCGCTCAACCTGGTCGGGGTCGATTTCGCCATTGAGTGCAGGATCTACCCTACGGCGTTCAGCAGCACTACCAACACGATCATCGACAAAGATGGTGTCAGTGGTGCCACCTATCCGTCGTACGCACTGGGTATCAACCCCAACGGCACGCTGCGCTTCATCATCGGCTCGGGCAACAGTACCGCCGGCTTCCAGGCGTTCAATTCCACCTTGGCGGTGGCCCTTGGGGGCTGGTACCACGTGGCGGTCAGTCGTGAAGGGAATGCGCTCAGGCTGTTTGTAAACGGCGCGCTGGATAGCGCCACGACGATCACGGCAAACATGATCGACGGCGGCAAGCCGGTGCTGATCGGCTACGAGACCGGCCAGCCCGCCGCGTCGTACTTCAACGGCTACATGGACGAATTGCGGGTGACGAAGGGCGCCGCACGTTACACGTCGTCGTTCATTCCGCCCACTATCGCCTACTAACGCTGACCATGGCGAACTACACCCTCCCGCCAGGCAACAAGGTCGGCTTCTCGTTTAGCACGGGCAGCTACGTTGCGCCTGCAGGCAACAAAGTCGCGCTGCGCTTCGGCGGGCTGCCCGGCACGTTGTTTGCGGTGGGTGCTGACACCAGCGTTTTCGGCACTGCGAGGCTACAGAACAGCACCGCGCAGCTCTTTCCGGTCGGTTTCGACAGCGGTGTCGTAAACGGCAACCTGCTGGTGACCAAGTCGGTGATGCCGAGCGGCATTGCCGCTGGCGCGTTCGGCACCACCAGGCTCTACAACCTGACGCAGGTTATTACCGGCATTGGGCGTGACACGCTGGTTGGCTTCGGTACGGCCTGGGTGAGCTGGGGCACGCGCCGTCTTGGTACGGTGGGGCTGGGTGATCAATCGAAGTTTGGCACGGCGACGCTCGCCGGCGGCGTGCGCTGGCTCGATGTGGCGGGCCGCGGGATTGCTGCCACGGGGTATGGTTCGGCAACGGTTTGGTTCACGGTGCGCGAGCTGTTCCCCAGCTGGTTCATCGCCACGCTATACGGCAAGCCGCAGGTTGATTTCAATCACAGCGTGCTTCCACCTGGTTTCGGCGGTGAGCAGGTTGGCCAGGCCGAGCTCTATCGCCCGCGGTTCATCGCTGATCTAGCCGGGCTTGGCATTGCCGGTACGGGATGGGGTGCCAGTCGTGTGGATCTGCACACGCAGTACGCAGCACCCTCCGGCTGGCTCGGCGGCGGTGCAACGGGGCCCGAGCAGTTCGGCAGCACCACGACCTACAACCTGCTGCAGATCGTCCAACAGCAGTTCGAGGTAACGCCAAGCGACGGCGGCGTGTTCGGGGATTTCAACTACGTCGACAACCGCAACAAGACCACTCGCCCGGATCCGATCCAGCCCGGTAAGGTCGGCACGCTCACGATCTACAACAACGCGCGCATTGTTTCGACGCCGGCATACATCGATTTCAGCCTGTGGGGCGACACGCTGGTGGCCTACGCCATCCGCGAGGTGCGGCCGGCTGGATCCGACATGGTCGCGTGGGGCAGCCCGCTGGGGCTGATCGTGTACAACGGCGCGCGCGTGCTCGCGCCGAACGGCATTGGCGCAGGTAGCGCTGGTACGCCAGCGCGAGTGTGGAGCAATCAGCAGACGCTAAAGCTTCAGGGCTTCGACATGTCGTTGTCCGGGCGCGGAATGGTTTCGTTTGCCATTCGCACGGTGGGGCCATACAGCCTCCCGGATCCGCCGCCCTTTGGCGATGCGCGGCCGCAGCTTTGGCAGCGCTACCTTTTGCCGCCAGCGATCGCGACCGCCGGCCTGGGCAACGCCACGCTTGAGATTCACCACACGATCGTTATGCCGTCGTCGGCGCTCCCGCCCAGTAATGCCTTCGGCGTCGGCAGAGTGTCGAACAAGACGCCGCAGCTCTACGCCTTCGGGTGGACTGCGACCCAATGGGGCAGCGCGGCAGCCCACAACCAGTTCGAGCGCTACGCGGTTGAGGGCTGGGACTCGTCGGTGTTCGGTCAGCAGGTGGTGAAGGATCGCCGGCAGGGGATCATTCCTGGTGGGATCCTGGCGTTCGTGCTGCTGAATAAGCACCAGGTGCGAAACGTTCTCCCGGATCCGCCAGCACCACAGAACGTGTCTCCCGGCGGATGGCTCAGCGACTTCGAAGGCAAGCCGTTGGTATACACCAATGTGCTGCAGCCCAGTGGCCCTGACACCGCCTCGTATGGCACGGCGCAGCTGGTGTCCAACGGGATCGTGCCTCGAGGCATCACGCCGCCCTACACCGACAATGGCACGCAGTTCGGCGTGCCTGGCTTCAATGGGACGCCCGTCATCATCCCCGCTGGCATCGTCGCCGGCGACGGTGCGCCGACCCTTCCAGACGTGGGACCGCGTTATGTGTGGGCGCCGCGTGGCTATCCATACTCGAGCGGGTTTTGGGGAGAGCAGGGTGAGCAGATGGACCGCCGCATTTACGGCGATTCGCACCCCGAGCGGCCGGTGTTCGGCGTGGCCACGATTGACTTTCGCAATCGCACGATCGCGATCTCTGGTGCGGGCTTCACTGGTGTGGGCCAACCCAGCATCGGCCTCAATCCCCAGTTCATCCGGATGCAGGGCACATCGCTGCAGCGCTTCGGTTTTCCGGTGCTCAACGGCGGCGGTGGGCTGGGCGGGTACGGCTTCGACATGTCGAGCTTCGGTAACGCCATCCTTATCATTCCTGACTACGGCCCCAAGACCGTCAAACCGCCGGGCATCGGCGCCGGCGCCTTCGGTTTGGTGGATGTCGAAAACTTCAACCGCACACTGCTGGCAAGGGGCTGGGACAGCTTCACCATCAGTCCTCCCGCTGCACCGAGTTGGCCGCGCACATCGCATTGGATCAGCAACGCCTACGCCCCGTTCCCGGCGCAAGGCTCGGACCACGCAAGCTATGGCACGCCGTGGGTCAGCCTGTATCGGCGCACGCTGTTCCCGAGCGGCTGGGACTCCATGGTGTTGGACGCGGCCCCCGGCTATTTCAAAGATCGCATGCGCGTGACAAAGCGGCGCGCGGTCGCTGCGGTGGGCATCGGCCCGGGAGGGATTGGCGGTGCGTGGATCTCGAACTTCGCACAGCGGGTCGCGCCGGCCGGCTTCTGGTTGCGTGTGTTCGGTCTGGTGAATGTGCGCAGGCAGAACCGCATCAACGCCATTGGCTTCGATGCGCTCACGCTGGGCGACGTGCAGCGATGGGAGGCAGGTGTGGTCAAGGCATACGGTGATGATGTCGCCGCGCTTGGTCGCGCCGTGATTCATCGCTCTCTTCGCCCGGATCCCGTCGTCGGCGCCGTTGGCTCACCGCGGGTCGCCCAGGCCGTTGGGCCTACTGGCATTGGCGCTGCGGTGATCGCCGATCCGGTCGCGGTGGCGCGCTGGTGCGGCAATAAGGCAATGGCCGTTCAAGGCTTTGACGCAGGAACAATCGGCAGAGAGGTAGTCGTACATGAAACCTGATCTCAACCTCGGACCCTGGCCACTCGGCGTGGACAACATCTCGGATCCGACGTCGTTGAAGGCTGACGATCGCGGTCGCTTCATCGCGTTGTGCGACGCGGTGAACGTGGATATTGATCGCACGGGCTCCGTCGATCGCCGGCAGGGCGCCACTCT
>NZ_JPLA01000059.1 GCF_001010355.1 Dyella japonica DSM 16301 | reverse complement strand
TCATACGGGGACCCCGGGGTAGAGCCACATCAAGAGCCGCGCAACGGCACGCGCCGCGCGTGTTCTTTTGTAGGAGCGCACCCTGTGCGCGACCAACCTACGGAGAGGTACATCCCGGCGCTGCGGTCGCGCACAAGGTGCGCTCCTACAAGGGGAGGGCGTGGCCTGTGGATGGTGGGTCAATCTTGCCCGTCGGCTATTTGTGGGAGCGCACCCTGTGCGCGACTAGCCTACGGAGCGGTACACCGAGGCGTGGCTGTCGCGCACAGGGTGCGCTCCCACAGACAGGCAGGCAGCTGTGGCAGCAGCGAGGCTTTGCCTTAGGTCGTCTTTGCTGTGGCGCGTTGGGCGAACGCTGATTCCTCTCCCGAAGGAGAAGAACAGGTTCGATTATCCAAACCCATCAATGCGTCGACGCAGCCGGCGCCGGGGCGTGATGGCCTTGCTGCATCGACTTCACGTAGTCGACGACGTCCTGCTTGGACACCACGCCGCGATGCTCCTTGTCGATCGCATCGAAGTGCGCGCGGATGAAGGGTACGGGGCCTTTTTCTGCCTCTTCCTTGGTCAGCAAGCCGTCCTTGTTCTTATCGGCAATGTCGAAGTTCTTCAGCCGGTTTTGGGCGTCGTTGGCGATATTGCCAAGGCCTGATTGCGCCTGGGCGGCCGTGGCGGCGAGGGCGGCTAGGGTGGCGATGATCAGAACTGTCTGGCGCATGGCGTGACTCTCTCCCTGAATGACGGGCGGAGTATGTCACTGGGGATGTGAGTGGTTCGTTCGGGCGATCGCCCGTTGTGGCGTCGTCGCGGACGCTCTTGTGGGAGCGCACCCTGTGCGCGACGCGCCCCGCCACTGGCAAGGGTCGTCGCGCACAGGGTGCGCTCCCACAGGGGGATCTACACGCTGAAGGCGAGGGTGTTGGTGAGGTCGCCTGGCGGCGGTCCGCCGGCGGCGATCATGGCTTGCTCGCGCATGCTCAGGCCGGGCAGTTTTTCCAGGCCGAAGCGACGGGTGAGGAAGCGCGCGATCGAGCCGGTGTCGTAAATCGTATGGTCGACATGGCCCTTCTTGGCGTGTGGCGAAACCACGATGGCGGGAATGCGCGAACCCGGGCCCCAGCGGTCGCCCTTGGGCGGCGCCACGTGATCCCACCAGCCGCCGTTCTCGTCGACGGTGATCACCACCATGGTGTGTTTCCACGCCGGCGACTTCTGCAACGCATCGACGATGGCCATCACGTGGCGATCGCCGGTGTCCACATCCGAGTAGCCGGCGTGCATGTTCAGGTCGCCCTGCGGCTTGTAGAAGCTCACGGCGGGCAGGCGATTGGCTTCGATGTCGGCGAGGAAGCGATTGGTCTTGGCCGTTTCACCCACGCCGCCATCGCGCAAATGCTTGGCGCGTGCATCGGTGCCGGGCGCAAAACGCTTGAAGTAGTTCAGCGGCTGATGATGGATCTGGAAATTCGGCCGCTGCGGGAACTGGTGTTCGTCGCCATCACCCTTGCCGTCGAGCGCCAGTTGCCAGGCGCCCGCATACCACGCCCACTCGACGCCGGCGGCGGACAGCACGTCGCCGATGTTCTTATGCACTTGCGGCGGCAGCGTGTTCGGACTGTCCTCGGAGGCCAGCAAGGGATTCGTGCCCGACTGCGTGCTGGTGGGCTGATACGGCGGCATCATGGTGTTCACGGCCCAGAAGTCTGGCGTGAGCTGGCTGCGCGAGACGTACTTGGGCTTGCCGTCCATGGCGCTGCGCGGTGAATCGTCGGCGAGCTTCAGGCGCGTGTCGTTCGCCTTGCCGCTTTCGGTCACCGCGATGTTGAACTGCGCGGGGCTCTTGTCCGCATCCGGATAGAACGGCGGCTGCGCGGCCACCAGGTACTGGTGATTGAGGAACGAGCCGCCGAACGCGCCCATGAACCAGTTGTCGCAAAGCGTGTATTGCCGCGCGAGCTGCCACAGACGCAGGTTCGAGGCGCTGTCGTCGTAGTGGCCCATCACCATCGCGCCGGTGTCGCCCCAGGCGACGAAGCCATCGTTCTTGCCGCCGTTGATCTGGCGCTGGTTGTCGTAGAACGCGTGCACCAGATCGCGCGTCACCACGCCATGCGGCAGCGGCTCGCCATCGCCCGTGCGCAGCGCCCACGGTGCGTTGGGCAGACCGGTGAGGTGCTCCTGCATCACCTGGTAGTCGCGGTGATTGACCGTCTGCTTGTGCGGCGCCAAGCCGTGCCAGATCGGCGGTAGCTCCTTCAGCACGGCGCCGTCGCGGTCGCGCTGCAGGTAAGCCTCGGGCTTCAATCCGCCGAGCGGCTGCTCCACGCCCGGGAAATTGGCGAACAGGTTGTTGAAGCTGCGGTTCTCCAGGTAGATCACCACGACCTGCTGGATTTCCTTGCGCAGCATCGCGTCGATCGCTGCGGGCGCCGCCGGTGACGCCGACGGCTGCGCGGCCGCCGCCCATCCCTCGGTGCCGCCGAGCGCGAGCGCGGCGCCGCCCAGCGCGATACCGCCCAGCAGGCGGCGTCGCGAGGGGTCTTGCGGAGTTTCGTCGGGTTGTTCGAGGGAAGGCGGCTCAGGCAGTTTGGTCACGGTGCGGCGTCGTCGTAGAAGCGGGACAGGTCGGCCTTGGTTTGCTGCAAGGACGTCTGGTCAAGATAAATCATGTGGCCGGAAGGATAGAAACCGAACGTGACGTTTTTGCGCTCGGCCGCCTCCAGTCCCAGATGCGTAAGGTCGAACTCGGTCGCGTAGAACGGCGTGGCCAGATCGTAATAGCCGTTTGCCGAGAACACCTTCAGGTGCGGGTTGCGACGCATCGCATCGCCCAGGTCGTCGCCCACGTAGGTGGCTTGCAGCCAGCCGCCGTTCTTCTTGCGCTTCCAGTCCCAGTTCTTGCCGATGGCGCCGTAGTTGTTGGGCAGGTAGGCGCGCTCGTCGGTGAACTTCAGTTCGGTGGCGGCGTACTGGTTGAACACGGCCACGTAGGCGCCGGTGATGGCGTCGCTGGCGGTGTCGCCATCGGGCGTTTCGCCGGCGGCATCCGGGTCGATGCCCTGGAAACGGCCGTCCAGACGTCCGACGGTGAGGCGCTCGTTGCGCAGCAGCTCCTTGCGGAAGCGGCTCGGGCTCACGCGCAGGTTGGCTTCCTTGATGTACTGCGGCGACAAACCGAGATAACGGCTCATCTGGCTGGCCACGCGATCGGCTTCCGCCGGATCGATGGCATCGCCCTTGGCCAGCGCCAGCGTGTAATCGCCCGAAGCGAAGCGGCGCACGTCGGCGAGGAAGGTGCGGATATCGGCCGGCTTGTTCGGCACCTTGTTGTGGTACCACGCAATCGCCGCTTCGGTGGGCAGGTTCACGATGTAGCCGTGATCGATGCCCGGCGCCGCCACGGAGAAATCGAGGATGGAGGACATCAGCACGACGCCGTTGAACTCCATGCCCGCCTCCTGCAGCGACTTCACCAGCACCGCGGAACGGGTGGTGCCGTAGCTTTCGCCGAACAGGAATTTGGGCGAATTCCAGCGGTTGTTGACGCTCACATAGCGCGTGATGAACTTGGTGAACGCCTCGGCGTCCTGGTCCACGCCCCACACGTCCTTGCCTTCGGTCTTGCCGGCAAGCTGCGAATAGCCGGTGCCCGGCGCATCGATGAAGACCAGGTCGGACTTGTCCAGCAGGCTCTGCTCGTTGGGCACCCAGCGGTACGGCGCGGGCGGAATCGGCTTGTCGCCATCGTTGGCCACGCGTACCGGTCCGAACGATCCCATGTGCAGCCACATCGACGACGAACCCGGGCCGCCGTTGTAGAAGAACGTCACCGGGCGCTTGCTGTTCTTGCCGCCGTCGGCGGTGTACGCGACATAGAAGAAGCTCACCGTCGGCTTGCCCTTGTCGTCGCGGATGGTGAGGCGACCGGCGGTGGCGGTATAGCTGATGGTGCGGTTGCCCACGCGCACGCTGTGCTTGGTCACCACGCTGCGCTCGGGCGGCGTGGGCTGCGTGTTGTCGTCGGCGTTCTTGTCTTTGTCACCCTGTTCGGACTTGGGTGCATCCTTGGGCGTGTCGGCCGCGTGCAGCGGGAGGGTGCCCAGGGCGAGGGTGATGGCGAGGGCGAGCGAAGCGAGAGAGTGCGAGCGCATGCTGATCATTTCCTTAAAGGACTTTCCTCACCGTCATCCCTGCGAAAGCAGGGATCCAGTGACTTTGGGGTAGGCAAGAAAGGCCCTGGATCCCTGCTTTCGCAGGGATGACGGGAGTGAGAGGTTGAAGGACAGCCCACATCACGAATGCGTAGTGGCGTCGTAGTAGCGAGCCAGGTCGCCCTTGAGCTGCTGCAGCGCTTCGGTGTTGAGGTAGATCATGTGGCCCGACGGGTAGTACAGGAAGTGCACATTGCCGCGCAGCGACGGTTCCAGGTTCATGTGCGAGATGTCGTATTCGGTGTTGAAGAACGGCGTGGCGAAGTCGTAGTAGCCGTTCACCGAAAGCAGCTGCAGATGCGGGTTGGTGCGCATCGCATGCGCCAGGTCGCCGGCCACGTAGGCCATCAGCAGCGGACGCTTGATGCCGGCGGCCTGGTGCTTCCAGTCCCACGACTTGTTGATGTCGCCGAAGGTCGGGCGGTAGTCCAGATCGCTGTGGTAGTTCAGCTGGTTGACGATGTAGTCGTTGAACGCGGTGACGAAGGCGCCGCTGATGCCGGTATCGGAGGCGTCGTAGTCGGGCACTTCGCCGGCGGCGTCTTCGTCCACGCCTTCGAAGCGCGCGTCGTAGCGGCCGATGGTGCGGCGCTCGTTGCGCAGCAGTTCCTTGCGGAAGCGCGACGGATCCACGCGCAGGTTGGATTCCTTGATGTAATCCACCGAGAGGCCCGTATACGCCGCCAGCTGGCGCGCCACGGCGTCGGCTTCGGTGGGCGAAATGTCCTGGCCCTTGGCGAGCGCGCTTGCATACGGTCCGCTGGCGAACGCGCGCGCCTGATCGATGTACGCCTTCAGGTCGGCGGGCTTGTTGGCCAGCTTGTTGTGATACCACGCGGCCGCCGCATAGCTGGGCACATAGCCGATATACATCTCGTCATAGCCCGGCATGCGCATGCCGTAGTTGAGGATGGAGGACATGATGATCACGCCGTTGAACGACATGCCCTTGTCCTGCAGCGCATCCACCAGCGCGCCCGAACGCGTGGTGCCGTAGCTCTCGCCGTAGAGGAACTTGGGCGAGTTCCAGCGGTTGTTGATGGTCACGTAGCGCTGGATGGCGCGCGAGAACGCCGAGACGTCCTGGTCCACGCCCCAGAAATCCTTGCCATCAGCCTTGCCGAGCGGGCGCGAATAGCCGGTGCCCACCGCATCGATGAAGACCAGGTCGGTCTTGTCGAGCAGGCTGTCGCTGTTGGCGACCAACTTGTACGGCGCCGGCGCGGTGGCGGCGGGGCTGTCGGTGGCGATGCGCACCGGGCCGAACGAACCCATGTGCAGCCACATCGAGGATGAGCCCGGGCCGCCGTTGTAGAGGAAGGTGACCGGGCGCTTCTCCGCCTTGCCGCCGTCCACCGTATAGGCCACGTAGAACACGCTGGCCTGCGGCTCGCCCTTGTCGTCGCGAATGATCACCGTGCCGGCGGTGGCGGTGTAGGACACCGAGTGACCGTTGATGCTCACGCTGTGCTTGGTGCGCACCGCGGTTTCGGTGCTGGGCGCGTGGACTTCGTCGTCCTTGCTGGCGGCCTTTTTGTCTTTGTCGGGCGGCGCATCCTTGGCCAGCGTGATGGAACAAGGCAGCAGCACAAGGCTGCCGGCCAACAGCAGGGTCAAAAGGCGGCGCATGCAATTCCCCGGGGATTGGATCGATGTAAGCCCCGAGTATGCGTATCGCGCCCAGGTGGCGACCGTGACAAAAGTACTGGTTGGCTTACTTTTCGCTGACGGGAGCCAGGGCCCTTCCCCGCAGGATCATGCGCAAGTGGATGTGGGTGATAAAAAAACCCGGCGCGAACGCCGGGGGTGCGAAAGGCGACGAGCAGGGGCCTCGTCGCAGCGTGCTCTGTTTACAGGTCGATACCGAAGCCCGCGCCCACCGAGGTCTGCGAACCGCTGGTGGTGGCGCCCACGCTCAGGTGCGCCGTGCTGCCCACCGGCGCCGCGTAACCCACCGACAGCGCCGAACGCGAACCCTGGTAGCCCACGCCGGCGGCGAGGCGGCCGATGCCGGTGGCGCCGGCCGCGTTGATCGCCATCTGCGTGGAAGCCGCGCCCATCGCGCCCTGGTCGTTGATACGCTTGTTGACCTGGTTGAACTGGTCGTTCATCTGCGTGCGCAGATCCGACAGCGTCTGCTGATTGCCCAACGCGGCATCGGTATAGGCCTTGGCTGCCTGCAGGGTCTGCGAGGAGGAGGCATCGGTATAGGTCTTGGCGGTGGCCAGCGCGGCGTTGACCTGGCTGTTCACCTGGCCCACGTTTGCCGCATCGGTGGCATTCACGCCAGCGGCCACGTTGGTGATGGTGCGCTGGTTGGTGGCCGTGCCCACCGACACGGTGTTCGCGGCATTGGCGATCGAGCCCTGGCCCAGCGCCACCGAGTTGGCCGCCGTCGCCGAGGCGTTCTGGCCAAGCGCGGTGCCGGACGCCGCCGTCACCGAAGCACTCTCGCCCACCGCGACGGCATTCGTCGCTGCCGCCGTGATGTTGGTGTTGGCGCCCACCGCGGTGCTGCCATCGGCGCCGACCTTGGCGTTGCCACCGAGCGCGGTGTCGTTGGGGCCGGCGGCGAAGCTGCCGCCACCGATGGCCGTGCCGTTGCTGCCGCCGGCCTTGGCGCTGTCGCCAATGGCGACGCCGCCGGTCCCGGCAGCCACCGATGCCGTGTTGTTGCCATCCACGGCGATGGTGCTCGGCATGGATGCGCTGCCACCCGTCTGCAGTGAGTTGATGGCGTTGTTCACGTAGTTCATCACTGTCTGGGTGCTGCTGTCGGTATAGAGCTCAGCAGCGGCAAGACTGGAATGAAGCTGCGCTACGTTGACGGCATCCGTGTCGTACGTGCCCGCCGCGAGGTTGGTGAGGCGACGCTGGTTGGTGGCCGTACCCATCGACACGGTGTTGTCCTGATCGGCCAGCGAGCCTTGGCCCAGGGCCACCGAGTTGATCCCCGTCACCGACGCGCCTTGTCCAAGCGCGGTGCCCGAGGCAGCGGCAACCGACGCGCTCTCGCCAATCGCAACAGCATTGGTCGCGGCTGCCGCGACGCTGGCGTTGGCGCCCATCGCCGTGCTGCCATCGGCGTTGACGTTGGCATGGCCGCCCAGGGCAGTGTCGTTGGCACCGCCCGCATTCGCGCCGCTGCCGATGGCCACGCCGCCCGATCCGCTAGCCGCAGTCGCTGCGGTACTGCCGTCGACGGCAATGGTGGTGGGCATGCTGCCACCGCTCAGCTGCAGCGCACTGATCTGACTGGTGAGCGAGGTGACGTCCGCCGATTCCTTGCTGATCACGCCATTGAGCTGGCCCATGTTCACCGCATCACCGTTGGCCACGCCGGCCGCCACACCATGGATCAACGTGCCGCCGGCGCCGCCCAGGGTGAGGTTGCCCTTGTCCGCCGCGTCATAGCTGATGGCGAGCGGATTGGCAGCGACACTGACGGATGCCAGACCCTGGTTGAGCTGCGTGACGTTCACCGCGTCCGTGCCCGAGGTACCCGCCGCCACATTGACGATCTGACGCTCCGCACCCACCGCACCCACCGACACGGTGTTCGCACGCGCGGCCACGCTACCGGCGCCCAGTGCCACCGCGTTCGCCGCGTTGGCAGTAGCACCGACGCCCATCGCCATGGCCTGGTTGGCGCTGGCCGTGGACGAAGCACCGAAGGCGATCGAGTCGCTGATGTTCTGCGTGGCATCGGTGGCATTGCCTGCCGTCGCGCCGTTGCCGATCGCCATGTTGCGCGAGCCCTGGCCGCTGCCGGCCCAGGCATTGCTGCCGATGGCCTGGTCGTTGGTGCTGTAGGCTTCCGCGCCGCTGCCGATCGCCATCGAAAAGTCACCACCGGCGGCAGCCGCGCCACCGATCGCCACCGTCTGCGCGCCCACCGCGTTCGCTGCATAGCCGATGGCCACGCCATAGTCGCTGGACGCATTGCCGCCGATACCCAGCACCGTATCGCCGGTGCCGCTGCCCATGGCCTGCACGCCGATCACCGTGCCCCAGTTGCCGACGGCGGCCGCCGAATTGCCGATGGCGATGGTGGCATCGCCGATGGCCTGCGCGGCCGTGCCGACGGCGACCGAGAAACTCGTGCCCGATGCATTGGCGCTGTTGCCGATGGCGACGTTGTTCTGGTTGGACGCGTTGGCGCCCACGCCAACCGCCGTGGCGCCATGGGCCGATGCCTGCGCGCCCGGACCCACGGCAGTTGCGTAGTCGCCGGAAGCGACGGCGGCGGCCGGGTTGCCCGAAATATCGAACGCCTTCGGCGTGCCCGTGGCATCGACGATATAGCCGCCAATGGCCACGCTGCTGAGGCCGGTTGCCTGCGCGTTGGCGCCCAGCGAGGTGGCGTTGTAGTTGCTCGCGGTCGCGCCGTAGCCCACCGCGGTGGCATAGGCGAGGCTGGTGTTCGCGCTGTTGCCGAAGGCCGACGAGCCGATGCCAAACGCCGACGAATTGCCGCCAACCGCGGTGGCATAGTCGTCATTGGCCCAGCTGTTGTGGCCCACGGCGATGCTCTCGGTGCCGAGCGCCGTGCTCATCGCGCCAGCGGCCACGCTATAGGTGCCATCGGAAAGCGCAGTGTCGCTGCCGTCGCCGGCGCCATCGGCCGAGAAGTACGGATCGGTGGGGCTGACCACCTGCGGCGTCAGCTGCGCCAGCTGTACTTTGATCGCCGGCTTGGCAGGCGCGGACGCTGCCGCGGCCTGTGCCGATGCGCTGGCGTTGTCGGCCGCAAACGCGCCCGTGGCGAACATCAGTGCGCCGGTGGCCAGCGAAGTCGCCAGCAGGCCGGCGCGCACGCGCCTGGCGCTGCCGCCCTTGCCGTTGGACTTGGCAAGCTCGCCGGCCACCACCAGTGCGCCCAGCGTGCGGTTCCAGATCTTGCTGTGAATCTTGTTCATTGCATGCTCCCCGAGCGATGGATCGGCAGCGCATGGCTCACGGTCGCGACTGTGCGCGAATCACCTGCCATGGCGCCGATGGGTAACGTATGGACGTCTAAATGATTTGGGATCGACCGCCATCGGCATCGGTCCGGCCGCACTCCCCGTGCACCGTTGCGACGCCGACTGTCATGAGTTGTGCGCCGAGCCCGTGGTTGACCGGTGGTCCGGCCATCCACGGGCCGCCGGCTCAGTTGAACGAGCCGAGCACGCTCACGCCGGTAAACACGGACGGGCTGGTCACGGTCACGTAGTAGATGCCCGCGACCGGCGCGCGTATCGCCACCGACTCCGTATTGGTGCTGGGATGCGCCGAAACGTAGTCATAGGACGTGCTGGAGGCGGCGGCACCGCGCTTCACGTACACCGACACGTCGCCGCTGCCGCCGGAGGTGCGGAAGGTGAGGCTGGTCATGCCGCCCGGTACCAGCAGGGTGAATTGCTGGCTGGTGCCTGCGCTGCCCTGGGTGATCACCGCGCTGCCGTTGGCCAGCGCTACCGGGCCGGCCGGCGGCGGATTGGTGGTCGGCGGCTGGCCATTGCCCCAGGTGTAGGCCAGCGCATTGAACTTGCTGATGTCCAGCGAGCCAAAGCCGGTGGTGAAATCCCAGCCCGTTGCCGCGGTATAGCCGTAGGTCTTGCCGGCCACGGTGGCGCCGTTGCTGCCCGAGGTCACGTCATGCAGCACGCTCGGATTGTTTGGGAAATCACGGTACATCATGCTCGCGGGGAAGCCGATCGAGTTGTTCGCGTACGTCTGCGCACGCGCGAACACACCCACGAACATCGGCGAAGCGAGGCTGGTGCCACCCACCGAGTAACGCTGTCCGGCGATGAAGATCTGCGCGCCGGTGACCGAGGACGCGTCATAGGCGACGTCAGGAACCTGGCGCGTGGTGGCGCCAAGTGCAGTGGCCTGCCATGCAGGCGCGGCCTCGAACAGGCTCTTGCCGCCGGTGCTGGCCCAGACGCGGTTGTTGCCGTCGCCGGCATCTTCCACGCCATCGTTCCAGGTGGTTTCGCCGGCCCACACGCCGCCGTTGGTGCTGAGCTTGGTGCCGCCTACGGAGATCACGTTCGGCGAAGTCGCCGGCTCACTCACTGAGTAGGTGCTGAGACTGAAGGGCGAAGCAAACACCACGCCCGCGTTGGTCTCGAACTCGCCGCCGGTCGACACGTAGACACCCTGGTCGCCCGAAGCCACCGAGAAGGTCTGGCCCTGCGCGACGGCCTGGGCAAAGATCGCATCGTCGGCCTGCTGCGTGCCGGATTGATTGGCGATGGTTTCGTCCTCGCCCAGCGAGACGTTGACGACCTTGGCGATGTTGTCGACCACCGCCTGGTTATAGGCGGCCGTGATGCCTGCATCGGTCAGCTCTTCGTCGGCGGCGCCACCGCGGCCGTTGGCGGCGCTGTAGAACACCAGCTGCTTGACGCCGCCGGAGGTGCCGACGATGGACTGGGAATCGAGATTCCACTCCATGTCCGAACTGGGATCGTCGGAGAAATCCACCTCGCCAAGACTGCCGATGGTGACCGGCACCACCTTCACGTTGACCGGCGCCATCGCGGTCGCCGTGGTCATGGTGTTGAGGTCGCTCCTGGTCTGCGTCAGATCGCCCCAGGTGATGATGCCTACCGTCGTATTGAACGCCGTCGGTGTGCTGCCGGCGTCGTAGATGGCCGGAAACTCGGTGGGCGAATGCGTCACGGTGGCGACCGCCTGGGTGGTCGCGGTGGCGGTCTGCGTGACGGGCTTGCCCAGATAGCTGAGCGGGTGCTTGTGCTCAATGTTCTGCAGGCCGATCACCGAACCCACCACGCCGCTCAGCGCCTGCGGCACCATCACGTCGCTGTCGTTGCCGAAGCGCTGCCTGCCGTTTTCGACATAGCTCTTGAGCGTGGCGTTGAATGCGGTGGCGACCGTGTTGGCGTTGCCGTCGGCAAACACCAGCGTGTTGTTGGCCGATGCGGATACGTGCGTGAAGCCCGACTGCTGCAGATGCGCAATCACCGCCTGCACTTGCGCGTCGGTCGGCGCATACGCCGCCTTGAACTGCGCCGGCGTGAGGAACTTGCCGAACACCGCATTGCCCGGCGTGTTGACGTTCTTGATGAAGGCCTGCAGCTGGTCGGCGTTGCGCAGATTCAAGCTGACCGCCACGTGCAACGGCTTGCTGCCATCGAGCGGGCTCACCGCCGCCTGCACCTGCGGCAGCCCGTGCCTGTTCACCACATAGCTGGTATGCGTGACCGGCGCGCTGCCGGCGACGGCCGGTGCGGTAGACACGGTCTTCAACAATGCAGCGTGGCTGTGCGTGGGTGCCCAAGTGGTCGTGGCGGCGTGCGCGCCGAACGAGCTCATGGCCAAGGCTAGCGCCGTGGGCAGCAAGGCTTTGCAGCGCTGGACGCCCGTCTTCAACGTGGTGGTGCGGCTGAACATCTGGTGATCCCCGGTATGCGGGAGCGGTGCACGGATGAGGGCATCGATCCCAATTCGAAAAGGCGCCACGGCGGCGCTTCGCCAAGCGCGAGTAGCTAGCGACGATCCCGATCACCCCGTGCCTCGCGCGGCGAGACATCCCCTTGGTCGACAGCGGTGACGCTAGCCAGACGACGGCTTGAATCCAGCTTTGACCAGACGCGCTGCACAACACACGCACTCACCCACACCGTTTCTCACGGTTGCTCACGCAACCCACGCAGTCGCACGCAAGTCCTTGTGATTGAAGCTTCAAACCCGAAAAAAAAGCTTCACGGCGCAGTTGACGGCGTGGATACTGCACACGCACAGTGACAACCCTTTCCACGCGCCACGCAACGACGCCGCATGAACGACGGAACCCTGAAAATGACTGCCCGAACGCTGGACCGCGCGTGGCACGTCGGTGTGCTGGAAGATGACGCGCAGTTGCGCGAAGGCATCGTTCTGCCCGGCTTGCGCTACTTTGGTTTTCAGGTGACCGGCGCGGGCTCCGCGGCGGAGCTGTACCGCCACATGCTGACCAAGCGCTTCGACATGGTGGTGCTCGACATCGGCCTGCCGGACGAAAGCGGCCTCAACGTGGTCAAGCATCTGCGCGAGATTTCCAGCCTGGGCATCGTCATGCTCACCGGCAATACCGGCATGGACGACCACGTCGGCGCATTGACGCGTGGCGCCGACGCCTTCCTCAACAAGCCGGTGAATATCGAAGTGCTTGCCGCAACGTTGCATAGCGTGGCGCGTCGTCTCGCCGGTGCGCCTGGTGCGGGCGGACCGGCGGCGCCGTCGGCGGGGCTGGGTCGCTGGCGGCTGGACACGGATGACTGGTGCCTGCTGACGCCGGCCGGCCACGCCTTGCCGCTGACGGCGCCGGAGCGCTGCATCCTGCGCATCCTGATGGCCGTGCGCGGCGAACCGGTGTCGCGCGAAAAGCTGATCAGCGCGCTGACCTCGGACATCTACGAATTCGATCCGCACCGCCTGGAGATGATGGTGCACCGCCTGCGGCGCAAGGCGCAGGACGCGGCCGGCCAGCCGCTGCCGCTGCTCACCTCGCGCGGCCAGGGCTATCTGTTCGCCGGCGACTCCTGAGCACGCTGGGCGTTTAGACGTCCATCGCTTCGGTAGCGGCGCACGCCGCCACATGCAGCGGCAGGCGTATCGTAAAGCTGGTGCCCTGCTGTTGTTCGGTGGATACGTCGATGCTGCCGTGCGCTGCCTCCACCATGCTGGCCACCACCGAGAGGCCCAGTCCGGTGCCGCGTCCGAACGGCTTGGTGGTGTAGAACGGCTCGAACACCTTGGCGCGAACCTGGTCGCTCATGCCTTCGCCGGTGTCGCTGAGCGTGAGCTGCAGCATGGCAGGCGATCCGGCGAGCTCCAGGCCCACGACGAACCTGCCGCCTTCGGGCATCGCATCGCGTGCGTTGGCGGCGATGTTGAGGATCATCAGCTCGAACTGGCCGCGATCGAGCTGCAGCTGGGCGCCATGCGCGGGTAGCTGGATCTGCAGCTGGATGTAGTTGCCCAGCAGTTGGCGCAGCATCGGTTCCAGTTCGGTCACGGCCGCGGACGCATCGAACACCTGGCTGACACCCACTTCCTGGCGGCTGAAATTGAGCAGTTTGCGGCTGATGGTGAGCGCGCGCAGGGCCGCCAGTTCGATGCCTTGCATGGCATTGAGCAGGGCCGGCGTGCCCAGGTCGGCCAGCTGTTCGCGCTGCGAGGCGTAGCCGAGCACCACGTTGAGCACGTTGTCGAAATCGTGGGCGACACCGCTGGCTGCGCGGCCGATCGCATCGAGCTTCTGCGAATGGATCAGCTGGTGCTGGGTGCGTTCGCGCTCTTCCATTTCCTTCATCAGCAACTGGTTCGAGCGTGCGAGCGCCTCGCCGCGCTGAAGTGCGTCGGAGAGCATCTGGCGCAAGGCGCGCGTGGTGCAATCGATCGCGAAAGCCACCATCAGGTAGGCGACGGCGAGCATCGGCAGCGCGTGGAACGACCAGCCAAAATCGAGCTTGGCCCCCGGCAGCCACCATGCGTCGGCGAGCTGGCCCAGCGAAAAGCAGCCAATCACGGCGACATACACCGTCCAGAGCGTGCGCCGGCCCAGCACAACACCGCCGACGGCGAGCAACAGCGCCGGTGACGGGTCAGGTGGCGCGTGCCGATAGCCTGAGGTCGCGTAATTCGCGGCCAGCGTGACCAGGTAGATGCAAAGGAACAGCTGGATGCCGCGATTGAAGTGGCCGCGGCGAATGATCAGGACGCCGATCCACGCGCCCAGCAGGATGCCGACATCGGCACCGAGATCGGTGATATCGGCGATCGACCACACGGCGGGAAACGCCGCCTGCGGCTCCGCGTACATGTAGTACAGGCGCACCAGCAACGCCTGCAAACCCGTCGCGATCATGAATATCTGGATGAAACGAGCGTTGAGACGATCAACCGGGTTGTTTGTAGGTGCCCGGTCCAACCATTCCCGCACTGCCCGTAGTCCTGGAATGGTCACACGTTCCCCCGAAGACTGCTGACTACCACCGTACCTCACCGACCCCCATCGGAGAGCACGACTCACTTCTTCATTCTTCACTGCCTGCCCGCCGTGAGCAAGAGCAAATCTTGGTGAGGTTGGAGAGCTGTGTGCTGCTGGTGTGGGAGCGTGCGTGACTTGCCTGGTGCGCTCGCTGAATCTCCGGAAGGCATCACACAAGCGGGGCGCTTCGCGTCTCTATCAATGGTTGCCGCAGGTGAGCGTAGGCAGATCGGTCTGGGGAGACCGCTCTGCCGTCGAGCCGTGGAATCAGCTACGCAGCCAGCGGCCATTCGGGGAGGAATCTGTGAATACGATTTACAGCAAGATCTGGAATCCGGCACTGGGCGCCATGGTGGTGGCTTCCGAACTGGCGCGTATGGCCGGCAAGGGACGCGCATCGCGCGTGCTCGTCGTCGCTGCCGCGCTCGTGCTTGGTGCGGTAGTGACGGGCAATGCGCATGCCGCGACGACGCCGCCAACAGTCACCGCACCAACGCCGACACCCGCGTCCGGCACGACGACCATCGTGGTCGATCCCACGGGTGCTGTTGCGATCTCAGGCCCCGCGAGCGGAGGCACAACCAATGCGTCAGCAGCAGGCAGCAACGATGCAGCAGTAGGTTCCGGTGCGACGACGGCGGGCAGCAACGGCACGGCGGTGGGCGCGGGTGCGCAGGAGCAGGGCGACAACGGCACGGCCGTAGGCAGCGCTGCGAACGCCGTAGGCAATGCAGCGGTGGCGCTTGGCGCCAACGCCAAGGCGAGCGGCGCCAACAGCGAAGCACTGGGCAGCAATGCACAGGCGCAAGGCGACAGCGGTACCGCAGTAGGTGATGGGGCGAACGCTGTCGGCAACGCCGCGACGGCCGTAGGCACCAACGCCACGGCCACCGGCATGAACGGCACGGTGCTGGGCGCCGGTGCCAACGCGGCAACGGATAACGCCATCGCCCTGGGCGGGGGCGCGCAGGCGACCGGCGCAGCGGCGATGGCCTTGGGCACGGCTGCCTCCGCCAGCAATACCAATGGCATCGCGCTGGGTCAGGGCGCCGTATCCACCGGCAATTACGCCACCGCCATCGGCAGCGCGAATGCCGCGGGTACGGTGACCACGGCAAGCGGCGCCAACAGCGTGGCGCTGGGTGATGGCGCGCAGGCGACGGGCAGCGGCGCCATGGCCCTGGGCAACAGTTCCTCGGCCAGCATCTCCAACGCGATGGCGCTGGGCACCAGCGCCACGACGACGGGCTCGGGCTCGGTGGTGGTGGGCAGTTCGGCGTCGGATACCGCGGTCTCCAACAGCGTCGTGATGGGTTCGAGCGCCAGCATCACCAATCTCTCGCTCGCCGGCACGACAGTTCCAGGCTCGTATCGCCAGGACACGGCGATCGGTTCGGGCGCATCGATGTATGCGTCGACACAATCCACGGCGATTGGCGCGTCGGCTTTCATCGGTGACCAGTCGGCCACGCCAAAACTGATCACGGCGGGCACGTCGGTGGGTTACGGCTCGAGCGTGCAGGCATCGTTCGGTTCGGCCTTCGGCAGCACGGCCTCGGCGACGGCGCAGTACGCCACGGCGATCGGTACCGGCGCTACGGCATCGGGAGTCAACGCCGTTGCCTTGGGTGAAGGTTCCATCAGCGCTGGCCAGGCGTCGATGGCCTTGGGCGGAAATTCAAAAGCGATGGGCGCGAACAGCATCGTGCTTGCCGCGGGTGACGGCAACGGCGGCGGCGCGTATTCCGGCCCCAACTCCACCGGCAACGTGGTGATGGGCTACGCCGCCGAAGCGGTTGAAACGCACGATGGCAGCGGCAACCTGCAAGTCACCAGCAACAGCGTGGTGATCGGCAACAGCGCGATTTCCTATGGCGGCATGAATGGTGTTGCGATCGGTGACGCCGCGGGTGTCGCGCAGGGCAGCGTGAACGCGATCGGTATCGGTACGCGCGCCATTGGTTACAACGACGGCTCCATCGCGATTGGCGCGCGCACTTATGCCACCGGCCAGGGCGCCGTGGCCATCGGTGGCGCCTATACCAAGGGTGCCGGCGGCAGCCCTGCGTGGGCGCTCGGTGTTGCGTCGACCTCGCTCGGCACCGGCGCTTATACGTTCTCCGACTACAGCGTGGCCGTGGGCGCCAATGCGTACGCCAGCGGCAATTCTTCGCAGGACGGCCTGGGCGATGACCCGACCGTCGGCGGTTCGGTGGCGGTGGGCAACCTGGCGCATGCGAACGGCGACGGCAGCATTGCCATCGGCAAGAACGCGCTCGCCAACCAGGTGAACGAGCCGATGACCAACGGCACCGCCGTGGGCGTCAACAGCGTGGCCTATGGCACCGACACGGTGGCGCTCGGCAACAGCGCGGTGGCGCAGAACACGCAGGACATCGCGCTGGGCACCAACGCATGGGCAGGCGGCGGTTTCGGCACGCGCAACATGGCCATCGGCAATGGCGCGACTGCCGGCGATCCGCTGCGCAGCAGCGAAGGCGGGGCGAACTTCCCGACCATCAGCGACACCATGGCCATCGGTGCATCGTCCAGTGCCACCGCCAACCAGGCGATGGCGGTCGGCGTCAGCGCGTCGGCGACGGGTCTGCAGGCGCAGGCTTATGGCAACAACGCGATCGCCAACGGCATGCAGAGCATGTCCAACGGCTACATGGCCGATGCCGAGGGCGATTATTCCGTCGCCACCGGTTCGGGTGCGTACGCTGCGGGTGCTGGCGACGTTGCGATCGGCAGCGCCGCCATCACCTCGACGACAAACGGTTATGCCACGGCCGTGGGCTACGGCGCCACGGTCATGGGCGACAGCGGTGTTGCTCTCGGCACGGGCGCCATGGTGACTGGCATGAATGCCGCCGCGATCGGCGCCAACTCGATCGCCGACCGCGACAACAGCGTGTCGGTGGGTGCAGTGGGTGCGGAACGACAGATCACCAATGTGGCCGCCGCGACTTCCGGTACCGATGCCGTCAACCTCGATCAGTTGAACTCGGCCGTCGCGGTCGCCGGCAATCCGCTGGCCGTGGGATACGACGCGGCGGACAAGGCCAACATCACGCTCGCCGGTGCGAGCGGCACGCAGATCCACAACGTCGCCGCGGGTTCGTCGGGCACCGATGCCGTCAACGTCGATCAGCTGACCACGGCGGTCAGTGCGGTCGCCGGCACTGGCAATCCGCTCGGCGTGATCTACGACGCCGCGGACAAGGGCAATATCACCTTGGCAGGTACGGGTGGAACGCAGATCCACAACGTGGCGGCCGGCAGCGCCTCGACCGATGCGGCGAACGTGGGCCAGATCAACGGCCTCGCCAGCGTCATCGGTGCAGCGCTGGGCGGCAATGCAACGGCCGCCAATCTGGTGCCCAGCTACACGATTGGTGGCACCTCGTATGGCAATGTCGGTGCCGCGTTGACGGCCTTGGATACGGGCATGACGGCGCTCAACACGGAATACTCCGCACTGAGCCTGCAGGTGTCGTCGATGTCCGGTGGCGGCGGCACCATGCCCAGTTCGATCGTGGTGAATGGATCGAACGCCGCATCGGCCACCGGCTCGGGTGCGGTGGCGATCGGCAGCGGCGCCGCCGTGGGCACGGGTGTCAACGGCGACAATGGCACCGCGATTGGCGCCGGCAGTCTCGCGCATGGTCCGAACGACACCGCGCTGGGCGGCAACGCCAAGGTGAATGCCGATGGCAGTACGGCTGTCGGCGCCAACACCACCATCGCAGCGGCAGCCACCAATGCCGTGGCTGTGGGTGAAAGCGCGCAGGTGACGGCAGCCTCCGGCACGGCCATCGGCCAGGGCGCAGCGGCAACGGCCAACAACTCGGTGGCCTTGGGCCAGGGCTCGGTGGCTGATACGGCGAACACCGTGTCGGTGGGCTCGGCCACCAACCAGCGACAGATCACCAACGTCGCTGCTGGCGTCAACGCCACGGATGCGGCCAACGTCGGCCAGGTGAGCAGCCAGGTGAATGCGGCGCTCGCCACGGCCAAGACGTATACCGATGCGAGTGCGCAGCAGACGCTGAACTCGGCCAAGGCCTATACCGATAGCGCGATTGCATCGCAGGCGCAGGGACTGAGCGATTTGCGCAACCAGATGAACGACCAGTTCACCAACGTCAACCAGCGCCTTGATCGCGTCGGTGCGATGGGCGCGGCGATGTCGCAGATGACCGCGAACACGTCGGGGCTGGCGGGCGACAACCGCGTGGGCTTCGGTGCCGGCAATTACAACGGCCAGGGCGCGTTTGCCGTCGGTTACCAGCGCGCGTTCGCCGGCAACCACGCCAGCGTGTCGGTGGGTGCGTCGGTGTCGGGTTCGGAATCGTCGGTCGGCGTCGGCGGCGGTTTCAGCTGGTAACGCTCAGGGGCGCCACGCATGGCGCCCCTTTCCTTTGCGCATTCTTTCGGAGAGTCACGCATGAATCGTCTGACTGTTTGCCGCCTGGCCGTCCTGGCCGCGGCACTGGGTTTTTCCGCGGCGCATGCCGCGTCCATCGTCACCAGCACCGGCGCCACCATCAATGTGTCCACCATGAGTGGTGACGCGACCTATGACGGTTTCATCGTCACCTATCGCGATGGCACCAGCGAGCGCGCCAACGGCACCGCCGTAACGCAGAACGTGACCGCCGCCGTTGCGCGCGCCAAGCTCGACGTCGCATCGCAGAAGACCACGCCCTCGAACGCGGTGAGCGTGCAGTGGAAGCGCAAGATGGGTATTGGCGCCGATGTGGTCCGCACCAGTCGCAAGTTGAACCGCGCCGAGGCGGTGGCGTTGATGCAGCAGATTGCCGCCGATCCGTCGGTGGCCCATGTCGAGCCCGACGTGCGCATGCACATCGTCAAGGACGTGGTGCTCAATGCGAGCAAGACGGCCGCCGTGGGTACCAGCACACCCAACGATCCGTATTTCTCTTATCAGTGGCATATGCGTCCGGGCACCGGCACGGTGGAAACCATCGGCAGCGATACCACCGGTTATGCCAACTACGGCGGCAGCAATGCGTCCACGGTCTGGCCGAGCCAGGACGGTACCGGCGTGATCGTGGCCGAGATCGACACCGGCGTGACCCAGCATCCGGATCTCAATCTCGCGCTGGCCAACGCCGGCTACGACTTCATCACCGATGCAACCACCTCGGGGCGCGACGTCGACGGCCGCATCGCCGGTGGTTGGGATACCGGTGACTGGACCACGGGTGCGCTGGGCTGCGGTACGTCAAACAGCAGCTGGCATGGCACCCATGTGTTCGGCACCATCGCGGCGATGACCAACAACGGTGTGGGCGTGACCGGCGCGGCGCCGGGTTCGCAGGTGCTGCCGTTGCGCGCGCTGGGCCATTGCGGCGGCGCGACTTCGGATATTGCCGACGCGATTACCTGGGCCTCGGGCGGCTCGGTTCCGGGCATGCCGGCGAATGCGAATCCCGCGCAGGTGATCAGCATGAGCCTGGGTGGCCCGGGCATGTGCGAAGCCACCGATGCGTTCGGCTCCGCCATCGCCGGTGCGATTTCGCGCGGCGTCACCGTGGTGGTGGCCGCTGGCAATGACAGCGACAACACCGCGAACTATTCGCCGTCCAGCTGCCCTGGCGTGATCACGGTGGCCTCGGTGGGTATCACCGGCAAGCGGGCGTTCTATTCCAACTTCGGCAACCTGGTGTCGATCGCGGCGCCGGGCGGTGGCATCTACGCCAACGACGACGTCAGCCAGAGCACCCAGCCGAACGCAGGCTTCGTGTGGTCGACACTCAACGACGGCACGACCGTGGTGGGCAACCCGATCTATGGCGAAATGGCCGGCACGTCGCAGGCCACGCCGCATGTATCGGGCATCGTGGCGCTGATGATCGCCACCGTGAAGGCCGCCAATCAGCCCGCATTGACGCCGCTGCAGATCCAGGAGGCCTTGATTGCCTCCGCGCGCAGCTTCCCGGTGAACGAAGGCGCGCCGATCGGAGAAGGCATCGTCGATGCCAACGCCGCGGTGCAGGCGGCATTGAATGCCAAGTTGACGGCGTTGCCGGTCGCGCTGACCAGCGGTGCGGCTGTCCCCGTCTCGGGCAAGGCGGGTGATTCGCTGCTCTACAGCATCACCGTTCCCGCCAACGCCACCAACCTCACGATCCGTACGCTGGGCGGCAGCGGCGATGTGTCGCTGTATGCCAAGCAGACCGTGCCGGTGGCGGCGAATGGCTTCAATGCCGATCTCTCGTCGGCCAAGCCCAATACCAACAACGAAAGCATCGTGCAGACCATGCCGGGCGCAGGCACCTGGTACGTGCGCGTCACCGGTGTGAAGGACTTCGCCAACGTGCAGCTGATCGCCAGCTACGTGGCGCACTGAGAGGGGACGTGTCGCCCGGTGGCCAGGCTCGTCCAGAGAGCCTGGCCATCGGGCGCATGTTTTGATCAGGACGTGGGTGTGTTGAGGTAGTCCAGCGTCGCCTGCAGCATCGAGGCCATGCCGATCTTCAAGGCGCCTTCGTCCATGAAGAATTTCGGGGAATGATTGGCGGGCGCCTTCAGCGCATCCTGGCCCGTCGGCGTGGAGCCCACCCAGAAGTACACGCTGGGCACCTCGTTGGCGAAGTAGGCAAAGTCTTCCGACGCCATCCACGGCTTCGCTTCGATCACATGATCGCCACCGATCGCCTTGCCGATGCTCTCGCGCACGCGAGCGGTGAGTGCAGGGTTGTTGATCAGCACCGGATTGCTGTCGCCCACCGGGATCTGCGTTTCCACCGTCGCGCCGTTTGCGGCGGCGATGTGTTGGGCGATGTCCTTGAGATTGTCGATGGCCTGCTGGCGCATGCCCGCATCGAAGGTGCGCAGCGTGCCCTGCATTTCCACCTGATCGGGCACGATGTTGTAGCGCGCGCCGCCTTCGATGATGCCGAAGCTGAGCACGGCCGGGTAATCGCCGATATTGAGCTTGCGGCTGACGATGGTCTGCGCCGCGCCGATGATTTCCGACGAGGTGACAATCGGATCGACGCCGTTCCAAGGCATCGCGCCGTGCGTCTGCTTGCCATGCACCACCATCTTGAACCAGTCCGAGCCGGCCATGGCCGGACCCGGACGCACGCCCACCGTGCCGACATTGAGCGAGCTGACCACGTGCATGCCGAACATGGCGTCAGGCTTGAAGTCGCGGAACACGCCGTCCTTCAGCATCAGCGACGCGCCGCCCTGTTCGCCCGGAGGAGCGCCTTCCTCGGCCGGCTGGAACACAAACATCACTTCACCCGGCAAATCCTTCTTCATGCCGGCGAGCACGGTGGCCAGGCCGAGCAGCATCGCCGTATGCGCATCATGCCCGCAGGCGTGCATCACGCCAACCTGCTTGCCGCGATACTCGCCCTTGGCCTTGGAGGCGAACGGCACATTGACGTCTTCGGTGACCGGCAAGGCATCCATGTCGGCGCGAATCGCGAGCTTCGGCCCGGGCTTGCCGCCTTTAAGGATCGCCACCACGCCGGTGTGCGCGATGCCGGTGTGCACCTCCAAACCAAGCTTTTTCAGCTGCGCCGCGACCAGTGCCGACGTGCGTGTCTCGCGATTGCTTAGTTCAGGATGCTGATGGATGTCGCGACGCCACGCGGTGACTTGCGGCAGCTCGCCTTGCGCGAGTTGCGTGGTGTCGGCGGCATGAGCGGTGCCGGCGAGGACAGTGGCGAGAGCCAGGGCGAGCGAGGTCAGGCGCATGGGGTGTCTCCGCGAAAGGTGGGTTGATCCTAGCGCCTGTGGCTCCTTGTCGCTGCTGTAGGAGCGCACCCTGTGCGCGAACGCGGCCCATCGGGCCGCCCTCCGGTCGGCGTTCGCGCACAGGGTGCGCTCCTACAAAGATGGCCGGCACCGTAACCCTCGCAACCCCAGTGCTATGCTCATTCCCCGACCATCGAGGCCGACCCGATGCCTGCTCCAAGCTACGTCCATGGTGTCAGTCCCCAGCCGCTGCTCGGCGATACCGTCGGCACGCTGCTCGATCGCATCGCGGCCAGCCATCCGCAGCGTCCGGCGCTGGTTGCCAGGTCACAGGGCATCCGGCTCGATTACCGGGAGTTTCATGCCGAGGTGGAGCGCGTCGCCGCCGGGCTCATGTCGCTTGGACTGCAGCGCGGCGACCGTATCGGCATCTGGGCGCCCAATCGCTACGAGTGGGTGGTGCTGCAGTTTGCGGCGCCCAAGCTCGGTCTGATCCTGGTCAACGTCAATCCCGCCTATCGCCTGCACGAGTTGGAGTACGCGCTCAACAAGGTGCGCTGTCGTGCGTTGGTGTTGCCGCGGCGCTTCAAGACCTCGCACTACCTCGATATGTTGATGGAGCTGGCGCCGGAACTGAGCCAGGCCCAGGCAGGGCTGTTGCAGTCCGAACGCCTGCCGTCGCTGCGCGAGGTGATCCTGCTCGATGATGAGGCGGGGCCGGGTACGCGCCGCTGGCGCGAGCTGGCCACCCGCGCTGACGAGGCCGTGCTAGCACGGATGCGCGAGGTGGAAAGCCAGCTCAGTTTCGACGACCCGGTGAATATCCAGTTCACCTCCGGCACCACCGGTGCCCCCAAGGGCGCGACGCTCACCCATCACAACATCGTCAACAACGGCTATTTCATCGGCGAGGCGATGCGGCTGACGGAGCTTGATCGACTATGCATCCCGGTGCCGTTCTATCACTGCTTCGGCATGGTGCTGGGCAACCTCGCCTGCGTCACGCACGGTGCCTGCATGGTGATACCCGGCGAAGGCTTCGACGTGCTCGCCACGCTGGAGGCGGTGCAGGAGGAGCGTTGCACCGGCCTGCATGGCGTGCCCACCATGTTCATTGCGGAACTGGAGCATCCGCAGTTCTCACGCTTTGATCTAAGCTCGCTGCGCACCGGCATCATGGCCGGCTCACCGTGTCCGATTGAGGTGATGCGTCGGGTGGTGAGCGACATGCATATGAGCGAAATCACCATCGCCTACGGCATGACCGAAACCAGCCCGGTGAGTTTCCAGTCCACCACGCAGGACCCACTCGAACGCCGCGTGGAAAGCGTGGGCCGCATCCATCCGCATGTGGAAGTGAAACTGCTCGACGAGCGCGGACGCATCGTGCCGCGTGGCACGGCGGGCGAACTATGCACGCGCGGCTACTCGGTGATGCTCGGCTATTGGGAAGACGAGGAGCTGACCCGCGAGGCGATCGACGAATCGCGCTGGATGCATACCGGCGATCTGGCCGTCATCGACGAAGAGGGCTATTGCAGCATCGTCGGCCGGCTGAAGGACATGATCATCCGCGGCGGCGAGAATGTTTACCCGCGCGAGATCGAGGAATTCCTCTACACCCACCCCAAGGTGCAGGACGTGCAGGTGTTCGGCGTGCCGGACGAGAAGTTCGGCGAGCAGGTCTGCGCGTGGGTGCGCCTGCGCGATGGCTGCGTGTCCAGCGAGGCGGAGATCCAGAGCTATTGCCGTCATCATCTGGCGTACTTCAAGGTGCCGCACTACGTGCGCTTCGTCGAGGAGTTCCCGATGACGGTGACGGGGAAGGTGCAGAAATATTTGATGCGGGAGGCGATGGCGGGGGAGTTGGGGCTCCCAGTCACCTGACGAACCCTTGTAGGAGCGCACCCTGTGCGCGAACGCGGCCCAACGGGCCGCCCTACGGTCGGCGTTCGCGCACAGGGTGCGCTCCTACGACGGTAGGCCGGCTATTCACCCCACCGCACCGCGCGCCGCGACGGCATGCCTTGATGCGCCATCAGCCACGCCGGCAGCTCCTGCGATGGCAGCGGGTGCGCGATGTGGAATCCCTGCGCCTCATCGCACGCCATGCCCAGCACGCTTTCGTAGATGTGCGCGGTCTCCACGCCTTCCACCACCACGCGAAAGCCCATATTGCGCGCCAGCTCCGCCACCGAACGCACAATCGCTTCGTCGTGCGGGCTGGTGCCCATGCCGCGCACGAAGGACTGATCGATCTTCAGGCTGGTGGCCGGCATCTGCCGCAGCGTCGCCAGATTGCTGTAGCCGGTGCCAAAGTCGTCGATGGCAATGCCGGCGCCC
The DNA here is from genome assembly GCF_001010355.1 of Dyella japonica DSM 16301. GTDB lineage: Bacteria > Pseudomonadota > Gammaproteobacteria > Xanthomonadales > Rhodanobacteraceae > Dyella > Dyella japonica. Next base: position 4,712 of record NZ_JPLA01000059.1, on the reverse strand, counting down.
AGCTCGCGGATGGCAGCCAGGTGACGGCGGTTGACCGCGCTGTGTTCCATCAGCGTGCTTTCGGTGAATTCGAGTTCCAGCGCATCCAGTCCGATCTTGTGCCGCTCGGCGACGCCGCGCAGACGCCCGACCAGGTCGGCGTCCAGGTCGCTGCTGGAAACATTGAGCGACAACTTGATCTCGTGCCCATCGCGGCGCCAGGCGGCGAGCTGCGCGAGGCTGTGTTCCATCACCCATTGCGTCAGCGAATGCATCAGGCCGGCACGCTCGGCCAGCGCGACGAAATGCGCGGGAGGAATGGAACCCAGGGTGGGGTGATGCCAGCGCGCCAGCGCTTCCACTGCCACGCAGCGGCCGGTATCCAGATCCACGCGGGGTTGGTAGTGCAGGTCCAGTTCGGTGCGCTCGTTGAGCGCGGCGGCCAGTTCGGTGACCAGCAGAAATTCCTGTCGCTGCTGCTCGTCCTGCATGCGGTTGTACACCGCCCAGCCGCGCGGACTCTGCTGCGCAGCGTGCGAGGCATTCATCACCAGGCGCAGCGGATCGCCACCGCGCAATTCGTTCGCGTGAATCTTCAGCAGGCCCACGCCGGGCTGGATGGTCAACGGTATGCCCAGGCAATCAAAGGGTCGACGCAGGCGCGCCACCAGATCGTCAAGACGTGTGCTGTCATCGAGCAGATGATGATCGGGTAGCACGGCGGCAAAGCGCGTCGCACCGACCTGGTAGAGACGTGTCTGGGGCGGTATCCATTCGATCGTGCGCGCAGCGACGGTGCGCATCAACTCATCGGCGTAGGCATGGCCCATGGCGCGGATGAACGCGTTGAAGCGCTGCACCGGCGCCACGTCGATCGCGATCACCCAGGCATGCGGCACACCTTCGTGCAGATGTTTGCGCAGATCATCGAAAAACGCATAACGATGCGGCAGCTGGGTGATGGGATCGGTGCGTCCGAGATAGCTGCGCAACACTACGCCGGTGCCGATCAGCGAGGCGGCATCGCGCAGGCTGGCCTGCTCGCTCTCGTTGAGTTCGGTGCGCGGCTGCGAGTCCATCACGCATAGCGCGCCGATGTGCTGGCCGGTAAGTGTGCAGACCGGTTCGCTGGCGAAGAATCGGATCGGTCCCAGACCGGTGGTCAACGGCAGCGTGTCGTCGCGCAGTCGTTCATCGGCTTGCGCATCGAGCACCACTTGCGATGACAGGCTGCGCGCGGCCTGCAGCAACAGCGGATGCAGGGCGCGTGGACCGCCGGCCGGCAAGGCGTTGCCATCGGCAAACCAGTAAGCCGCGCCACTGTTGAGCACCAGCGCCACCTGGGGAACACCAAGCGTGCGCGTCAGCAGGCGCACCACGGCATCGAAGCCCGGTACGGCCAGGCTTTCCGCCGTAGCGGCGGCTTGCTCCGGGGATGTTTCCACGGCAGGCGGTGTCAGTTGCCCAGCCGCGAGCTGCCCCGGACCCCATCCCGCGGTCGTGCGCATCGCAGATTGCCCCCTAGGGACTGGCGTCCCGTTGTGTCCCCGAGGCTACTCCAGCCGTTCCGCGGATCGCAATCGGTCAAATAGTGGTACGGCTCTTTGGCGTGTTCGTGCGCTGGGTGGGCACGAAGCCACGCTCACTGCTTGATGCTGAAATCCACTTCGACCGGATACGGCGCAGGCTTGGCCGGCGGTGGCGGCAACGTCCAGCTGGCGAAGTGGCTGGCCATGCATTGCGCCACCTGCGTCTCCGGCTGCACCGCGATGCGCGACAGGCGACCATCGGCGGCGACATCGGCCACCAGGGTGAAGGGCGACTTGTCCGGCGGCTGAGTAGCGGCCAGGCAGCTCTTGTACGCGTCCGTGGTGGCGTTGCCGATGCGCTCCCACATCTGCTTCTGATAGGCCGGCCCGGTGGCCGCGCCCTCGGCCAGCTTGGCCTGGGTGACGCGCGCGTGGAAATCCGCGCCAGCGTTGGGACTCAGTTGCAGGGCGAGAGCGAGCAGGAGCGTCATGTCAGATCCGGCCGATGAGGAGACCTCACGTTAGCAGCAACGTCCCTTTGTAGGAGCGCACCCTGTGCGCGAACGCCGACCGTAGGGCGGCCTGTCCGGCCGCGTTCGCGCACAGGGTGCGCTCCTACTTGGGGGCGGTGGCGATCAGGGCAGGTGTTCGCTCGCCAGATATTCCTCGCTCTGCATTTCGATCAAGCGCGATTCCGTGCGGCCGAATTCCGCACGCAGACGCTCGCCGTCATACAGATCGGTGATCGCCGAGGCGGCGGACAGGATCAGCTTCACGTGGCGGTCGTAGAATTCGTCGACCAACTGCACGAAGCGGCGCGCGGCATCGTCGGTATAGATGGTGAACTGCGGCACGTTGGAGATGATCACCGCCGGGCTGGTCTTGGCCAGCGCGATGTAATCGGCGACGGCGCGCGGGCCTTCGCACAGCGCGGCGAACTCGAACCACACGATATTGCGCGCGCGTTTGCGCACTGGGATGGGGCGATCGTTGATGATCAGCTCGCCGCCCTCCTGCACCGCGCCTTCGGCCTGGGTGGTGAAGATGCGCGACAGCGCGCGTTCCGCTTCCGCACTCGGCGGCGTCTGGTAGACCGCGGCCTGGGTGAGTGCGCGCAATCGCCAGTCGTGCGAGGAAATCATCTGCACCACGCGGCAGTGCTTCTCGATCAGCGCGATGGCCGGCAGAAAACGCGCGCGCTGCAGGCCTTCCTTGTACAGGTTTTCCGGCGCCGTGTTCGAGGTGGTGACCAGGGTCACCCCGCGTTCGAACAGCGATTGCAGCAGCGTGCCGAGGATCATGGCGTCGCCGATGTCGTTGACCAGGAATTCGTCAAGGCACAGCACGCGGCAACGCGAGGCGATATTGGCAGCGACCTCGATCAGCGGGTCCTGCCGCTCACCCAACTCGCGCAGCTGCTCGTGCACTTCGCCCATGAAGCGATGATAGTGACGGCGCAACGCCATGCCCGGCGACAGGCTGGACACAAACATGTCCATCAGGAAGGTCTTGCCGCGTCCCACGCTGCCCCACAGGTACAGGCCCTGCACGCCTTCGCGGGTGTCGTTGCCCAGCAGCGATTTCAGACGGCCAAACAGGCCGTTGCCATTGCCGTTCGCCTCGGCGGCGAGCAGCGCGGCATGCATGCGGTCGAACTCCGGCAGCAGCGCCTGCTGGGCCGGATCGGCCTCCCAGCGGTGCGCGCTGACGCCTTCGTGATAACGCGCACTGGGCGCGAGCAGGTCGGGATTACTCATGGGTACGGCGGACTCTACCGATGCCAGGTGGGGATGCCGGGCATCGCATCGGGGGGAGGTAGTGCAGCATCAATCCTGACGCAGCGGCGGCAGCCAGGGCTGCACGGCGTGCTTGATGGCGCCGCGCAGATCCATCAGGCGGCGATGGAAGAAGTGGCTGGTTTCGGGCATGCGCACCAGTTCGGGCTTGTGCGCCATGCCGTCGATCCAGTCGAACACGGCCTGCGGGTCGACCACTTCGTCTTCCTCGCCCTGCACCACCAGCCAGGGGCAGGTGGGCAGCTGGACGTCCTCGAACGGCCAGCGGCCGGCCGGCGGCGCGATGCTGATCAGCGCGTCGGCGCGCAGGCGAACCGCGTTGCGGATCGAGACATAGCTGCCGAACGAGAAGCCGGCCAGCCACAGGGCGTCGTCCGGGCGGGCGCGGCGCACCCAGGCGGCCACGGCGGCCAGGTCGTCGCCTTCGCCATTGCCATGGTCGTAGGTGCCTTCGGATTCGCCCGTGCCACGGAAATTGAAGCGCACGGTGTCCAGCCCGGACTCGCGCAGCGAGCGCTCCACCATGGTCACCACCTTGTTGTGCATGGTGCCGCCCTGGAGCGGGTGCGGATGGCAGATGATGGCGGTGCCGCGGCGTGCCTCTTCGGGCACGGCCACGTCGCTCACAGCTTCCAGCTTGCCGGCGGGCCCTTCAAGCGCGAAGCTGGAGGCCTGCTCCGGAAAACGATCGGGTTGGGTGGGGATGATCACGGGGTTCATAAGCAAGATGATAACCGCCAGGTGGCCCCGGCGTTCGGGCCGGCCGCGATGAATCATCTTGCGCACACGTTGCTGGCCGGTGACGACGAACTGCTGCAACTGGGCGGTTTCATGGGCGATTTCGTCCACGGACAGCCCGATCCGGCCCTGCCGCAGGGCGTGATCACGGGCATCCGCCTGCATCGGGCCATTGACGTGTTTACCGATAGCCACCCTGCGGTGGCCGAGGCGCGGGCGCTGCTGCCGGGGCCGTTCCGCCGTTACGGCGGCATCCTGCTGGACATGTGGTTCGACCACCTGCTTGCGCGCGACTTCCCGCGCTGGAGCCATCACTCGCTGGAGCCTTATTCGGCCCACCTGCGCGAGTTGCTCCATCGGCATGAAGCGCTATTGCCGCCCGGGCTCCTGCGATTTCGCAATTACATGGAGGCGCATGCGTTGCCGGCGGGGTATGCGCGGCCCGAGGAAATGGGCGCTGCCTTTGACGGGATTTCGCATCGCCTGAGCCAGAGCAATCCGGTGGGGGAGGCGTTGCCGGTGCTGATGGGGCTGGATCGGCAGTTGCAGGCGACGTTTGAGGTGTTTTATCCGGAGTTGAGGGGGTTTGCGCGGGAATGGGTGGGGGATCATGGGGCGGCTGGGTAGTTTGGGCAGCGCTTCGTTATGTGCCCCGCGCACTTTCTCCCTC
>NZ_JPLA01000058.1 GCF_001010355.1 Dyella japonica DSM 16301 | reverse complement strand
CAGATCAAAGGCGACAGCCCGGCAATGCCGAGCTGCGCAGTTCTCTTGTAGGAGCGCACCCTGTGCGCGACCAACCTACGGAGCGGTACACCCCAGCGCTGCGGTCGCGCACAAGGTGCGCTCCTACAAGGGAGTCGAGGCCTTGTTGGCGGATCAAAGCCTGCGGTTGGCTATTTGTGGGAGCGCACCCTGTGCGCGACAAACCTACGGAGCGGTACACCGCAACGTGGCGGTCGCGCACAGGGTGCGCTCCCACAGACAATCAGAGCCTTCTCCCCACATGGGGAGAGGAAGGCAAGCTCAATGCGCCCTCTCACTATCCAAATGCGCCATCTGCGCCGCCGCATAGCGCTCTCCGGCCGCCGAGTTCTTCGGCACCGCAGCTTCGATGATGGCCAAATCCTGCTCGCTGAGTGAAACCTCCAGCGCTCCCAATGCCTCCTGCAATCGATCGCGGCGACGCGCGCCGACCAGGGGCACGATGTCCTTGCCTTGCGCGGCCACCCACGCAATGGCCAGCTGGGCGACGGAGACGTTCTTCTGTTCGGCGATGTTGCGCAGTGCATCGACCAGGGCAAGATTGTGATCGACATTGCCCGCCTGAAAGCGCGGACTGATCGCACGGAAATCGCCTTTGGCCGCGTTGTTCTTATCCCAGTGCCCGCTGATCAGGCCACGCGACAGCACGCCGTACGCGGTGATGCCGATGCCCAGCTCGCGACAGGTCTGCAGGATGCCGTCCTCGATGCCGCGGGAGATCAGCGAGTACTCGATCTGCAGATCCGCGATCGGATGCACGGCTGCTGCACGGCGGATGGTTTCCGTGCCCACTTCGGACAGGCCGATATGACGCACATATCCCGCCTTCACCATGTCGGCGATGGCGCCAATGGTCTCTTCGATCGGCACGTTCGGGTCCAGGCGTGCGGGACGATAAACGTCGATGTAATCCACGCCCAGGCGCTGCAGCGTATAGGCAAGGAAATTCTTCATCGCCGCAGGGCGCGTGTCGTTGCCGCCCCAGCCATTGGCCGGATCGCGCAACGCACCGAACTTCACGCTGATCAGGGCCTGCTCGCGCGGCACGTTTTTCAGCGCCTCGCCGATCAGCATTTCGTTGTGGCCCATGCCGTAGAAGTCGCCGGTGTCGAGCAGGTCGATGCCTGCATCGAGCGCCGCGTGGATGGTGGCGATGCTTTCGGCGCGGTCGGACGGCCCGTACATGCCTGACATGCCCATGCAGCCCAGGCCAAGGGCGGAAACGCGGGGACCGGTGGCGCCAAGTTGACGATGTTGCATGGTGGGTTCTCCAGAAGGTGGCCGCCGTGGGCGGTGGGGATGGCTTGGAGGGAAGTATGGCGCGGTACCCGGTGTACGATAATCCAGTCCTATCCGTACAACCTGTGCCGGAATCCGCACAATGGAAGAGCTTGGCCTAGCCGATATCGAAGCCTTTATCGCGGTGGCGCGCGCCCGTGGTTTTCGTGGCGCGGCGCTGCAGGGCAATGTCTCCGCCTCGGCCTTGAGCGCAGCGCTGCGGAGGCTGGAAGCACGTCTTGGCGTGCGCCTGCTCAACCGCACCACGCGCAGCGTCACGCCCACCGAGGCGGGGCAGCGTCTGCTCGATCGGCTGGCGCCGCTGGTGGGTGAAATCAGTGGCGCGCTGGACAGCATCAACGCCTATCGCGACAGTCCCACCGGCACGCTGCGACTCAACGTCCCGTCCATCGTGGCGCGGCATGTGCTGCCGCCGATCGCCACGCGCTTCCTCAAGGCGCATCCGGGCATCACGCTCGATGTGATCACCGACGATGCCTTCGTCGATATGCTGGCGGCGGGTTGCGATGCAGGGATTCGCTATGAAGAGCGCGTGGAGCGCGACATGATCGCGATGCCGATTGGTCCGCGCACGCAACGCTTCGTGGCTGCGGCATCGCCTGCTTATCTGGCTGAGCATGGGCGTCCTGCGAAGCCGCAGGACCTGGTCAATCACGCTTGCATTCGTCATCGCTTTCCCAGCGGCGTGATTGCCGCTTGGGAGTTCGAGCGTCGCGGCAAGCTCGTGCGCTTGCGCCCTGACGGCCGCTTGCTCGCCTCTACCATCGAGATGGAAGTGGAAGCGGCCGTCGCCGGCCTCGGCATCATCCACACCTTCGAAGAATTCCTGCAACCTGAACTCGCCAAAGGCACGTTGTTGCCCGTGCTGGAAGAATGGTGCCAGTCCTTCACCGGACCGCTGCTGTATTACCCCAGCCGTGCGCACATGCCGGCGCCACTGCGTGCCTTCGTCGATTTCATCAAGAGCGAAGGCACGCAGCAGGGGGACGGTGAAGTGCGCCGGACAAAGTGATCAGGGTTTGCGGAACTTGTAGATGAAGCGATCCGTGTTGCCCTTGACCGACGGGTCACGGATGCCCTTGGTGTGATCGTCGGCAGGATTGCGCAACGCATCGCTTTCGTTCTCGAACTGGAAACCCACGGCGGTCAGCTCGCTCTTCACCGCAGCGGGATCGATGCGATGCAGATCGTTGGTCTTGCTGATGCCGGTGCCGTCGGCCGCCGCATGATCGAGCACGATCAGAATGCCGCCGGGCTTGAGCGCGTCAAACAGGCTCTTGTCGAGCTTGGCCATGTCCGGCGTGCCCATGAAGGGGTCGTGCAGGTCGTGATAGTTCTGCGAGGTCCAGATCACGTCCACCGGCTCGGGCAACTTCAGTTCGTTCACCGGCTCCACCAGCACCGTGACGTTGGCGTAGCCTTCCTTGCCGGCAAAGCTGCGCACGCTTTCCAGGCCCTTGGGCGCGATCTTGTCCATCTCGGTGGGTTGCAGCGCGTAGACCTTGCCCTTGCTGCCGACCATGCGGCTGAACAGGCGCGTGTAATAGCCCTTGCCGGGCATCAGATCCACCACGATGTCGCCGGGCTTGATGCCGGTATAGCCGAGCACGACGGCGGGTTTGCGTTGCGCATCGAGCGCGCGGTCTTCTTCGGGACGGTTCTTGTCGGCGATGGCCAGCCCGACAAAGCTGGGCAGAGGATGCGTGGGCGGAGCCGCCACGGCAGCGGAAACGGCGAGCAATGCAGACACTACGATCAGGCAAACACGCTTCATGTCGGTAGATCCTCAGTGCACGTAGTTGAGAGCGATCGCAGGCGTGACGGACGACGTTGTGCGGTTGCCCGAAGGAATCACACGCACGCCCAGCAAGAGGCCGATGTTCGGCGACCAATTGTATTCGACGGCCGGTGCGAAGCCGATGTAACGGTTAGAACGCGCACCCAGCGAGGGGTCGGGTGGAAAAGGGTCGTTGTTGGCGAACTCCTGGCCGCCCACGTGCGTACTGCTGTTGTGGTTGTAGATCACATCGAGCGCCAGCACCCAGCGTCGCGTGAGGCTGTATTCGAACGACGCGTTGGCAAAGGCGTTGTTGCCGGGGCGCGCGTGGCCGCGAAAGCTTGCGTCGGTGCCGTAGACGCTTACGCCTTCCACATCGGTGCTCGATGAAAACGAGAAGGACACGTTGAAGCGCACGCGCATGATGCGCCCATTGGGCATCCACAAATACGTCTGCGTGTTCAGGCCGATGGTCGTGGTGTACGCGCCGCTGCCAAGGCCATCCGCGGGGCGATTGCCCAGACGATCGTACTTGCCGGACGGAAACGTCTCCTGCAGCTGGATCGCCACGGAGGGCAACCAGCTGCCCTCATGGAACTGCCGCAGCCGATATTGCGCCTGCACGGTGATGTCGCCGACCTGGATGCCGCTGCTGTTTGGCGCGTTGCTCACGCGGTTGTAGCCGAACACCGGAATGATGCCCATGGTGAAGTTGTTGGCCACGCCATAGTTGATGTACGTGCGCGAGCCGAAACTGTCCATGCCGCGACTGGTGACGTCGTAGAGGTAAGGCTCCAGCAGCATGTGTCCTGGCGGCAGTGTCTCGGCCGAGTTGGCCATCATCGGGCCGGTCCACCAGGCGTTCTCGCGGGTCTGCGGTACCTCGGACGCCGAGGACTCGTCCTGCGCATAGGCACGCTGGCAGGCGCCGGGCAGGCATAGCAGCAGTGCCAGGCACCACACGAAAAAGCGTGCGTCGATCAGCGATGCGGGCAGTAGGCGCTTCATGGTTGATGGCCAGGGCGGACGGGTGCAAGCTATGCCCGCAAGTGGTTGGCTTAAATAGCCACTTTGTGCTGAATCGACATGACCACTCTGGAGTCGTCGCCATGCAGCGCATTCCCGCTGGATTTCTGCCCCCCGTCGCCATGGACAGCGGCAGCGATACGCCCATGTACCAGCAGTTGTCGGACTGGTTCCGCCGGGCCATCAGCAGCGGCCAGTTGCGGCCGGGGCAGCGTGTGCCATCGACCCGCAGCCTGGCCAATGAGCTGGGCATTTCGCGCATACCGGTGCTCGGCGCCTACGAACAGCTGCAATCGGAGGGCTTCCTTGAGACCTTCACCGGCGCAGGCACCTGCGTGGCCCGGGCCATTCCCTCTGACCTGACGGTGCCACGGGCGAAGCTGGCGCGCCCCGAGCCGGCGGCAATGCACGGAGGCTCGCGACGCACCTCCCTGCGCGCCGCCCAGATGCGTACGCCGGAGGCCACCTGGCTGGCCAATATGGGTGCGTTCCGCGTGGGGCTGCCGGCGCTGGATGCGTTTCCGGCGGCGCTATGGTCGAAGTTGGTGAGTCGTCATGCGCGTCATCTGTCGGCAGAGGCGATGGGCTACGGCGACCCGATGGGCCATCTGCCGCTGCGCGAGGCCATCGCCGAATACCTGGGTGCGGCGCGCGCCGTGCGCTGCAATGCATCGCAGATCCTGATCACCACCGGTTCGCAGCAGGCGCTGCAGATCTGCGCCCATGTGCTGCTGGATCCAGGCGAGCGCGTGTGGATGGAAGACCCCGGCTATCCCGGCGCACACCAGGCACTGCGCACGGCGGGCGCGGAGCTGGTGCCGGTGCCGGTGGATGCGGAAGGCATCGATGTGGCACATGGCGCGCGAGTGGGAGCGGATGCCCGCGCCGTCTACATCTCACCATCGCACCAGTTCCCGCTGGGCATGGCGATGAGCGCGTCGCGACGCATGCAGCTGTTGCATTGGGCGGCCAGCAACGACGCCTGGATCATCGAGGACGACTACGACAGCGAATACCGCTTCGGCAGCCGCCCGCTGTCCTCGCTGCAGGGTGCGGACACGCATGCACGCGTGATCTATCTGGGCACCTTCAGCAAGGTGATGTTTCCCGCGCTGCGTCTGGGCTACGTGGTGGTGCCGGAAGATCTGGTCGCCGATTTCCATGCCGGACGCGATGCGATCGACACGTTCTCCTCCATGCTCTACCAGTCGGCGATGACCGAATTCATCCGCGAGGGCCATTTCGCGCGGCATATCCGCAGCATGCGCACGCTGTACATGCAGCGTCGCGAAGCCGTGCATGAAGCCATCCGCAAGTATCTTGGCGAGCGACTGGAAGTGATCGGCACGGAGGCGGGCATGCAGCTTGCGGGGTTATTGCCGCACGGGGTGGATGATGTGGCGGTGTCGCGCAAGGCGGCGACCAAGGGCGTGTCGGTGCGGCCGCTCACGCCGTGCTATTTGGAGCCGCCATCACGGGGCGGGCTGTTGCTGGGGTATGGCGGGGCGAATTTGGCGCAGATTGATGAAGGGGTGCGTCGGTTGGCTGAGTGTTTTTAGATTGGGCTGCGTTGGCATAGCTCGTCATGCCTGCGAAAGCAGGAATCCAGCGACTTTGCGCCTTGATTGTCGTGATACCGCCAGCGTGCCGCCTACGCGGCGGGCGTTTCGATCGGCTGCCGCCGCTCGAGTCACTTTTCTTTTGCTGGCCCAAAAGAAAAGTAACCCAAAGAAAATGGCCGGATAACGCCCGCNNTGGGATAAGCCCGAACGCTTGAGGCAGGCCGTCAGGGGACAACCTCCGAGGGTACACAGGGGTACCTCAATGCGCTGCGCAACGCGCCCGAATCGCTGAGGACTTAAAGCCGGGCCTCGCTGCGCATCGGCTTTAGCCCGTCAGCCATCCGCGTGCCAGCTTGTCTGTGGGAGCGCACCCTGTGCGCGACAGCCACGCTGCGGTGCACAGCTCCGTAGGTTTGTCGCGCACAGGGTGCGCTCCCACAAATAGCCGACCGCAGGCTTGGATACGCCAACAAGGCCTCGGCTCCTTTGTAGGAGCGCACCTTGTGCGTGACCGCAGCGCCGCGGTGTACCGCTCCGTCAGGT
>NZ_JPLA01000057.1 GCF_001010355.1 Dyella japonica DSM 16301 | reverse complement strand
TATTTTCAAACCGCACAAAGACAAACGCCTTCCCGGATGGGAAGGCGTTTGAGGGATAAAGCCCCTGGCGGTGACCTACTCTTGCATGAGAATTCACACTACCATCGGCGCAGCTGCGTTTCACTTCCGAGTTCGGGATGGGATCGGGTGGGGCCACAGCGCTATAGCCGCCAGGGAAGAGGTGCGGACAGCGCAACGAATGCGCCAGTCCGGCAAAGGGGTAAACGAGTGACAAGCGTCTGGTGAAATCGAACTAGATGTTTCGTCGAGACGATTATGTCTGCGAAGCGTCTTGGGGTTATATGGTCAAGCCTCACGGCTCATTAGTACGCGTAAGCTCAATGCATTGCTGCACTTCCACACCGCGCCTATCAACCACCTAGTCTTGATGGTGCCTTAAGGAGACTCGAAGTCTCGGGAGATCTCATCTTGAGGCGCGCTTCCCGCTTAGATGCTTTCAGCGGTTATCGCTTCCGTTCGTAGCTACCGGGCAATGCCATGGGCATGACAACCCGAACACCAGCGGAACGTCCACTCCGGTCCTCTCGTACTAGGAGCAGCCCCTCTCAAATCTCCAACGCCCACGACAGATAGGGACCGAACTGTCTCACGACGTTCTGAACCCAGCTCGCGTACCACTTTAAATGGCGAACAGCCATACCCTTGGGACCGGCTACAGCCCCAGGATGTGATGAGCCGACATCGAGGTGCCAAACACCGCCGTCGATATGAACTCTTGGGCGGTATCAGCCTGTTATCCCCGGAGTACCTTTTATCCGTTGAGCGATGGCCCTTCCATACAGAACCACCGGATCACTAAGACCTACTTTCGTACCTGCTTGATCCGTCGATCTCGCAGTCAAGCACGCTTATGCCTTTGCACACAGTGCGCGATGTCCGACCGCGCTGAGCGTACCTTCGTGCTCCTCCGTTACTCTTTGGGAGGAGACCGCCCCAGTCAAACTACCCACCACACACGGTCCCTGATCCGGATTACGGACCTAGGTTAGAACGTCAAGCACTTCAGGGTGGTATTTCAAGGATGGCTCCACCGAAACTAGCGTCTCGGTTTCATAGCCTCCCACCTATCCTACACAGAAGAACTCAACGTTCAGTGTGAAGCTGTAGTAAAGGTTCACGGGGTCTTTCCGTCTTGCCGCGGGAACGCTGCATCTTCACAGCGATTTCAATTTCACTGAGTCTCGGGTGGAGACAGCGCCGCTGTCGTTACGCCATTCGTGCAGGTCGGAACTTACCCGACAAGGAATTTCGCTACCTTAGGACCGTTATAGTTACGGCCGCCGTTTACTGGGGCTTCGATCAAGAGCTTCGCCTTGCGGCTGACCCCATCAATTAACCTTCCAGCACCGGGCAGGCGTCACACCCTATACGTCCACTTTCGTGTTTGCAGAGTGCTGTGTTTTTGATAAACAGTCGCAGCGGCCAGGTTACTGCGACCCTCTAGCGCTCAGTCACGCACGTGACCACGCCGGAGGGCGCACCTTCTCCCGAAGTTACGGTGCCATTTTGCCTAGTTCCTTCACCCGAGTTCTCTCAAGCGCCTTGGGATTCTCACCCTGCCTACCAGTGTCGGTTTACGGTACGGTTTCTCTGTAGCTGAAGCTTAGTGGCTTTTCCTGGAAGCGTAGTATCAGTCACTTCGTCCAATAGGACTCGTCTCGGTGCTCGGCATAAAGAAGCGCGGATTTGCCTACGCTTCATGCCTACCGCCTTTCCCCGGGACAACCAACGCCCGGTAGACCTAACTTTCTCCGTCCCCACATCGCACTACAGACAAGTGCTGGAATATTAACCAGCTTCCCATCGACTACGCATTTCTGCCTCGCCTTAGGGGCCGACTCACCCTGCGCCGATGAACGTTGCGCGAGGAAACCTTGGGCTTTCGGCGTGGGGGCTTTTCACCCCCATTATCGTTACTCATGTCAGCATTCGCACTTCCGATACCTCCAGCAGACTTCTCAATCCACCTTCACAGGCTTACGGAACGCTCCTCTACCGCGCATTACAAAGTAATGCACCCCGAGCTTCGGTGTATCGCTTAGCCCCGTTAAATCTTCCGCGCAGACCGACTCGACCAGTGAGCTATTACGCTTTCTTTAAAGGGTGGCTGCTTCTAAGCCAACCTCCTGGCTGTCTATGCCTTTCCACATCGTTTTCCACTTAGCGATAACTTGGGGACCTTAGCTGCGGGTCTGGGTTGTTTCCCTTTTCACGACGGACGTTAGCACCCGCCGTGTGTCTCCCGTACATTCTGTCCTGGTATTCGGAGTTTGCCATGGTTTACTAAGCCGCGATGGCCCGCTAGCCATAACAGTGCTCTACCCCCAGGAAGATTCATACGAGGCGCTACCTAAATAGCTTTCGAGGAGAACCAGCTATCTCCGAGTTTGTTTAGCCTTTCACTCCTATCCTCAGCTCATCCCCATCTATTGCAACAGATGTGGGTTCGGTCCTCCAGTGCGTGTTACCGCACCTTCAACCTGGCCAAGGATAGATCACTCGGTTTCGGGTCTACTGCCAGAGACTATGCGCCCTATTCAGACTCGGTTTCCCTTCGCCTCCCCTATACGGTTAAGCTTGCCACTGACAGTAAGTCGCTGACCCATTATACAAAAGGTACGCAGTCACCCTTGCGGGCTTCCACTGCTTGTACGTATACGGTTTCAGGGTCTATTTCACTCCCCTCTCCGGGGTTCTTTTCGCCTTTCCCTCACGGTACTAGTTCGCTATCGGTCAGTCAGGAGTATTTAGCCTTGGAGGATGGTCCCCCCATATTCAGACAGGGTTTCTCGTGCCCCGCCTTACTCAATTTCATTCCTAATGCCCTTTCGCCTACGGGGCTATCACCCGCTATGGCCGGCCTTTCCAAACCGTTCGGCTAAAACACTAGAAACTTTTGGGCTAGTCCGCGTTCGCTCGTCGCTACTGACGGAATCTCGGTTGATTTCTTTTCCTCCGGGTACTTAGATATTTCAGTTCCCCGGGTTCGCTCTGCATGGCTATGTATTCACCATGCAGTACTCCTTGCGGAGTGGGTTTCCCCATTCGGACATTGCCGGATCAAAGCTTGTTGCCAGCTCCCCGACACTTTTCGCAGGCTGCCACGTCCTTCATCGCCTCTGACTGCCAAGGCATCCACCGTATACGCTTGGTCGCTTGACCATATAACCCCAAGTCGCCTCAGGGCCGATAACCATCACTTACGAGGTGATGATCATCGAATGTCCAAACAACGCGTTCGCTTAATTGCCTCAACGACACATCTCGATTCGGTTTCGAACCAAGACGCTTGTCACTCGTTTACATTTTCAAAGAACACAAGAGCGGCCACAGTGCCGTCTCGTTTCTAAATCTTT
>NZ_JPLA01000056.1 GCF_001010355.1 Dyella japonica DSM 16301 | reverse complement strand
GAAGAGGACCCTCCCGACGTCCCCGCCTGGGAAGAACCCTGCCCCGTATGCCCCTGCCCCACCTGCGCCTGCCCCAACGACAAACCATGGTGCGCAAGCATCGAATCGAGCTGGCTCAACGTCTGCTGCACGGCATGCACCGCCTGCGGGTGTTGGGCGATGAAGGCCACGTCGACGTGGTCCTGCTTCACGCTCACCTTCACGTCGAGTTCGCCGAGGTCTTCGGGATGCAGACGGATGCGAGCTTCCTTCACATCCTGGCCGCCCAGCCAGGTGACCTGCTGGCTCAATTCCTGCCCGAACGATGGTGAGCCCACGCTCGATTGCATGGTGAGCGCATGCGGCGCAGGTGTGGTCGCCACGTTTGACGAGGTCTGAGGTTGCTGCGACATCGCCTGGGCGGTGAGGTTTTTCAGTGCGTCGAGCGAGTCATCGCTGTGATTGCCCTGGCTCGAGGAAGCCGTAAGGGCCTGCAAGGCGGTGCTGAATGCATCGCCCTTGGCGCTCGGCGCGGCATCCGTCGTCGACGCGGCCACCGCGTCGTCGACGTCGTCCACGTCCTGCGTCGCCATGGAAAGGCTCTTGTCCTTGATCCCACCCAAGGTCTTGTCGAAGTCGTCCGCGCTGCCTGCCTTCGCCTGACCCGCTGCCTGCGCCGCGCCGAGCAGTGCAACCGTGGCCGGCGTCACCGCGGATGCAGCGGTCGCCGTGACGGCGTCCGTCGCATCGTCGCCTTCGGCCGCCGCGGGCACCACGCTCGCCGCCGCCGAAGCCGGCACGCTTTGACCAAGCAGGGCAAGCATTGCGGCGGTGGCGGCGGGCGCTGTCGAAGCCGCCTGGTCGTCGTCCTTGTCGTCCTGTTTGCCCTTCGACGGAGATGTCGTCTGGGCCGACGAGGTGGACTTGGCCGACGCGTGCTTGCCGTGCGCGGGACGCGACGTATCCGTTTGCCGCGCCAGCTGCTGATGCGCACGCTGCAAGGGCTTGCTGAAATCCTTGTTCGGATCGTTGGACGAAGCGCTCGTCGCATCGCTGGCAGGCGCGTTCGTCGGCGGCGGCAGGTTCACCACCGCGGCAATGGACGAGGTCATACGATGATCTCCTGAAATGCGTTGATGGCGGTGCTCACGAGAGCCCCCGCGCCGGCCGTCGGTACTGGTTGCGTTCGTCGACTTCGGCCTGCTCGCGACGGTCTTCGCTCTTGCGTTCCTGTTCGCGGTAGCGGTCGATCACGCTGCCCAGCGCCTGCTCGCGCGCATGGGCTTCGCGCCACTGGTTGCGCGCGCCGTCGAGGAAGCGGCGCTGGCGCGCCACTTCGTTGATCTGTTGCGAGATGACCTGGTCGATGCGCTCGACGAACTGGCGGCGGTTGAGCAAGGCGCTCACGCTCACGCCGCTCTGTGTCTCGGCATATTCGGCGCGGTATTTCTGCAGTTCTTCCAGTTGCTGCTCGGCCTTGGCGAGCTTCTGCTGCTGCTCGGCCAGGCGCTGCATGGCCGCTTCCTGGCGATCGTGCGCCAGGTCGGCGGCCGGTTGCAGACGGTTTGCGCGGGATGTCACGGCGTGCCTCCGGCAGTCAGCATTTCAAGCGCGCCTATGGCGTCGTTGAGCGTGGTCGGCGCATCCACTTCCTGCTGCAGGAAGTCGCGCAGCCGCGGCCACATGGCGATGGCGTGATCCACCTGCGGGTCGGAACCCTTCTGATAGGCGCCCACGGTGATCAGGTCGCGCTGCTGGCGATACGCCGAATAGACCTGGCGAAAACGCTGCGCGGAACGCAGGTGCTCGCGCTTCACCACGGCGGGCATCACGCGACTGATCGATGCTTCGATATCGATGGCGGGATAGTGACCGGCTTCGGCCAGGTCGCGCGACAACACGATATGGCCGTCGAGAATCGCACGCGAGGCATCCGCAATCGGGTCGTGGCGATAGTCGTCACCTTCGGTGAGCACGGTGTAGAACGCGGTGATGGAACCGCGCCCTTCGGCATCATTGCCGGCACGTTCCACCAGGGCCGGCAGCATGGCGAACACCGACGGCGGATAACCTTTGGTGGCCGGCGGCTCGCCGATCGCCAGGGCGATCTCGCGCTGGGCCTGGGCATATCGCGTAATCGAATCCATCAGCAGCAGCACACGCTGGCCTCGATCGCGGAACCACTCGGCGATGGCGGTGGCGTACTGCGCGCCGCGCAGTCGCTTGAGCGGCGGCGCATCGGCCGGCGCGGCGACGATCACGGCACGGGCGCGCCCTTCGGCGCCCAGCGTATGTTCGACGAATTCCTTCACTTCGCGGCCGCGCTCGCCGATCAGCCCCACCACCACCACGTCGGCGTCGGTGTAGCGCGTCATCATGCCGAGCAATGTCGATTTACCGACGCCCGAACCGGCGAACAGGCCAAGACGCTGTCCGCGGCCCACGGTGAGCAGGGAGTTGATCGCGCGCACGCCGGTATCGAGCGGCGTATCAATGGGCTTGCGCGCCATCGGATTGATCGGTTCGTTCTTGAGCAGGGCGTGCTCGTCCACATCCAGCGGGCCCAGGCCATCGAGCGGCACGCCGTCGGCGCCGATCACACGGCCCAGCAAGGCCATGCCCACCGGCAGACCGCTGGTATGCGCGCAGGGACGCACGCGTGCGTTCGGCAGCACGCCGTGCATTTCAGTCACCGGCATCAGCAGCAGGCGTTCGTCGGCAAAGCCGACCACTTCGGTTTCCAGTTCGCTGCCATCGGCGGTGCTGACCAGGCAGCGCGCGCCCAGCGGCGCTTCGCATCCTTCCGCTTCAAGCGTGAGGCCGACCACGCGGCGCAGGCGCCCTTCCACGGTCAGCGTGCGCGCGCCGATCGCGCGTTGCCGACGACGGGCCAGTCGCTCCTGCCACAGGGCGGCGCGCGACAGGCTGGGCGCGTTCATCCACGCACCTCGTCGGCATCTTCATCGATGCCTTCGGCTTCGGCGCCAAGGACGGCATCCACCACCGCGGCAAGCCGAGTTTCAACACGGGCGTCCAGACGCGAGCGTTCACTCTCAAGCAGGCAGTCGCCGCGCTGCAGGCTGTTGTCGGGGAGCAGCTGCCAATGCGATTCGACCATGTCGAGCGAACGCAGCAAGGCGAGATCGTCCGGATGCAAACGCACGCGCAGGTTGCCACTGGCCGAAGGCAGCGCCAGCGCCGCCTGGCGCACGGCTTCCACCACCAGGTCGGGCGCGGTACGCAGTTCGTGCGCGATCACCTGGCGCGCCACCGTCATGGCAAGACGGGTCAGTTCCAGTTCCACCAGCTCGTCCATGCTGCGCAGGGGACGCGCCGCCGATTCCAGCAAGGCATCCAGTCGCTGCATGCGTTCCTGCAGGATCTGCTGCGCCTCGGCCATGCCTTGGGCATGGCCGGCCGCATAGCCTTCTTCGCGCGCCTGCTGCTCGATCGATTCCAGATCGCGCAAGGTGGGCTGCTGCGCGGGCTCCGGCGCCGGCTCGACCGCCACCGGCTCGCCCACTTCGGGCGGCAGCCAGCGTTCGAAGGGCAGCAGCTTGTCGCGGTTCATCACGGCGCTCATGCGACCAGCTCGTCACCGGTGCCGGAGAGATTGATCGCACCCGAATCGGCCAGCTTGCGCGCGATGCCGAGCACTTCCTTCTGCGCCGAATCCACTTCGCTCAGGCGAACCGGACCGGAGACTTCCAGGTCGTCGCGCAGCATGTCGGCCGCGCGCTTGGACATATTGGCGAAGATCTTCTCGCGCACGCCAGGCTCGGCGCCCTTGAGCGCCGTGACCAGGCGGGCCGTCGGCACTTCGCGCAGCAGCGTCTGCATGCTGCGGTCGTCGAGGTCGCCAAGGTCTTCGAACACGAACATCAGTTCCTCGATGCGACCACTCAGGCCCGAATCGTGGGTACGGATGGCCGCCATCAACTCGTTCTCGCGGCTGGTTTCCATCGCGTTGAGGATGTTGGCCGCGGCCTTGAGGCCGCCGACGCTGGCGGACTTGAGCTTCTTGGTGTTGCCGCCGGAAAACTGGCGCTCCATGATTTCGTCCAGCTCGTTCAAGGCGTGCGGCTGCACGCCATCGAGCGTGGCGATGCGCATCACCGCATCGGAGCGCACGCGCGGCGCCAGATAGCCGATCACTTCGGCAGCCTGATCCGGTTCCAGGTGCGCCAGCACCAGCGCGATGATCTGCGGATGCTCCTGGCCGATCATCTCGGCGATGGCGCGGCTTTCCATCCATTTGAGCGATTCCAGTCCCTTGCTGGAGCGGCCCAACAGGATGCGATCGATCAAGCCGCCCGCCTTATTCTCGCCCAGGGCGTTGACCAAGATCTTGCGGATGTATTCCTCGGTGCCCACGCCCAGCGAGGTATGCCGGCCCATGTCGTCGTTGAGGCGCGCAAGCACCATTTCCACCTGCTCGCGGGTGACATTGGTCAGGCTGGCCATGGCCGAACCCACCGCCTGCACGTCGCGCGCGCTCAGGTGTCTGAGCACTTCGGCGGCGTCCTGTTCGCCCAGGGTGAGCAGCAGGATGGCGGCACGCTGCGCGCCGCCGATTGGCGTTTCTGCTTTCATGATGCGTTCTGCCCGCTAACTTGATGCACCGTCGCCGGCGATGACATGCGATGTCGACGCTGGCCGTGCGGACGAAGTGCGAGGTTGCGATCAGCCGCCATCTTCGCCCACCCAGCTCTTGACCACCTGCGCCACCTGTTTGGGGTTTTCGCCGACCATGCGACGCGCCAGACCGATGCGCTGTTCGTACGCCAGCTGCGGCGGCACGCCGCCGAGTTTGAGCACGTCGTCGCCGTCGTCCTTGTCGTCCACGCGCACCGAAATGGTCGGCGTGTTCATCGGCGCGGCACCGGCCAGCGCGAGTTCGCGGCTGGTCGATGGCGCACGCGACAGGCCGCGCAACAGCGGCCGCAGCAAGCCGAAGGCGACCAGCAACGCCACCAGGATGCCGGCGGCCTGCTTGATCAGATCGAGCATGCCCGGGCGCTCCCAGAACGGCTGTGCCGGCGCGGCCACGTCGTTGCTCGGGTCCTGATGGAAGGCCTGGTTGATCACGCTGACGCTGTCGCCGCGTGCCTCGTTGTAGCCCACGGCGTTGCGCGCGAGCGTGGTGAGGTGTTCCAGTTCCTGCGGCGTGAACGGCACGCTCTTGCTGCCGCCCTTGTCGCCGGTCACCAGCTTGTTGTCGACCACCACGGCCACGGTGAGTCGCGCCAGGCGCCCCGCCGGATCGCTGACGTGGCTGATGGTGCGGTCCAGCTCGTAGTTGCGCGTGGCGCTGCTGGAGTTTGCGCTGGGGCCGCTGCTCTGCGCAGTCGCCGCCGTCTTGCCTGCGGCGGTCTTGCCTGCGGCAGGTTTCGCTGCGGTTGGCTGCGCCACGGTGTTCGGCGGCTGGTTGCTCAAGGCGCCCGGAATCGAGGCGTCGTTCGCTTCGCCGGTGTGCTGCTCGCTGTTGGTCTGCTCGCTGCGCAGCGCGGGATGGTCGTGATCGAACGTCTCGGTCGCCTTCTCGGTCTCGCTGAAGTCCAGATCCGCGTAGACCTGGGCGCGCACCTTGCCCGGGCCCACCAGCGGCGTCAGCAATTCTTCGATGCGTTGTGCGTAGGTGTTTTCGATGCGCGTGGCCAGGCGCAGACGCGTGTCGCCGATCGCGCTGGCGCTGCCCGCATCGGTGGTGGTGAGCAGTTGCCCCGCCTGATCGACTACCGAGACCTGCTTGGGATCGAGATTGGGCACGCTCGA
Organism: Dyella japonica DSM 16301; assembly: GCF_001010355.1. Classification (GTDB taxonomy): domain Bacteria; phylum Pseudomonadota; class Gammaproteobacteria; order Xanthomonadales; family Rhodanobacteraceae; genus Dyella; species Dyella japonica. The sequence goes on along the minus strand of NZ_JPLA01000056.1, from coordinate 18,314 downwards.
TGCCACCAGATGGACGATGGCGGCCACCTGGCTCGCATCGAGCTGGCGACCGGGATACAGCGTCACCAGCACCGAGGCGCTCGCTTCCTTGTTGTCGCGAATGAAGGCCGACGGCTTGGGCAGCGCCAGGTGGACGCGTGCGGCCCGTACCGATTGCAGACCTGCAATGGTGCTGCCCAGGTCGGTCTCCAGCATCTGCTGGTAGCGCGTGCGCTCGGCCAGATCGCTCATGCCGAACGGCGAATCGGCGCCAGGCGCCGCCGTCGTGGCAGCACTGCCCTGCGGCAGCCCCTGCGCGGCGAGCTTGAGGCGGATCGCTGCCAGATCCGACGCCGGCACCATGATGGAGTTGCCATCAGGGCCCAAGGTATAAGGCGTATTGGATGCCTGCAGCGCCTGCGTCACGGCCGCGGCGTCTTTTTGTTCCAGCCCCGCGTAAAGCAAGCCGTAGTTGGGGCCGCGCGACCACAGCACCACGGCAACGCCAAGGGCAACGGCCGCGGCGACGCCCACCAAGAGCAACAACTGTCGTGTTGCCGGCGTGCGCGCAAGCTGCTTGAGGTCCAGGCGAGAACCGGGTGCTTCGTCGGTGGTCGCGAGGGCGTTATCGGCCATGAAGACTGCTCTTTTTCTTCAGGGAGCCGGTCAGACCGGCATATTCATGATGTTGTTGTAAGCGTCGACCAGCTTGTTCCGCACCTGGGTCAACGTGTTCAACGACAGATCGGCCTTGTTGATGGCCACCATGGTGCGACCCAGATCGGCGCCCTCGTCGCCACGCTCGAAACTTGCCGCCTGCATGCCGGCGTCGGTCTGCGCATCGGCCACCGACGAGATGGATTTCTTCAGCAGGCTGGCGAAATCGGTCTGCCCTGGAGCCGCCGCGGTGAACGACTGCTCCGCCGGTTTGGTCTGCAGGGAGAGCTGGCGCATCTGCGACAGCAGGTTGTTGACGTCGATCTGACTCATGACGGAATTCCAACGCGTAAAGAGTTATCGAGGGTGTTACTGCACGACGTGTGCCATGGAGCGAGAAGTGAGGGGGGAGGAGTGAGGAGTGAGAGAAAGCGTGACGTAGTTCCGCTTTTGAGGAGTGAGTGAAGCGGAGTGCATCGTGCGAGAAGGGCAACGCGTGCCCGTCTCTCACTTCTCACTCCTCTCAACTCACTCCTGCCCTTACGCCTGCAAACTCGGCTGCAGCCCGTACTTGCGCAGCTTTTCCACCAGGGTCGTGCGCTGCATGCGCAGCAGCTTCGCCGCGTGGGCCACCACGCCGCCGGTCACGTCAAGCGCTTGACGGATCAGGCCCACCTCGATGTCGGCAAGGTGATCCTTAAGATCCAGGCCGCCCTCGGGCAGCATCACCAGCGAATCGTTTGCCACCATGGCCATCGGCTCGGGCAGCACGGTCGAGTGACCGGTCATCAGCGACAGCAGCGCGGCGCCGCGCACTTCTTCCACGATCTGCTGGCCGCGATATTTCTCCGGCAGGTCGCTGACGCGCACTTCGCTGTGCGGATAGAGAATGGAAAGACGCTCGACCAGGTTGTAGAGCTCACGCACGTTGCCCGGCCAGGCATAGTTATGCAGCGCATGCATGGCGCCGGCGCTGAAGCGCACGCTACCCAGGCCGCGGCGCGACAGGCGCTGGTTGAATTCGGCCACCAGCTCGGACAGGTCGTCCAGATGTTCGCGCAGCGCAGGCATTTCCAGCGGGAACACGCTCAGGCGGTAATAGAGGTCTTCGCGGAACTGCCCATCGGCAATGGCCACTTCGAGATTGCGATGCGTCGCCGCGATGATGCGCACGTCGCAACGTTGGGTGCGATTGCTGCCCACGCGCTCGAACACGCGCTCCTGCAGCACGCGCAGCAGCTTCACCTGCATCGGCAGGCTCATGTCGCCGATTTCGTCCAGGAACAGCGTGCCGCCCTCGGCCAGCTCGAAGCGGCCCTTGCGGGTGCTGATGGCGCCGGTGAACGCGCCCTTCTCATGGCCGAACAATTCGCTTTCGAGCAACTCGGCGGGGATCGCGCCGCAGTTGATGGCCACGAACGGCTTGTCGCGACGCGAGGAACACTCGTGGATGCTGCGCGCGACCATTTCCTTGCCGGTGCCCGATTCGCCCAGCACCAGCACGCTGGAATCGAACGGCGCCACCTGGCGAACTAATGCATTAACACGGGCCATCGGACCTGAGCTGCCTACCAGCTTCAGCTCCTGGCGGCGTGGGGCCTGGGCCTGCGGGCCGCGCAAGGTCTGCGAGAGCTGGTCGTAGCGCAGCGGGAATTCGATGATGCCAACACGGCTGTTGTCGGACGCGGCGTCATTGCCAAGGCGCGGCAGCCATTCGGAATCGGCGGCCATCAACACCATCGCCTGATTGGAAGCGGTGCCCAGCCTGGCGAACTGGCGCTCGGCTTCGGCTTCGTCGCAAACATTGCCCACATACACGGCACGCCATGCGTGCGTCGCTTCGTCCACCATTTCGCACTCTTCGCCGCGCTGCGGGCGATAGCCGAGAAATTCCAGTGCCGAAACGACCGACTCCGCCCTGCGGTGATCGGATTCGATCACCAGTACGTCGAACTTGCCCATGTGATGTTCTCGTGCGTGCTGCTTCATTGGTGTCCCCTTGGATTGCACCTGCTCGCTGACGGCAATCCGTCGCCGTCTGCGAGTAGGAATGAGCAAGAAGAAGGCCAGCCAGTCACGTTTTTTCGACGCGACGTGAGAGCTCACGCCTGCCGGTGAGCGTCACCTGATGTAAACGTTGCCAAGAAACTACGCAGCGGTACGCCACAGACCACTGAAATCGCTAAAAAAAATCCCGAGGCGAAATGCTCGGGATGGTGACCCTGTGCGACACCCTTTCGAGATGTGCGTCAAAGAACGTTCGTGTCGGGTTTCCGTAGCGTGATAGCGATCACATTACGATTGTGAACCGGGTCCACGCGTTACGTCGTGGTCGCTCGACGCTCTGCCACTTTACGTCGGTGATGGCGGAACACGAGTCGCTCAATCGCGTCACATGTCGCCTCATCCATGGATTCGAAGGCTACAAAAACGTGATCTGCATCACGCTCTTGCACGACATGGGCGGTAAGTTCCAACGGCAGGGCCAGGCATCCGTCGAAGTGCAGACGCACCAGGCCGTGCTCATGCGCGACCGGCCACAGGGACTTGGGCAAAAGCGCACCCATCGCGTTGAAACTGACCCGCACGCGCGGCGGCAGCTGGGCATCGCGCTGCAGCAGCTGGTCCAGCATGGCCATCAGCACGTTGAGCTTGCTGTCCAGGCGCTGCATGTCCTGGCCCAGCTGGCTTTCTTCATCCAACGCTTCGCTGCGGCGCTCGTTGAACACCGCCAGCGTGCCAAGCACGCTGAGATTGCGATCGCGCATCGCGGTGCGCTGCAGATCGCCCAGCGGCTCGGTCAAGGCCACACAGCTCACGTGAAGGCCGTCGTCGTAGGCCACCCGCTCGGAAAACTGCTGCCAGGATGCGTCTTGCATGAGTCCCTCGTTGCGCTGGGGCCGGTGAACGTCGCGGCCGTGCGGGATTATGCGCGCATCCGGCCAGGCGGCAGCGGGCTTATTCGACGCCAGCGCGCAGGTAGGCGCTGAGTGCGCGATGGCGGTGTTGATGCTGGCCCAGGTCGTCGTCCAGGCGATCGCGCTGCTGGCGGGCCAGTTCGCGCACTTCTTCGGTGTGGGCCAGCAAGGTCTTGAGTACGGGCAGCGACTGCGATTCGGTCATCGGCAAGCGGGCGATCTCATCGCTGCGCTCACTCTCCAGCGTGGCCACGGCGTTCCAGTCGCCCTCACGGGCAGCCGCCAGCATGCGCTCGCTGAGCTGCAGCACCACCGTGTGCGTGGCGTTGTCCATGCTCATGCCGCCGCGCTGGGCTGGTTGCCCTGCTTTGCCAGGAAATCATGGCGGATCTGGCGCCAGGCATCGCGCACCGGCGTAAGCAGATCCACCACTTCGTCAATCGCGCGCTCGTCATTGTTGAGCTGCGCGTGCAGCAGGCGACGCCCCACATAGTCGTAAAGCGCATCGAGCCGTCCCGCCAGCGCGCCGCCCTGCGCATGATCGAGGCTGCCGCGCAGCTCGCTGACGATGGCGTGGGCGCGGCTGAAGTGCATGCCCTTGGCCGGCACGTCGCCACGACGGATCGCGCCACGCGCCTGGTTGATGCGGTCGATCACGCCGTCGAACAGCATAGTGGTGAGCTGGTGACGGTCCGCGCCTTCGACGCTGCCGCGCGCGCTGGTTTCCTGGTAGAGCGCACTGGCGTTGCGCATATAGCCGTAGGTCATGGTCGATCCCCGGGGGTCAGTTCTTGGAGCTGGAGTCGGTCAGCTGCGCAAGCGCCGTGGTGAGATAGGTGCTGGTGTTGTTGAGCGAGGACATCAGCGTATCGAGCGCGGTGTACTGCTGCTGCAACTGCGTCTGGTACGTGGCCATGCGCTTGTCCAACGCGGTCTGCTGCGTGCCCAGCTGAGTCAACGTATCGTTGAGGCTGTTCATGCGCGTGCTGATGATGCCGCCGCTTTGCGTGTACGAGTTGATCGCGGTGTTGAGCGTCGTACCGTAACCGTTGGTGCCGGTGAACAGATCCTTCACCGCCGACGGATTGCTCTGGAAGGCCGCGGCGAGCTTGTCTTTATCCAGGCTCATGGTGCCGTCGGCATTGCGCGTGATGCCGACATTGGCCAGCGTGCCGATGCCGTTGCCCTTGACCGAATTGCTCAACACGGAGGCGATCTGGCGCTGCACCGAGGTGAGCGTGTTGTCGCCCAGCAGCACGCCGGGAGGGTTGGCGCCGGTGGTGTCGAAGCTCGACAGCGACGTTACGGTAGACGCATAGCTGTTGTACGCGTCGACCAGGCCCTGGATCGCGTTGGTGGCGGCGGTGTTGTCCTGCGCCACGGTCAGCGTGTTGGTGCCGGTGCCGGTGAGGTTGAGCGTCACACCGTCCATCATGCCGCTGACGGCATTGGTGGGACTGGTGACGGCGATGCCGTCCAGCGTGAGCTTGGCGTCCTGCGCCTCGTTGCTGCCCGGGGTGTTGAGCGTATTGGCGAGACTGGTCAGTCCGCTGCTGCTGGTGGCGTTCGCGCTGACGGTGAAGCCGTTGGCCACGCCCGTCTTGGTCGAGCTCAGCATCAGCTGCTGGCCATTCGTGCCGTTGACGATGGTGGCCGTCACACCCGGATTGGATGAGGAATTATTGATCGCGGTGGCAATGGTCGACAGTGAATCGGTAGCCGACACCGCCAGGTTCATGGTGGTCGAACCCACCGTGATGTTCAACGTACCGGCGCCTACCGCGGTACCCGACGTCACCGGGCTGCTGGCACGCTTCTGCGCCGTCGCCAGCTGGCTGACCGCGATGGTGTAAGTGCCCGGATGGGCGCTCGACATCGTCGTCGCCGTGCCGATGCTGCTACTGCTGCCCTGCGCGGTCAGCGTCGCGTTGTAGCTGCTGAACGTGCTGGCCGAGTTGAGCGTCGCCAGCGCGGTCTGGATGCCGCCCAGCGCCGAATTCAACGACGACAGGCCATTGAGCAGGCTGTTTGTCTGCGTGGTGCGCGTGGTGATCTGCTGCTGCGAGGCCGCCTTGCGCGCATTTACCAGCGCCGTGACGATCGAATTGACGTCCAGGCCCGAACCGATGCCCGCCGCGCTGAGCGTGCCGCTGCCGGACGAAGAGCTGCCGGAGGAAGATGAGCTGCTGGAGCCACTGGTGGCCGACGTGAGCGAATTGAGCAGCGAGCTGAGGCTGCTACCGCTGGTGCTGCTAGTCGTGGTCATCGCACTACCTTGTCCGTTTCCCGAAGTGGTTCCGCCGTGGCGGAAGTGTTCGAGCCCCCGGCAAAACCCTCACGCATGAAGGCTTTGCCGGAAGCTCCCGAAACACCGGGCGGGCTGCGCGAGGCAACCCGCCTGGTGGTAGATCCGGCCGCGGTGGATGCGACTCGGGAGGAGTCGCATCCGGGCCTGCGTCCGTTACTGCAACAGCTTGAGAACCTGCTGCGGGTTGGAGTTGGCCTGGGCCAGCACCGAGATACCCGCCTGCTGAAGCACCTGCGCCTTGCTGAGGTTGGCCGTCTCGGCCGCGAAATCCGCGTCCTGGATGGTCGACTGCGAAGCCTGCAGGTTGGTGGTCTGAGCAGCCACCGTGGAGATGGTCGACTGGAAGCGGTTCTGCACCGCACCCAGCTGGGCAGCGAAATCGCTGACCGTCTTCAGGGCGACGTCGACGCGGGAGATCAGGTCGTTGGCCGAATCCACCGTGCCCACGCTGCCCGAAGCCAGCGAGCCACCGGTGGCAGCCGAGGTACCCTGGGTGTAGGTCGCACCGGCGTTCACGTCCGTGGCGGACGTGCCGACGATCTGACCCTTGGTGTCGCCAACCGTCAGCGCACCGGCGGAGTAGAAGTTGATACCGTTGCCGGCACCGTTCACTGCCGCGCTGACGCCCGTGATACCGGCCGCGTTGATGGCGTCGGACACGTCCTGCAGGCTCTTGGCGCTGCTCAGGTCGATGGCCGTGCCGTTGATGGTCAAGCCTTCCTTGGACAGGTCGCCCGTGGCGGCCACGACTCCCGTGGAGGCACCGGTGCCGGCTGCGGCGGTCGAAGCCGGCAGGCCGAGCGTGGTGGCAGCTGCGCCGGTGAAGGTCAGGGCGGCGGCGCCGCTGTTGTTGATCTTCAGTTCGCCGGTGGTGCTGTCGACCGTTGCCACCGAGCTGCCGGCCGCCGTGTTGATGGCGGAAGCCAGGTCGCTGGCGCTGTGGTAGGTGCCAGCAGCAACCGCCACGTTGGTGGTGCCGCCGTCGACGGAGACGTTCAGCGCGCCAGCGGCGAGCGTGTAGCCCTTGAACGCGCTGCTGATGTCGCCCGAGGCCACTTCAGCCACCTGGCCCATGGCGCTGGACTTCACGCTGGTGCCCAGGCTCACCGAGATGGTCTGGCCGACGTCGGCACCGATCTGGAAGCTCTTTGTCTTCATCGAGCCGTCCAGCACGTTCGAACCGTTGAACGTGGTCTGGTTCGCGATACGGGTGATTTCAGCTAGGCGCTGCTGAACTTCCTGGTCGATCGAGGCGCGGTCCGAATCGGTGTAGGTACCGTTGGCCGACTGCACCGCGAGGTCGCGGATCGCCTGCAGGTTGGCGGTGACCTGGTCCAGCGCGGAGCCGGCGGTCTGCGCCAGGTTGATGGCGTCCGAGGCGTTGGCGCTGGCCTGGCCGAGGCCGCCGATCTGCGTGGTGTAGCGCTGCGAGATGGCGAAGCCGGCGGCGTTGTCGGCGGCGCTGTTGATCTTCAGGCCCGAGGACAGACGCTGGGTGGCGGTGGACAGCGCGCTCTGCGACTTGGTCAGGTTGTTCTGCGCGTTCAGCGACGAGATGTTGGTATTGATAACGAGAGACATGAATTTCTCCTACGTAACCGGTGACCGGTTGAATTGGCTGTATTCGTGCCGGCGATCAGGTTCCGCGTGGGATGCCATCCGCCTCAGTGAACTTTTCGGCCCGTCTTGCGATTACTTGAGCCGTGTTCGATGCCAATTCGTGATGGAGCGCACTGGATCGGGCCTTGCCCGCCTTCCTGCCATCCCATCAACCACTCAACGTTGCGTAGCCCTCCTCTCGTTCTTGCGATGTTTGCCTTGCGCGCAGCTTGCTGCGATTACTTCAGATAATTGAACAGGCTCATCGACTTCACCTGCGCAAACATCTGCTGCGATGCCTGCAGCGCGGTCTGCTGCAGCGACAGATTGCTGATCGCGGTATACGCATCGGCGCCCTGCACATCCGACAGTGCGCTCTGGTAGGTGACGTTGAGATCCTGATAGGCGCCCTGCTGCTGTTGCAGTGTGTCCAGGCGTCCACCGATGGAGACCTGCACCGAGCTGATCGCCGACTGCGTCTGGTCGATCGACTCGATCTGGCGGCTCATCACATTGGTGAGCTGCGTATCGGTGGTGCTGCCGCTCTGCAGCGCATTGATCATGTTGGTGAGCGTGCTGAAGATGTCCTGCTGGCCACCGGAGGTCACCGACACGGTATCGCCGGCGGCAGGCGTGCCGCTCATTGCCATGGTCATGCCGTTGAAGCTGATCGAGCCGCCATCGGTGTAGGTGCCCGTGACCGGATTGCCGCTGCTGTCGAGCACGGCGTTGCCGTTCGCATCGGTCGCCGACCACGCGCCGCCGGCGCCGAAGGTGATGGTGTAGCCGCCACCGCTGCTGGAGGCGGCGCTGTTCCACGCGTTGAGATCGGTGACGCTGTTGCTGCCCACCACCAGCGTGCCGGTATTGGCGCTGCCCGCACTGGCCTCGAAGGTGCCATTGCCCATGGGAATATTCATGAACAAGCCCGAGCCCGGATCGCTGCTGGCCACCTGCAGGCCCGCGCCCACCGACGAACGCTGCTGCGCATCGTTGCCGCCGTAAGTCACCACGCCATTGGCGTCCGACTGGAACGGCGTCTTGGTGGTGCTGGTGCCGGCAAACAGTGCGTTACCGTTGCTGTCGGTGGTGTTGGCCAGTTGCAGGAGCTGGTCGCGCATCTGGCTGAGCTGGCTGGCGATGCTGTTGCGATCGCTCGCCGACAAGGTGCCGTTGACCGCCTGCAAGGCGAGCGTGCGCGCATTGTCGAGCACGCTGTTGACCGAGCCGAGCGTGCTCGCCTCGGTGTTCAGTCGCGTGTTGGCCGTATCGATGGAGTTCGAATACTGCGCGTTCGCCGCGATCACGTGATTGAGGCTCACCACCTGCCCGGCGCCGGCCGGATCGTCGGACGCCACGTTGATGCGATTGCCGGTGTCGACCTGGTTCTGGGTTGCCGCCAGGGCGCTCTGCTGGCTGAGCATGGTGCTGAGCGACTGCTGATACATCCAGCTCGTGGAAAGGCGCATGGACGGTTATCCCTGGATCGCGGTGAGCAAGCTGCTGAAGATGGTTTGCGCGGTGGAAATTACCTGCGCGGAGGCCTGGTAGGCCTGCTGGTACTTGACCATGTTGGACGCCTCTTCATCGAGGTTCACGCCCGACACGCTTTGCTGCGCGGACATGGCCTGGTTGAACAGGCTGGTCTGGGTGGTGAAGTTGCTCGCTGCCTGGCTGCCCACCGTACCGATGTTGGTGGTGAGCGTGCCGTACGCATCGATCACCGACTGCGTGCCGCCGGCCAGTACGCCCTTGTCCGCCAGGCCAGCCAGCGCGAGCGCGTTGCTGGTGTCGTTGAGGCCGTTGCTGTTGATGCCGATGCTGAAGCTGTCGCTGGCCGCCGGCGTGCCGGACGGAGTCACGCTCCAGCCATTGGCGCTGATGGTCTGCCCCGGCGCATAGCTACCACTGGCGAGCACGTTGCCCGAGCCGTCGGTCACCTGATAGCTGCCGGACGTCGGAAAACTGACGGTGGCGCCGCTGAGCAGGGCCGCATTGGTGGGATCGGTCACCGTCACCGAGCCGATCGCGCCGTTGCCGGTATTGGCCTTGGCCGCCGTCGCATTCAACGCGGCTGCGGCGGCGATGCCGTTGGGATCGGTCATGGTGAGCGCGAGGCCGGTGGATGCCTGGCGCGTCGGCTGCAGCTGGAAGGTGTCACCCGCCTGCGCCGTGCCGGACAGCGTCAACGTCATGCCATCGGCGGAATACGTGCCATCGGGATTGGCCGTCATCGGCACGTTCTGGCCGGCGGTGGTCGCCATGCTCCAGTTGCTGCCGTCGTAGCTGAGCACATAGTCCGAGCCGGTGAGCTGCGACACGTCGCTGATGCTCGCCGACACGCTGGCCGTGCCCTTGTTGAGGTTGCTCGGCAGCACGGCCGGCGAGGGCACGCTGAACATCGGGCCGCCCTGCTTGCCGTATTGATCCAGACCCTTGGACTGCTGCGTATTGACGCTGGTGGACAGCGCCACGGCCGCCTCGCCGAGCTGGTTCTGCACGCTGTCGAGCACGTTGCCGCGGTAATCGAGCAGCGCGCCCAGCGAGCCGCCGCTCAACTTGCTGCTGACCACGGTACCGGTGCTGTCGAGCACTTCGGTGCGCGAGGCGTCGTACTGATTGCTGCCGGTCTTGAGCGCAAACGACTTGTCGCCGGTGACCAGCGCCGCGCCGCTCGAGGTATACACGCTGACGGTGCCGTCGCTCTGCGTATAGGCAGACACGCCCAGATAACCCGACAGCGTCTGCACCAGGTTGTCGCGCTGGTCCAGCAGATCATTGGGCACATTGTTGCCCGCCGCGTGAATCTGCGCGTTCACGCTGGCGATATTGGCCGACACGTTGTTGATGCTGTCGACCGTGGTGGAAATCTGCTTGTTCACCTGGCTCTGCTGCGCCGCCAGCTGCTGGCCCAGCGTATTGAATACGGTGACCGCCTGACTGGCGCTACCCAGCAACGACTGGCGGCTCGAGGCCACACCCGGCGTATTGGCCACCGTGCTGAAGGCGCCGTAGAAACTGTCCAGCGCACTCTGCAGGTTGCCGCTGGCCGAAAGCGAGCTGTTGAGCGTCGTGGCCAGGCTGTTGTACGTGGTCGCGCGCTGCAGGCTGGAATTGGACGTCCACAACGCGGTGGTAAGGAAATCGCTGTAAGCGCGCTGCACCGCCTGCACATTGACGCCGCTGCCGATGGTGTAGTTGCCACCGGCCTGCGAAATGGCCTCGGTCTGCAGCACCGTCTGACGGCTATAGCCGGTCGTGTTGACGTTGCTGATGTTGTTGCCGACGGTGGTCAAGGCCACCTGTGCGGCGTTCAGCCCTGAGGTACCAATGCTGAGAAGGTTAGACATATGTCATTCCGGGGCAATCACTGGGAGGGGTTCGGCGCGACGCCGACTTTCTTGAGGACGCCTTGCCCAATGGCGTCGAGTGCGTCACGCATCTGGGGACTATTGGCGATCGCCACGATTTTTTGCGCATACGACGGATCGGTGGCATAGCCGCCGTTGACCAGTCCGCGCGCGAAGCCCACCACGTCTTCGCCATGGTTGAGCGCCTTGGCGTAGCGCGGGTTCTCGGCGATCAGCTGGGCGTAGTCGTCGAACGACTGACCCGGGTTGTCGTAGGACCGGAACTGCGCGCGCCGATGCACCGCCACGCCGTCCTCGAATTCCAGGGTGGGCACGCTGACCTTTTCGCCGCCCCAGCTCTGCCCGGCCTTCATGCCGAACAGGTTGTTGCTGGTGTTGCCGTTGGAATGCGCGGGCATGTGCTGGCCCCACTGCGTTTCCAGCGCGGCCTGCGCCAGCACCGCGCGTACCGACACGCCGAGCTTCTCCGCAGCCTTTTGTGCATACGGCGCCAGCTGGCGCACGAAATCTTCCGCATCGGCCGGCATCAGTTTGAGCACCTTCTCGCCCACCTGCCGGGCCGAGCCCGCGATGTCGCTCAGGCGCTTCTGCCAGCTGTCGTCCAGGCCTGCCGCACCGGCGGTCTTGCTGCCGCTGACGTCGCCGGCCGTGCCATCCGTCTTGCCACCTAGTGCGCCGCCCAGCTGACGCACCAGCATCTGCGCGATGCCGATGCCATTGCCGCCCTGCGACAGCTGCACCGACAGCTGCTGATCGAACATGTCGCGCCACTGGTTGCCGGCATCGCTGTCGAACAAGCCATCGCCACTGCTGGCGTCACGCATCGACTTCAGCATCATCTGCGTAAAGATCGACTCGAACTGCTTGGCCACCGCTGGCAGCGCCGCCTTGGCGTCGCTCTGCGCACTCTGGCGCAACGCGGCGAACCCGGACAGATCGGTCCAGGTATTGAGACTGCTGGCAGCGTCGCCCGAAATCGCCATCAGATCACCACCAGCTCCGCATGCAGTGCACCGGCCTGCTTGAGCGCCTGCAGGATGGAAATCAGATCGCTCGGCGAGGCGCCCACCTGGTTCACCGCACGCACGATGGTGTCCAGATTGGTGCCCGGGCCGAACTTGAACATATGGCCGCCGTCTTCGCTGACCTGCACGTCGCTTTGCGGTACCACCACCGTCTGCCCACCCTTGCTGAAGGGCGCCGGCTGCGATACCTGCGGATTTTCCGAAATGGTTACCTGAATCGAGCCGTGCGCCACCGCGGCCGGCGTCACGCGCACTTCCTGCCCGATCACCACGGTGCCGGTGCGTGAGTTGACCACCACGCGCGCCGGCGCATCGCCCGGCGTGACTTCAATACCCTGGATCGCGCCCAGCCATGCCACGCGCTGGGCCGGATCGAGCGGGCCGCGCACGCTCACCGAGCCGCCATCGAGCGCACTCGCGGTGCCGGCGCCGTAGGTGCGATTCACCGCCTCGGCCACGCGCGTCGCGGTGGTGAAGTCGGCGGTGTTGAGATTGAGCACCAGGTCGCCGCCGTTGGAAAACGCCGAAGCCACCGCGCGCTCCACCGTCGCGCCATTGGGCACGCGACCGCTGGCGGAAATATTCACCTGCACGCTGGAACCGCTCTTGCCCTGCGCGCTGATGCCACCCACCACCACGCTGCCCTGCGCCATCGCATAGACATTGCCGTCGGCACCGCGCAGCGGCGTCATCAACAATTCACCGCCACGTATGCTCTTGGCATTGCCGATCGACGCCACCGTGACATCGATCACCTGCCCCGGCTTGGCGAACGGCGGCAGCTGCGCGGTGACCGTCACCGCCGCTGCATTCTTCAGCTGCGGGCGCACATTGGCCGGCACCGTGATGCCGAACTGCACCAGCATGTTTTCCAGACTCTGCGTAGTGAACGGCGCCTGCGTGGTCTGGTCGCCGCTGCCGTCCAGACCCACCACCAGGCCGTAACCGATCAACTGGTTGCTGCGCACGCCGGCGACCTGGGTGAGGTCGCGGATCTTGTCGGCGTGCAGGGGTTGATTCACCGAGAAGCAGGCGCACAGCACGATCGCCGTGCTGCTCAGTGCCGAGGCCACGCGTTCGCGGACACGAACGAGCGAGCTGCGCGAGAACAAGCGCTGGATGTTCATCAGTACGGCATCCACTTGGAGCTGAAGAAGCGCGACAGCCAGCCCTGCGTGTTCGCATCGGCCAGCGAACCCTTGCCGGTATAGGCGATCTGCGCCGCCGCCACGCGCGTGGACGGCACGCTGTTGTCCTGCAGGATGTCCTGCGGACGCACGATGCCGGAGATGCGGATCAGCTCCTGGCCCTGGTTGATGGTGAGCATCTTCTCGCCGCGCACCAGCAGGTTGCCGTTGGAAAGGCGCTGCGCCACGGTCACGGTGATTGAACCGGTGAGCTGGTTGCTCTGGGTACTGTCGCCGCTGCCGTCGAAACTGCGATTGCCATTGGTGGTGGTGTTGGCCACCTTGCCGCCGATGCTCAAGCCCTGGCCGAGGATGGTCGGCGCATCGATGCTGGCAGTGTCTTTCTTGCTGGTGCTGGTGCTGGCCTTCTTCGACGCCTGCGTGCTCTCCACCAGCGAGATGGTGAGGATGTCGCCCACCCGATGCGCGCGCGCATCGTTGAACAGCTCCATGCCCTGCTCGGCGTGATAGATCGAACCATCGGTCGGCGGCGCCGCGGTCTGTTCCGCCGGCATGGTGGCCGCCCACTGGTGGTCGTCGCGCGGCTGCGGCATGACGCAGCCGGCGAGCATGGCGACGGCCACCACGACACTGAGTCGATTGAGGAAGCGGAAGGACAGCATGGCAGTTCTCACATCTTGTCGGTCAGGTCTTGCAGCATCTGGTCGGTGCTGCTGATCGCCTTGGAATTCATTTCGTAGGTGCGCTGGGTTTCAATCATGTTGACCATCTCGGCCACCACGTTGACGTTGGACGATTCGAGCGAACCCTGCAGCAGCGAGCCCATGCCGTTGAGCGCAGGCTGGCCAGTCTGCGGCGCGCCGCTGGAAGCGGTTTCCACATAGAGGTTCTGGCCCAGCGGCTGCAGGCCGGCGGGGTTGATGAAGTCGGCCAGCTGCAGCGTACCCAGCGTCTGCGGCGTCGCGGACGAGGTGGTGGTGGCCGAGACGGTGCCGTCGGTGCCGATGGTGATGTTCTGCACGCCCGGCGGCATGGTGATGGCCGGCTCCAGCGGATAGCCGTCGGCGGTCACCAGCTGGCCGTTGGGATCGGTATGCAGTGCGCCGTCGCGCGTATATGCCACGCTGCCATCGGGCATGCTCACCTGCAGGAAGCCACGACCCTGGATGGCCACATCCATCGAGCCGCCGGTCTGGGTCAGGTTGCCTTCGGTGAACAGCTTTTCGTTGCCCACCACTTTCACGCCGGTGCCCAGCATCAGGCCCGACGGATTGAGCGTCTGTTCGGTGGTCTGCGAACCGGGCTGGCCCTTGTTCTGATACATCAGGTCCTGGAACGCCGCACGCGAACTCTTGAACGCGGTGGTGTTGGCGTTGGCCAGGTTGTTGGAGATCACGTCCATGCGCGTCTGCTGCGCGTCCAGGCCGGTCTTGGCAATCCACAGGGAAGAAAACATCGGTTACTCCGTGTAAGTCAGGCTTAGTTGGACTGCAGCAGCTTGAGGCTGGAATCGGCGTTGTCCTCGGAGGTCTTGATGGACTTCACCTGCATGTCGTACTGGCGCGAAAGCGCGATCATCTTCACCAGCTCCGCCGATGCATTGACGTTGCTGCCTTCGAGCTCGCCCGAGGCGATGGTGATGTTTTCGTCGGCGGCCGCCGTGCTGCCGTCGCTCATATGCATCAGGCCGTCGCCGGCCTGCGTCATCTGCGCGACATCGGGATTGACCAGCTTGATGCGGTCGATCTGCGACACCGAATTGGGCCCCTGCCCCTGCGGCACCGTGGAAATGGTGCCGTCAGAACCCACGCTGATATCGGTGGCCGGCGGAATGGTGATGGGCCCGGAACTGCCCATCACCGGATTGCCGCGCGAATCGGTCAACCCACCATCAGCGGTGAGCTGGAGATCGCCCGCACGCGTATAGCCTTCCGAACCGTCCGGCGCCTGCACCGCGATGAAACCGGGACCGCGCACCGAGATATCCAGCGAACGCCCGGTGTTGACCGGCGAACCCTGCGCGCTGCTCTGGCCAATGCCATGCGTCACCGCGTTGATGCGCGCCGGCGTGCCATCGCCAAGCACCGGCACGCTCTGGAACGCGGAAAGCTGGCTCTTGAAGCCGACCGTGGACGCGTTAGCCAGGTTGTGGCTCACCGCGTCCTGGGCGCGCATGATCTGCGTCGCCCCGGTCATCGCTACGTAGACGGAACGGTCCATGGCGGTCTATTAACGTGAGACGGCGTTGAACAGCGACGAGGCCAGCGTGTTGTCGGTCGACAGCACCTGCGCGTTGGCCTGGTAGTTGCGCTGCGCCTGGATCATGTCGACCAGCTGCGCGGTGGTGTCGGCCGTGTTGGAACTCTCCAGTTCGCCGGATTCGATGGTGCCGAACTCGCCGGAGTTCGCCGTACCCATCGTGGCCGGGCCCGAATCGGTGCTCGCCACCCAGGTGGTATTGCCCAGCTGACGCAGGCCCTGCACGTTGGCGAAGTTGGCGATCGCCACCTGGCCGATCTGCGTGCTCTGGTTGTTCGAATAGGTCGCGGTGATCACGCCCTTTTCGTCGATGTCCAGGCCCGACAACGTGCCCGCCTCGAAGCCGTTCTGGATGATCGGCGCGGCCGAGTAGTCGGTGCCGAACTGGGTGATGTTGGTCACGTTGAGCGACAGCGTGAGCGGCGAGGAACCATTGCCCAGATTGACCGGATTGAAGGCCAAGGTGCCGGTGGTCGGCGTGGTGAGCTTGCCGGTGCTGTCGAAGGTCATCGGCTGTGTGCCGGCGCTCTGGCCGTCCACGTAAAGATTGGCGTTCCAGGTATTGGTGCCGGTCTTCACGTAATAGATCGTGGCCTGGTGCGAGCCGCCCTGCGAGTCGTACACCGTGACCGGCGCGGCATTGTTGTAGCTGGTCGAATCGGTGGTGCTGAACGGATTGGTCGGCACGGTGGCGCTCGCCGGCAGGTTCGACGACAAGGTGATCGACGAGGTGGCCGTGGCGCTGCTCTGCGCGGTCTGCCAGCTGAAATCGGACAGCGTGCTCATGTCGAAGCCGCCGGCGCCGTTGGGCGGGTAGATCTGCAGGCGCGAACCGTCCGGCGAGGTGATGAAGCCGTTGGAGTTCTTGATGAAATCGCCGGCGCGCGTGTACTGCACGCCGCTGCCGTTGTTCACCGCGAAGAAGCCGTTGCCGTTGATGGCCAGGTCCAGGCTGTTGCCGGTGGTCTGCAGGTCGCCCTGGTTGAACTGCTGTGCCACGTCCTGCAGCGTGACGCCGCTGCCCACCGCGGTGGAATTGAGGTTGAGGCCGGTCACCGCGAAGATGTCCGCAAACTCCGCACGCGAACCCTTGAAGCCGGTGGTGTTGGCGTTGGCGATGTTGTTGGCGATGACGTTGAGATCGGACTGGGCAGCGTTGATGCCGCTGAGCGCCGTGTTGAGTGCCATGTTCTATTCCTCGTGTGAGTGAACGCGCGTCGCGTCAGAGAATCTGTGCCACCTGGCTGAGCGGCACGCCGCCCACGCCCGATACCTGCAAGTACGTGCCCAGCGTGCTGCCGCCGTAACCCACGCCCGTCACCGTGCCGGACACATAGGTGTCCAGCGAGGTGCTGGCGCTGCCCGAGCCACTGCTTGCCTGCAGCGTGTAAGTGCCCTTGGCTACGGTATTGCCGCTGTCGTCCTTGCCGTCCCAGCTGAACTGCGCCAGGCCCGCGCTTTGTGCGCCGAGCGCAATCGTGCGTATCACGTTGCCGCTGCCATCGAGCACCTGCACCGTCGGGCTGCTTGCGGCGGTGACGTTGATGGCGCCCTTGACCGCGTCAGTGCCGTCAAACGTGGCCGAAGTGGCCGGCACCAGCACATCGCGATTCACCAGGTTCGCCGAACTGAGCACCTGCGAGGTCTGCATGTTCGAGGTCACCGTGCTGCTCATCGTCTGCAGGTCGGTATCGAGCTGCTGCGTGGCCGACAACTGGCTGAACTGCGCCATCTGCGAGACGAACTGCGAGTTGTCGACCGGGTTGGTCGGGTCCTGCGCCTGCAGCTGGGCCGTCATCAACTTGAGGAAATCAGCCTGCGTCATCGTGCTCGACAGTGCCGAGTTCACGTTCGACGTGCTGCTCGAGTTGTTCGTGCTGCTGGTATTGCTGGTGCTGCTGGGTATCGTGGACATGGGGTTTCCTGCCGGCTTACTTGCCGAGGTCGAGTGTCTTGAGCATCAGCTGCTTGGTGGTGTTCATCGCCTCGACGTTGTTCTGGTACGAGCGCGAGGCCGTGATCATGTTCACCAGCTCATCGATGGGATTGACGTTGCTGCCATAGACGTAGCCCGTGTCATCCGCCATCGGGTTGCCCGGCTCGTAGCGCGCCTGCACATCGGCCTGGCTCTCGGTCACGCCCTTCACCTGCACGCCCACGGCACTGTCCGCATCGGTGGTCTTGGCACCGCCGATCGCGCGCTGCACCGCGGAAAACAACGGCTCCTTCGCCCGATATGCGCCTTCGGGCGTGCTCGACACGCTGTCGGCATTGGCGAGGTTGGACGCCACCGTGTTGAGCCGCAGCGACTGCGCCGCCATGCCCGAACCGGAGACATCGAAGATCTTGAATAAGGACATCAGCTCTGGCCTCCGGTGATGGCCGTGCGCAGCATGTGGATCTGCGCCGTGATAAAGGACAGGCTCGCCTGGTAATGCACGCCGTTGGCGGCGAAATTCGCCTGCTCGACCTGCGTGTCCACCGTGTTGCCGTCCATCGACGGTTGCGTGGGCGTGCGATACGCAAGTTGCTGCGCCGACTGCGCCTGCGGGTTGATCTGCCCCGGCTGGGTGATGGTCATCGCCAGCGTGTTGCCGTTGCCGCTCGCACTGGCCAGCGCCTTCTTGAAGTCGACATCACGCGCGAGATATCCCGGCGTATCCGCATTGGCCAGATTGCTCGCCAACACCTCACTGCGCCGCTGCCACGTATCGAGCGCCTGCGTGTGCAATCCGAACAGGTTGTCGTTGATCGAACTCATCACTCACTCCTGCGGCGGGGGCCGCGGGACGGTTTGAGCAAGTTGCGTGCCACGGTTCAGGAGACGACTGGGAGGCCGCACCGTTGCTGGGTTTGCGTGGATTTGACGCTGGACCTGGGAGTGGGTTTTCGGGTGGGAGTCGGAAATTCGACGCGGGTGATAGCGGCTTCCTGACGCCTGGGTTGGGAGGCCTTCTACAGTTGGCCTTCGAACGCCTCAGCCCCGCCGTCTTGTCTGTGGGAGCGCACCCTGTGCGCGACAGCCACGCTTGGGTGTATCGCTCCGTAGG